>MHSR01000001.1 GCA_001822815.1 Candidatus Terrybacteria bacterium RIFCSPHIGHO2_01_FULL_43_35
GTCGTTGCATCAACGGCCTCGTTTTCATCAAATTTAAGAGTACCGGTCAACCGTTCAAAAAAAGATTTAGGGCTATTTTGTTTATCGGTCATTTTTAAATGAGGTTATAGAAGTTGGGGCGCAAGGCATAGTTTTATTTAACTAAACCCCTTACCCTAAACACTAAACCTTGATAATTAACTTTCTTGTGCATGGTCGCCTAAATTTACAAAATTGTGGTTGCGGCTCAAACGGTGTAAATGTTGTATTAGTACAAATAAACCCGCCGCGCTGACCACAAGTAATAATATTATGGATCTAAAAAAGTAATTAAAGTTTTCGCTGCCAAGTTCTGTTTCTGCCGTAATACCCACGAATATATTATACAGTCCGTGAACTAACGTTGCAATCGCAACCCCGGGAATAAGCAATATGAAATGAGATTTTTTACTGAAAAAGGCCCGAGCTAAAGCATATCCGACCATGCCGGATGATAGGGTGTGCAAGAATGTTGCTCCCAGGAAACGTAGTGTCAGCACTGCGGTAATGTCATGAAATTGAGCCCTATGTCCGGCAAGATAGTTTACTGTGGAAACGTTTTCAACAGCCGCAAACCCCAGCGCGGCGATAATCATATATATCATCGCGTCAATCGGTTCATCGAAATCCCTTTTTCTTAGCACCGTAAAGAATACCGC
Source organism: Candidatus Terrybacteria bacterium RIFCSPHIGHO2_01_FULL_43_35 (assembly GCA_001822815.1). GTDB lineage: Bacteria > Patescibacteriota > Minisyncoccia > Terrybacterales > GWB1-40-14 > GWB1-40-14. The sequence goes on from MHSR01000001.1 coordinate 678, forward strand.
CAGATATTTGACTATTTCTTCAATGAAGGCAATACCAAAGAAGTTAAAAAATAAGAAAACCGGTGTCGTGACTTCTTTGAGCGCATTCATAACTTGGCCGGATGTTTGTGCGCATTCGGATGGTAAAATGAAACAAGCAACATTTACTTCAAGAATAGCGGCGGCGAAAGCCGAGATCATTCCCACAACAAAAACCCAAAGCACGAGGCGTTTTGGTTCAGGTTTTACGTCCTCGTGCAGATAAAAAGCCAGCCAAATAATGGATGGCAATAATCCCATTATGGCCAGAATTACAAAAGAAGATAGATTAATCTGCATGTGTTTATTTTTGGGTTTTTGGCCACGACTCTATCATTAAGAGCGACGATCCGTCTCCTTTTATATTATCCCAAATCGCTTCGGTAATATATGGCATAAAGGGATGGAGAAGTTTAAGAATTTGGCTTAGAGAATAAAGTAATATTTTTTGCGTATCGGCTTTCTCCGACGCATTTTTCAGTTGCGTTTTCGCGGCTTCAATATAAATATCGGCGAACTCATGCCACGTAAACTGGTAAATATTTTGCGCCGCTTCGTGCAAGGCCAGATTATCCAGATTTTTGGTTACGGTTTTAATCGTATCGTTCAATTCTTTAGTAATTTTTTTATCCGGTTCTGTTAACGGTCTTGGTGCTTCTTTCGGTAATTTCGCGCCTTCAACGTTCATAATTATAAAGCGTGAAATGTTCCATAGTTTATTGGCAAAATGCTTCATTCCGCGTATTTTTTCTTCAGCCAAAGGAATATCGTTGCCGGCGGCAGTTGAGAAAATTAGAGCGAAACGAAGCGCATCGGCTCCGTAAGTGTCAATTACGCCCAATGGATCAACCACATTTCCTTTGCTTTTGGACATTTTTTGCCTGTCTTTGTCGCGTACCAGGCCATGCAGAAACACCGTTCTGAACGGCTCTTTCCCGATTCGATAATAAGAAAGCATTATCATGCGCGCAACCCAGAAAAACAGAATGTCCCATCCCGTCTCCATAACCGAAGTAGGGAAGTAAGTTTCAAAATCTTTTTCTCCATTAGCCATTAAAGTTGCATACGGCCATTGTCCTGAAGAAAACCAAGTATCAAAGGTATCAGGATCCTTGTTCAGTTTTTGCGATGCGCATTTTGGACAAGCAGTGATTTTATCTTCAGTATCTATGATATTTTCTCCGCAGTCGGCGCAGTATTTCACCGGAATGGGGATGCCCCACCAAATCTGACGACTGATTGGCCAGTCACGAAGATTATTCATCCAGTGAAGAAATATTGCTCTAAATCTGTCAGGAATTATTTTAACGCCCAGATCAGTATCTTTATTTATATTTTTCTTAAGTTTTTCATCTAACGTCGTTCCAATATTAACAGCCCTTACCGCCATATCTCTAAGCGAAGACCCATTTGGTAATGGTTTAGTTGTCGCCACATACCATTGCGGAACTATTAATGGTTCAATTACGTTGCCGCATTTGTAGCATAATTGAACGTTGTGTTTATAAGCGTCATCAATTTTTACTAGCAGGCCACGTGCTTTGAGATCGGCAACTATTTTTTCGCGCGCCTCTTTTATTTTCATTCCCGCATATGGGCCGGTAAGTTCATTTAGGCGACCGAATTTGTCTATAACCTGTTTCGGTCCCGGAATTTCATCTTTATGGCGCGTCCATATCTCAAAGTCTGCCGGGTCATGTGCCGGCGTCACTTTAACGACTCCAGTTCCGAATTCAGGATCCACGGCTTCGTCAGCTATCACGCGCAGTTTTACCGGTCCGGCCTGCCCAGCCCCGGTTTCATGAAACTGGGGCTGGGTGAACATTTCAACTTCTATTTCCTGACCGATATATTGTTTATATCTCTCGTCGTTGGGATTTACGGCAACGCCAGTATCGCCGAATTTGGTTTCCGGACGCACCGTGGCGAGTGTAAACGGTCCATATTTCATATAATAAAGCGGGTCCTGGCGCTCTTCGTATTTTGTTTCAAGGTCAGAAAGCGTGGTCTGGTGTTTGGTGCACCAGTTTGAGATGCGCTCGCCGCGATATACCAGGCCATCATCAACCATTTTTTTGAATGTTTCATATACTATTTTTATGATGCGCGGATCAAGCGTAAATACATTGCGCGACCAGTCACAGGATGCGCCGAGGCGTTTGATGCCTTCTTCGCTATTGTGTTTGTTTTCTTGGACAAAGCCCCATATTTCTTTGTAGAACTCTTCGCGCTGCATTTTAAAACGACTGCGGCCTTCTTTTTCAAGTTTTTTCTCAAATACCACTTGTGTTTCAAAACCGGCGTGATCGGTGCCTGGCAGCCATAGCGTTTTGAAGCCGCGCATGCGGTGATAGCGTATGAGAATATCTTCGATTGTAAACCCTAAGGCATGACCAACATGCAGAGGAGCGTTGGCATTGGGCGGCGGCATTATTATGGTATATGGTTCGCCGTTGCCGGGTAAATTATCAGGATTAAAAAAACCGCTCGCTTCCCATCGAGCGTATATCTCTTTTTCTGTTGCTTGTGGATCGTAATTCTTGGGCAATTCCATGAATACCCAACCATAATAACAGATTTCTTATAAGCGTACACGTACGTTCTTCCACGTACCGCGCTTGCCTCCAAGCCACTGAAAATATCCAGCCGCGGCTATCATAGCCGCATTATCTAAAGCAAGACCAACTGTAGGTATTTTAAGTACTGTTTTTGGCAGTTCATAAGTTATGCGTTCGGATAGCTGACGCCTTAATTCTTGGTTGGCCGAAACTCCGCCGCCAATAATCACAGTTTTGGCGTTATATTTTTTTGCCGCGCGCAAAGTTTTTGATAGCAATACGTCCACTACCGCTTGTTGAAATTCCGCGCATATTTCATTTCTTATTTCTTGAGGCAATCGCTTGCCGTATTTTTTATGAAGATCTTGCGTCAGGTATAAGACAGCTGTTTTTAAGCCAGAAAAACTGAAGTTATAATCACCAGAATTCATCATCGGTCGTGGCAAGGTAATGTTTATTTTTCGCTTTGCGCTTTGCGTTTTACGCTTAGCCGCTGCAGCAGCGGCGACAGGCGGTCCTCCCGGAAAGGGTAGGCCAAGCATGCGCGCAACTTTATCAAAAGCTTCGCCAGCGGCATCATCCAAAGTTTCGCCTATAAGTTTCATGTGATTGTAGTCTTGCATTAAAATAATTTGGGTATGTCCGCCAGAAACCAGCAAACCAACCGCCGGAAATTTTATCGTTTTGGAATTTGGAATTTGGGTTTTGGATTTTGGTACATTTGTTGGCACCAACAAATGTGCGACCGCGTGTCCTTGCATATGATCAATGCCCAAAATAGGTTTTTTAAGCGCCCAGGCTAATGCGCGTGCGGCATTAACGCCGACAAGTAAAGCTGGCATAAGTCCCGGATGATCGGTTACGGATATTAAGTCTATTTCCTTGGGCTTTATTTTTGCCGCGTTGAAAGCCTTTTTGAATACAGGAACGATGTTTTTGGCGTGTGCCCGCGCGGCCATAGCCGGCATAACCCCGCCGTATTTTCTGTGGATTTTAACTTGCGAAGATACCACGTTGCTTAAAATCTTGAACTTCGGATTTTTGATTGAACCCGAAGCCCTGACAATAGAAGCGCAGGTATCATCGCAAGAAGTTTCAATTCCAAGTATAATCATACTGTTGCTATATTGAGACATTTTTGATACTTTTGGAAGTGCAAGGAAGCGTAAGGCTTAAAGCGGAAAGTGTAAAACTAAAGTATCTCCGCGAAGCGGAGATTAAAAATGTCGCCCTTGGCGACTCACCAAACTTTTTACTTTTGCATTTTGAATTTGAGGTAATGGCCCCGTCGTCTAATGGTTAGGACGTCGCCCCTTCAAGGCGGCAATACGGGTTCGATTCCCGTCGGGGCTACATTTGCTTTTTAGATCAATCCATTGTATTATTATTAATGATGAATCCCGTTAGAGACAGCATAACGGGAAATTATAAGTAATTTGTACGGTATACAGATATTAAATTTTTAAACAAGATCAAGGCGCAATTTACGGAAGCGCTTTAAATTCCTCCGTAAAGCGCTTCCTATCTCTAACGGGATGAAAAGGAACAAAGAAGAAATGGAGCTTAACCAGAGACTCATACCGCTTCCGGCGTTTTTGGCTTCATACAATAAAAATATTCCCGCAAGTTTTCCGCAAGCCTCTGTCGCAATATTAAAAAAGTTTCAGGGAACCTATCCCATGCTTTTTAAGAAAGGCAATATGTGGTCTATAGATCAGCATCGTAAGAAATTGATTGATTGGCTTTCTGTATATCGTGATATCTAAAATATCCGGAGAAGTCCCTCATTAGAACTTTCTTGTTTCAAAAATATTCCTCCATAATTTGCGAGGATTTTTTGTTTACCCCGTTAGAGGCCACGCCTCCGCCAGAGGCAGGCCCAAAAAGTGCCTGCGGGGCGGGCTGCCTCTAACGGGGTTTACGCCCATGGTTTGGTTTTGAAACTGGACAAAATTAAGGCTTGGCTATACTCTTATATTTAATGAATTCTAATGATATCAATAATGACCCAAATATAAGACCACTGGCTTTTTTGGATACGGAGACTACCGGGCGCTATCCTGGCATGCACGAATTGCTGGAAATAGGAGTGGTTATTGCGCGCGCCGATAATTTGGCGATGATGGATTCGTTTGCCATAAAAGTTAAACCAGAACATATAGAAAAAGCCGAACCTGAAGCATTGGCTGTAAACCGCTGGAATGAAGAAGAGTGGCGTGATGCATTGCCTATTGCTGAAGCAATAAAGATATTTGGCGAGCGTGCGCGAGGTGCCACGCCCGTAGGCTGGAACGTTTCTTTTGACCGCTCTTTTTTGGAGCCGGCCATGAACAGGCTTGGGTTAGTGCTTGATGATTTCGCCCTTGATTATACTTGGCGGGATATAAAAATGGACTTTATCCGCTGGGCTTATCTCACTGGCCAGGAAGAAAAATTCGCGCCGCGTTTCAGTTTGTCTTCGGCCATGCGGTATTTCGGCATATCAGCCGATGATCATCACCGCGCCTTGCCAGACGCTATCGCCACCTGGCAAATGGCGCAACGTCTCGAAGAAGAGTTCGCAAAACTCAAAATCAAATCCTAATTATTGACTCTTGCTAATTATTTTCGTACGCTAAAGGCAACTAAAAGTTCATTGATAAAGCTTTAGAAAGCAGGAGCCAATCATGAACATCGAGTTGCTGGTTTTTGCCTCGGCAATCTTTTTGATTGCGGCCGCGTTGATTGTATTTGCAGCCGTGTTAATCGAAAAGCGATTAAGCGCTTTGAACAAAACACTTTCAGCTAACAGGAATCAACCCTCGGACGAGTCTGTCGAAGAAATGCCGCAATTAACCGGCAATAAGGAAACTTCAATTGAAGACACAAAGCCGATTCCACCGTCTCAGCCAAAACCAGAGATGACCGTAGCTGATTTTCTGGAGAAAGCAAAATCTGATCCTCAAATGCTTGAGAGTGCGGCGCAGATGATTTATCGCGCGGTTTTTGAAGAGCCTGGATTCATCAAGATTTCTCATGAAACCAATGCGAAAGCTTCGCAAGCCATAGGACTTATTCCTGGCCAGACATTGAATGTTCCTAAATCCTTCTACGGTCAATTTTTCGGCAGGGAGCGGGAGTTGGCCCAGTTGACTCTGTTTATGGCTTCGGCCGCCAAGGGAGCTGAAGACGCGCGACAGGTTTTTGCTTTGGTGGGCCCGCGCGGCACAGGCAAATCGCAGATGATCGAGTTCATGAAGCGCAAGATAACCGGACAGGTTATTTACACGCTTAAAGGCTGCGACAATAATGATCATCCAATGTGGATTACGCCTTTGAATAAGCGCAACGCATTGGCCGAAGAATACGGATTTATGCCCGGATCTACCCCGTCTGCTTTACCAACGCATCCGACGTTCAGAGGCGATATATGCCCGCAGTGCCGTTTACGTCTTGAACAGGAATATAATTTTGAATGGCGTAAGTTCCCGGTAGTGAAGAGAAAAATTTCTTCGCGCCGCGGCGTTGGCATTGCCGTAGTGGATCCTGTTGATCCTAACAACCAAGATATCGGTGTTCTTATCGGCACCATTTCTATTAAGGATCTTGATAAATACGATGAAGGCGACCCGCGCACCATGGTTTTACGCGGAGCATTCAACAAAATGAACCGCGGCATCGGCGAATTCCGAGAAGGATGGAATAACGATTCTCAATATTTGTATCCCATCATCTTCTCTACGCAGGAAGGCACTGTTGATTCGCCCGGTCAATACGAGCTGGTTTCGCACGATTCTTGCCAGGTTTTCCACTCTAACATGGGAAGTTGGCACAAGTTCCTGTCTGACCCAAACAGCGAGGCGCTTATTGGCCGCGTTGAGCCGATACTGTATAGACATCTTTTGCGTTATACCGAAGAAGCCAAGGTTTATGAAAAGGAACGTCAGCGTTCTTTGTACGGAAGGTCAAACATCTCGCCGCATACCCTGGAAGCTTTAGCCTTCCATGCGGTTATAACTCGTTGCGATCCTCAGATTGATAAGCCCATAGGTTATGATAAGGCGTTGATTTATGATGGCTTCGGCATCGATCCTATGAACACGCCTCAGAAATTGCTGCAGATGTCGCCAAAAGATGGCTTGATGGGTTTGGATAGCCGTTTCTTCACTAAAGTGCTTGGTGAGGCTTATGCAAGATCAGGAGGAGCTTGTTTAATCTGGAGTGATTTGCGAAATCAAGTTTCACAAAGCCTCAAGAGAAATTTTGAGGTAGGGGAATTAACTCTTCCTGAATTCAACTATTTCCAGGAAGTGCTTGCCCAAGCCGACGTTTTTTACCTCAACAGTCTCGATAATGACCTTAAGTTTATAAGCAGCAAGGCAATGCAAGAATTGGCTCTTAATCTTTTCTATAAATATTGCGATCATTTGCGGCGTTGGAGCGTAAGGCATAAAGCCCGCATTCATAGCCAAGATGAAAGCATATTTCCTGAGTATAGCGAAGACGTTTTAAGCGTAATAGAAAAGCATCTCGGTGTACGCGCCAACGATCTTGATGGTTTCCGTGAGGAGTTTGTTGATTGGCTGATTGATTACGAAACGCGCAACAAAGAACAACCCAAGTGGGATGTTCATCCGCGTCTGCGTAGAGCCATTGAATCCGTTTTGTGGACGCGCCTGCAGAACATTTTGCGCATTCCGCAGTCATCCGCGCTCCTTTCGGAAGAAGATGCGCTTATCTATCGCTCGGTTGTTGCCGAAATGCTTACGCGCGGCTATCACGAAGATTGCGTTGACCGCGTTCTGGCCTCCGCTTCAGATCTTTGGACAACATAACTATTTTTTAACCCCAGCAAGCTGGGGTTTTTAATTTTTAGAATTTCTTTACATGCCCGCAAACTTGAGTTAAAGTATGAACAATCTATCCTTGAAAATCTTTGGACGAGGTCAACAATGTCCGTAAGGATATCCGATAGGCGTGATGAAGGCCCGCGTTTTATCCAGCGCGATATTAAGCGCCATAAAGCGCTAATCCACAAGAATTTGATGAAGCGCCTGCACGATTTGATCGCTAATGAAGAAGTTATTTCCTCGGAAGGCAGCAGGAAAATACGTGTTAAAATCTCCACGCTTAAAGAGCCCCAATTCCGTTTTGGACATGCGCCTCAAGGGGTGGGTGAAGGCGGCGGCGTGCGGAAAGGCCAACAGCTTCCAGGTTCCCAGCCTGGCCAATCCCAAGGTAATGGACAGCAGGCTGGCAGTGAGCCAGGTGAAGAGATTTACGAAGAATACACGGTGGACGAAATTTTTGATGCCCTTATTGCCGATCTTAACTTGCCGGATCTTGAGCCCAAAGTTAAAGGCGCTCTCGAACTTGATCGGGTCAGTAAATCCAAGGGCACTCAGCCGCGCGGCAATATGTCGCGTCTGCACAGGCGCGCTTCAGCTAAGCGCAGAATTAAGCGTCGCATTGCGCAAGGCGCCGTCTCCGCAGAACGTTTTCCATTCAGAGAAGAAGACCTGCGTTTTCGCAGGCGCGTGCGAGAACCACGCCCAGAATCAAACGCGGTTGTCATACTTGCGCGAGACGTTTCAGGTTCAATGAGTGACGAGAAGAAATATATTTCTAAGGCGATGTGCTGGTTAATAACAAAATGGGTGCGCAGAAAATATACTAATGTTAAAACAGTTTTTATCGCGCATCACACCGAGGCCAGTGAGGTTAGTGAGAAAGAATTCTTTACGCGAGTTTCTTCTGGGGGCACGGCAATTTCATCTGCCTATAAAGAAGCTAAGCGCATTATTGGCGAGAAGTACCAGCCGGCTTTTTGGGATGTTTATTTCGTGCACTGCTCAGACGGTGAAAACGAAGATAGAGATCGCGATCCGGCGCTCGAGGCTGCCGAAGCTTTACTTAAATTTGTAAAACTTTTTGGTTACGTCGAAATTAAAACAACCCAATCCTTTATCGCCAAATTCAAAGAGTTAGCCGCGGCTTATCTTAATTTTTCAGCAGTCAGCATAAAAGAAAAAAACCAGGTGGCTAGAGCCTTTATAAATATGCTTTCGCATATAAATGATGGAGCTGAAGCATGAGCCACAACTGGACGGTTGAAGAATTGTCGCATTGGGCCAACATTGTCGATGCAACAGCGCGATCTTTTGGGCTGCAGCCGCGCCAGATGGATTTTGTTATAGTTTCTCCCGATCGTCTAATCGAGATACAAGCCTATAACGCGCCTTTGGGGCATGCGCACTGGTCGCGCGGCAAAACCTTTCAGGTTTGGCAGACTATGCGCGATGTCAAAGGTGCCGGAGCCCTTGAAGTGGCCTTTAATGCCGATCCCTGCTTTGCGGCCCTAAGACCTGATCAGAGTTTCGTGGCTCAATTGGTTATCATGGCGCATACCATTGCGCATAATGATTTTTTTGCCAATAATCGCTGGTTTGCCAAAACTTCACCAGATACGATATTGAATCGTCTTGCCGAAAACAGAAAACTCGTCAACGCTTATATGAAACGCTATGGGGAAAAACAAGTCGAGAAAGTTCTTGATGCCGCACATGCCATTGCCGTGCAAAGACCTTTGGTCGGCGGCCAAGATCGCGATTGGCTCTTGAGCTACATCATTGACTATTCGCCGTCTCTGCAGGATTGGCAGAAAGATCTTTGCCGAGTAGTAGAAAACGAAACCGACCACTTCATTTGGCAGTATGAAACCAAAATCATGAACGAAGGTTGGGCCAGTTTGTGGCAGAAACGTATCGTTAATGCTTTACCCATTACTGAGGAACAGCGCTTTGAAGCCAAGGACTGGTATGCGGCTATTACCAAGCGCGGCGCCTCTTCGGCTTTTGGCGAAGCCGTAAATCCGTATCATCTCGGCTTTGCCATATTTGAAGATCTCAAGAATCGCTGGGATGCTATGGCAGAAGGAAGTTTTATTTCCAATGAAGAAAATAACGATAATGACGTTTGGGATGGTTTGAACGGAACAGATAAATTACTGCAGGTTCGCAGCCTATACCGTGATAGAAGGTTCTTACAGGATTTTCTTACCCAAGAAGTAGGCATACAACTTGGTCTATGGCGCTATGGTCCTAATGCACGAGGCTCTCAAATGGTGATTGTTACCGACACCATGGAAGAGGGATCTTTTGAGAATATACGCAATGAACTTATGCGCGATTGCGGTCTGGGCTCTTTTCCTTCGGTATCGATTAAAGATACGAACTACAAGAATAGACATGAGTGGCTGTTTGTTCACAACTGGGACGGTCGTGATTTGGACGTAAGTTATACCAGGCTAACGCTTATGGCCCTGTTTGATCTTCTTGGGCCGGTATGGCTTGAGACCAGAACACGCAAGCGCAATGCTCCTTACTTTTATTATTTTGATGGCGCCAGTTTCTTGTCTGGAGCCGAGGGCAGTTCGCGTTCTACTTTGCCCAGATAGTAATTAGCCGATTATCCCGCAAAAAATGCGGGATTTTTTATTCGTGAATTTGCCCTTTGCGTTGGACCATAGCATAGCGCATGTAGATTACATATAATTAAAATCATGGCGTCCAACAGCACAAGTGAAGATATCATATCTAAAAAACCATATTTGTTCTGGGGCAAGGCTCCTGACATTCAAGATGCCGCAAGCCGCAAAGTGTGGCGTTTTATGGAAATGTTGCCAGGATTGCTCTCTTTCGGCACTATTTTTGTTTTGACAGCGCTCTCATTTTTACTCCCATGGGCCGTAGCCATATTCATAATACTTTTTGACTTAATATGGCTGATGAGGGTCCTGTCTTTGTCTTTGCATCTCATAATTTCTTATCGCAAAGTTAAGCGGTCCATGCGTACTAATTGGTTGGTTAAGCTGAAAGACATTGTCAATTACAATCCCAAGCTAGGTATAAGCGATTGGCATGATTTGTGGCATTTGGTGATTCTGCCCATGTATAAAGAGCCGAAAGAGGTTATTGAAGAAACTTTGACCGCTTTATCAAAAAGCGATTACCCAAAAGACAGATTATTGGTGGTTGTGGCTTGCGAAGAACGAGCGGGAGAGGATCAATGGCAGATGGCCAATGCGGTTGCGGCTAACTTTAAAAGTTATTTTGCCGATCTTATTCTTACTAAGCATCCCGCAAATATAGTTGGAGAAATCGCCGGTAAGGGCTCCAATGAAACTTGGGCAGCCAGGGAAGCCGTTGGCTTGTTGATCCAACCTAAGGATATTGACCCGCGCAGGGTTATTGTTTCATCTTTTGATATTGATACGCGCATTTATCCGCAATATTTTTCCTGCCTTACTTATACCTTTCTTATTACCAAAGATCCTCTGCATGTCAGCTATCAACCCATTCCTCTTTATAACAATAATATTTGGGAGGCGCCGGCTTTCTCCAGACTTGTGGCAACTGGCAATACCATCTGGCAAATGATCCAGCAGGTGCGGCCAGAGCAAATGGAAACTTTTTCATCGCACGCCATGAGTTTGGATTCGCTGATAAAAATAGGTTTTTGGAACACTAAAGTAGTTTCAGAGGATTCGTTGATTTTTTATCAGGCCTTTCTGGCGTTTGAAGGCCGTTATCGGGTTGTGCCGCTTTTTTATCCTGTATCTATGGATACTAATGTGGGCGAAAATTTTATTGACACCATCAGTAATGTTTATAGGCAGCAAAGAAGATGGGCCTATGGCGCAGAAAAAATACCGTATCTTTTCTACGGATTTTTAAAAACAAAGCAGATATCTTTAAAGAAAAAGATATTCCATATGTGGGTCATATTGGATGGTTTTTGGTCTTGGGCTTGCGGAGCCATTCTTATTTTTATCTTCGGCTGGCTGCCACTCGTGGCCGGCGGCGAGCATTTTCAGTCATCGGTATTGGCGACCAATCTACCCTATGTAACAAGTTTTATGCTTAATATTGCCCTGATTGGTATTGTCATCAATGGCGTTTTGGCCTTCTTACTTCTTCCGCCTCGACCAAAGTACGTTTCGCGTTTAGTTCCGGCATCAATAGTTTTGCAATGGTTTCTCTTGCCGGTAATAATTATAATTTTTGGCTCCTTGCCCGCTTTGGATGCGCAAGCACGATTGCTCTTCGGAAAATATATGGGTTTTTGGGTGACCCCAAAATCCAGGACCAAATAGCTTTAAGACAAATGTAAGTTTGCGCTTACGCGCGCAATTCTTTGGCCAAGTTCGGGATATTTTTTTATATTCGGATCTTCACGCAAAAATTCTTTGGCCGCCTCGCGAGAGCGCTCAATTAGATTTATGTCTTTGAGAGCTCGTGCGGTTATTTCTGACAAGCCGGATTGCTTCACGCCCAAAATGTCTCCCGGACCGCGTATTTCTAAATCTTGTTCGGCGAGTTCCGGTCCGGATGAAGATTTTTCAAATGCTTTTAGGCGCGCGGTTTTTCCGCCCTGCTCTACTACCAAAAAACATATCGATTCATGCTCGCCGCGGCCTATTCTTCCGCGGAGCTGGTGTAGTTGTGCCAAGCCGAATCTTTCCGCACCTTCAATAATCATAATCGTTGCATTGGGTATATCTATACCGACTTCTATTACGGTTGTTGCGACCAGAATATTTATTTTTCCTTTTTTAAAATCAGACATAACCGCTTCTTTTTCTTGTGCTTTAAGCTGGCCGTGGAGCAAGCCGACTTTAAGTTCTGGAAATATATCTTTGGCTATTTTTTCATATTCAATTTCCGCGGCTTTGGCGGCTAGCTTTTCTGATTTTTTGACCAATGGATAGACTATAAAAGCCTGGCGGCCTTTTGTTATTTCTTGTTGAACTGTTTCGTAAACAAGACTTATATTTTCAATGGCCACAATTTCTGTTTTCACGGGTTTTCTGGATGACGGCAATTCGTTCATGGCCGACAAATCCAAATCCCCGAATATGGTCAAAGCAAGACTGCGGGGAATGGGCGTTGCGGTCATGGTTAAAAAATGAGGGTTTATGGTATATGATCCGGCATTGAATTCTTGCTGTATCTTGTTTAAATTGGCCCGTTGCTCAACGCCAAAACGATGTTGTTCGTCAACCACGGCAAGCCCCAGTTTCCTGAATTTTAACGGTTCATTGGGCAATAGACTGCTTTTCGTTTTTGATTGGCCAAGGGCCCGTTTGCTTATTAAGGCATGCGTCCCTACCAGAATATCTATTTCTCCAGCTTTTATTTCTTTGAATAGTTTTGGTTTGGAAATAGTTATGGCTGAAGCCGCAAGCCGTTTTGGCGTAACCTTGGATGTTGAGCCGGTGAACAGCGCAACGCGAATGTGAAATGGAACAAGTAAACGCGCCAGTTCTTTAAAATGCTGTTGCGCAAGAATTTCAGTAGGCGCCATTATCACCGATTGATATCCTTGTTTGGCCGCATTCAGCATGGCCATGGCCGCTACCAAAGTTTTTCCGCTGCCTACCTCACCCATAATCAAACGATTCATCGGTGAAACTCCTTCCATATCCTTCAATACCTGAAAAGCCGATTTTCTTTGTGCTTCAGTCAATTCCCACGGCAGACGGGATAAGAAATCTCTTATTAAATCAACGCCCATATAAATGGGCGGAGCTTTATGGTTTGCCATTCGCAGTTTGGATTGCAGAGTTGCGCATTCTATCAGAAACAATTCTTCAAAGCTTAAGCGCTTGATGGCTTTTTGTGCATCGGTTTTAGTTTGAGGTGCGTGTATAATCTGTATGGCCGTATTTATATCCAATAAATTTTCTTTTTTTAAGATTTCTTCCGGGATTGTTTCGGAAATTGGTCCGATTTTTTTTAGCGCCTGGCCGATTATGTAGCGCAGCCAGCGGGATGTTACTCCTTCGGTTTCGGGATATATGGGCAGAAGACCCTTATTTTCTTTACTTGAGAGTTCGCCATCTATACCTTCCCAGAAGGTAACGCCTATATAATTTCCGTTTTTGGAAGCGCTGTATTTGCCCGAAGCCAGAATATACTTGCCTTCGCGTAGCCTATTTTCAAGCCATGGTTGGTTGAACCAAAGCAGTTTTACGTTGTCGGAGCCGTCGCTAAGCAGGGCTTCAAGTATATGCATTCTTTTTTTCCAAGTTCGCGTACCTTTAACGGAAAGTATTTTCCCGGTAACGGTTACGGTTGAACCAGCTTGCAAGTTTTTAATAGGTGTGATTTCTGAAAAATCTTCATATCTGCTGGGCACGTGCCATAAAAGATTCTGGATCGTATATAACCCAAGGCCGCGGCCAAGATTAGACGCAAAAGCAGGGGATACGGTAGCGAGTTTTGTTATCGGATCACTTAAAGATAGGGGCATAATCTTACCTTAAACCCCCATGGGGTTCATTGGAAGGTTTTGTAAAATTAATTATAAGATATCAAAATAGACAAAATTCGTCCCGAAGCCGCATTGGGACGAATAACCAAAATTTTGACTTTTGCATTTTGATTTTTGAATTTAGTTTGGTGCCCTCGAGAGGAATCGAACCCCTATTTGAAGCTCCGCAAGCTTCCGTCCTATCCGTTGAACGACGAGGGCGAGTTTGCTAGATAGCGCAAAGTTTAAAACGAAAAGCGTAAAAGAATAACTAATATTTTTAACTTTTAGTTTTCCCGCCAGTGACGGAGCACTTTAAGTTTATTATGTATCAGAGGCCAAGAAACCTTGCAAGCGTATCGGTTATAGAAAGTTGTTGTTCTTCTTCTTTCAAAAAATCAATTAATATGGCTCTAATCTTGTTGGGATCCGTATCACCAAGCGGTATGAATATCAGGGGCATAAAAGATTTTTTTGAGCGCAAGGCTATTTCTTTCATTTCGGGCGGATGATAGAAAATCCAAAAAGCAGTCAGGTCGTCAAACGAAAATAATTTTTTGGCAGCATAAACTCCTTGCGGCGTGATGGCAAAAGTTATCGTGCGCGGATGTTTAAAGAATGTAATCAGCACGGTAAACGTGCCGATTAAGCTTACCAAAACGCTGGTGAAGCTTTTTAAGATAAAGTAGGAGATTAAAGCTAAAACCGAACCGATACCCAATACGGCGGGCGCCCATATATTTTTGTCTTTTTCGTGATAAGCGTATTCGGGCGCAAGCCAATCCATTAATGCATCCGGATGTTTTATTATTTCCGGTTCTCTTTTCGTTTCTTTAACCTCAACCGGCGTGGCGGCTTTTGAGTCGCTTTCTTCTTGCGGTTCAGATTTTTCTTCTTTTACCTGTGGAAGTTTAAACGGCAATATCGGCGCTTCTTTTTGTTGTGGCAAAGGGTTGGTTTGTGTTGCCGACGCAAGTTTTGTTTCAAGCGGCGTTGAATCTGCGGGCGTTTTTGCAGGAAGAGGCTTTATATTCCGCAGATCAACGACATTTTTGGGTAGGTTGTCTGGCATAAATATTATTTAATTACAGGGACGCTTAGTTTCATGGCTACCACCACATTCATATATGTCATAAGCGGAGAGGGTGGGATTCGAACCCACGAACCCCTTTCGGAGTTAACGCCTTAGCACGGCGCCGCTTTCGGCCACTCAGCCACCTCTCCGCTTATGACACAAAGTTATTGTAGAACCTATCCAATCACCGTTACTCGTTTTATTTATCCGCATCAGGATAAACATCTTTGTTTTTGTCTATCTGTTCATCTTCGTATGGCGCAGCGAGTCGACGGTAAAATTCCTGTTTAACGTTTTCTAATACTCCGGTGATACGCGCGATATGCCTATATCGATGCTCCGGCATTATGGCTATTAGCAATTTAGTTATTACATAATTAAACAATCCTTCATAATTTCCATCGTTTGCCACAGTTCGTTCTTTTACTGCTTGCGCCAGTACATTGATTTTCTCATCTAAATAATCTCTGTCTTCTTGAGGAATATATGGCATGTGCCGAAGTTGCCCGCGCCATGCGCTGATGCAACTTTGTGCATCTCGAGCTCAACGAGGGAATACATTATTTTTCATTTTTAGCTTTTACTTTTTAATTTATCTAACTCTTTTACCTTATAATAGCTCGACTAAACGGTCAAACATTTTAACTTGCCCACGTTATAACCCAGTGATAATCTATTCACATGGAGGGGTGCCTGAGTGGTTGAAAGGGACAGTCTTGAAAACTGTTATACCCGCAAGGGTATCGCGAGTTCGAATCTCGCCCCCTCCGCCAATAAAAATCGAAGTTTATTTAAAGTTGCAAAAAGAACATCCAAAGAGTAGTATTTAATTTGGATGTTCTTTGAATTTGCAAGGGGAGTTAACCTAATGATTTCTGAACTTCTTCCGCGTTACTGCGAAGAATACAAAAAAGATATCGTATATACGGTTATAAGATCCATAATTGTTGAAGGACATGAGGTGGCGTGGATGGAGTATACGGGACACATTGCGTACGACATTATGGGTCAGGGTCGAGAAGGGCAATCTTTTGTCGGTCGTGCGCTTTACTGTGAATGTGATTTTATCGAAGGCGTCGGCTGGAGAATAAAAGGCGGCCAAAGATATAGTTTGGATGGCGGAGAAAAATGCCTGTATCGCAAGGCGGCTGTTTATCTGCGCCATCTTGAATTGCGCAGAGAATATCTTTCTCGTTTCCAAGACGAAGAATCATGGGGCGATTCATTTGTCTTGCGTCAGCATATAAACGAGATAATCTTGGATCTTGTTGAAAAGGCCAAGGTCGGGGAATTTATTGAAGATGGTAGCGGTGCCGCATTTTGGGACGGATACTTTTATCTACAAACCGTAGCTGATATCACCGATCAATTCATCGGGCATCTTTGGGAAAACGTACATCAATTAGTCGAAGAGAAAAAGATTGGCCTTGAAGGTGCTGTTATCCAGCCATATCGCGAGCCGCCTCCTCCAGAATGGGTAGAATTTTCTCGTATTGAAGACAAGGGTTGGGTTGGTATTGCTTCCTTGCCCGGACATCGCAAAATGGCGCGTGAATGGAGGCTTGAAGTTTTGAAGCCAGACGGTATCCCGGCATATAGACATATTCCTGGTTTGGTTCTTACGCATGACCCCGAATTTGGTCCGGACGTAGAGGACGTTGCGCGAGTCGAACAAAAACTTCGCCAGCTTATTAAAAGTGCGAAGAAAAGAAAATAAGCAGATGAACCGCTTTCTGGTTTAATGAAAGCGGTTTTTATTCTTTCGCCACAACCGCGGCCCAAACCGAACGCGCGCCATTTTGTTTTAAAATAATCGCACATTCTTTTAAAGTTGAGCAGGTTGTGGCCACATCATCTATCAACAAGATATTCCTGTTTTGTATTTTTTCGGCATCGTCTATAGCGAATGCGCCGCGTACGTTTTCCTCGCGTAATTTACGCGATAATCCAAGCTGTGGTGTTGTACTCCTTCGTCTTTGCAATATCTCATCTTCGGCTAGCTCTACTCCTAACAGTCGTGAAACCGTTTGGGCTATCAGAAATGATTGGTTAAAGCCGCGCGAGCGAAGGCGTTCATTAGACAGCGGGATAGGGACGGCCAAAAGATTATATTTAACATAGTCGGGTATAGTGTAGTGTAGGGCATGGGCCAGCGTAGCCCCAAGCGGTTGGGCTAGGTCTTTTACAAAAAGATATTTAAGATTATGTATAGCCGTTTTGCCTATGGGGTGGTGATACGGCATGGCCACAACAAACCTTTTTAAATAAAGCTTAACGTTACAGTTCTGACAAATTTTACCTTCAACCAGTCTTTTTGAGCATACCGGGCAAATGATATTTACATATTCAAAAAGCGTTCCATGACACTTTGAACACAAAAAGCCGCGTTTTAGTTCTGTGCCGCAACCTATGCAATTATACGGGAAAATTAAGTCGTTTATCATATTTTTTACTGCCCCAATCCTTTAAATATATGCTTTTGTGGCTACAAGGCCCATGGTATAATAATAATGATGATTTGGAACCCATTCACTAGAAAGCCGAGGGGATTTTTAGGTATTGATATCGGTACTTCTTCAGTTAAGGTTGTTGAACTTGCCGGTGTCAAAAAGGGCGGCATCGCGCTTGGAACTTATGGCGAGCTTAAAGCCTACGGATATTTGAAGAGGCTTTCTGACCCGATACAGGGCAGTTCTTTACAGATGCTTGATAGCGAGGTGGCCGAAATGATCAAACGCATTTTGGATGAGTGTAATGCCAAAAGTAGTGCCGCTTCAATGTCTATTCCGGTTTTCTCTTCATTTTTCACATTACTGGAGCTGCCGTCAATGAGCGATAAGGAATTGGCCAATGCCATACCTTTTCAGGCTCGTCAGCTTGTGCCCATACCCATATCCGAAGTTGTTTTGGATTGGGAAATAATCGGACGTTTTAATCCGCGGGCCGACTCGCCAAACGCGCAAGAACGTCTCTTGGTTTTGTTGGTGGCGGTTCCACGTGAAGTAGTGGATAAATATGTCCGTGTGGCAAAACTTGCTGGCGTGGAGTTGCGCGGTCTTGAAGTAGAAACCTTTAGCATGGTGCGTGCTCTTTTGCGCGATAATGAAGATACGAATCTTTTGCTTGATATCGGCGCGCGTTCCACCAATATAACCATAGTTGATGGAGGGGCAATACGCATGAGCCACAATTTGGATATTTCTGGTAATGAATTTACAAGAGCATTGGCGCATTCTTTGGGAGTAAATATGAAAAGAGCCGAAGAGCATAAAATTACCAGCGGTATTTTACAAAAAGGAGGAGAGCTTGAATCTTCTAGAGCGTTGATTCCGCTGATAGATGCCATTATGCAGGATGCCGAAAAAATAATGAATATATATTACCGTAAGTACGGACATAAAGTTGTAAGAATCATGTTGGGTGGAGGAAGCACTAATCTGCCCGGTTTGGTTGAATACCTCTCTTCGCGTTTCGGAAAAGAAGTTGTTGTTGGTGATCCGTTCCACGGTATTGTTTTCCCCAATATCCTTGAGCCAATTATTAGGGATATCGGTCCGGCTTTTTCCGTGAGCGTAGGTTTGGCCTTAAGAGAGCTTGTGCCTCAGAAAACTTTTGCAAAATAATTCATAAAAATGGCTATAACCATCACATCTAAGGGCTATGGAGATGTAAAGAAATCCGTCAATTACGGCTCTTCAACCAATTTCATTTTTATTGCTTCAGTTGTTATTTTTTCCAGCGTGATGCTGGTTTGGCTTGGGCTTTTCGCGGTTAATTTTTCTGTTCAGAACCAGAGCAATGATTTAAGTGATCAGCGCGCGAAACTTGAAAAAGAAAAAAACGCGGTCAAGCCCAAGGAAACAAAACTTCTGGACGTACAAAAAAGAATCTCACAGATAAACAAAATCATCCAAACTCATCCCAACGGCAAATATTTATTTGATACTTTGGCCAAGGGGACACGAGGAGATGTAAAGTTTAGAAATGCTCGTGTTGATTTTATCAACGGGACGCTAACCATGGATGGTGAAGCGGCCACTTATCCGGCATTGTCATTGCAGTTATTGGCATTCGAGCCGAGTTTTCAGAACTGGATACGTTCTATGCAGATAAAAAACATAAAGCGTGTTGTTGATGCGTCCGGGAGCGCCGGTGCCGTATCTTTCAATTTGTTTATAACCTTCGATCAAAAAATACTTCTTAACAAGGATTAATTTTAAAATCACCCCTTAAAAGAATTGTTATTTATGGATTTCAGGATAATCGTTTCAATTTTTCTTTTACTCGGCAGTTTTGTTGGTGCGGCTTTAGGCGCGTTTCCTGCATGGCAGTCCATAAGCGAATCTATCATCGCCAAAAAAGACGTTGAACGGCACGTGCGGGATTTAGGGGTGTATTTTAACAACCTTAAAAAATTAGAGGCCGATATTAAAAATAACATTGATGTTGAAAAATGTACCAGATTGAATAACATCGCCCCAGCCGGAGTAGATCTGCCGCAATTATTGATTCAGTTTGATAATTTGGCCGCTATTTATCAAGCCCGTCTTGGCTCCATAAATATTAATGAACCCACGAGTATTTCGGAGGAGGCTGGATCGGTTAAGACATCCGGCTTGTCCCTGGAGATTCCCATAACTAATTTTAATCAAATCTTTCAGTTTTTTGACGATTTATACTATTTAGAAAGGCTTACGGACATAAAAGCCGTAGATTTAAATGTTCCAGATCTAACCAAACCCGAAGAGAAAGTTTCGGTGTTGAATAACTTGAGGGTGGCAGTTTTCAGTTCGATTCGTGCTTTGGACTGCGATAATTTAACAAAATAGTTATGCTTCTGCCAAAGATAAGTACTGCATCAAAAATTAAGTCTATAGATTTAGGAGGCGGCATGTTTGATTTTTTCCGCCGCCACTTGTTCCAGATTTTCTTCGCGGCGTGGTTTATTACCATGGTTATTGTCGTGGCTTTTATGTATGTTGAAATAAACAGAGAATTAAATGCTCCGATAGCCGAACGCACTTCCGCAAAGTTTAAGCTTGAGAAATTAGACACAAGCATTTTTAACAACCCTATTTTCAAGAATCTTCGTACCGTGGGTTCGCGCCCTCAAGAAATAGATTATAAACAGTGCCTGGGTGTGCCCGGTCGGCCCAGCGCCTTTACAGAGTTTGTGCCATGCCCGTAACAAAACCACCAACTTCATCCGGATCCATTTCGCATCCTCACGGTAAAGCTTCGGGTACCCAGGATTTTATAGACCATCTCGTAAAAGAGAAAGTTATTTCATTGCAGCAAGCTAAGGATGTTTTAAATGAAGCCTCACGATTGAATAAGCCAGTCGAAGCCGCAATTTTATCCAAGGAGATTATGAATGAAGAGGATTTGCTGGCGGAAAAAGCCTCTTTTTTGGGCCTAGACTGGCGTTTGATCCCCACAGAGCAGAAGATACCCGAAGCAATACTTTCACAGATACCAGAGGAAGCCGCAAAAACTTATCGCATGGTGCCTCTGGCGCGCGACGGCAACATTTTGGAAGTCGGCATGATAACTCCAGAAGATGTCCGGGCCCAGGAAGCATTGCAATTTATTGCGGCTCGCAACAATTTTATACCCAAACGCATTCTAATTTCTCCTATAGGTTATGAAGTAATTGTGAGGCAATACCGAAGTTTGGGCGGTGAGGTTACGGCTGCGCTTGGCGAATTGGAAAAAGAACTTCAAAAGACCGAAGAAATCGAAACTAGGCCAGCGCCGCAGCGCACCGTTGGAGAAATTCTTGAAGAAGAAGCTCCTATAGTTAAAATGGTTTCGGTCATTTTGAGACATGCTTCTGAAGGAGGGGCTTCCGATATACACATAGAACCCTTAGGCGATAGGTTGCGTGTCCGTTTCCGTATGGATGGCATACTGCATACATCCATCCTTTTACCTATAGCCGTGCATCCGGCCATAGTTTCAAGAATTAAAATCCTCGCCAATCTTAAAATAGATGAGACAAGATTACCTCAAGATGGCCGTTTCCATGCTGTCATGGAGGGTAAAGAATTTGATTTTCGCGTCGCAACGCTTCCAACCGCCAATGGCGAAAAAGTAACTATCCGTGTTTTGGACCCCACAACTGGCGTAAAAAGCTTGGGTGACTTGGGCGTTGTGGGTCATAACCGACAGGTTATTGAAGGCGGCATTAGAAAACCTTACGGTATGATCCTTATTTCAGGACCTACGGGTTCAGGCAAATCAACAACTCTTTATGCATTACTTAAGATTCTTAATAAAGAGGTCGTAAATATAGTAAGCTTGGAAGATCCTATTGAATATACTATTGACGGCGTTAATCAGTCGCAGATACACGAAGACATCGGTTATACATTTTCATCGGGCTTAAGGCACATTTTGCGGGGTGACCCCAACGTTATAATGGTAGGCGAGATACGCGATTCCGACACGGCCAAGTTAGCCATACATGCAGCTCTAACCGGACATTTAGTTTTGACCACTATACATACTAATAATGCAGTGGGTATAATCCCGCGAATTATAGATATGGGCGTTGAACCATTTCTTGTCCCGTCTTCGGTTGCAGTAGGCATTGCCCAGCGTCTGGTACAAAAATTATGCAACAATTGCAAGACTATTGTTTCTCCCGAAAGAGGGAACCTGGCTATTATAGAACGTGAATTGAAGAATCTGCCGGAAGAAGAAAAAAAGCGCATACCGGCCGGACCCATTAAAGTTTGGAACGCGCCTGGATGCGATAAGTGCGCAGGGCATGGAACAAAGGGGCGCATAGCCATTTTTGAATCTTTCGATATGACGCAGGAAATGGAGCAGATAATCGTTGACGATCTAACCGAAGGCAAGATACTTGAAGAAATAAAACGTCAAGGCATGGTGACTATGCTTCAGGACGGAATCTTGAAAGCTCTGGAGGGCATAGTTTCAATAGAAGAAGTATTGAGGGTCGTTGAAGAGCACGAATCAAATAGTTAAAATATAATCAATAAAATTTAATCTAGATATAAAATAAGAATCCCGTTAGGGACAGCATAGGCGTGTTATACTTAATTTATAAATTCATACATATATTAATTTTTAATACATGAGTTAGGAAGCAATGTACGGGAGCGCTTTAGCTTCTTCCGTAAAGCGCTTCCTGTCTCTAACGGGATGAATTACGAACAAGAATTAGACGATTTACTATCAACGGTTGCGATGCAATCCGCATCAGATATTCATATTGCTGTCGGGCGCTATCCGACAATTAGAGTAGACGATTCTTTATTGCCGCTTTCTTCTAAAAAAATATTGATACCTGAAGATACCGAGAGTTTCGCCAAAGTTATAATGTCTAAAGCCCAATGGGAATTGTTTTTGGCGACCAAAGAGATAGATTTAGGCTATTCATTTAAAGATAAGGCACGATTTCGCGTCAATATTTTCAGACAAAAAACTTTTATTTCTATAGTAATGCGCTTAATCCCAGCGCATATAAGAACAGTAGATGAATTGGCCCTGCCGCCCATATTGCACGAGTTCACGCGTCATGCTCAAGGGTTTTTTCTTATGGTTGGGCCTGCCGGTCACGGCAAATCTACAACACTGGCCGCGCTTGTGGATGAAATTAATCACGAAAGAGCCGATCATATAATAACCATAGAAGATCCAATAGAATATTTATATCAGCAAGACCGGTCAATTATTGACCAGCGTGAAGTGGGGATAGATACAAATGATTTCATTACCGCTTTACGTTCCGCCTTCCGTCAGGATCCGGATGTTATATTGGTTGGTGAAATGCGTGACGCCGAAACAATTTCCGCCGCACTGACAGCTGCTGAAACGGGCCATTTGATCTATTCAACTCTGCACACGAATAATGCCGCCCAGACCATTGATCGTATAATAGATACCTTTCCTGCCGGGCAGCAGGGGCAGGTCCGCAATCAATTGGCTATGACCTTGACCGGCGTTGTTTCAGAAAGACTTATTCCTCGTCTTGAAGGAGGGCGAATACCTGCCTGTGAAGTTATGATAGCCACGCCGGCAGTGCGCAATTTGATCCGCGAGGCTAAAACTCACGAGATAGATTTGGTCATTGAAACAAGTGCCGATGAGGGTATGATTTCGCTGAACCGCGCCTTGGCCGAGATGGCCAAAAAAAGAGAGATCTCTTTGGAAAACGCTGAACTTTATTCTTCAAATCCAAGCGAATTGCGCATGTTAATTGGACGGTAAATTATAAATTAAAAAGTAAAAGCGGAAAATTAAAAATTCAGGGAATTCGCCATTGGCGGATCACGATAGTTTTTAGTTTTTCATTTTACGTTTTAAATTTTCAAAGGAAGTGTCCACTTATTTTTATCAGGCGCGCACCACACAAGGCGAAATACAAACCGGGGTTATCGAAGCCGGCTCTCATGACGCGGCTGTTGCTGTTCTTCAGCGGCACGGGCTTTTTATTACTAACCTCGCCGAAACGCAAAGCCGGTCTCTATTTAAGAAAGATTTTAAGCTTTTTGAGCGCATTAGCCGCAAAGAATTGGTAAATTTTTCACGGCAGATATCGGTCCTTTTCGAAGCGCGAGTCCCCCTGGTTGAATCCGTGCGTACGCTTGGCGAACAGACAAAAAATTTAACCTTCCGTAAGACCCTCATGGCTATCGCCACGGACGTTGATTCGGGAAAACCATTTTCTGAAGCCTTAAGCCGTTTTCCAAAAGTTTTTTCGCCATTTTACGTTAATATAATTAAGTCTGGTGAGGCTTCCGGGCGCTTAGAGGAAGCTTTTAATTATCTAGCTGATTATTTAGACCGTGAATACGCGTTAATTTCTAAAGTCAGAGGAGCTTTTATATATCCCATTTTTGTTTTTGTGGTTTTCGTGGTCGTAACCGCTATTATGGTTGTTTTTATAGTGCCAAAACTTCAGGACGTATTGAACGAATCTGGGCAGCAATTTCCTTTGCCTACACGCGTTTTGATAGGCCTTTCGGGTTTTGCCAGAAGTTACGGCATTTTTTTACTGTTAGGTTTGGCTATAGCGGGCATAATGTTTTTTTACTACATCAAAACAAAAGAAGGCAAGGTTTGGTGGGATGCCGTTTCTTTGCGTATGCCGATTTTCGGCAATCTTCTAAAAAACATCTACGTTGCTCGCTTCAGCGATAATTTAGGAACGTTGATATCCTCTGGTTTGCCTATAATTCAGGCAATAGGCATTACAAAAAATATTGTTGGTAATGAGATGTTTGCCCGCATGCTTGCGGAAGCAGAAGAGGCCGTCAAGCGCGGAGAGATGATAAATACGGTTGTTCATGGGCAGTGGTTTGTACCAGGTATGGTTGCCGAAATGATAGCGGTAGGTGAGAAGACTGGAAAGTTAGACGTAATCTTGGGACATGTTGCGCGTTTCTTCAGGCGAGAAGTTGATGTGGCCGTAGAAAATATAGTTTCGTTGATAGAGCCCATCTTGATTGTTTCTTTGGGGCTAATTGTGGCCGTGCTTGTTGCGGCAATCTTATTGCCGATATATAATTTAGCTAGTGCTTTTTAAATCAGCGTATAGCGATTAACGCATGGCGCATAGTGTAGCGATCTAAACGTTTAATGCTAGATGCTTTAAATCCCGTTAGAAGCCGCGATCGCAACAAATTAACAGTAAACCCCGTTAGAAAGTTATTTCCGAAACTTTTATAGAGAATATTATATTTGATATGTTTGTGATGCGAGCTTTCTAACGGGGTAAAAATATCTATTTCGTATATATTATCAATACAAGTAATTTTGCAGATTTAAGATTATTGATCGCGATCTGCTTCTAACGGGATAAATCCCGTTAGAGACAACCTAACGGGCAAGAGCAAATAATTTGTATTCTATAAAAATGATTAAAGTTTTAAGCAGGATTTATGCGCGATATTACGGAAGCGCTTTAATCTATTCCGTAAAGCGCTTCCTGCCTCTAACGGGATAAATTATGAAATTACATATTTTTAAAAAATATAGGTACGCAAGCGGGTTTACCCTAATTGAACTTCTCGTCGTCATTGCCATCATTGCCGTCTTGGCGGCAATAGTTTTGGTGGCTTTAAATCAGTCCCGCGTTAGGGCCAGGGATTCGCGCCGACTGCAAGATCTCCATCAAGTCGCTCTAGCCTTGGATGTTTACGCGCAATTTCAAAGTGAACAGCTTTATCCTGCAGTGGCGCCGGATACAAATGGCCCGGATAACGCGCAGTTTATAAGTATTAATAATGAGCTTGTTGCCGATAAATTAATTCAGGCGCCGCCGGCTGACCCGCTTGATCCCACACGGCAATTTGTTGGGCATATTTCTGACGATCAAAGATCATTCCTTTTGGGAGGAGATCTGGAACAATCCAATGCCGCCTGCGGTGCGGATTATGACGGCGTTGATTTGGATACGGATAGTACAGATAGTACCTGCGCTGAGGCAACTCCAGGTGAATGTCTTGGAGATGAGGTAGACGTTATAGACTATTGTGTTTGCAAAGGCCCGCAATGTGGTTAACTATAATGTGGATAAGTTTTAACCGGCTTATCTTAAAAATAGCGTTATTCCGTGTTATTATAAATATTGGATTTGCCGCCTAAACATAGGCAGATTTTACAAAAGGGGGTGACAATTATGACTAAAGTTATAAACCGTTATCGCAAGTTGCTTAGCGCAAGAGCGCAGGGCGGTTTTACCCTGATTGAATTATTGGTGGTTATTGCTATTATTGCGGTTTTGGCCGCTGTCGTTTTGGTCGCTCTAGGAAACGCCAGGACTCGCTCACGCGACGCCAGACGCGTTTCAGACCTCAATAACATTGCTTTGGCCCTTGAAATATATGTTGACCAGGCCGCAGACGGATTGTACCCAACCATAGGAACGTCTGACACTCCAGCAACCATGATTACTCAATGGGGCGACTTGCTCACGGCTTTAAGAGGTCCGGATATAATTCAGGGAGATGTTCAAGACCCATTGAATACTAATACTCGCGTTTACAGCGCGCAGCATAATAATACCGGTACGGCTCGCTCTTCTTATTTGTTAGCTACTGATTTGGAAACCGCCAGCACGGCCTCATGCGCATCTGACTATGATGACGCCACCATCGGTGCGGCTCCGGTAGCCTCTGCTAACGGTTGCGGGGAAGGCCCCCCGGCCGGCCTTACTCCTGGTAACTGTGATGGCGCTGAAACCGGCACCATTCCTGTTGACTATTGTATTTGTAACGGGCCTGCGTGTGGATAAATTTTGTTCGCTGCTTAAATCCGGGCTTCTCTTAAATCTTTAAGCGTTTCTTTTAAAGGAGCGTTACTGAAGATTTACAAGAAGCCCGGATTGTTTTGTTAATATCTAAAAATTAAATAGCCATGTACGCATTTACAGCTATTTTTTGTTTTATCTTCGGAACCATTTGCGGAAGTTTTATAGATACGGTAGCTGAGCGCTGGGGACAAGATAAATCCATAATGGGTCGCTCGCGCTGTGTGGATTGCGGCAAAATTCTTCGTTGGCGGGAACTCATACCAATTTTTAGTTTTCTAGCCCTGCATGGCAAATGCAGCGCTTGTGGCATTAAAATACCAAAGCGTCATTTATTCACTGAAACCTTGACCGGCTTGGCGTTCGCCGTTCTGTTTTTGAGTCTGCCGACATCAAAGTATATTTATCTTTTGGATTTTAAAAATGAAGCCGCGTTTTTTATCAACCTTTTATTTCTATGGCTAGTGTCAGGCGTCATTCTAGTCATATTATTTAGCGACGCAAGATTTTTTGTAATTCCCGATTTGGCATCTATACCCTCTGCCTTTTTTATTCTTTCGTACTCCTTCTTTCTTGATTTCGTGGCTCCTAAAATAGCCCTTTTTTCATTTTTGCACACGCCTGCCTTCACAGGCTCTTTTCACGTTTTACCCAGCTTTTATGAGTCTTTGCTTGGTGCTTTGGTTGCCGCGCTTTTCTTTTTTTCAATTTCTTTTGTATCAAAAGGCACGTGGATGGGTTGGGGCGATGGCAAATTCGCTTTGATGCTCGGTGCTTTGTTCGGCTGGCCTTTTGTTGCCGCCATAATATTTTTAGCCTTTGTCTTGGGTTCTATAGTCGGCTCTATTCTTATGATTAAACGAGAAGCTACGATGAAAAGCCTTTTGCCCTTCGGCGTGTTTTTGGGGGCTTCGGCTCTGTTCTTCCTGATATTCCAAAATACTCATGACGGCTCGGCTTTCAGGCTTTTTGTTGAGGGCTTTGTTTCACTATAAATAACCAAAACGGTCGTTAGTTAAATATTAAGTGCAACACCCCGAGCGGTGCTGCCTCGCGGAAGCCTAGCGGGCAAGGTGTCGCGCTTTGAGCTTCGCTAGGTGCAGCCGCATCCGTCTCGCGTCTGCAAGGAATCTTTCCATTAATAAAGCCGTTCCGGCAACATAGAACAAGCCTTAAGGCCGCTCACCGAATGCGGCTACACAACGGCGGCGAGCTAGGTTCAAGTGAGAGTGCAAGCACCACGCTTGGGCGCGAGACACGTCTTTGCGAGGCAGCACCCGAGGGAAAATGTTGCGCTTCAGAATTGAATGTAGGGGTAAAAAGTTTACTTCTTGGCAATAAAATATTATAATAGACTATAATATGTTCAAACACATTTTATCTAAACTGTTTAATCGTCCGACCGCTGCCGACAAGCGTTTTTGGTCAGCTATAGGTGTTCTGGTTGCCTTTGCGGTTATAGGCGCCATGTGGCTCCTTTTTTCAGCATTGAAATAGCAAAAGCTATTTGCGTGCTTCACGAGCCTACGCGTAAATTAGTGGCTTTAATTATATAATTTAGAAGCCGATTTTAGTTTATGGCTCATCATTTGCCCCAAATTATTAATAATGTTCTTTTTCCGCATAAAGCGGTAAGTAAGGGATATTGGCGCGCAATCGGCGTGTTGTTGATTTTTACGGCTGTCGGCACTTTTTGGTTTTTTTATCGGATCATGCTAAATGCAGACTTTTTTTTCGTCTCCGATCTAAACGGCCCGCAAGTTTATACGAATAACCGTGTTTATCCGCCGCTTCGCGGTGAGGCTTTCGTGCAATTTGAATTTGGCATCAAGCCTGTCCGCGCTTTCCGTGGATCAATCATTGACGGTATGTCCATAGCCGATGTTGTTGAACAGGCAGCAGTCGCGGGTAATTTCAATATAGCTTGGCATCCTGTGCCGACTATAGACGGTATCAACGATGGTTTTGAAGGTAAGCATTGGATATTTTATAGAAATAGCGACCGCCTAATAGAGTCGCCCGACAGCGTTTCGGTTAGTCCGGGTGACGAAATATTCGCTCGTTTCCAGTAATGCTCATTTTAGGCATTTTAGAGTAAACCCCTCACCAAAGCATATTTACCATAAGTAAAAACGCTTTTTATTTTTAACAATACCGCCCTTGCCATGGCCATTTTATTATCAAGCGCTTTGGTGAGGGGGTAAAGCCGTTACCATGCAACCGGAAAAAAATTCAGGTTTTTCTCTTCTTGAATTGTTAATAGTCATGGGAATTACGGTTGTAATCGTACTTGCGGCTTTTATCAATTCAAGCAGCGGTGATCGTGCGCAGGCCATCAGACTTCAAAGCAGCGATATTGCTTTGGCTTTAGCTGAAGCTAGGGATAAGGCAGCGGCCGCGGTTCCTTTCAACGGAGCGCCCGTATATGGATACGGCGTTTTTTTCAGTTTAACAAGCCCGCAAAGTTTTGTAGTCTATGCCGATATTAATAACAATATGATCTGTGACGATATTGCTTGCGGATGTACGAGCGGTTGTGAAAGAGAAAAAGTTGAAGTGCGGATCCTTAACTCCAAAACCAGTCTTTATGGTTTATCTGTAGGAGATCCGCCAACCGTCGCTCCTGGTAACGCCGGCAACACTATGGCCGTATATTTCTGTCCGCCCAATCCAAACGTGTTTATTTTTGGCGCTAGCGACACCACGGGCACCAATTGCTCAAGCGTTGGTGCAACCTCACAGGTTCGCGGAGATATTTATGTCGGCGGCAAAGGAGGGGCAACTGATCTAAATGCTTTGGGCGTCGTTACGGTGCGTAAAACCGGCGCGGTAGCCATAGGTTTTGGTATTTCGGACACGCCGCAGGTTGGTGTGCCGTTTACGGAAACGACACCTGCGCCCGCGCCTAATTTGAATCAAGTGCGTTACCATTGGCGCAACGATAGCGGCGCGGAAAATGCCAATAATTCGTCTACGAACGGAACAGAAAACACGCCGATTTCAGGCCTGGCTAAAGCAAGCGCCAAAAGATTGAGGATAGAAGTAAACAATGCGGGTACTGCGAATTCGTCAGCCGTCGCTTACGCCCTTCAATATCGGCTAAAGGGTTCGCAATGCGATTCAGGCGGAACCTGGACAACCGTTCCCGTGACGCTGACTGCGGCAAACGAACATTGGCAGATAGCCGCCGACTCAGGCAACTTAATAGCAAACGCCAGCCCAACAAGTAATGTTGCTGTAAGTTTTGGCGGAACCAGCGATGAGAATATTGTTTTCCGCGCAGGATATTTTATGGATACCGCTGGCGCCACTCCCACTTTAACACTCAACATGGGAGAATTTACAGAAATCGAATATAATTTAAAAGCTACTTCTTACGCCAATGATGGCAAAGCCTATTGTTTCCGTGTCAGCAACGCGGGATCAGTTGGCAACATGAGTTTTAGCCGCTATCCGGAAGCTTCTATTATAGGTCCTAATTTAACGCAGTTGCACTATCGCTGGCGTAACGATAATAACAGTGAGGTTCTAGCTACTTGGGCGGGGCCTGAAGACGCAAAATTGAATAATATGCCGCGATACAAAAATATACGTTTGCGTATGGAAGTTTCCAATCAAGGCGATGGAAATTCTGCCGCCATACCTTATAGATTAGAATATGCACAGCGCCAGGGCGGCTCTTGCGGCGGAGGAGACGAAACTTTTTTGGCTGTACCAACAGATACCAGTGCCGCGTGGAAAATCTCTGATTCTATAAACCTAACCGACGGTACCGCAACAACCAATGTATCAGGCGGTTTGACCGATGACGCTGGCCATACTTTTGTCGCCGGACAAGTCAAAGATAATGGTAACGCGACAACGGGAATTACTTTAAGCACCACCCAGTTAACTGAAATAGAATATTCTCTGCAGGCCACGAGTAATGCTTTAGGCGGAAACTTTTACTGCTTCCGTCTGACCAATGCCGGCTCAATAAGCGCTTTCACATATAAAATATTGCCGGAAGTTTCCGTTCTTACTTTTCCGACCGTTGCCGTGGACACTACTTATAAGTATGCTTGGAACGATAGTGTCGGCTGGATAGATTTGCGTCCTGATTTCTCCAACAATCTTTATGTCCATGTCGGCGAGTCTGATTTTTACGGGTACGGCAAAATTTTAAGTTCGCCGGGGTATATAAGTTTCAATTGCTTCACGCCGAATGAATGTCTAAGTTCAAACTATAAAGTTAGCCGGGCCGCCAACGGCGATGTTTCTGGCTGGGCTTGGAGCGAAAATTACGGCTGGATAAGTTTTAACTGTTTGAACACCTCAAGTTGCGCAACCGTCAATTACAAGGTGAATATTAATTCTCAAACAGGAGTATTCACCGGCTGGGCTTGGAATGATTCCATAGGCTGGATAAGTTTTAATTGCGCCAACATCGTCAATGAATGTACCAACTCTAATTATTATACGAGTCTTGAAGTCCCGACTGGCGAAACTTTATTCGTGAATCTTTCCTCAACACCATCGTTGGGTAACGTGCCTATAACGGTTAGTCTTTGGGCCGCGGTCACCGGGAGCGCAAGTGGAACAATAAACTATAAATTTGATTGTACCAATGACGGAACTTATGATGTTGTTATTCTAAACCAGTCGCCTTCAAGCGGCGACGCCAGCTACACGGCCACCAACGCATGCACCTATAATATCTCTGCTGTTTACACTGCTAAGGTTTTGGTTGAGCGCGGCTCAAGCAGTAATACTAATACCGTAACCATTAACGCCACCCAACTTTTTTTGCCAGATTTGATTAGTCAGTCTCTTACATATACGCCCCCGAGTCCAAATGAGGACAACAGCATGACCTTTTCCGGGACAATCAAAAATGACGGTAATGTGGCCTCTGGGACTTCTTCAACATCGCGCTTGCGCATAGATATAAATAATGATGGGGGTGGAATTAGTTGGGATGTTGTTCCAGCAACGGCGTCCACCGGTACTTTGATTGCCGGAGCCACAGAACAGGAAACTTGGAGCAATGTTTGGACGGCTGTCGCGGGTACGCACCTTTTTGAAATTTGCGCCGACAACGGCGGGGCGATTTCTGAATTAAACGAAACTAACAATTGCGCCAGTCAGCTCTTTAGTGTGGCTTCGTTGGCGCCCATTGTAACCACCAACGCGGCAACAAGCGTTACAATGACTTCAGCCACACTTAATGGTTCGGCAAATCCAAAGGGATTTTCATCAACCGGCTGGTTTAGATACAGCACTACCAATCCGGGTACATGTAATGATACTTTTGGCACACGAGTTCCGGCATCTGGGGGCACTGCGTTGGGAAGCGGAACTTCAGCGGTGGCATATAGCCAAGCCGCATCAAGTTTAAGCGCGGGCGCCACATATTATTATTGCGCGATTGCAAATAACGTTTATGGTACAAGTTTCGGCACCATTCAAAGTTTTATTGCCGCAGTAGTTCCGTCTGCGCCAACTTCTTTAACCGCAATTGATCAAAATGGACAGGCGGCGCTTAGCTGGGTGGCACCAGCGTCAAACGGCGGTTCCGTAATTAGTGACTATGCCATTTATCGCGGCACAACTTCAGGAACGGAAATTTATCTTTTAAATACCGGGAGTACCGCAACTACATATACGAATACTGGCCTCACGAACGGCACGACATATTACTATAAAGTAGCAGCTGTTAATGTGGTTGGCACAGGCGCACAAAGTAATGAAGTTAGCGCCACGCCGAGATTGCCAATCTTTACTGATACAGGATTTAAAACAGCGCTCGCTCAGGCGGCAGTTGCTTCAGGCGCAGACGACAATAATGGTTTTGAAATAACGCCGACAAATACTACTGCTAATGATGCTGCTTATGCGGAGAGTGCAAACACCGGTACGGGAAATGCCACTGACGGTTGCACTACATTTAATCAGTCCGAGGACGATGCTCATGATTTTTACAATTTTTCTTTTGACACCAGCATACCGGCTTACGCAACCATAGACGGTATTGCCGCCACCACTATTGCCAAGTGGAGCGTGCAACCCGGAGTAAATAATTTATGTCTTGGCTTGTCGTGGGATGGCGGCACAAGCTGGACCGCGGCCTATGAGTCTACCGATTTGCCGACTTCTGATGAAACCTCGAATTACGGTTCCTCTTCTGACAAATGGGGCCGCAGCTCTTGGAACATTTCAGAATTAGGAAGTACTAATTTCAGACTGCGCGTCATGATTGACCCAGGAGGTTCAGATACCACCACCGCTTACTTGGATTATCTAGCGGTCAAGGTTTATTACACCTATTAATTATTCGTGTTATAATTATAGTTATGAGAAATAAGCCTTTTATCCAAAAAACAATTGCAACTTTAACCCTTGTTTTAAGCGTCGCTACAGTATTTTTGGCTGTAAAATTTGTTTCGGCTTGGACCGGTCCTACGCAGCCACCTCCCGACGGCAATATTTCAGCTTTATTATCGGGCAGCGGAACTGTAAATTACATACCAAAGTGGACAAGCCCTACTGCTTTGGGTAATTCGCTGATTTTTGACAATGGCACGAACGTCGGCATTGGGACGACGAGTCCACAATCAAAACTCCACATTAACGATCCCGGCACGACATACAACGGAGAAGTCGGTGCGATAAGCGTCCGCCTTGGCAGCAATGAGGTCAAGCGCCTCTATATAGGCTGGGACAACGCTCTCGATACTAACGGGGCTGCGTACTTGCAGTCCGTGCAGAGCGGCGTCGCGTATCGTTCACTGCTTTTTAATCCCTCTGGTGGCAACGTCGGCATTGGTACAACATCTCCAAGCGCTTTGTTAGATGTCGCAGATATCTATTCTGCTGGAGGAAGAAACCTTGAAATCGGCGATGATGTATTTTTAACCGATGTTGATGCGGCCAATACATTAGGTATTTACGGGCAACAAAATAGCGCCATTGCAACATTGCATTTGGGTAGCGGCGGTGCCTCAATTTCAGGTTCTGGAAGTAATATCGGCATTGGGACTACAAGCCCCGGCACAAAACTTACGGTTTCCGGTGGAATAGATTCCGCTCTTGCGACTGCAAATTCCGGCTACATCATTTCTGGTAATCCGTCTGGCCAGCACATAACTATTGATGATAACGAGATTATGTCTAAAGCCACAGGCACCACCGGCGCTACTTTATATGTACAGAATGACGGAGGAACTACTACTTTCGGCGGCCCAATAAATATAGGCCGTAGTGTACCAACGGCTAGTTGCAGTGTTGCTGCCGGTGCTACGACAGCCTGTACTGCCTCCTGTGCAGCGGGTTATACGGTCACAGGCGGCGGTTTCTATAGTACAGGAGCAACTACCTTTGCAGTAGATAGCTACCCTAGTACAACGACTACCTGGAAAGTTGATTATAGAAATCCAGGCGGCTCTAGCATAACGGTGACAGTTTATGCTGTTTGTTATCAACTCATCTAACTTATTAAATTTATAATTTCAAAACCCCGTTTTACGCGGGGTTTTTGTTTTCCAGCCCCAATTAAGAATTGGGGCTGGGCCTAAATTAGAGTATAATAATTTACGAAGCTGTTGAAGTCAGATGTAGTTGTAAGAATATATAGTTGTGGTTATAATGCGTAAGTGAAATTTAAAGCGTAAAATCAATGGACGAAAAATACATCAAGACAATCTTAATAGAACAACGTGAAGAATACCAGCGCTATATGGGCGCCTTGGTTGAGGATTTTACCTCTAAGATTCAATTGATTGCAGAAACGTTAAGAGGGATGCACGATCAGCTTATTGCGCTTCGCGATATGGTTGCCAAGAATACAAAGGACATTGAAACGCTGAGAAATATGGTTGCTCAAAATACCGAAGACATTGAAATCATTAAAGCCGATTTACATATCATTAAAGACGATCTTAAAGAAAAAGTTGGCAGAGATGAATTTAAGGTACTTGAGCGACGGGTCGGAATGCTGGAGCAAAAATCCTAACACCCCTTGCGGGAAGCCATTTGGGCGCCGGACTAATTTAAGTCAGACTTCAATAACTTCAACGGCCATTCAACAAAATAGGGCCGTTTTCGCCACGTTAGAAGTTTACCCAGCCCCAATTCTTAATTGGGGCTGGGTTTTTGTTTAAGGCTTTAAATTAGAGTATAATAATAACGAAAAGTAAAAGCGCAAAAGGAAAAATAATGACCCAAAACTGAAAATTTCTAATTCCTACTTTTTATGAAGGCCTTTTTATTATCTATTCCCAAAACAATTGCCAACAATATCAGCATAATTCTTGTTTTAGCCGCGGCGTTTTTTGTGCCGTTTTTCTTTTTGCCGTTTACGTCGGAGCAATTGGAGTTTAACAAGCAAGCCTTGGTTATCGTTTTAGCATTTACGGCCTTTTTGGCTCTTATCCTAAAGGCATTGTTTGTCGGCCAGATAAGCTTTAGAGGTTCTGTTGTAAATTCTTTAGCAGTTATATCATTTTTGGGTATTTTGGTTGCGGCAATTTTCTCGCAAGATACGCAAAAAAGCTTGTTTGGGTTCGGCTTTGGCGCGCATGAGGCCGCCTTTACCGCTTTAGGATTTCTTTTCCTTTATCTGGTCATCATTTCTTCTTTCACTAACCGTTCCAGTTTATTGCTTATCAGAATTTTGCTGTTGGCTGGTTTAGCCGCAGCCATAATGTTTTTTGTATTTGTATCTGGTGTTTTTGGGAGCTTTGTAAGCCCTGATTTTTCAACCATAGGCAGCACAAGTTCTCAAGGCTTGTTTTTGTCAGCGGCTATGGCTTTGGCTCTTGGGGGCGCTATGCTTTGGCGAGGTTTTTGGAAGAAGATCTCTGTTGCCGCCGCCGTTTTTATATTCATAACCGCCGCGTTTGTATTCCAGCATTGGGTTTGGATAGTTTTTTCTGCCGCGGCGTTATTCATGTTGGTTGTTTACCTCGTTATGTTCAAGAAACTCGCGGCCGATTTTTACTCCACGCTTATTTTGGCTTCGGCTACGGGCCTGGCAATAGGGTTAATATTTTTTCCTCCTCCAATAAGTTTATTGTATTCATCGGGTGAAATATCTCCATCATATTCGGCTAGTGCGGATATTGCCGTTTCTTCCTTGGTGAACAAGCCGCTTTTTGGATTCGGTCCAGGAAACTGGGATATGACATATAATCTTTATTTTCCTTCGGATGTGAACAACGGCAATTTTTGGAACGTCAGTTTTGCTCAATCCGGCTCAAAAATGTTGACTATACCCGCGATCGGCGGATTAACCGGTTTGGTTAGTTGGATCATATTCGTTGGCGCAACAGTTTTGCTGGGTTTGCAAAAACTGGCCATTTTACCTTCCGCAGTGCGTTTTAGCGGTCTCAAGAACATGATGGTTGCCTTGCGTCAAAAGTTCTTTGAAGAAAAAAGTGATGCATCGGCTTACGATTATGATATCAGCCACGTAATTTTCCCGGCATTTTTTGCCTGGCTTGTTTTGGCGTTGGGCCAGTTGTTTCTGGGCTCAAATATGACGCTGGAAACATTTTTTTGGCTTTTGAGCGGGCTTCTTGTCGCCGCATCCAAAAAACAAGCGCGTCACACCCAAATTGATCCGTCCGATGACAACGGTGAATTATCGTTTATAAAATTCCCGCGTAAATCGCTGGCTTTTCAGTTTTTGACTGTTTCGGCAATAATCCTTTTGATAGGAATTTTGGCTAGTGGGATATTTTTTGGAAGGCGCTATAAAGCATCACTGGATTTTTATCGCGGCAACATTGAGTTTAATCAAGGGAAGTATGCGCAAGCCGCCAAGTTTTTTCAGTCGGCGGCTGCACTTGAGCCCGTTGGCTCGCTTTACTTGCGAGCGATTAGTGATGCGGCCGTAAATTTCATTACCGCAGAAATTTCGTCCGTTTCTGTTTCAGAAACAAAGTTATCGCAGCTATTCGATTATGCATCCGTAGCATCTGATGCTGTAGATAAGGCCGTGCTTTTAGAACCCAACCAAGTTGATAATTGGGCCCAAAGCGGCCGTGTTTATAAATCCTTAGCCAGTTTATTAAATGTAGGTGGCGCCAGAGAAAAATCCAAGGCTTCTTGGGATAAAGCCATTACACTCGCGCCAAAAAATCCTCAATTGGTTACAGAGTTGGGAAAACTGCAATATGATCTTTGGGTAGCCAGTACTGGCAATAATTTATCCCCTGACAGTGAAAACTATTTTGCGCAGGCTCAAGGCTCTTTTTTAAAAGCTATTGATTTGAAGAAGAATTATGTGCCTGCGCATTTTAATCTTGGATTTCTGTATTACCAGAGCGGCAAAATTCAGGAAGCGCAGAACGAATTTTCCATAGTGATTTACTTAGATCCAGCCAATGTACAAGCATTGACCCTTGCCGCCCTTATTCTTGATGATCGTGGTGATAAGGCCGGGGCTATCGCACATTTCCAAAGGATTCACAGATTAAGACCTAACGATACAGCCATCAATCAAGTTCTTGAAAATCTTCGTGCCGGAAAATCTGCCAGAGAAGGGCTGTCTGATTTTGGCTTAGTAATTCCATTGTATCCATGAAATAATTAATCACGGTCTAAATAAATTCAACAATAGAATTTTTTTGATGATTATGATGCCAAATTATAATCCGTCAGCCGGCGGACCAAATCACCACCCCAAAGCCAAGGCCTTTTCGGTGATGGAAGTAATTATTGCTATAACAATTGTGGGCTTGGTATCTTCGGCGTGCTTGTCGCTATTGGCCACCTCTTTCCGTATCAATAGGAACATTAGAAATTCTCTGGTGGCTTCTGGACTCGCCCAGGAAGGCATTGAATTTGTGCGCTCACTAAGAGATAGCAATTGGCTTGCCGGTAAAACTGCTGACGGTACAACCTGTACTTTAGGGACAACGCAGTGGCGAGAAAATTTGTGTCAAGGCGTTTATGTTATGGATTACACGGATACTATTCTGCAAAACGACAGTTCGCTTCTATACCGAAGTACGGCCGCGGCCACCCAGGGTTTTTATGTGCGGACTTCGACCGACAACATGGCTACGCCATTCCGTCGCGAAATCACTATAAGCAATTCTGCCGACGACGGAAGCACTGTGCAATACGAACCAAATATTGAATTTGTTGTTTCGGTTCGTGTTTACTGGTGTCGTCAAGGCAATCAGCCATGCCCCGCTTCCGACGAAAACGTCTTATATGTTGAAGAAAAATTTAGGAATTGGTTGGGGTCATAAAATGTTAATTATGTTTTAAATCATGGTATTCAAAAACAATAAAAACCTATTATCCGGTTCAGAAGGATTTTCGGTTATGGAAACCGTTGTGGCTATTTTTATATTTTCTATGGTTATTCTTGTTGCCAGCGGCACTCTTATGTCGGTAATACGCAACCAGAGGTCAGCCCTAAAAGACCAAGAGCTTATGGATAGCATGCGTGGCGCTCGAGAAATAATCAGCAAGGCGGTGCGTGTTGGTTATGATTACACAGTTCCGGATTCGCCACTTAATACCAATATTACATTCAATCATCCGGCGAAATTGGGACTTGCCGATTGCCCAGGAACACCGCCGTGTCCAGTCAGGTATTATCTCCAAGACACTAACGATATGGGTACGATTTATGAACAGAATTGTCCAGATGGTTGCCCGGGAGTTGTTGGCTGTGATTTAGTCGTTGGAACTCCGGGTTGCTCTATTCCCATTACTTCTGAACAGATAGATGTTACCAAACTTCAATTTATCACTGTAGGCTACGGAGTTGCTGATCAAGTACAATCGCGCGTCATGATGTATATGGAGGCATCTTCGGCCGACGGTACAAAAACAATTGCTACTCAGAC
Source organism: Candidatus Terrybacteria bacterium RIFCSPHIGHO2_01_FULL_43_35 (assembly GCA_001822815.1). Classification (GTDB taxonomy): domain Bacteria; phylum Patescibacteriota; class Minisyncoccia; order Terrybacterales; family GWB1-40-14; genus GWB1-40-14. The sequence continues at coordinate 38,745 of MHSR01000001.1, forward strand.
AATGTTATCTCAGCGAGCCCTGGATTTGTAGGCGTATTGCCTTTAAATTTTATGCAATCTAAAATAATTAATTCGAGCAATAAAAGCTATTTGCGGCGCGATAAAGGTTATTCCCTGGCTATAGTTATTATTTTGATGAGCGTGGCTTTAAGTTCCGTGTTGGCCGTTGCCGCGATTTTTTTGCGAGAGTATCGCCTGAATACCGACATTAAATTTTCCACGCAAGCGTTCTATGCCGCCGAAACCGGCGTTGAACGTTTTGCTTGGGAATATAGGCGCAATAATTTAGTTGGTTCAGGTCAATATTCTTGTACAAGCGGATGTCTGGGTAATAACACTACCTATGTAGTCACTTACGATTTTGTCTCCAGTGCGTATGTTGAATCTGTGGGTACCGCCAACCAGACCAAAAGAGCCGTGCGGGTCAGTTTTTAGTTTTGCCCATCTGATTTTATTAGTTAATGCACAAATTTGATATTGTGACTAACTCGAACGAAAAAAAGAATGCGGCGGGACGTATTGTAAAATTACGCAAAGAAATAGAAAGGCACCGGTATCTTTATCATGTGCTGGATAAGCCAGAGATATCTGACGCGGCTCTGGACTCTTTGAAGCACGAGCTTGAACAATTGGAATTTACGTATCCGGAATTAATAACGCCGGATTCTCCAACACAGCGTATAGGGGGCAAGGCTAGAAAGGAATTTTCAAAAGTTCGGCACGAGAGAGCCATGCTTTCTTTTAATGACGCTTTTTCTCAAGAAGAAATACTAGCCTGGGTTAAGCGTAACGAGGATTTTTTAGAGAGTCGTGTATTGGGTGGCTGGTATGGTGAACTGAAAATAGATGGATTGGCAGTCTCGCTGGTTTATCGGGACGGCATTTTGGTTTCTGGCTCAACGCGAGGAGACGGAATAATAGGGGAGGATGTCACTGCTAATTTAAGGACCATAGAGGCTTTACCCATGAAGTTAAGGGATAGTACTGTTATTGCTAGAGATTTAGAAAAGGCGGGTTTCCTGCAGGCTTCAAAATTGCTTAAACAAGGATGGCCGCGTGAAATAGAGGTTCGAGGGGAGGTTTTTATGAATACAGCTGATTTTGTCCTATTAAATAAGGCACAGAAGAAAGCCGGACTTTCGCCATACGCCAATCCGCGCAATGTCGCGGCAGGTTCAGTAAGACAGCTTGACCCAGCAATTACTGCTTCGCGTCGGCTTGATTCATTCGCTTATGATTTAATAAATGATTTTGGGCAGCGTACTCATGAAGAAGCTCATGCCATTCTTAAAATTTTAGGGTTCAAAACAAACACCCACAATAAGTTTTGTGCAAGCATTGAAGATGTTTTTGATTTTCATCATAAAAAGGCTACTTTGAGAGAAGGGCTTCCTTATGAGATAGACGGCATAGTTGTTATAGTTAACGATAATTCTTTATTTACAAAGTTGGGTGTAATAGGCAAAGCGCCGCGAGGTGCCGTCGCTTATAAATTTGCCTTGAAAGAAGCCGAAACAATTGTTGAAAATATAAAGGTTCAAGTGGGCAGGACTGGCGCCTTGACGCCCGTTGCTACCCTGAAGCCGGTTGAGATAGGCGGTGTCACTATACGTCATGCCAGTTTGCATAATGCTGATGAGATAGAGCGCCTGGGTCTGCGGATAAAAGATACCGTGATAGTCGCCAGAGCCGGTGATGTAATACCTAAAGTGTTGCGGGTTCTGCCGTCTTTGAGGCCCAAGAATGCTGTAAAATTCACCATGCCTTCAAAATGTCCTTCCTGCGGGAGCAAGGTGGAAAAACTTTCGGGTGATGTCATATTGCGCTGTAAAAATAAAAAATGTCCGTCTCGTAACCGCGAATGGCTTTATCACTTCACATCGCGCGCCGCATTTGATATCGTGGGTCTTGGACCAAAGATTCTTAACCGCTTATTAGATGAGGGATTGATAGAAGACGCCGCTGACATTTTCAGTTTAAAGCCACAAGATTTGTCGCAATTATTCAGGTTCGGCGATAAATCCGCTAAGAACATATGCGATTCTATCGCGAAACGCAAGATAATTCCGCTTGAGAAATTCATTTATGCGCTTGGTATACCCAATGTTGGTGAGGAAACGGCTATAGTTTTAGCTCAAAAATACGGCAGTTTGGATAAAATTATCAAGGCAACTAATGAATCTCTGGATGATATAGAAGATATCGGTAGCCTCACGGCCCAAAGTATAGCCACTTGGTTCGTAAATAAGAATAACAGTGCATTAATTAAGAAATTCAAAAAAGCGGGGATTGTTGTATTGCCGCATAAAAAAGAGTTAGCGGGAAGCGTGCTGGCTGGCAAGACTTTTGTTTTGACCGGCAGCTTGGCCTTGTTGACCAGAGATGAAGCCAAGGCTAAGATCAGGCATGTTGGCGGCACAATTTCCGAAAGCGTAAGCTCAAATACGAATTTTGTTGTGGTCGGCAGTGAGCCGGGGGAGAAGTATGAGAAAGCCAAGAAGTTGGGGATTAAAACAATAAACGAAGAAGAGTTTATAAAAATGTTACAATAACCCTAAAACCTAAAATCTCAATCATGATTTCTAAGGAACAAGTTTTAAAAAGTGCTGGCCTGGCTAAGATCAAATTAACCCAAGCCGAAGAGGACAAATTTTCAAAAGAATTGTCAGGGATTATCGCGTATGTGGATGAGCTAAAAAAGGTGGACACGCGCGGCGTTGAGCCGGTGGCTCACGCAATAGGCCTTGAAGACGCGTTTCGTAAAGACAGCAAAGAACCAAATATTCATATACCGCAAGGTCGAGAATTACTAAATCAAGCGCCTAAAACTAAGGATGGATATGTAGTTGTGCCAAGAATTTTAGCCGATCTTTAGTTAGTATTTAAGTTAATTGGAAAGTTATGGATCCCGTTAGAAGTCTTTGGCATAAAAATTTCTTGGAAATTTTTATACAAGAAAATAACGGGGCATTAATCAAAAGTCTGTACAAGCTTATAAATTAGCCATAATTAAGAGTTAATACAGACTTCTAACGGAATGGAGATATCAGACATGACTATAAAGAAAACAAGAGAGCTTCTTGGCAAAAAAGAAGTTTCTGCTTCCGAGCTTGTGTCTTATTATATTGCTAATATCGAAAAAGAAAATAAAGACCTGAATGCTTATTTGTCGGTTTTTAATGACGATGCTTTAAAACAAGCCAAGAAAATCGATGAGCGTATTGAGCAGGGTGAAGAAATTGGTCTTCTCGGCGGTATCCCAGTGGCTATAAAAGATAATATTTTGGTTGAAGGCAAGATAGCTACTGCCGGTTCAAAAATACTTGAAAATTATATTTCAGCTTATGATGCTACGGTGGTTAGTAGGCTTGAAGCAGCCGGAGCCATTATTCTTGGCAAAACAAATCTTGATGAATTTGCGATGGGTTCTTCTTGTGAGCAATCGGCTTTTGGCCCGACTAAAAATCCTCGTGATAGAACATACGTTCCTGGGGGATCTTCCGGCGGCTCGGCCTGTGCCGTAGCCGGAGATATGGCAATGGCCGCGTTGGGTTCGGACACGGGCGGTTCAATTCGCCAGCCCGCCTCCTTCTGCGGTATAGTCGGGTTAAAGCCAACTTATGGTCGCGTGTCGCGTTTCGGCTTGATGGCTATGGCCTCTTCGCTTGATCAGATAGGCCCTATGGCTAAAAATGTATATGATGCCGCTTTGATTTTTTCAGTTATTTCTGGACAAGATGAAAATGACGCGACTACGCTTCCGGAAGGTTCTTTTGAAATGGACGATAAAATTTTCTCCGGAGATATAAATGGCCTGAAAATAGGTTTGCCCAAGGAGTATTTTATTGAAGGGCTTGATGATAATGTTCGCGGTATAATAGAAAAATCGGTTAAAGATTTGGAAGCACGGGGAGCAGTAATCAAGCCCGTAAGTCTGCCGCATGCGGCTAATGGCTTGGCTACTTATTATCTGATTATGCCAGCTGAAGTTTCAGCTAATTTGGCTCGCTATGACGGAATACGTTATGGTTATTCGGTCGCGAGAGAAAACTCTCCGTCGCAGAGCTCCTCAGGCCATTCGGCTCTGAGAGCTTCAGACTCGATGAGGCCTTCGGTGTGGGATATATTTGTTGAAAGTCGATCTCAGGGCTTTGGTGACGAGGTGCGCCGAAGAATAATTCTTGGCACATTTGCTCTCTCCAGCGGATATTACGATGCCTATTATCACAAGGCCCAGTTGGTACGAGCCTTGATCAGGCAAGATTTTGTAGATACCTTCAAGAACGTGGACGTACTGTTGACGCCCACTTCGCCAACCTTGCCTTTTAAATTAGGAGATCGTATGCAAGATCCTTTATCTATGTATCTTGCGGATGTATACACGGTTTCTGCTAATTTAGCAGGTATACCTGGGATATCGGTTAATGCTGGAAATGTAAATGGTTTACCGGTGGGGTGCCAGTTTTTGGCTTCGTTTAGGCGCGAAGACTTACTTTTCCGTGTCGCTCATGTATATGAACAGATAGTTAATAATTAACAATCGAACATGGATTACATAATTTCTTTGATCTTCAATAATTATTCAACTTCCCAGCTGCTTTTTTCACAGATTTCATCTTTCTTTGAACTGCCCTCTTGGTTGGAGCAGATTCTGCCCGTAGTCAAGTTTTTGGCCGGTATATTTTCTATTTTATCCTTCGCCTTCATTGTTCTTATAATAATCAGGCTTAACCGTTTAATGTTTTCATCGATAGTTCAAAATGTGACTGCATCTATCCATGCAGAAAATCTTCCCGCCGACAAGCTCGCTAAACAATGGACAAAGATAAAGGGTAGGATAAGTCAAAATACTGAGGCCGAGTGGAAGCTTGCGGTTATTGAGGCGGATAAGTTAGTAGATGATATACTCAAGAAAATGGGCTATCCAGGCGAAGACATGGGCGATCGTTTAAAAAGCATTAAGCCCGAACAGCTTGCTTCCCTGAACATTCTTTGGGAAGCGCATAAGTTAAGGAATACCATCGTGCACGACACCGAATTTTATGCTTCTGAACTTGAGATAAAAAATGCCATAGATCATTACGAAACATTTTTGAAAGAGGTTGAGGTAATGTGATATTTCTTATATAATCCGGCCGCGCCTTTTACAAGTTGTTTAGTATTGGTTAGAGTATACAATACAGCCTGTCTCTAATGCGCCATCGCGGGGTGGAGGACCGGTACCATCGTCCCGATCTCAGTAAGATCGGGAAGGAGCGGGTTCAATTCCTATGTTTACGGTCTATATTTTATATAGTTTTTCTAAGGACAAATATTATATAGGACAAACCAACAACTTAATTCATAGAATAGAGCGTCATAATGAAAATAGGGTTCGCGCCACTAAATTTCGTGGCCCTTGGCAATTGTTGTATAGTGAAGAATATGCTACGCGTGGCGAGGCATTGAAGCGCGAGCGATTTTTGAAAAGCAGAAAAGACAGAAAGTTTATTGAACAAATCATCGCGGGGTGGAGGACCGGTACCTCGGCGGTCTCATAAGCCGCAGGAGCGGGTTCAATTCCCGCCCCCGCAACACCAATAATTGATAAATCATTAATAATATTTTTATGAACAAAAAAATGATCATTATATCTTCCGTAATCCTGGCGGTATTAATAATAGCGTTAGGTGTTTGGTATTTTAGAGCCGGTACTTCCACAAATAATATTACATCTGACAACGATACCAGCGCAGTTAAAACTCCCACATTTGAAGAACAAAAAACAGAACAATTAGAGTTTGCTCAGCGTGTTTATAGTCAGTACAAAACTGCGGGTGGTAATATGTCTAGCGGTCCGTGTTTAAGCAACGGCACTGAATGGGTCGTGGATGTTGTCCATAATCCGCGACAAGCTGTAGATGATTTGCCGGCAAATCAATGTCCGTCTTACCTATCCGGTCTTTCAAAACATTTTATCGAATTGGATCTTAGCGGTAATCTTGTTAGAGCCCAGTAGTTGTTTTTTCTAGCTCGTATATTTTGGGGGCTTGCCTTTTGTGGCGCTGATTTTAGTTTTATGCCTGGGTAGCTCAGCGGTAGAGCAATGCTCTCATAAGGCAGAGGTTCGTGGGTTCGAATCCCACCCCAGGCACAATTTTTGACGTTGACTTTTTAATTTTTTAATGGACCGTTGGTGTAGCCTGGTTAACACTATTTGTACGTGCCTATCTTTAAAAATAAAAACGAAAATTTCTTTAAAAAGTGGACTCCAGAAATGGCTTATGTCTTGGGTTATTTTTGTGCAGACGGCAGTATGTTCGTTAACCCTCGCGGTGGGCATTTCACCGCTTTTTATTCAAACGATAGGCAATTACTTGAATTTGTGCGAACCGTTCTTGCGGCTGAGCATAAAATCAGCAAGAAGAAGAAAAACGACAGGAGAAAACACACAAGCTATTTTCTCCAATTTGGTAGTAAGAAGATGTATTATGATTTAATCCGACTGGGTTTAGTTCCTCGTAAGAGTCAACGATTAATTTTACCGCCGGTACCTTCTGTTTATTTTGCGGCATTCGTTCGGGGTTATTTTGATGGCGATGGAAATATTGTTTACGGTTTTTATCGGCGATCCAATCGTGCAAAGCCAGCTCGTATACTTGCCGTTCGTTTTACATGCGGTAGCAAATATTTTCTTGAGGCCTTTGCCAAGCGCATCCACAAAGAAATAGGCATTTCGGGAAGTTTTTTCTTTCAGTCAAGAGCTTGGCGTCTTGGATATAGTAATCGACCAGCGTATAAACTTTTGAATTATATGTATGGAGACCATAGGGATAATTTTCCGATACTTCCACGAAAATATAATAAGTTTCTAGAAGCCAAAAAAGTTTTGGTTAATTTATAAAATATGGGCCCGTGGACCAGCCTGGAGTGGTCGGCTCCCTGTCACGGAGCAGATCGAGGGTTCAAATCCCTCCGGGCCCGCATTAAAGAAATTTAAATCCAGCCTTGTGCTGGATTAAATTTTTTGTTGTGACCGCAACGACCCTATAACTGCTACGGGGAAAATGATATAATTTTTATGTGATCCAAATATGATCTTCAGTAACGCCAAAGTGAACGGTTTTACGTTGCTTGAATTATTGATAGTCGTGTCAATACTGACCATTTTGGCCGTGATTGTGGTTGTAGTCATCAATCCCTCGCAGATACTGGCAGAGTCCAGAGACGCTCAACGCATTTCAGACAGCGCTGCGATCAAGACGGCGGTGCCAACATACCTGCTGGCCAACAGTACTACCGCTGATCTGGATGGTCCTAACCACACTACGTCTTGTTCCGGAGAAGCAACGCAAAAAGTTTTCGTATCCGTGCCTTCAGACAACGGCGAGACAGCGCCAAATGATCTGCCAGTTGGATGGTCATACAGTCAGGTCACCTCGGCAAATTTAGGTAAGGTTGACGGAGCCGGGTGGCTGCCCATCAATTTCAATTCAGGACAAGCATCGCCATTGAGTAATCTTCCCATAGATCCCACCAATACTTTTGCCACAGGTCAATATTATATGTATACATGTTCGCGCGGCGCCGGTACGTATGAGCTTGATATCAAAATGAGTTCTGCCAAATATGGCCAGAACGGTTCTTTAGATAAAATGACGAATGACGGAGGAGATAATGTCGGCAGATATGAAACTGGAACTAGTTTGACGATCGGTCCTCCCGATTATTCGCATGCAGTGTTAAACACTTCAGGACTGGTATCATATTGGCGGTTGGGAGAGGCGTCTGGCGTCAACGCCGCTGACGCGCTGGGGCTGAACAATGGTACCTACGTCAGTTCGCCCACGCTCGGAGAGGCGGGGCTGCTCGTGGATGATGAGAATACCGCCGCCACGTTCAACGGCAGTTCGCAGTATGTCCTGGTTGCGTCGGCCAAAATCATCGGCGGGCTGTCGTCGTGGTCGATCGTCGCGTGGGTCAGTAACGCCAGCATTACGCTCCGGCGGCCCATATACGCTGAGCGGCCGTCGTCCGGGAACGACCTGCTGAAGATGGAACTAAACAGTGGTACCGGCAATATCGCGTTGACGTATCGGGACGACGTGGGCACTCTTAATCAGCCTATCGGCACGGCCTCGCTCGCTGGTGGGCCGCACCTCGCGGCAATCACCAAATCCGGCACAGCGAGCGCCTTCTATGTCGACGGTGCGGCGGCTGGCACAGCGACTTTGACAGCGACCGACACATGGACGAACGCCGGGATCGAGAGCCGTATCAGCGCGGATACGTCGGGACAGTACCTCAACGCGACCATAGACGAGGTCGCCCTTTACAACGTCGTCTTGACGCCATCGCAAATTACTTATCTCTACAATCTCGGAATTTCAAACCAATAAGCGATAGGTTCGTAGTGTGAAAATGTATGATTTATACGAACACCCGGTTCATATACGCAATATTAGAAATGAATTTAACAAGAAGTCCAAACAAATAAAGTTAAGAACATTCAAGCTCTTCATCATAAAAAATCTTCATTGGCTTCAAAAAAGTTTTCCAATTAGGGCGATGCCGCCCGTATAGGCGAGCCTCGCCTCGCAAT
>MHSR01000002.1:0-4668 GCA_001822815.1 Candidatus Terrybacteria bacterium RIFCSPHIGHO2_01_FULL_43_35
CGAGATTTGGCACGGGTATCGGTTGTAAATAATTTAGCGGCGCCTTTTAGGGCAAAATTCACTATTTGATACGGATGCTCTGCCGGATTGGCATAGCCCTGAAAAGTGGGCGGATAGTGCGATGGATAAACCATTGGAGAAATGAAATCAACATTGTGTAAAGCGTCAATCACTCTCTGGCCGATATTCAAATCGTCATTTGGTTTATCCGCGCGAGAGAAGGTTAATCCGAATAAATCTACGGAAAGTTTACCGCCCGAAGCCGCAAGAGATTTATCCATGTATTGGAAAAATTGTTTCAAAACCTCGTACTTTGGAACTTTCGCGTCCCACACCGGGAAACGCATATCGGCAATATTGCCGTCGGAAGGAAAACGCACGTAATCAAACTGAACCTCGTCAAACCCACGCACAATGGTTTCTCTAGCCAAAGCCGCATTATAATCCCAGACATCTTTAGATGAGGGGTCCATCCATCGCAAACCCTTGCGATCGCGCCAGGCTTTACCCGAACTTGCGCTATGTACTGCAAGATCGGGGCGCGCGTCGGCAAACTTGGGATCCTGAAAAACAACTATTCTGGCAATGGTCCAAATACCTCTATCGTGAAGATTAACCAATATATCATCAAAATCTTTTATACGCGCATCAATAGCGCCAGAAGACACAAGCAGCGGATCATGAGCATCAAAAAATATATGACCGGTAGAATCTTTCACATCTATAACTACAGAATTCAATTCGGTATCGTCAATCATTTTGAATAATTTTTCACGCCTGACTTTATCCGATGCCGTATAGGCCGAAATATATATACCGCGGACCTCTTGAGGCAGAGACATGCGGTCGGCTTTCACCATTAAAAGCCGTGGTAAAGCCCGCTTGGAGAAAAAAACTTCCGAACGCGGTTCAATATTATTGAACGAAGCAGCCGAGAACAAAATAAATACAAATATGGCGCATGTCAGGATACCTGCGGAATAAAGTTTATACTCATTATCAACGGCCTGTAGCTGACGCCAATATTCTTTAAATAAATTTAAGATGCCTAAAGAATAATTATTTTGCTTCTTCTCGTATTTTTGCATACTCAGTATATCAACTTCCAGCAACAAACGCGCGGCGTTTGTTAACGTTTTTATTTAAATAATTAATTTGTGCAGCGATTTTCATGAAAGCAATGTTGACTTATGGCTAACTGACATCAGACTTACTAACTGGAAGTTGTATTACTGGGCATGATTAAAATCCTGGCCTATATAAAATATCATTTATCAAAAACAATGCGGTATATTGCACCGGCATAATCGTCGGTAATAAAAATCTCCCCATTTTGTGAATCCAATATATCAACAGGACGACCCCACGCTTTTGTGCCTTCAAGCCAACCGTTGACAAAAGGCGACAAACCAGGATTGCCGGCAGGATTTATAACGCGCACAACTTGGTACCCAACCGGCACCGTGCGATTCCACGAGCCATGCTGAGCGAACAAAAGATCGCCTTGCAATGCGTTTGGTAATGAATCGTTCCACACGAACCGCAATCCCAGCGGGGCGACATGAGCCTGCATTGTTATTTGTGGCGATACTGTACCAAGACATGGATCGACAACATATCGATTTTTATCGAAATCAGTATCGTGAATTTTATCGCCATAGCAAATCGGCCAGCCATAATCACCACCGCGCTTCAATATATTTATTTCATCTGCTGGCACATCGTCCCCCAGCAAATCCCGTCCGTTTTCAGTACCCCACAATTCTCCGGTATTGGGATTAAAAACGATTCCAACCGCATTGCGCGAGCCTTTTGCAAAAATCTCTTCACCCGACCCATCGGCATTAAACCGCAAGATCGCCGCACGCCGCTGATCATCTATACATACATTACAGGAAGAACCCACTGAAACATAAAATCTTCCTGCTTCATCAAATACGATAGTGCGGGAAATATGATGGCCGCCATTAGGCAAGTTATCTACAACCACAGTTTTGCGATCCGCAATAAGATCGTTATTATCATCAAAAATTTTTGTCACGCGTGTGGTTTCGGCAATCCACAATGCATTATCGTGGAAAACTATGCCGTGTGGAAAATTCAAGCCCGAAGCTACCACAACGATTTTATCCGCAACGCCATCATTATTTTCATCTTTCATCGCAAGAACGCGGCCTGTATCCGATTCGGTCACAAAAAGAACTCCGGCCTCACCTTTGGGCCAGCCGCCGGGACTTATAACCATGAATCTTAATTTTTTAAAACCAGCCGCAAAAACAGAAACGGAGGCATTGACGGGTATACTAAGTTTTTTATCCTTTGGTTTAAATTTACCGGCTAATGATTCTGGAACAACTATGGCCTTTGGAACTAAATTGAGATAATTTATTTCTTTATCCGATGAAGCGGGCGTCAATGGTTCGACTGGTGGAGCATTATTCTTGTCTGGTTGGAAAATATTAACCAGTTCAAGTAAAGAAGTATGCGTGCGGTTGAAATTCCATATAAAAAATGAAGTCGCGCCAATAAAAACAGCTGCGGCAAAAATAACCAATCGAATTTTATTTTTTCTATCTCTATTTTTCCAGGTCATATTTCAGCGATAAGGCTTATAGGTATTATGAAATGGCTTGTTGAAAATTACTACCCAAAAACCGTTTAAAAGATATAACAAGCCAGAGCGTACAAGACCCTGCTTTTGCAATCGACGTCCTGAACTATAAACATATAACCTATTTGAAAAGGAAATGCGGCCAATTTTGCGCAAGCGTTTGGCAATAAGAGTATCGTCTCCCCAAAAAACTATGTGAGTGTCAAAACCGCCTATTTTTTCAAGAGCAAAACGCTTAATGAGCATATTGCCGCCAAACAAAATTCCGCCCAAGCCCAAGAAATCCATTACCCCGGCGATTGGAATATAAAATAAATTGTAAACAAAAGAGCCATAGGTCTTAATGACATCTTGTATGTAGGGACCGGAAAATGCGACGTATTTTTTATGCGAATCGATAAGCTTATTGGCCAGATTAAGCCAATCTTTAGGCAGTTGGTTATCGGCATCTATGAATGCCAAAAAATCGCCGCGCGAGGCGCGGAAACCTGCTTCACGGGCCCAACCGGTTCCTTTGCGCGATTCTCGTATGAGATTCGCGTGCAGAAATTTTGCTTTAACGATTTCTGCGGTTTTATCATTGCTGGCATTATCAACAACAATAACCTCACTGTCACCAAAGCCATCAACCGCGTATATAGAATTCAAGCAATCTTCAATATATTTTTCCTCGTTATAAGCCGGAACAATGAATGAAAACATACTTAAGTTTATATCATTATTAAGCCGTTGTCGGTCGGCTTAAAAGCGCTTTGGCTGCGGAATTTTCCAGATATTCACGATCAATAGTGGTTACATATTCGTCGGACTCATGAGGTTCGGCCAATATATAAGCTAAACCCGCGGCATTAACCAGGGGCCATGAATGATCCCCGCCATTAACTTTATAAAGATGTATGGGTGGATTTTGCGGGTCGCGATCAAGTCTCAATTGATTTGCTTCAGAAAAAATTTGCGTGGCTTTGGCCGCGTCCACAATCGGGCTCTCGGTTCCGAACATGATTTTAATTTCGCCATGCGCATTAAGTCTGGATAATTTTTCCGGATCAAAATGTTTATGACTTATGATCTGACCGTCAGTAATAAAAACCGGACTTAAGCTTTTGCTCTGGCTTCGACCCTGCTCTAAAGCTTTGACGCGCTGTTCGGCATTTAGCAAAAATCGCATGGCTCCCTGCCGCCAGAAAAAATCATAGAACAATTTTACAACTCCCTTGTCTTCTATGCTAACCGGTTCAAGAACCACAAGATCCTGTATGCGGTCAAAATTTTTATCGCTGGCCGCCTCCATCACCACGCCCGTACCCATAGAAAAACCCATTAAATTAACCCGCTCCAAACCAGCATTTTTAATGGTTTCTTTGACTACTTCAGCGTGCAGAGCATACGTGCGATTTTGCCCCACGCGCTCGCCCCAATCTTTTGGGACTTGAGGCAGACTTTCCGGATAGGAACTTACATAAACTTTGTTGCCAGCCAATGCCAAAGATGAAGCCAGCGCGGCTGTTTCATGAGCATTGGTGCCTATGCCACCTACTACAAAATAAGGTATTCGTTCGTCTTTCTCTCCTTCGGCATCTGCTTTTTCCTGACCGCCGGAAGAACGTAAATCAAGTTCCACCAACGGCAAAACATGCCTGCCGACGCTGGATGTTTCAACTTCAATCTGCCTAACATTGCTATAAAACTGCTTATTTAACTCGTCTAAGTCTTTTTCTAACTGCCTGGCTCTTTCGCGAAATTCTGACAAGTATGCCCTTTGCGACTCTTGGTCAGCGCCTTGCGCTGAAGATAATCTTATCTGCTCACGCATATGTTTATAAGCGCGGAGTATTTGCCCGCGTTCAAACCGGAATACTGGATCGCGTTTTATATCTGTGCCGGGTATACGTGTCTCACGCGTAAGACCCGCTGATGTCACGCGCTCCAAACCATTTGGTTCAATAAGTTTTTTTATTTCCTCCGGGAAATAAGATTCTGATTTTTCTTGAGGCATAATCCTTGATTAACAAATAAAATACTCGGTGTCTAATTATTTTAGAAATTAACTATTAAAA
>MHSR01000002.1:4715-5110 GCA_001822815.1 Candidatus Terrybacteria bacterium RIFCSPHIGHO2_01_FULL_43_35
CCCTCGGTTTCCCAACGCTCGCATTCGCTCACTGCCTTCCTACACAGGGGAAACACCGAGTGGTGGTAAGCCTCAAAAATCTTCATTAAACAATTCTTTTGCAGTATTCCGTATTTCTGGATGTCCTTGTTGTTTTAACCAATACGCCCCACTCCTGTTTACCCCGACCCCCGCTTAAGACACCTTCTGGTTTCTTACGTCGCTTCACTCCTATCTTCCAACACGGGGTAAACATCGTGGTGGTATAAACATCAATTATGACCATCAAATAAAACTTTGGCGGTTTCCCAAATTTCTGGATGTCCACCTTGTTTTAGCCAATACCACCACTCGCTACCCCACCAGTATATCTCACCTATACCGGAATTTTTAGCATATTTTATGATTTCTTTAAA
>MHSR01000003.1:0-1069 GCA_001822815.1 Candidatus Terrybacteria bacterium RIFCSPHIGHO2_01_FULL_43_35
AAAATATTTAGTTCGCCTGCGGCGAACGATCGAATTTCTACTACCTGGCATACCTAATATTTAAACATAAAACGTTCTAAAAACAAAAACCACCCAGCTCCAATTCTTAATTGGGGCTGGGCGGTTCATCAGCGATAAAATAAAAACTCCGCTGTGGCGGAGTATTTGAACTTATTTGTATTAACTTATTGCTGAAAAGAAAGTGGCTTCTTCGGAAATTTCTAATCTGCCTTGTTTATTGCCTATTATTATCTCGTTGGTGCGTTCTTTGTGCCAGAAAGGCACGTCCTTACCCGGAGCCCAGTCTGGATTGCCGGTCATGGAAACCGTACCCGTAAACAAGATCCAGTTGGGTTTTAAGATCATAGAGTGCGCCACGCTGGTTTTATCGTCAGAACTATAAACCCCAAAATAATTCATCTCCGGCGCGATCTTGAGAGTATGAAAATGAAGTTCAATCAGCCTATATTCTTTTCTTACCTTTATTATAACCGTTCCGCTCAGATCAGTTTCTATCTGCCCTTTCAAATACTGAGCAATTCTTTCCAGCAAAGTCTTGTCCACCTTACCATTTGAAATATCAACTCGCTGTTGAGCCGACATTGCCTTCTCCTTTTTAAAGAACCCGATACTTTATAGCACTATACCGCAAAAAAACAACACCCAGCACCACCCAGCTCCAATTCTTAATTGGGGCTGGGTTAGGGCTGGGCAAGACTAGAAGTTTTAATCTCAAATTTATATTTGACTATAATAAAAAATAATCATATAAAGTATAAAAGGTTATAGGAGGAAATCGTGGAAGCAATAGAAGTTCTTTTTCATGCTGATTGCGGCACACAACTACAAATGGGCAACAAAAGAGTAATATTCTGCCCCAAGTGCAAAGTCACGGAAGTTGCGCTTCTTGTAACCCACATCCTTTGCTGTGATGTATGTGAAAAGCCCCTTGCCGTTACCAAAGACGGCGGATCCTACTGTTTAAACTGCAAATTCTACCCTTCAATGCAAGACCTTTGCCTTATACCAATCGTCTAAACCTAACCAAAAGAAGACCAAAAAGTCTTCT
>MHSR01000003.1:1084-5185 GCA_001822815.1 Candidatus Terrybacteria bacterium RIFCSPHIGHO2_01_FULL_43_35
TTCTTAATTGGGGCTGGGTTAGGGCTGGGCAAGTCAGAAGTTTTTAACCTTCTGATACTATTATCCCCTCCTTTATTTTGATCTATATTTCACGTATTCTCTTGCTCTTTCTTTTTGCGCATTTCATCTTCCCAGATTTCCTGTATTTTCTGGTATTTTGGGCTTCGCATCTGCAAGGGGACACCTCCATGTTCTAATTTAGGAAAAACCCGAACTAATGATAAGGTTTTCATATTAGCGTTAAAAGCTAGGCTAATCTCTTTAAAAGTTATGCTTTTTGCAATAGCCAATAGAGCTTTGTGAATTTTTTCAAAATTTAATGACGAGATAGCTGCATCTTCTAACGGTTGCAAAAGCAATATCAACGCCGTATCGGACATATTTCCATACCCAACCAAAACGTTCTTGATATAAGAAATAATTCCCTCATCGGTGAAATTTTGATGTTTTGAATTATATCTTTTTATCTGATAGCGCCATTCCTTATCACGTAAACGTATTGCGCAATCTACATGCGTATCAGTTTTAAAATTTTTAGTAAAATCAGAAAGAGTAACTGCTCTACCATCAAACTTATCTTTCATCTCAAAGCATATTAGTATTTCTTCTTTTGGATTAAAATCATAAATCTGTGCAAGCGTAATAGCTGACATAACTTCTATGTTTTCTGTTTTATTACTAAATTTTTCTATCGCGTCCTCAACTTCTTCGTAGTATGGACCCGTTTCCTCTTCTTGTTGTCTTGAAATTTCTTCGAGAGACAAGCCTTCTCTAATGAATTTTGCCACCTCTCTATCTGTATTTTGTATCATTTCATTTTCTAAAACGCGCTGAAGGTCATTGATTTTAGTACAAAACAACATAAACTAAAATTTTATTTTTATACTTTTTTATTTAAAAGCTCTATTACTTCAATAACATATTTATAAAATAATTTTGCATCTTCTTCAGGAATTAATTTAAAACTGTGTTGCCTAAATTTCTTATATGTTATATTTGTTGCACTAAACGTTATGCGGCCTCTATCACTCCAAGAAGATGGGTTGCCTGTAATAAAAATTTGAGGGTCGTGTGGATGATTGCCAATTTTATTTCGAATAGTATGCGTGTTTTCTATAAAATTACGGTGGTCTTTTTGATTGCTAATCTTGTTTAACTCACTCAAACAAGCAATTTCTTCCGCAAGCATATTCAAAGTTTTAAAACATATAAACGCGTTATTATAAAAGCTTAATGCGGCGACTACGGCTTCATCAAAAATCTCTTCATTTTTTCGGCTAAATTCTGTTCGTTCTTCAACTTGCGCTACCCCATCTTTTTTAAACAGAATATCATTATAAATATCGAGCTTTCCTATAAATATAGCTAGAGCCGCTACCGTGTAGCGATAATATGCGTCCAAATTATTTAACAATTCTACCCGGAATACCAAATCTTTTTGGCCATTTTTAATTTCCTGTATTGTTTTATCGTATAAATCCTTATAATCTTGATTTTTAAATAAATGTCGGTACATATAAAAATATTTATCTCTGAGATTATAGTTGTTTTTTAACTTAAAGCAAGCGTATTTGCCTGAGCGACATTAACGAGGAAATGTAAGTTAGCCCGCGATGCGAGCGCATGAAGGTGCTGTTTGAGCGAACAAAGTGAGCGAGTTCACCGAGAATGCGCTCGCAGAGCGACTTGCCAACGATCATTCCCGCAGTAGTCGCGAAGGCAATTGCGCTGATGATTTAAAAAATGTGGTCGCGTGACAGATGCGACTGCTTAACAAAACAAAAACCGCCGTAAAGCGGTTTTTGTTAATTCTCTCTCGCTATCCCCCCAGCCCCAATTTTGCCTCCAACCAACAACTTAAAAAGTTGTGATTGACTGCAAAATTGAAGCTGTACCCACCCACACTACAATTATCAAAATTGAAGCTGGGCAGGCGTACACAAACCATAGGGATACTCCGGTATTGCCGGAGCACAATCCATTTAACCTTGATGGACGGTATCGACATTTAAGGTTGCGCAAACCAACTATTGAAAAATCAATAATGTAGTCTGCGTCCCGATAAATCGGGATCGATAAATACCTTATCTGTTTATAAAAATAAACAATCGACGCTTCTAAGGATCCTTCGGCAAGCTCAGGCCTTCGGCTCTGAGACTCAGGCTCGAAGAGATTAACCTGAACAATATCGAAGGGTCTACCCGTTGATGCCGAATAGAAAAATCTAAAACGGAATCTAGAGTCAAAACTCCCTAGAAAGGAGGTGATCCAGCCACAGCTTCCGCTACGGCTGCCTTGTTACGACTTAGTCCTTGTCACCGACCTCACCGTGTTCCCACAAATGTGGACATTCGGGTGCTGCCGGCTTCACTGACTTGACGGGCGGTGAGTACAAGACTTGAGAACGTATTCACCGCGCCATTCTGATGCGCGATTACTAGCGATTCCGTCTTCATGAGGGCGAATTGCAGCCCTCAATCCGAACCGAGGCCGGTTTTTAGGGATTAGCTCCGCATTGCTGCTTCGCAACCCTTTGTATCGGCCACTGTAGCACGTGTGTGGCCCAGGGCATCAGAGGGCCATGCTGATTTGACGTCGTCCCCACCTTCCTCCCCGTTGGCCGGGGCAGTCTCGTGTGACACAAATAACACACGACAGGGGTTGCGCTCGTTACCCGACTGAACGGAACATCTCACGACACGAGCTGACGACAACCATGCAGCGCCTGTCCTACCGTCCTTGTGAGAGGTCTAACCTTTCGGAAAGATTTCGTTAGGATTTCAAGCCCTGGTAAGGTTCCTCGGTTATTGTCGAATTGAACCACATGCTCCACCGCTTGTGCAAGTCCCCGTCTATTCCTTTGAGTTTTAGCCTTGCGGCCGTACTTCCCAGGCGGGATGCTTAATGCGTTAGCTTCGCCGCGGAGAGGGTCGATACTCCCCACAGCTAGCATCCATAGTTTAGGGCGTGGACTACTGGGGTATCTAATCCCATTCGCGACCCACGCTTTCGTCTCTGAGTGTTAGGAGCACGCCAGCTACATGCCTTCGCCCTTGGTATTCCCTACGGTATCAACGGATTTCACCCCTACACCGTAAGTTCTAGTAGCCTCTCATGTCCTCAAAGCAAGGTAGTTTTCACGGCACTCCCCGGGTTGAGCCCGGGTCTTTAACCATGAACTTTCCTTACCACCTGCAGACGCTTTACGCCCAATAAATCCGGATAACGCTCGAGGTCTCTGTATTACCGCGGCTGCTGGCACAGAGTTAGCAACCTCTTATTCCACCAGTACCGTCAATCGTGCCGCTGCGCAGCACTCAAAATCAAAATGCAAAAGTCAAAATGCAAAATTTTGGTAACCGCCTTCGGCGGATTATAATCGCCCGAAGGGCTATACCAAACTTTTACTATTTTTGCTTTTAGCTTTACGTTTGAGTGTCGCGTAGCGACACGACTTCTTCCTGATGAAAAGGAGTTTACACCCCGAAGGGCTTCTTCCTCCACGCGGCGTCGCTCGATCAGGCTTTCGCCCATTGTCGAATATTCTCGACTGCTGCCTCCCGTAGGAGTAGGGACCGTGTCTCAGTTCCCTCGTCGGGGGTCATGCTCTCACACCCCCTACTGGTCGTAGCCTTGGTAGGCCGTTACCCTACCAACTAGCTGATCAGACCGAGGCCTCTCCCAAAGTGATTTGCATCTTTACCCAACACAAATTTTTGCGAAAAAATTTTCTTGCTTTCTCGCAAAAAATTGTGTTGGGACTATCGGGTATTAGCACCGCTTTCGCGGTGTTATTCCCGTCTCTGGGGTAAGTACCAAGGTAATACTGACTCGTTCGCCGCTAACCAGCGTTCCACGCTGGAATCTCCAAACACCAAGATACAAGTTACAAACAAATTCCAAATCACAACTCTCAAATTCCAAAACGTGTTTGGATATTAAAGATTGATTATTGAATATTGTCTGGTTATTGTTTCTTGTTTCTTGAAATTTCCAGTGTGAAACACTGGCTCGCTCGACTTGCATGCCTTATCCACGCCGCCAGCGTTCATCCTGAGCCAGGATCAAACTCTCAATGAAAATTGTTTTCACAATTTTTTT
>MHSR01000004.1 GCA_001822815.1 Candidatus Terrybacteria bacterium RIFCSPHIGHO2_01_FULL_43_35
GCAAATCTGGAGGCAACACGGGCAAATGAGTCATGATCATCCACTCAGGACGCATTTTAGCCTTTAACATACCGCGGAAAAATCTTAACTGGCGCAAATATTTTCTTTTTACAAGAGCCGTAGCGGTATCTACTTTTTTGGCAACGGAACGACTAGCTGTTTCCAAATCAACTTCAACCATAAGCTGGCGTATGGCCTCGGCTCCTGAACCAGCCTCAAAAACTTCTGCATAGCGCAAAGACAAATCAAAATATTCGGCTTCGGTCAAAACTTGATATTTATTAATTCTGCCAAGTTCGTTCTTGGCCTTATCATAAGCCGCCTTAATATTAGCTTTAGTTTGCTTTGTTTTGGCCTCGCGCGTACGCTGTTTCATCTCATTTTCTATAGAATTTAAAACGGCTTGGGCTGCTTCGGGATACACTTTAGTAATTATATAACCGTTGAAATAAATAACTCTCTCAAGCTGCTGTACTGAAAGATCCAACGCCATCCCAATACGTGAAGGAACGCCTCTTAAAAACCAAATATGCGCAACCGGCACTGCCAAAGTTATGTGCCCGAAACGCTCGCGTCTCACCGATGAGCGCGTAACTTCGACTCCGCATTTGTCGCAAATGATGCCTTTATAGCGTATGCGCTTATACTTGCCGCAATAACATTCCCAATCCTTTTCCGGGCCAAAAATCCTCTCGCAGAATAAACCGTCCTTTTCTGGACGCTGAGTCCGATAATTTATCGTTTCCGGCTTAGTAACTTCTCCATGCGACCAAAACAAAATATCTTCCGGCGAAGCAATACGCAAAGACATTCCTGAAAAATCTTCAACTTTTGTGGATATATCCATCCCGTTAGAGACAGGAAGCGCTTCACGGAAGATACTAAAGCGCTTCCGTAATATCGCGCTAAAATCCTGTTTTTAAGCTTTATTCATTAATTATATAGCAGCAAAATTTTTCTTAACCGTTAGGTGTCTCTAACGGGATCCGTGGTAAATTACTGTAATTCGTCTTTTTCTTCCGGTGCAATTTTAACTCCAAATAAATCTACTCCAAGACCCAGTGCCTTGAGTTCAGCTACCAAAACGTTGAACGAAGCCGGAAGATTCGGGCTTTTAATCGGCTGCTTGCGTATTATGGATTCGTAAGAGGCTGAGCGACCGACAACATCGTCTGATTTTATAGTGAGCATTTCCTGCAGTGTGTGTGCCGCACCATATCCTTCAAGCGCCCAGACTTCCATTTCGCCGAAACGTTGTCCGCCAAACTGCGCCTTTCCTCCAAGAGGCTGTTGGGTAATAAGAGAATACGGTCCTATAGAACGCATATGTATTTTATCTTCAACCATATGTATAAGCTTCATTACATATATATATCCAACAGTAATAGGATTCGGGAAAATCTGGCCCGTATAACCGTCAAATAATTTAAGCTTACCGTTATCTTGGAAACCGGCCCTTTTTAGTTCACGCCTGATATCTTTTTCTGTGGCACCTGCCAAAGCCGGAGTTTTAGCATAAAAGCCAAGAGTATGTGCCGCCATACCAAGATGTGTTTCCAAAATCTGGCCAATATTCATGCGCGATAGCACGCCCAGAGGGTTTAAAACAATATCAACCGGTGTTCCGTCTTCCAAAAAAGGCATGTCTTGCACAGGCAAAATTTTGGCGATAACGCCTTTATTGCCATGACGACCGGCGAGTTTATCGCCAATAGAGACTTTTCTAAGCTGTGCGATCTCTACTTGCACGGAACGTATGACTCCTGGCGGCAATTTATCGCCTTGTTCGCGCGAGAATATACGGATATCCACAACGCGACCGCGTTTGCCGTGCGGCAAACGCAAAGATGTATCTTTAACGTCACGGGCTTTTTCACCGAATATTGCGCGTAAGAGACGCTCTTCAGCGGTAAGATCCGCCTCACCTTTCGGAGAAATTTTGCCGACTAATATATCGCCTGGTCCTACTTCAGCACCGACTCGAACAATACCCTCCTCATCCAAATTCTTTAAACGATCCTCACCAACATTAGGAATATCCGGAGTTGTAATTTCAGGTCCTAATTTTGTGTCACGAACATCACAAATAAAATCCTCTATATGTGCGGAAGTAAACCGATCTTGTTGGACAACTCGCTCCGAAATAACGATGGCATCCTCATAATTGGCTCCGCGCCATGGCAAGAAAGCAACGAGTAAATTCTGTCCTAGGGCTAATTCATTATTTGCTATTGCCGGACCATCGCTCAATATCTGTCCCTTACGCACGCGCTGGCCCTTCTCAACAGTTGGTTTCTGCGTAATGGCTGTATATTGGTTTGATCGCATAAAAACTTTAAGATTATAGCGCCTGACGGCATCCTTGCCTGTTTTGCCTGCCCGGCCAGGACCACTTGTTCGCACCGTAATATGCGAAGCATCGAGAGAAGAAACTATACCGTCTTCTTCTGCGATTATTACCTGCCCAGAATCTCTGGCGGTGCGCATTTCAAAACCAGTACCCACAAGCGGCGCATCGGGCACAATACAAGGCACTGCCTGACGTTGCATATTTGAACCCATCATGGCTCGCGTTGCATCATCATGTTCCAGAAAAGGAATAAGGGCCGTGGCAATACTAACGGCCTGCTGCGGAGCGACATCAATCAATTGAACTTCTTCTCTATTTACTGTTGACGGCTCTCCATGAACTCGAGCTTCGACGCGTTCATCTTTAATTTTGCCTGAAGCGCTAGTACCAACACCGGCATGCGCGATAACATATTTTTGTTCCTGACTTGCATCTAACCAAATCATTTCTTTAGTAACACGGTTTTTAGTCACCTTGAAATAAGGAGTTTCAATAAATCCGTAGGGATTCAAACGCGAAAAACTTGCTAAGTGGCCAACCAAACCAATATTTGGCCCTTCTGGACTCTCAATCGGGCAAATTCTTCCGTAGTGACTTGGCTGCACATCACGCACATCAAGACCGGCTCTTTCCCTGGTTAAGCCGCCGGGACCCATGGCTGAGAGACGGCGCTTATGCTCAAGTTCGGCCAAAGGATTCTCATTATCCATGAATTGCGAAAGCTGAGAAGACGTAAAAAATTCTCTGACTATCGCCATCAAAGGCCTAGAATTTAAAAGTTGCACGGGTGTTAATGTGTAGATATCTAAAGTAGACATCCGATCCTTAATAATTCTTTCCATGCGCACTAATCCTACACGTAATCTATTTTGCAGCAATTCTCCAAAAGCGCGTATACGCCTGTTGCCCAAATGATCTATTTCGTCGGCACGAGCTTCGAGATCATTGTTCATCTTTATGATTTCGCTGACAATTCGCACAATATCATCCACTGCCAATGCTCGCATAGCACGAGAAATATTTTTGGGACCTTCTCCGGATAAGCGTTCCTCCATTTTCCATCTACCGACAGAAGATAAATCATACCGATCAAAATTAAAGAACATGGCTTCAATTAACTGTCTAGCATTGTCAATAGTGGCAAGATCTCCAGGACGAATCCGTTTATAGATTTCAAGCAAAGCTTCACCCTTGTTCTTGGAAAGATCGCGTTTCAATGTTTCGTCAATATATTTTATATCGCCGGAATCAACATCGCGAAATCGGGCGCGAATAGCTTCATTGGTTTCAAGACCAAAAGCGCGCAATAAAACAGAAACCGGCGCGCGACGCTTTCGGTCAATTTTAACTCCGATTACTCCGTTTATATCGGTATCAAATTCAAGCCAGGCTCCACGATTAGGTATTATTTTTGCGCCAAAAAGGCGCCAGCCTCTCGTCTGCTGTAATGTGAAAAAAACGCCCGGAGAACGTATCAACTGAGAAATAACTACGCGCTCAACGCCGTTAACAATAAAGGTGCCTCTTGGAGTCATTAGGGGGAACTCACCGAGATAAGCAGATTGTTCTTTAACTTCGCCGGTTTTTTTATTCACCAAACGCAATTTTACTCTAAGCGTTGCTTCATAACTTGCATTATGCAGACGAGATTCATCTTCATTCCAGCGCGGATCTTCCAAGGTATAATCCAAAAAATATAACTCAAGATCTTTACCTGAAAAATCTCTGATGGGTGAAATCTCTTCAAATAATTCCTTCAAACCAGTTTCCCAAAACCACCTGTATGATTCTTGCTGAACCGAGATAAGATTCGGCAGAGCAACTTCTGGTCGGGTATAACGTGTAAAAATTTTTCGTTCTATAACTTTCATAATAATATAAATGGATTAGACCGCTTAATAAATCGTGGTAAAATAATTTTATTTTACCTAAAAATTTCCTGACTTTTAAAAATTTTGGCTATACAACAAAAATTACCCCAAGCCTTTTGTCTCTGGATTGAGGTTATATATAAAAACTATTTACGCGGTATGCATGACGTTATATTTTTGTCTCTTCGATTTCGCTTAAAGTGATAACTTAAAGCCTCCGAAGAATGTGAGCTGTGAAAAGCCCCCGTTACTATGAATTATATGCAAACCGTATGGTCGAAACTATGGCCTCTGCTATATCGCAGGAAAGAAGAGATGAATCCTTCCAGCATGCCACAAAAGCCTCTTTCAGACACGCAGGGGGTATTATACTGTTTGCTACAACCCTGTCAAGAGCCCCAACGGCATCTTTTCCGGGACCAACAGGAATCAAGGTTTTTCCCTTATTTATAACTATATAGGCATTATGCATAAAGAGAAAATATCAGTTTAGAATATCTAATTTCTAAAAACTTAAGGTATAAAGTGCAAGGCGAAAAATGGTAGTTCTGAATTGGCCCAATTAACCTAATTATTCTAATTGATCTATTTCTAAAGAATGACTAATGGCATAGTGTCTAAGGGTTTAAGTATTCGGGTTTAGAAATTATTTAGATTAATTAGAAATTAGAAATTTCAAATTTAATATTCATCTTAGCTTTCCAAATAATTTGTATCCAACTGCATCTGTGCCTGGTGTATACGCAGGCTTTCCAATATACCTAAAATTATAAACCCGCTTATTAAGTGTGATCCGCCATATGAAAAAAATGGCATGGGTAAGCCGGTAACAGGCATAAGCCCCAGATTCATGCCTACATGTATCAAGCCATGCGTAAAAAAAAGCAAAGCGCTACCAGCAGCGAAAGAACGTATAAAATTATTTGTTGCCAAAGAAGCAATACGGATAATTCTCCACAATAGAACTAAAAATCCTAAAATTATCGCGGTCGCACCAACCAGGCCAAATCTTTCGACTGAAGCGGCAAATATAAAATCGGTTGTACTCTCTGGCAAAAAATCTTGTGAGGCCTGCGTGGGCTCACCGGCTTGCCTACCGGTTAGTCCACCCGAACCTACAGAAACTATAGCTTGGCGCGCATGATATCCTGCGCCCTGCGGATCACTTGTCAAGGCAAATGAAATTAAACGTCCTTTCTGGTATGGCGCCAATACGGAAACCCAAGCAAATATAAAAATGGCTAAGCCGCCTAACCCAAGAATAACTATATGCCGTAAAGGCAGTTCTAACAACAAAAGTGTTCCAAGCCAAATTGCCCCCAAAACAATCGCGGCGCCCAAATCGGGCTGGAAGACGGCAATACCAATCGGTATGGCCACATACAAACCGGATATGGCGATATGCCGGAACCTTGCTATTTCTGCATGTCGAACGGAAAAATACTTACTCAATAAAAGAATTATGGCTATATTAACAAATTCTATCGGCTGAAGAGTAAATAATCCTATACGAAACCAACTTGTCGCACCATGAACTCTTACTCCAAAAATTAACACCAGCACCAGAGATAAAACAGCGGCGCCATAGACAAATAATACCCAGAGTGATCGAGTGCGCAAAAATCTAAGGTCAAAATAAGCCAGAACTATAAATAGTGTCAAACCAGTCAAGGCAAATATAATTTGCTTTGTTATTTGAAGTCGTATGAGCGGATTATCCCTAGAAAGAAAAAAGGTTGTAGCCAAGCCAATCAAAATAAGAAAAAAGGTCGAGCCCAAAAGTAGAAAATCTAGATTTCGCAAGAATTTAAGCATCAATTAAATCTAATACCAAATAGCACAAAAAACAATGGTTTCACGGCATACTATTCCACCACCGGGTTTAATTGTTGAAATCTTTCGCGCGTGCCAAAAGCGTCAATAAAATTGTCGTTCAGGAATACATTCGTATAAGCTATCATTTCCAGACGACTCACGTTTGGAATTGAATTTCGCCAAGAAACTCTGAATTCCCGCCGTTCACCTGCTGTAACCGTACGCGCTTCTGTTCGACGCGCTCCAATTAACTGATCGTTTTCATCGAAAAGCAAAACTTGTATTTCGACCAAATCGAAACCGAAAGGCGAATCATTTTTTAAAATCCCGGTTGCTTCAGAGAATTCGGCTGAATTTAAAAGTATATTATATATTTTATTGAGTATAAGCAGACGTGGTTCTGCAAAGTTATCCTTAATACCTTCCCAGCTTATATCACTAAAGGAAATTTTTGCGGTTGCGTCTGGTACTCCATTTAAACCGTGTTCAATAATCCATCTTCCTTTTGGAACTGACGATGTGCTGCTATTACTCAAATTATCTACGGCAGAAGAATTCGCTTCCTTTGGCAATACGAAAGTTGAACCGTTACGCGAATATATTTTTTTGCCCTGGGCATCATCAATTTCAATATTATAGTCCACGGAACTTGCGCCATAATTTAAGTTTGGATTAATAATCATAAAAACTAAGTCGTACTTACGGTTTTCGGCCGGAATTAGAACGGAACCACCAATACTTAAT
The DNA here is from genome assembly GCA_001822815.1 of Candidatus Terrybacteria bacterium RIFCSPHIGHO2_01_FULL_43_35. Classification (GTDB taxonomy): domain Bacteria; phylum Patescibacteriota; class Minisyncoccia; order Terrybacterales; family GWB1-40-14; genus GWB1-40-14. The sequence goes on from MHSR01000004.1 coordinate 6,781, forward strand.
GGTTCGGGATGTCCTTTACATGCTAAACAAGGCCCTCCGCAATCTACGTCATATTCGCCTTGATTTTTTATTTTATCAAAGCAACTAGGAGTGGGTTTTGTTTGGATTTGAGCATAAATAAAAACACCCAAAATGAGCGCTCCAAAAATTATCGCAAGTACAGTGATGCGTTTAAATGCGCGATTTTTCATACCGATTACTTATCCTTAATACGCTCTTTTAAGCCGTCTATTAATTCCTTGGCGGCATCTTTCCCTCCAAGACCAAAGGCTAATCCTCCGGCCAAAGCTATCATGGCGATCATGCCCGTAACTAAAGTGTTCAACAGAGTTTTAGCTATACCTAACTGCTGTAAAGCAGCGACGAAACCGAATATAAGAACGCTCCAGCGTATAATACCGCCAACAAACTTGGCATAGGCGAAGCCAGCTGAACGAATAGAACCAACTACCAGACGGTCAAAAAAATCAGCAAGGCTTGCGGTCACAAGTAAGATAATAGCCGCGACTATTATATTAGGTATGTATAAAATGACTTGGCGTAAAAAGTCTGTTATCGCATCGAGTCTTAAAACGTCGGCGGCGGCAAAAATAAAAACCAGAACTATAAACCACCTAACTAAACCCGCTGTAAATTGTATAGTGTTAAAATTAGTTTCGGCTTTCTGGAAAAACCTATCGATACCAAGATTGGAGAAGATTTTTTCGAATTTTAATGCGCGCAAACCGGAGACCACGGCTTTTTCAACCGCTAAGGCAAGTATCCAACCGCTTAAAAAAAGTGCAAGCGCGCCTATAAATGCTGGTAAGGCTTGAGTTAAAGATTGGGCGATAACGAAAAAAGAATCCGATAATACTTCTAACCATCTATTAGCTGCGGTGTTTTGTAGTGGCATATCAGGTAGTAGAAATGCGACTTATACGAAATTTGTCGCCTTCTTGTTAATAGTGGATTACTTAAAAAATTAAAGAGATAGAGGCAGATCTGGTATATACCGCTTAAGATACTTGAGATTTTCGTTTTGGAAAGATGGTGCTGGCGTTTCGGCACTACCCATAAATAAAGCGGTGGATATTGATTTAATCAAAAAGCGCAACGAGAAATAAAATATAATAAGCGAAACAAAAATAACCAAAACGAGCATTATCGGATAAATATAATTCCTAAGCGTTTTACGGTCTAATTTCAAGCCCTTTTTTAGCATACCCCATTAAAAAATTGGACATGCGCTTGCGGCCGAAAAAGTCTGCTGACTTTTTTGGCGGAAGCCACATAGCCAATTAAGTTGTATTAGAACATATATTTTCATAAAAATTCAATTTTCTAACGGGGTTCAATTTTTGATTAAAAACATTTATTTTAAGAAAAGAGTTCCGTTAGCCTTGAGCGTTGAGGTGCTGTCCAGACCTACTGCGGCATCTATTTCAACATCATTTAATCTTACAAAATAAGGCATAGTGGCAAGCTCTTTCAAAAAAGCCACAAAGGCCTTTCCACTGCCGACGCTGTTCAAAAATATCTGGATTTCTTTAGTATTAGTAACAGCCGACGAAGGAACGGGTTCAAGTCCGAAACGCACAGAGCTTTTCACGCCGACTTTTTCTGAAACTGCCTCTATATCAGCAACAAAAATAGGCAACCTGTCTGAATCCGGAATAAGATTCTTAATTTTTGGCACAAACGGATGTAATGCGTCATATTGCTGTTTAAGCCTGGCAGAATTATTTAAATTTGCTGTCTGTGCAGCTATGCTGTTCAAAGTCCTATTAACGTCTTGAGAGATGCTATTGATCTTCCCTTTCATAAATAAAATCACCGCAATAAAAACAAACAGCATGATTAAACGCACGTAAAAAAACGGGCTGAAATTTTTTAATATTCTGGATATAGTTTCTCTATTCATAATAATCTAACTGATCTTTGCTTATCATGGATTAAAAGGCTCTTTCGTATCCGGGAGATTAAAGACTAAAACGAAATCTCCCGTTCCGCCGCTTTCAAATAAATTTGCCGGAATCACTATATTTTGTCCTAAATTTTTATTTTGAAGTGCGTCTCTAAACGCTAGTAGGTTTGATGGTTTTTCGGTTTTACCCTGAATTTTTACAGCTCCCGAAACATTAAGGGTTATTTTATATATAGTTATGCCCGGGACTTGAGCATCTAAAATTTTACCGTATATACCGTCCCAATGCGGAGTTGCTTGCGCAACAGATATCGCTAATGCAGACGCGTCAGTAAACTCTTGAAGCCCTTCAATAGTGGCTTGTATTTGAGTTGTATTGCCCTTGATGCGCGCCAAACGTTCAATGCTTTTCTGTTTTTCATTGCGGACAAAAAACCACGCGCCAGCAAATGAAACGGCCAAGATCAAAACAACTAAAAAAGAAAAATTCAAAGCGAATTCAAAGAATAATGCCGCACGCTTGCGGGTATAAGATTCCTCGGTACCTACAGGCATTAAAGAAATTAGATTATCTTTATCGCGCGGGATAAGACCACGCAAGGCAACGCCCCACGGTAAAGATGATGCCGCGAAAACTTTCTCGGTAAGGCCGTAGTTTCTTGCAACTTCTGCTAATTTGTTTATGTGCGTTTGACTGAAAGGTCCTACAAAAAATAAATGCGTGGGCTTGGGCATTCCCAGTGGCTCTGTCTGGACATATGCCATTAAACGTTTGAGTTCAACTGCCATATACACATCAAGGCCTTTGGCAGGACTTGTCCCTAGTGGTTCGACTACGCTCACCGCAGGCTTGGTCGAGAGGTTATATTTTTCATCTGACTTGAAAACTGATTCTTGGGCGGGTAAGGATACCACACGACCAAAATGCATTTTGCCCTTCCATACAATCATTTCCTCAAGAATAGTCCCGTCATAACCCAATACAATGGCTGGTACATCAGCTTCAAAATGGGCTATAGCCCTAATAATACTTAAAGAGGCCGGCTCAATTGCCAATGTCGTCCAACCCGCTCTTTCAAGAACATCAAGATACGGCGTGATAGCCGAAATTTTCGCCGCAACTAGTAAGGCCGATCGCTTATCCGCCTCATCGGCATCAATCTCTTCCCAATCCGCATAGGCTTCTTTGGGATCCCATGGCAAATCTAAAGAAAGATGGAATTGCATTGAATCTTCAAATTGAACGTTGGTTAGTGAGGCAGGGAAAAAAAACAGTCGCATCCACCATTCGCTTCCCGGTAAAGAAAAAATGCAAAACGGTGTTTTGGCTTTTGATCTAAGCTTGATAAGAGCAGCAACAAGATCTTGCGGTTTATTCAATTTACCTTCAACAAAAGTTCCTTGTGGTAAGGCTACTTGCTGACTTGAAACAACTGTTGGTTGTGCGCCTCTAAAATTATTCAAAACCACGGAGTAAATATTATTTTCGGATATGGCGATACCGGCAACCGCGTGTTGGCCAGAAAAAAAGGAAACGAGATTTGGAAAACGTAGTTTTATACCGTTCTTGGGATGGACCGAAGGCGGTTTAGCGCTCTCGGAAGGTTTAGCAATAGCAGGAGTCTCCTTTACTTTTTTCAATTTTGGTTTAGGAAGCTTCATTTGCGAATGCCTAATATCTAATTCCTAATTTCTAATCCATTCGCCGTCAGCCAACTGATGGAGGCGAACTGATACCTAATGCTTAAATGTCTAAACATAGAAATTAGTCATTTGGGACTTGATTAGATCAATTAGAAATTAGAGTAATTAGAAATTTTTTAGCTAGTCAATTCTGTCCATGCGGTTTGGGTTATGCCGCAATTACTATCAAAATCAAACGTAACTTGGATCTTACGTATTTTA
>MHSR01000005.1:0-38792 GCA_001822815.1 Candidatus Terrybacteria bacterium RIFCSPHIGHO2_01_FULL_43_35
ACCAAAATCTTGCACATATTTCTTGAAGGTTTCATCGCCGGTTTTTTGCTCGGCAAAAATAGCGCCGGTATTCAAAGATTCTTCTAGTGTTTCGGTCATAGTACGCGTACCGATAGCCTCCTGAACAACATTACTGATAGTATAATTGCCTATTTTAACGGAACCTGTATTTTCAAAGGTTGTTGATGGTGTTATGGCTTTACTATCTAAACCAGCCGCCAAAGTAATGGGTTTAAACACTGAACCAGGTTCGAAGATATGACTTACAGCCGGATTCGCATATACGCCCGCGTCTTCAACTTCGGAATAATTGTTCAAGTTAAAGTTGGGATAACTAGCCATGGCGCGCACTGCCCCGGTTATTGGATCCATAACAATAACTGTTCCCGCATCAGCGCTCCATTTTTCTATTTCAATTTTAAGTTTTTCTTCAACTATACTCTGCACGTTGGGGTCAATAGTTAAAATAAGATCATCGCCAGCTCGAGCGGCATTTTCGTTTTCACCCAAAGATTTAAGTATAGTTCCGCGCGCGTCTTTTTCCCCCACCAAACTACCTGGAGTGCCGTGCAATATTTGTTCGTAATAACCCTCAAGACCGTATCTTCCCACAGAACCTTCCTGCGAATCTCCCAAAAATCCACTCAAATGCGCGGCCAATGAACCGTAAGGATAATAACGTAATTTTTCAGCTTTAATGCCGATACCTTTTATTTTCAGATCCCTTATTTTTTGCGCTTGTTCCTCGTTAAGACGCTGGCCTATTTTTTCAAAAAGGTCATCTGGCTTAGATAATTTATCCAAAATGGCCTTTTCGTCTTGGCCGATGATTTCGGCTAGAATTTTTGCGCTTTTTTCTTTATCCTCTACATCTTTTGGAACCGCATATACATATGGATATTCGCGGTTAACCGCCAAGGCAGACGTTTCACTGTTTTTATCGGTCAATAAAATTTCTCCACGCTCCGGCGGAATGGTTTCAAAAACTTGTTGCTGGCCACGAGCTAAGGCCGAATAAAATCCATGCTGCAGAAATTGAAGAAAAAAAAGGCGGCTAACAATAACGGTGGCCGCAATAACTATTAAAATAAATAAAAGCGAAACTCTTAATTTTGACATGACTTAAATAATTAAAGGCGCTACTGCCCGGCGTTCAAACCTGAAATGCTAGCCAATGATGAGCTTGGCAGGGCTATATATGCGACCCTTCCAGCCGGAACTAATCCCAGGCCGAGAGCCCGTTCAGCTATCTTATCGAGTGTTTTTTCCTGTGACATACGTACCATAAGATCTTGGTGTTCAAATTTAAGCCCTTCTATGCGTTTCTCGATCTTAGTCAGCTTGTAATCCTCGCCCACTGTAGCACTGACCGCCATCACATACCATCCCAATCCAGCCAAGAAAACCAACAAAATCAAAAAGGAACTTATCCACATACCATTTGAGGTTTTAACATGACCGCCCAAGGACCTACGACCCGCAGCTCTCATGACAAATTTTCGTCCAAAATAAGGCAAAGGGTGTTTTTTGTGATTTCTTCTATATTTTTTGGTCATGCCTTGGTTGTCCTCGAGCTCCGCGAGAGGATACAACCAAGTGCATCCTGAGCGAAGTCGAAGGATTACCTATATAATTTTTCAGCAAGCCGTAATTTAGCTGAACGCGATCTAGGATTTTCTTTTTGCTCGATAAGCGATGGCACGATTGGTTTATCCGTTAGAATTTTTATTTGTGCTTCGTGCTGTTTTTTTAGTAAAAAATGCTTAACTAACCTGTCTTCGAGAGAATGATATGATATCACCGCAAGCCTACCTCCCGGAATCAGCTCATTCACGGCCTGTGGCAATGCATCTTCCAATTCTTCAAGTTCGTGGTTAACAACAATACGCAGAGCTTGGAAAATTTGTGTAGCTGGATTTATTTTTTTGTCAGAGTGTTTTTTGACTCTGCGTACGACTTCAACTAAATCATTAGTCGTGCGTAACGGATACTTTTCTCTTATTCTGACTATCTCTTGCGCTAAGACCTTGGCGTAATTATCTTCACCGTATGTAGAAAACAACCATTCCAATTGTTCCTCACTCCATTTTTTTAAAATATCTCCTGCTGTCTCTTCGCTGCTTTCACGATCAAAACGCATATCTAGCGGTTCATCTTTAGAGAAAGAAAACCCGCCGCCAGCGTCTTCAACGTGATAACTTGAGATACCAAGATCAAAAAGAATTCCATATATAGATTTAAAATTATAAATTGAAATTATTTCGGAAAGATTGGCGTAAGTATCTCTGATTAAAATTACGCGTTTATTGAATCTTTCTAAATTTTTTTCTGCTTTGTCCAATATTGCTCTGTCACGATCGATACCCAACAACATTCCAGAAGGGCCGTTCTGTGCCAAAATCAGTTCAGCATGCCCGCCTTCGCCCACCGTGCAATCAACATAATTGCTTCCGTCCCTAGGCTCAAAAAAGTTTAATATTTCGTTGGCAAGAACTGGTATATGAGACACAGGATTATCGTATTTTCTAATAAACGCCTAGATCTCCTAACTTTTCGGCAATGTTTTCACTTGATTGCTCGGCTTTTGATTTATACTCGTTCCACTTGATTTCATCCCAAATTTCCAAACGGTTATATACTCCAGCAATGATCACTTTTTTAGCTAAACCTGCGTAAGTTTTCAGATAATCTGGCAACAAAATCCTTCCTAAAGCATCGATATCTATATCTAAAGCGCCTGCCAGCATAAGACGAACAAAACTTCTTGTTTCTGATTTACCTGTCGGCAGCTTGCTTAAATTCTGAGCCAACGTTTCCCATTCCTTTATCGGATAAATAAACAAACAAGAATCCAAGCCCCTGGTTAAAACCACCTTCTGGCCCATATCTTTTCTGAACTTTGCCGGTATGGCCAGACGTTTCTTTGTGTCTATGGTATGACGATATTCGCCGATGAACATGCTTTTTAACATTTACCTTAAACTTGACAGCTGTCTTGCGAGCGTCAGAAATTGTCCTGGTTCAATCCTTGCAGACGCAAACAAGATAGTTGCTAAACATCACTTATCCACAGAATTTAATGCTTATCCCCACCATTATCCACAACCCACCACCTTGTATTCCTAGTATCCCACCTAGCAAAAGGAGTGGCAAAAATAAAGATATCCACATTTTTGTGGATATCTTTTTTAAATAGAAAGCCTTGTGCGTCAAGACTTTATGACAAAAACAGACAATTTTACTTGTTATCGAATAGAGGGCAAATTATCATTTTTAATGTTTTCGCTCCTTATTTTGAAGGTGTCACCACGCTTGATTTCTCCTGATAATATTTTCTTGGCCATTTCATTTTCTATATTTTCCTGCAAGATTCTTCTTAATTCCCTGCCCCCGAATTCTTGACTAAATCCTAGTTCGGCAAGTTTATTTATGGCTTCTTGGTCGATTTCGATTCTTATGCCTTTCTCATGAAAAAGATCCGCTGATAATTTGTGTATCATCATTTTAATTATTTCTACGATATGTTGAGGTTCGAGCGGCTTAAACACTATCGTGCCATCAAAACGGTTAATAAATTCTGGTTTAAACAAAGCTTTGGATAAAAGATGCTCGATTAGACCTTTAGAGAGCGTTTCGCCGCGAATACCATCCCTTATATTTTCTCTGATATATTCGGCGCCGGCATTTGATGTGGCGATAATGATAGTATGGGTAAATGAAATTTTCCTGCCCCAACCATCAGTCAAGTGACCTTCGTCCAAAACTTGCAAGAAAAGATTCAGAACTTTATCTTCAGCCTTTTCCAGTTCATCAAGCAATAAAAGGGTAAATGGATTTTCGCGAATTGCGGTCGTTAAACTACCTTCTTCGTTTGTTGCGGGTGAACCTATGAGCCGTTGTTCCGCATCTGATGTATTGAATTCGGACATATCAAATCTGATCATCCGCTGATCTGAACCGAAATAAGCCTCGGCCAAAGCTTTAGCAGTTTCGGTTTTACCAACACCAGTGGGTCCAAGAAAAAGAAAGGAGCCGATGGGGCGTTTTGATTTGTTTCCGATCCCGGCACGCGCACGACGCATAGCATTTGCAATAGTATTCACTGCTTCTTCCTGATCCACGATTCGCTGGTGTATAAATTCTTCAAGATTAAGAAGTTTTTCTTTTTCTTCCTGCGCTACCGCCCCGACCGGAACTCTAGTCTTTGAAGAAACTATTGCGGCTACATCTTCAGGCAAAACTATATTTCTTTTGGTTCTAGAAACTAAAACGGAAATTTCTTCCAAAAGATCTATGGCTTTTTCCGGAAATGGAACATTCTGTATATAACGGTCGGCATCTTCAACGATGGCTTTTATAGATGCATAGGGATAAAAAATCTTATATTTCATTTCAAATTGTAAAACAGTATCCATTAGTATATGACGCGTCTCATCAATACTCGGTTCTTGGATTTCAACAACACGGAAAGCATCTTTGAATTCACCTAGTTTTTCTATGCGCTCGTGATATCCGTTGAAAGTTGTTACGCCTATTAACTGCATGCGCGCACTTTTAATAAACGGCAAGATGGCACGGGAAATATCTATAACGCCATCGGCAAAAGATTGTCTAAAAAAATGATGGAAATTATCTATGACGAGAATAATATTACCGGCATTTAACGCTTCGGCAAATAATTGTTTTACTCGACCATCGACTTCGCCAACAGTTTTTAATCCGGCGATTGTTGCAGAAAGATCGAGCTTAACTAGTCTTTGACGGTTAAGTTGCGGTAAAGAACGGCCTTCAAGAAGTCGTTTTGCAAAACCGTATAAAACTGTTTCTCTGCCGACTCCTGGCTCTCCTACTATTAAAACATTATTCTCGCCAGCCTTAGCCAAAACCTGTTCAATATTATCAATTTCTCTTTTACGACCGATTATCCTTAAATCTAAACCGCCTTTCTGCATATCAGCAGTTATATCGCGGCCATATTTATCAAGAAGCGCGGTAAAGCCCGCGGCCCAACTTTTCCCTATAGGTTGCGATCTAAATAAATTTTCCTTAAGCCAAAAACGACGCCTGTGATCTAAAACGTGATAAATTCTGTCTTGCCAATGCACTATAGCATCAAAATCTCTTGGTTCTATACCTTGATCAAAAAGGAGGCGTTTGAATGCATAATCGGCTACAGCAGACGCTGAAAACAGATCCAAAATACCAATAGTTCCGTGGTGGCGATTGACCGCATGATTAGCCGCCAGCTCAATTGCGTGTAAAAAATCATTTTGACCGCTTTGTGGTTGTGCAGGTATGGCGGCTAAAGACTTACGTAAAGAATCGACATTAAGATTCAATCGTATGCAAACCCATTTCATTCTTTTTTCGCGTAGAAGATTATCTGTAAGCGAACGTATGGAATAATTGCTCCCTTTGTGTTGCGTAGCCAAAACGGTCCGCGCCGCATAAAAATCAAGATAGGCGGCAAAATTAACTACCTCCCCTAATTTTGAAGCTTCTAATGCGGCATGTAGAGTTCTTTTGTTATGACTGACAAATCCTTGTTGTAAAAATCCATAAGAAAATATGGATATGCCAAAAAAAGATATGCTCCAGAAGAATAGCGCAAGGAACAAATGATCCTGCGAGGTCAAAACGTTACCAAGTCGAGGCAATATTATACTCGTCACAAGAAAAAATATTGTGAGGGCGCCAAAAACACGAGTTATGTTCTCATGCAAAGCTCGCGGGAATATTCTTCTAAAATTCACGGCTTCCACGGCAACGGATTGATTAAGATTAAAAACAGTATTCATGACTTAAAAATTAGATAGCTCCGCAAAACCCAGAAAAAATCCGATAGGTATAATAATTGGGGCTGTTATCCATATAAAAGTTAAAATAGTTATAATCAAAAGAATAACCGCTTCAAAAAACAGACCGATGAAAATCGTCATCAAGCGCACTATACTGCCCAAAACTCTAGAAATGATATTGCCCCACAGGGCTTGCCAATACTCGGGCGTCACAATATTGCCAGGTTTTTTCTCTGCTATCCTGTGCCAAGGAGCAAAAAGCGAACGGGTCAGTTCGCTGATGGAAAAAAAGTACCAGCCAAAATCAATATAATTGCGCTCGGCTGCTAAAAACGAGCGCAGACCTGGGCCATAATGCCAAACGAAATAACGAAAAAACATACGTTTATATTATAGCAAATAAATAAGAAAGAGGGCGGAGTTTGTGGTTAAAGGTCATTGACTTTATAAATTTATCAATCGTATAATTGAAGCAATACGAACATTAAAATCTATATGCGTCGGGAGGATTCCGCGATGGACAAATTGCGCGAATTTTGCCCGGCGTGCCGCGGCAAATTATTGATATCATTTTTTGATGCCAATTTCCGTAAAAAAGACGTTAACGACCAACTTATCTTTGACATGCCTGCGAGTTTTTGTAAGCACTGCGACCAACTATACTTAGAAGAGAATCTTGTACGGATTTTGGGGCTTGAAGGATATATCTGCGTGTTTGCAATACAGAGGGATAAGCAATTCTACCCTGATTGGAAAGATTTTCTAAAATAACCCCCTTAAATTAAGGGGGTATTATTTTAAAGATAGATGACATTTTAAGCAATAGGTTTAAAACGATTTTTAATTGCGTATCTATTATTTTTGGGGAAGATATTTTTTAATCCGTTCAAAGATCGCCGAGGCTGGTATATTAGATTTTGTTATAAAATCAGCCGCGCCTAAACTCAACGCCTTAGCAACTTGGTCTGCTTCCCATAATACAGACAACATAACAACGGGTATATTTGAAATATCCGGATTTTTTTTAAGTCGCTTCAAAACCTCAAAACCGGAAATTCCCGGAAGAAGTATATCAAGCAATATAAGATCTGGCTTATTTTTTTCGGCTAGCTCCAAGCCCTTTAAGCCGTCTGAAGCCACGGATATCTCGACACCTTGTTTTTCTAACTGCGCCGTTACAACATTGGACATCTCTTTATTATCCTCGATGAATAGAATTTCTGCTGATAGCATAATTATATAATTAGATATTTTTATATTTTAAAATCAAATTGTTTTAGGTAAAATAACATGAAAAGAACTGCCTTTCCCTATACCATCGGATTCGGCCCATAACCTCCCATTATGGGCTTCAATTATGTGTTTAGCTATAAAAAGACCCAGTCCCGCGCCATCAGGAATAATTTTAATTACATCTGGCGAGCGATAAAAACGACTGAAGATTTTATTAAGATCTTCCCTGCGAATACCCACGCCGTTATCCTGGATTATCAAGTGGAAAACCTCCTTATCATTTTCAATTTCTTTCTTGAGTTTAATCACTATCTGACCGCCAGACGGCGTATAATTCAAGGCATTACGAATTAAAATATTCAATACGCTTCGTATTCTTCCAACATCAAGCGATATTGCTTCGGCTGGCATAGAAATTTTATCAAAAACGATAATAACATTCTTTTTAGCCGCATCGGCTTTAAACGATACTAACAACTCTTCGATCATTTCCCACAAGGGCGAAGGCTTAAGATTAAGTTTGAACTGCCCAGCTTCAATAACCAGTAATTCAAAAACGTCATTTAAAATATCTATCAAAAAGATACTTTTGGTTTGTATCGCGTCGGCGGCTTCACGAACTTGTACGCTTGATTTATCCGCAGCAAGAACTTCAGCTAATATTTCTGATTCCCATCTGATGACCGACAGAGGCGTGCGAAATTGATGGGAAACAACTTCAATGAATTTATCTTGAGCTTTACGCATCTGCTCAATTTTTTCCTGCGTCGCCTTAAACTTATCCAAATCTTCTTTAAGCAATCTGCTCTCTTCTTTTAACTTACTATTTTCTGTTTGAACCTCTTGAAGACGCAATCGCAGTCCAGCTTCAAATTCTTGCTGCGGATAAAATTCAAAACGATCTTCAATCAATATCCCCTCCGGCATAACTTCCAATAAAACACTCAGGGCATCAGTATTCCCGTAATCTGTTTTCATGGAACGAAAAAGGTTTTCAATGCTTAATCGCGCCAAGTCTCCAGAAAAGCGTTTCGTGAATTCATTGTATAAACGCCTGACTATTTTTTTAAATTCGCCTTCAAGTTCTACCAGCGGTTCAATATGTTTTGAGGATAAAAAACTGGCTTCGACTTCGTGCCAAATCAACTTACCTTCACGCGCCTTGATTTTACCCAAAAAGCCTTTATCATCAACGGCCTCTTCAAACATTACTATTCTCTGATTAAACGGGATGGCCAGATGGTCAAAAAGCCGATTAGTTAATTCTTCCAGCAAAAAAATAGCCGCTTGTTGATACGTGGCAAATATTAGCAGAAAGGCATTTGGGATAAAATCGTTAAGATGAAATTCATGTCTTACATAAACTCTTATTGATTGTGCAGATGACCATTTTTCCGGATTGTGGCGTATCAGTTCACGTTCTATATCAAAATAAATATTACGCATCGCGGAATATTTTTCGGTCATAACGCTTGTTTTTCGGATATACGCTATCTCGTGAAGGTACTTACCCGAATTTGAGAGTTTGTTAGCAAGAAAGATCAGCAGATTTATCTGCATTTCTAAATCAGGCGATTTTTTCTTACTGAACGAAAACATGATGTAAATGGCGTTTGTGTATAGCCATTGAACAGTATATGCCATTTTTGCCGCCCGCTCAAAATGACAACGATCCAGTTTGACTGGATCGGTCATTTTGGCGTGGACGGTGCAGGATTCTCCCGCAGTGGCGGGATTACGCCATTGTAAAACTCGCATCGGCTCGCTAACAATGGCGAGAAGAACACTTGCAAGCCTTACTAATTGTGGGCACATATGGATTCGAACCATAGACCTTTCGGATGTGAACCGAACGCTCTACCGCTGAGCTATGTGCCCAAGAAAATTTGGTGCGAGGTGGGACAAACTATCAATCAAATTAAACTAATAATTTAGTAGGTAGCACAGGCCCATGAACGTCATTAAGGCTCGAGCCTCATGCCGGAACGGCTTTACGTATGGGCTTGAGATAACTGCTTGTCTCAAGCGGGCAATTTAGTGAGGCGTCCCCGCCGAACACTAAAAATTGCCCTGGTTCCTTTAAAAAATGCAGACGCGAAGGGATGTGCGCCGACTCTATGCACCAAAGCGACGTTCTCTTTTTTTATAATCTTCTATGGTTTTTTTCAACTCGTCTTTATCAAATTCCGGGAAATATTTGTCCGTAAAATAAAGCTGGGCATCGGCAATATCCCACAGCATAAACCCTCCAGATAGATGGGGTTCACCCCCAGTTCTTATTAACAAATCCACCGGCGGCAAATCTTTAGTAAGCAAATTTTGTTTCAAATGAGCTTCGTCGCAATGAAATATATCACGATGTCTGATATCTTGAGCAATATGATTCACCGCGCGCAATATTTCCTGCCGGCCATCATAAGCCAAAAATAACGTGAGGTTATAATGACTGTACTTCTCGGTCGCTTTTTGAGCTTTTATTATCGCTTGCTGTAAGGATTTGGGCACATATTGCGGCCAAAAGCCCAAAACCCTTATGCGCACCTTGTACTCATGAATCTTTTTCTCTTTAGCCAAGTCATTCAAACGTTCTTCAAGATATGAAAGGAGGAAATCTACTTCGCGTTTGTCACGCTTAGTCAAATTATCTATAGACGCACCCCATAAAGAAAAAAACTTTATTTTCTCTTCAAAAAAAACATCCAGTAGTTCATCTATCCGGCTGAAGCCTTCACGATGACCTTGCCACGGTTTCAAGCCCCTAGCTTTTGCCCAACGGCGATTGCCATCGGGAATAACAGCTACATGATTTAAAACCTGCGTCATGTTAGGGGCAGATTATGGACCAGAACTTTCTCGTGTTGAGAAGCAAGAACATCACGAACAAAACGATCAAACATCCTCCACCGATATAAAAATTCATTAGTCTCCATGCCGGCCCAACGCAATTCTTTACCTACCAGAATCTCAAGTTCGCGTGCAACGGCTTCAAGTTTTCTTTCGTTCAACTTGTCACCAACAACGAATAAATCTATCTGCGAGTCTCCTTTATTCAAAAAAACTCCCGAAATAAGAACTAAACGCAATTTACCTGCGCGCTTAATGATATTTATAAGCCTTGCTTTACCAACCGGAGAAGAACGAAGAATTAGACTATTGAACTCATTCAGAAATGGAAAAGAACTATTCAACTGATAATGCTTGTTTGAGCCAGACCCTCTTTTATTAAGCATACCGACCTTAACCAAATAAGCGGCTTCCCTATTTATAATGTCCCGAGTCAGCGAAGTCTTATCGGCAATTGTCTTAAGACCAAAAGATTCCGGTTCGTTGCGGAAAAAAAATTGTATCAATCGCAACTTCGGAGAGGGCCCGAATAAAGACTCGAGCACCGAACCGCCTTCTTGCGGTTTTGAAGCTTTTCCTTTAAAGGCGGGGCCTCTTTTCTTATTGGGCGGCTTACGATTCCTGATCTTCTTCTTATTTACACGTCGTTTAAATAATCTTACCTTACGTCTTGTTTTCGCTTTTTTGCGCTTAGTTTTTATTTTTTTAGACATAAGAATATCACTTTAAAGGATATCTCCTTGTGAGCTTCCGCACTTCGAGCAATACGGCTTTCGACGATCTTTTATCATCTATAAGCTCGTGTATCCATTTTGCTATCTGCTTCATTTCATTTGTACCCATGCCCCTTGTTGTCGCAGAGGGCGTACCTATACGCAAACCGGATGGATTGAATGGCGTTGCGTCCCCCGGCACCGTATTACGATTAGCTATTATCCCCGCGCGTTCCAATAATTTCTCGGCATCGAGACCATTAATATTTTTGCTTTTTAGATCTATAAGCATCAAATGGTTATCTGTTCCGCCGGATACTATATTGAAAGAATAATCGCTTAACGCTTTGGCCAAAACTTTTGCGTTTTTAACCACTTCATTCTGATATTTTCTGAATAAAGACGTATTAGCTTCTTCAAGAGCCAAGCCCAAAGCGGCAATAATATTTAAATGCGGTCCGCCCTGCATGCCGGGGAAAACCGATCTATCTATTCTGTCTGATAAATGTTTCTTTGAAAATATCATTGCGGCGCGGGGGCCACGTAAAGTTTTGTGTGTCGTTGTGGTAACAATATCCGCCCACGGGAAAGGACTAGGATGTATTTTGGCGGCCACAAGACCGGCAATGTGGGAGATATCGGCCATATGCCAAGCGCCTATTAATTTAGCTAATCTGCCGATTTTCTGGAAATCAATTGCGCGTGAGTAAGCAGTTGCACCGGAAATGATAAGTTTGGGTTTATTGGCTTTAGCCAACCTGGCCATTTCTTCGTAATCTATGCGGCCGGTCTTATCATTAACACCGTAATGTACAACACGGTATGCCTTGCCCGAAAAGTTCACCTTATGCCCGTGAGTTAAATGCCCGCCATTGCTTAAACCAAGACCCATTATAGTGTCACCGAATCCAAGCAGTGCGTTATAAACTTCAAGATTGGCCGGACTGCCCGAATACGGCTGTACGTTTACTTTCCATACATTCGGCGACAAATTAAAAGTTCGAACGGCTAGTTTTTGGACATAATTTTCAAGTTGATCGGCGAATTCGTTGCCTGGATAATATCTTTTACCGGCATAGCCTTCGGCATATTTATTACTGAAAAAAGATGCTTGCGCCAAACGAACGGCGGGCGAAATGATATTCTCGGAAGCAATTAAATCGATGGTTTCATTCTGACGACGCTTTTCTGCTGCAAGAAGCGCGGCGATTTTTGGCGACGTCTTTTTAATATAATCCATAAGTAAAACTAAAAAGGCAAAATTTTGCTAGCTTGCCTCTACCGGTTGGCGGAGGCAAACTTCATCAGTTTTTACTTTTTCGCTTTCACTTTTTAATTTTGTTTACACGATTTCTTCTTGCTTTTCACGCAGAAACGACAACCAATCTTCTCCTACCTCCAAAAATGATTTTAGCGGCGCCTCTACGAATATATCCAGAAAAATAACCGGTATGTTTATTTTTGCCGCACCGTCAGACAGAAAATGTCCGACTATCACCAACGGATAAGTAATGAGGAAAAAAAGAGTAGATAAACCGCCTTCTAAATCCTTCACAAAAAGTTCGCGCACTGGTTTACGTATACGATAGGCGAACAAACTGACTACTGTAAGGAAAAACATGAAGACTCCTCCGCTGACGATATTGAATTGCATGGTTTTAAGCAAGAACGCCACTAAGCCAAAAGATATAACAAAGAGAGCCACAAGGAACGTCGCAAACAATATTCTCTGTATCGAGCCGCGAACCTTAGGATAAGCCACTATACGCAACATTTCACCTTTTCCTTGGACATAGACTATTTTATTCACGTCTTTGATTATTCGTTCGGTATTTTTCTTGCTAGGAATCGGCGTGGTCGCTCCCATAAAAAACATGAGCGCGGGAGGAAAAAGCAGGTTTATGACCAAAGGCACTGGCGCAAAATGCGAAACAAGAAAAAGGTCGTATGGTACTTCGATACCCAAAGCCATTAACATTTTTGTCAAAAATATATATATAGTAGCCCTTGAAGCACGATGCCTAAGTCTAGCCTTAGCCGAACTATACTTTGCTTCCGCGGCGGCATTGACAGCCCGATGCAATCTATCGTAATCAGCAAAAACCTCTGAAGCTTGCTGGGGATGATGGCTTAAAACATCCCTTACTATTAAAAATGATGGATTAAGCTGCCTGACTACACGCAAATAAAATTCATGGTGCGGATGCTCGAGCCAGTTTTTTGTGTTCTTCCAAAAGGTAAGTATTTCTTGCGCGCGCGCTGAAGCTTCTTTTGGATTAAGACTGCTCCATCCCGAAATAGCACTTCGGAATATGGCAAATGATATCTGCGGATCGTCATACTGCAAAATACCTCTCAAGATAGCAATAAATATTTCAAGCTCGTGCTCTGGCGCCTCGCTTAAACCTTTCGCCCACTGTATATGATCCCTCATGACCATAAAAGCGAAATGGGCGAAAGATTCCTCTTTCTCCCGCTCAAGTTTACTAAATCCTCGTTCAATTTCAACAGAAGCAAGTTGAACAAGAAAATCGTTAAGATCGGACGACCTGTCTTCAATAACTTGAAACAACGCCAGATATCTGTTTAATATCGTGGCAATAACATCTATCTCATCTAAGTGCACAGAATCGTTGGGCAGATAACCTCCAGAGATAACTTCTTTTATGAGTCCCGACGATAATTCTTTGGCATCATCCTGCATTTGTATAAATATGCGTCTTTTTAAAATGCGCTCGATAACACTCCTGAATATCAAATGTTCTTCGGTATATTCTGCGCTCATGCGCAAATATTCATAGAATGCCGAGACTTTGCTTATGGCCTCGCTAACATGAATGCGCTCCCCGGGTAGTTCTGGAGCATTCTCTTTAAGACGAAGTTCATGCTGAGAATTAAGTAAATACTGCAGCGCTGGGGTAATTTGTTGTGACGGTTTAATTTCCTTCATGTCTTTTTACGTTGTTATCATAGTGCGAATGTTCTGTTGGTTCAAGTAAGAAGCTTATATCATAAGCCCTTCAAGAGTAATTAAAGTTTTTGCCTTATCTCAGATAATGCAACCACGTTTTCAAACAAAGAAACCACGGTCAATGGTCCGATCCCTCCGGGAGACGCACTCAACATCCCGGCAACACCTTCAACCGAGCTTTTATCCACATCGCCCTTAACTCCTCCGTTTTCTTCTGAATATCCGGCATCAAAGATTATCGCCCCTAATTTGATCATATCACCATGTATTAAACCTGCTTTACCTGTTCCGCTGATAATAATATCCGAGTTTTTCAACACCGAAGTCAAGTCACTGGTTTTGCTGGTGCAAACCGTAACTGTGGCGTCTCGCGCCAATAACAGGGGCACTATTGGCTTACCAACAAGGTCGCCCCACCCAACGACAGCTACGTTTTTACCTTCAAATGAAATATGATATTTTTCGGATAGCTTAAATATTGCAGAGGCAACTGGGGGAAGAATATTGGCACGCCGTCCCTTTATTTCAACAAATGTCCGCCCGCTGGTTAAACGGCCTTGCCAGCGTTCCGACAAACAATCAACGTCTTTGTCTTCCGGAATAATACGCAAAAAAGAGTGACGCGAGCCATCCAATTGTGGAGGTAGGGGCAGTTGAACTATCATCCCGTCAAATTTGGTGCTTTTTGCCAGTTCGTTCAACTTTTTCGAGAATTCTTTTGCCGATATGCCTTCTTGATAAGTAAAAAGCCTGCAGTCAATACCTATTCTTTGAGCCGCACGTTGCTTTACCCTTACAAATGCAGCCGATGCCTTATTTTCACCAACCAAAACAACCGCTAAGACCGGGGCCCTAGACAAATTTTTTATACGCGCCTCAAGAGCAGCAAACTCTTGTTCTACTAATGCTTTAGCGTCTAAAACGTTTGTCATGTGTTTTTATTTCCGCTACACTAATAATATAAAGGGTTGTGGGTATTTCCGCCATAAGACCCAGACAATTAAAGGCTAAACAAGCCAATGCAAAAACCGAATGTCAAAGAATTTTTATTGAACGGCGCAGAGGGTGATATTTTCTGTGATATATTATCTTTCGAGCCTCCCCAAGGCATGGAAAAACTTGGGGTTCTTTTTGTAGCTGCAGAATTGCGGGGTGCGCCACGAGCTTCTTGGGGTATCCCCAATCTTATAACATCAGCCATGCGCCGCAGTTATTTTGAAAAAGATACTCGGAAGCCCCTTCAAGCTTTCACCATTGCCTTGAAAGAAGCCAACGCGGTGCTAATGCATGAATTGTCTTCCGGCAACGAAGGCTGGTTGGGATCAAGCTCATTTGTCACATTTGTAATAAATCATCAAACTATCTTGGCCTCACGCGCTGGAAGCAATGCGATAGGCGTTTGGCTTATAAGAAACAGTGTACGTTCGGATATCTTCAGTTCAGATTCCAGAGGCATGGCGCCTTTTTCATCAATAGTCAGCGGAAGAATAGAAGATAATGACATTATTTTCGCCGGCTCAGCAGATTCATTTTCATCTGTAACAGAAAATTCTTACGATCTGAAAGAAATTTACAGATTAGTACAGCAAAAAATTACTGAACGATCAGCTTCATGCGCATTCGTCATCAATATACCCGCAAACGAAATGCCAAAACACGCTTTGGCACCTTTGCTTAATTCGTCATTAATGCCCAGGGATTTAAGTATTCTGGCACGCGTATCCAAGCCGTTGATTTTTACGCAACCAATAGTCCAAAAATTATCCGAAGCGGTTTTTGGACTTAAAGAAAAATTAACTGAACGGCTTTTTAAACTGCCTTTTGTTTTGAAATTTAAAAAAAATGCGCCAGCATGGCTCTGGTCAATAAATATCAGCTGGACGGTTCCAGTAAAAAGCGCGCTGGTCGGAATAATTTTAGTCGCAGCGGTCTTTGGTCTGTTTAAGAGCGGGCTTTATGCGGTAAACCATCTAAAAAAACCTGACAATAAAAGCACTCAGACCGTGTCACAAATACAAAAAGATCTTGATGGCGCACGCGCTGCCATGATCTATGGTGACAAAAAACAGGCCGCAAAGCTGCTTGAAGAAGCTGGGGCCCAAATAAGTCTTTTGGCCCAAAATAAATTATCTCAAAAAATAATCGCTCCCTTGACAGATTCTTGGAAGGAAATGAATGCCCAACTTTTTTCAATAAAGAATAGTGTTAGCGAAAAATTCCTAGTTCTAAAAGGATTTCCGATACCCTTTAAACCCCAAAGAATATATCTAACGACTAAGGCCGATGACCAAGAAATTCTGTCATTTACCGACAGCGAGGTAGGTGCTATATATCGCTATTCCGTCAAGGATAAAAAGGGGTCAATAAAGTTGCGCAGCGAAAAAGGCGGTTTTATCGGCGTATTGCCGGGAGACAAACGGTATCTATATGTAGTCGGCAAAGACGGCATAACGTTATATGACGAAAACGCCGAAAACTTTGCTTCAACCTTGCCGTATGATCATAAAGAAAACATTCTCTTTGGCGCATCTGGTACTAGTTTCGCGTTATTAGGAAATGTCCAGAGCGGACAAATATTAAAAATATCCATAGAGCAAGACGGTCTCAAAAACTCCGGTACTTGGCTTAAAAAACCGGATAAGGCAACGCTAAACAGAATACTTGACGCGGCATGGGACGGGAAAAGCTTGTGGATGCTTCGTGATGATGGAAATATATTACGTTATACCAATGGAACCAGAAACGAAACAATAATTTTAAGCGGTGTACAGAATGATTTTCACGCCGATCGTTTAGAACTTGCTCCTGGCCCGGAATTGCTGATCTTAGATAGCAAGACCGGAAAAATTGTTCGATTTAATAAAAAAGGTGTGGCGCAAACCCAATATATAGATGAAAGTATTAAAAGTTCGAATGACTTCACTTTATCTGCCAACGGCAAAACCGCTTATGTTCTTGTCGGTAATGTCGTAGAAAAATTGAGCCTAAATTAAAATTCAATTCCGCTCAAAATCAAAAGCCCCGTTTAAGGGGCTTTTGATTTAGATAAATAATTTATTACTTCAATTCTACTTTAGCGCCCGCCTCTTCCAACTTTGCCTTCATTTCGTCCGCCTGTTCTTTTTTGACGCCTTGAGCCACATTCTGCGGAGCACCGTCAACCATATCTTTAGCTTCCTTAAGGCTCTTGCCGGTCAATTCGCGTATAGCCTTTATCACCTGTATTTTCTGTCCACCACCATCGGCCAAAACCACAGTGAAATCGTTCTTCTCTTCCTCAGAAGCACCGTCGGCTTGAACTTGAGCCGGAGCCGCGGCAACCATAGCCGCCTGGGCCGAAACACCGAATTTCTCTTCAAGAACTTTCACGAGTTCCGAAAGCTCAAGAACACTAAGTTTCTCTATCTCCTCTACTAATTTTTGATATTTGTCTGACATAATAACGAGCGTAAAGCGTTTAGGGTTTAGCGTTTAGTTACTAAACGCTGACCGTTATAAGCTTAATCGCCAATCAACTTACTATTTCTTCTTGGATATTTCACTTAAAGCTATGACCAAAGAACGAGGAATACCGTTCAACGTGACAACAAGTCCCTGCATGGGACTGGCCAAGGTCCAAACCAGTTGTCCCAAAAGTTCGTGCCGCGACGGAATCGTTGCCAAGGCAGCAGCTTCTTTTGGAGAAAGAAAATGACCTTCCATTATGCCGCCGACGAATTTGAACGACTTCTCTTTCTTGGCAAATGCGGCGCAGGCCTTAGCCGCACCTATTACATCTCCAAAGATAACGGCTATCTGACCCTCCAGAGTTTTCACGTTAAGTTTCTCGCCTAAATTCAGCGATTCAATGGCTCGTCCCAGTAAAGTTTTGCGCACAACGCGCATTGAAGAACCGGTTTTCTTAAGTTCGTCGCGAAGACCTTCAATGGGCTTAGTCTTAACGTTCCTGAAATCAACAAAAATAACTGACTTATTTAAAGCCATATCCTTGCCGATTTCATCAACTAATTTAATCTTTTGTTCTTTTTTTAGCATGTGCCAAAGTTGCCTGCGCTGAGCGCAGATGCAACTTTGTGCATCCCGCGCCAGCGGGACTTCCTTAAATTAAAGTTAAAACATCCTAATTAAAAACGGCTTTTATAAAGCCGCGAGACGCTGTCGACCTTCCTGCCAAT
This sequence comes from Candidatus Terrybacteria bacterium RIFCSPHIGHO2_01_FULL_43_35, assembly GCA_001822815.1. Taxonomy (GTDB): domain Bacteria; phylum Patescibacteriota; class Minisyncoccia; order Terrybacterales; family GWB1-40-14; genus GWB1-40-14. Next base: position 17,735 of record MHSR01000005.1, read on the forward strand.
TTGCAGAAAAAGTATGGAACCTCGGAAGGAGATTAAGTTCAACTACTTAGAGTCGAACGCCTTCTGTCTACGGCTAATATAATTAGTTTACACAAATAAATAAAAAGGTCAATAACTCTATCTACGATCAACACGAACACTCCAACAAAAAACCGTCCTGCGATTGTCGAAGGACGGTTCTTATTAGTATTCTACTTGTGATAATTGCTGATTCATTAGTGCAATAGCAGCTCTTAGATAAAGTGCAGCGCTCCACATCTGCTCCTTGCCGCCCAAACCCACGCCGTTATTGGGATCATACCATTCACAGAAGCCAAACAAATTTTGCCACTTTTCAAATTGACTCTCGGCCAAATATTGCTCTCCCATTTCAAGTAAAGCGAGTATCGCGTAGCCAACTATAAAGGGCCAGATAACCGCATATTGATTGGTATCAAGATGCAATCCATTTTCAGCTACTGTTTTATCTGGAATATTATTATTGGCCCGAATACCAAACTTAGTATCCAATTCTCTATATTTCTTGGCAATTCGCACATTGCGCCAAGCAGGAACAATACCGTAAATTATTGCTAAGGATTGACCCAAAACATCAAAATCTTTACTACCAAGACAGTCTATATAATATGAATCGTTCCAGAACAACCCATTAATACGATCTTTTAGTCGCTCTGCTTTCCCATATTCACCCAAAAGGATGTAGGCTCGATAAAGCAATGCGTTGTTGCTCAAGAGCGCCTTGTCAGCAAGATGAAACATAACATCACGCCAATCAGAACCATAGACCAAACCATCTTTCATTAAATTTTTCTCTACATATATAATAGCTCTTTCAATATGGGGCCATATCTTGGCAAAAAATGCAGAGTCGTTTGACGCCTTATAATACTCAAGACAGCTAATGACAAAGAGTATTTCGCTGTCAGAACACCACGAAGAAATATCTCTTAGATCAAATCCCTTGCGCAAAAGCACGTTCTTAAAAAATAACCATCCCTTCAGCAACATTCTGCGCCAATTAGTCAAAGAAATATCCTTATAAAGCCTTGAGAAATTCAAGCCGCCTTCATTAAAAACCATTGGTATCTTCCCGGATCTTTTTTGCCTTTTGGCTATAGCCAGAAGTTGAGTTTTAGCCAAATCAGGTCTTTCCAGTGTTAAAAGGCTTTCCAGACCCGCAAATGCGAAATCCCTCATCCAATATTGTCCAGAATATCTTTCCGTGCTGGCATATATGCCGTTTTCACCTACGCATCTTGAAACAACATTTAACGCTTCGTTTAATCGATCGTCATTCAAATCTGCAGCCATTTTGTATCCATTTCAACGAACGCCTCTTTATTTATTTAAAATCGTAGCAGTGGCGCTACAAAAGTCAATTTCCTTAAAAATAAAACCTCATAAATGAGGTTATAATCGACTTATCGAAAATTAAATCTCTCCGATTAAAAAAGGTCTTTTATATCCTTGGTTGCTATATCCTTAATTCTTATTTTAACGGTATCAACATCGGCCAGGGGAGCAAGTTTATTAAACAAATCTTTGTAATTTATGTATTGACTTAATTCTATCTCTCCTTTTTGCTTGGCAACCTCAAAACCAGTTTGCCAATATTCTTTAATTGCTTGAATAAGAGCTCTTTTGGAATATTTTGCCGCACAGGATAAACCAAAAAGAGGCACGATCGCTATTTCATTTTTATCAAAAAGGGAATTTAGATAAACTTCAATACCATATCTTTTATCAAGCATGTTATCTGTATAAGGTATAAGCTTACGCTTTTGATACGCACGCATACCAGTAAGATAAACTATCCAGGGAAAATAAAGCGAACTCTTATATCTGCATCCGACACCCAAGGCACCTGTTAAATTTTGATCATTTCTCACTGGAGAAATAAGTAAATTGATATAGCGATCCGAAAGATTGTGAATATCGGCATCAAAAAAAGCAACTATATCTCCGCTTGCAGCTAAAATTCCTTGAGCCAGAGCAAAGCCCTTGCCGTGATTATCCGCGAAATTCAAAAATTTTATTTTATCACCAAATGCAGAGAGTATCTGTGCAGTAGCATCAGTTGAGCCATCATTGACACAAATAACCTCGCTGATCAAATGCGAGGATAACAATTTATTAACAACACCGGCAACGGTTTTCTCTTCGTTAAATGCCGGAACAATCGCCGAAATATTTCTCATAACCATCGCTTATTATATCTTAGCATAAAAAAAATCATAAATCAAGATAACCTTATAAATCCTAAGCACAACTCCGATGAAAAACACGCCTTTATATGCTTGGCATCTCTTAGTTATTATAATGTCTGTTTGATTTTACGTAAAATTAAACCGCCACTAACTGGCGGTAATATTATCCTGACGGGGTTTTGCAAAGATCGCTGTCATTTGAGCTTTTTTCTTACCTTTTTCAACAAAAACATTTACAGTCACCCAGACAAAACTTCGACTTTCATTTTGTACGACAGCCACGGCGTGCATAGTTTTGTCGTCCAAAGTAAACGGGCGGAAAAAGGTTATGTCTATCGAAACTGCGGGCGCATGACCCTGTTTTATTTTTGTCATGGCCGCGTAAACGCCGGCAAAATCGGCAAGAGTAGTTATAACGCCGCCCTGAACGAATCCTTCAGGAATTAAAAAGTCTTGTCGTATCGGCAAAGAGGCATTCACCGCTCCTTCGGAAAAAAAGTCAAATTTTATCCCTAAAAATTCTGCCAGCGGCTCTTGTGAGGCCCTTACGGCTAATTCATCTAAGCGACCCATCTGATCTCCTATTTTTTAAAGAGTCTTACTTAAACAATAAACTCAACTTAAATATAAGTCAACAAAAAATATACGGATTTGCGAAGTCGTATTGTTCTGTCTATAGACAAATTAGATTAAACCGCCCCAAGCTTATACCATCGCCCGCATTATCATTTAAACTTTATTGGCAATCTAATCTCTTTAGAGTTAGATGGTAACCCAGAAGGATTATCGTTATTAAAAACCAGATAGCCGTAGGAACCGGATGGTTGAGCCGGAAATTCCATGGTTGCTTTAAACGGCACGAAATCTTCGCTCATCCAATGGCTTTGCGCTATGGCATGCGTTAGATCCAATTCGCTTCCTTCGGCATCAAGTAATCTTACGGCAAAAATACCTTCAAAATACCAACTACCCTTAGCCTCGCCTTCAATCTCAAGCGGACTGTATATATTTGCCCCTGATAGGGGTGCGGTAATTTTAATACCAACCTCAAGCCATGCTAGTTGTTGGGCATTCTCGCCCAAAACATCCTTATTCGTTTTCTCCTGTTCCTTCCTAAGGTGCTGGGCTTGTATTTTTTGCTTATCTGCCTCCAGCAACAACTCCTTGCCTCGATGTCCCTCGCTCCAAAATAAAAAGCCGCCTCCAACCAAAAAAATCATAGCCAATAAGCCCAATAAAGTAATAAAAATATTATCTTTTAGGAATTTCATTTTCGTATTATATCATAAAGACTGTCCCGCATAGAGACATGATTCTAGGTTATTGTATATAACAGCAATTACTAATATAATATGTTGTGTATGACCGAAGTCGATCAAAATCCCAAATCAAATGAGGAAGTGTTAAAATTCCTGGGCATTGCAACAAAACCTCACATGGGCGGGGTTGAAATGGCCGCTTTTTCAATAAATTGGGGCGGTAAAACCCGCCGGTTATCAATATCTTTGGAAGACGACTTGCTTGACGAATGGGGATATAATATAGCCCACCACGAAGAAATGCCTCCTCTAACAGAATTATTACAGCTTATCGGGACCAGATACTTTCAAGAAAGCGAGTCCCTGCAAGAAGAACCGCACGGATATATATTCACAAAAAATGATTTTTTGGACGCGGCTGGTAATCTTATATCCATACAAAAAGTAGTTGAAAATCTAAAAGCGCAAACCATGACGTTGCACCGACCACACAGGTTTTAAAACGTATTGATCTTCGATATATAATTAAATCTGCCTCGCAAAAACAATTTTGCGAGGTATTTTTATATCGCTTGCTTCAAAAGATTGTCTTTTGCGTTTGCAAAAATAGTATCGTTATGTTATAATCTCAAAAACTAAACCTTTACAACTTTGCTGAGGAGAAAGCGCAATGTTCGGGGTAAGAATTCCCACGACTTCAAACACTACTGCTGGTTCTAAAGACGTGGATGAAGAACAGCTAACCGACGCTTACAAAGATATAAGCGATGAAAGCCTTATTAAGGCGCGTGAGACATTTTTCTTTAACGACACTCCCCTTTTTGAGCCAGTTAAACGCGAAAACATCATAGGTCTCGATTATGCTTTTGCAGAACTTGAACGCTACATTATCATTCTCAAGAAATTCAGCCAATTACAGAACGAACAAGTAAAACTTGATCTTGAAAGCGGCGTACTATTTGTGGGGCCTCCCGGATGCGGTAAAACCTATACCGCGCAATATCTTGCTACTGCAACAGAAGCGCGTTTCATAGATATCCAGAAATTCCCTACACGTACGCGAGGCAAGCTCACGCCAGACGACATACGACACCTGTTTGAACTTGCTAGAAAATACGTGGCATCTGAAAAACGTCCAGTCATACTCTTCTGGGATGAATTTGATGCCTACGTTTCGGGATCAAGCGACGAAACCAAGCTAGTGGTGGCGCGCATCAAGTCTGAAATCAGCGGAGCGCAGGGTCGCACCGTAGGAATATTTATAGTTGCGACAACGAATAATATATTTGCAATCCCCAGTGCCTTGCTTAGACGAGGCCGCATAGGCGGGAAAATAGAGTTTTGGTATCCGAGCCGCGCGGCCCAAAAGGCGCTGCTTAAGCATTTTGCCGCACAATACGGAGTCGATAAGCTAGACTACCAAAGCCTATCTTGCCTCATCCCCAATGCCACTTCGCCAATAGATATAGAAATGATGGTGAGCGACGCATGGCAAAGCGCCTTAATCCGTTCACTGAAGACAAACGGCAAACCTAAAGTTAGCCAACAAGACATCGCCAATGTATTATTACGCAGACTTCAAGGTCCTCCGCACGAAATACAGCTTCCAGAAACGGCTGTAAAACGCCAAGCTCTTGAATTAAGCGCTTCGGCCATAGTGGCCAGAACGCTTGATGTTCCCATGCAACTAATCGCGGTTGCTACAACGGGCTATTTCAAACCCGTAATCGTCAGCGAAGCTGAAGACGATAGCGGTCCGCTCGAACTAACCTTTCTTGAAGCTACGATAGCTGTAGCTTTAACCAACATGGCCACAGAAGAAGTTTTCGCTTATGCCACAACTGCCTCGCGAACTTCTGCACGGGAACAGGCAACAAGACAAGCCTATGAGTTGCTTGAAGTTCATGCTTTACGCAATAAATATAGGGACAGTACAGATGAAGCGGAAAAACCCGATAAGTTAATGTCGCTGATTCAACTTGCCAGACTGCGCGATAACAATAAATTGCCCGCGATACTCGGCGCCAATGACGAACATATAACCAAATTCAATGAAATCGAACATCTCTTAAACCGCCAGCTTGAAATAGCTAGAGCCATAGTTAAAGATTACAAAGATGTTATCTCGGCTACCGCAGAAGAATTGATCCGCCGCGGTCATCTAACCCAAACCGATATTGATGCCGTGCTTGATCCAAATTACATTGTTCCAGAACCGAAAAAACCAGCGCATGACCACAAGCTTGGATTCAGAAATAATCCTTAACAAAAAATCGCCCCCAAGGGCGATTTTACTTTAAAATTAGATAAAATGGGATTTGATTCAAGACGGTAACTGAGGTATTATATGACAATGGAAAAGATGGAAAGAAAAGAAATAATAAGAGTAATATATCTCTATTTATTTTCCTTTGTCGGTCTTGTACTTATCACCGTTGGTATGGTGCGCCTAGTTGATCTTGGACTGAAAGTCTATATATTCAAGAAGGCAGACCAAGTTTTGATATATCCGGAATATCCCTATCCGGCAAAACCCGCACCAGACGGAACGACAAACGAACTTACCCCAGAAGAACGGGGAAGGCTCAAACAAGAGCAACTAGAATATCAAACCAAACAGCAGGAAGCCGAGAAAGAACGCACGGCAGCCAATGCCTTAGCCATGATAATTGTCGGGGCCCCCCTTTTCCTGTATCACTGGAGAACCGTTCAAAAAGACAAACGATCCTAGAAAAACTTGTTTATTTGCTAACAAAAGCCGTGTTTTGAATAAAAACGGCTTTAAAAACTTATAAAAAATTGACAATAAATATAAAAATGTTATGATTGAAATGTTTCCGATGTTCTTTTCCAACCGCATAAGGAGGGTTTGCTTGATGGATTCTGCTTCTTTCCGATACGATCCCAATTTCCCAGTCATTGCCATAACTGGCGGACCATGTGCCGGCAAATCAACTCTAATGGCCCATGCGCGTCAATGGCTGGAAGACCACGGTTTTAAGGTCGTGATAATGCCGGAGGTGGCAACAGAACTTATCAGCGCTGGTTTTTCGCCCTTTGACGACTGGCTTGACCCTCTAGCCTTTCAGGAACATCTTGTACTCTACAGTCTGGAGCGCGAAAACCGCTATTATGAAATGGCCAAAGCGCTTCATTCCGAAAAACCAATGGTGTTTCTATGCGACCGTGGCCTTCTTGATTCTATTGCCTATATCGGCCGCAACGCATATCTACGAGTGCTGGAAAGACATGGATATGATCTGCACGAGCTTCGTGAACGCTATAGCGCAATCATTCACATGGTAACGGCTGCAAATGGCGCCGAAAAGTATTACACACTTGCCAATAACACCGCGCGTAGCGAAACACCTGAACAAGCCAAAGCGCTTGATAAAAGAACTCAAGAAGCGTGGTTCGGACATCAACACCTATTTGTTGTCGATAATAGCACTGGTTTTGAACAAAAAATCCAGCGGGCTTTATCCGCACTAGTGAGGGTGTTGAGCATGCCTGAACCGCTTGAAACCGAAAGAAAATTCCTGGTCTTGAACTTCACGTTAGATATGCTTCCGCAGGAAGCGGTATCAATAGATATTGAACAGAATTATCTTGTCGGTTCGGATAAAGGCGAACGGCGCCTGCGCAAACGAACGCTTGACGGAACATCCAGCTACTACTTAACCGAAAAAACACCAACCAACCTTCGCGCCACACGGATTGAACGCGAACGTCAGATATCACGCCGCGAGTATGAAATGCTTTTGGCCGAACATGATCCGGCCACAACAATCATAAGAAAAAAGCGCTACTCATTCGTCTGCAATGGTCGACATATTGAACTTGATGTCTATAGCAATCCCTGCCAAGGACTTGTAATATTAGAGGTTGAACTTCAAGATATTGCTGAAAATGTTTCCTTGCCGCAGGGCTGGCTGGTACAAGAAGTAACCGACGACTCCAAGTACAAAAACCGTTCAATCGCCGAAGGCTCTCTTGACGGACAAAAATAAATTTTTATTTATGGCTATCAGCCTAAACCTGATGGCCATTTTTTATTTGTATTAAAAACTGCCCCTCAAGAACTGTTTGAAGGGCGTTTTATCTTTTGGTTACCGAAAGCTTAGCTTTTGCCTGCCCGATATGGTTATAATATTCTATTTTAATCGGAGAAATGCTGCCTGAAGAAACGAAATCTGCAGAATAAGTTGATTCAGCTTGATCAAGCCATTTATCAATTATAAGTTTATCGCCTGTCCAAACACGGAAACCATCTTTGCCTGTAAAACTGAAAGTGTATGTGCCCGCAGGGAAATAGATGCTCTTGCTCCAACGCACCGCGAAATTGTCAGCACCCACACCTGCCAATGGAGCATTCAGGCCCCAGTCAAAATTTATCTCCTGATCCACTCTGGCCAAATGCCAACTTACATGGAATTGCGGCGGAAAAGAAGCGCCTGGAGGAATATCATAGTACTCTCCCCAAAAAGGCTGATCGTTAAAATTAAAATTACCCGCGGAAACAGTTCCTGAAGATTCGCCGTTAGCGCTTGATGAATCCAGAACTATGCCTTGAGAATTGGTTGCCCCAGAATTCATTGCAGACGGGCATTGATCCAATATACCAGAATCGGAAACATATGAGTTGAATTCAAAGATATTGATCACATAAATCGCGTCGCTATCACAATTTAAAGATGCTAGCTGTTGAGCGCTCTGCACCCAGCGCTTGTTGCCGGTATCGCCATTGGGATAAAGTTTCCATACACGCGTATCATTATCTAAACGCACAAGGTTTGATGTGATATAAGAATCAAAAACGTCCTGGGAAACAAGCTGGATATTTTCCCAGCGCAAGTGATCATATTGATTAAATATAGCGGGATTCAAGATAAGTCGCTTGAAGCGCTTGCCGCCGTAAATTTTAACTATATAAACATTATTGCTTGCGGCAAACTTAATGAGATCGCCGTCTGCTTGAGCGCTATTGTAGGTATAAGAAACCGCCAAACCCAAATGCATCGGCATCAAAAGCAACGCCGCGGCAAGCAACCCATATTTAAATTTATTCCGTATTATAGCCATAAAATATGTATTCTTGTATATTATACATAAATAATATCATTTTGTCAAATCACTATTGTTAAAAATAAAATGGAATAGTTGGGTCCTATTCCATCTTTTTTACAATTAAAGTTGCGTAGGTTTCATAATCTGTCTTTATGACCGTAATCTGGTATCCAAAAGCCTGGAGAAGATCTACGCCCTTCTGCACTTGGCTTTTAAAGCGGTATTCAAATCCAATACCTATCCCCGACCAAATGCATTGGGCTCCGCTGGGACAAGGACTATTATAAAATTCTGTGATTTTAACTTCTAATCCGGTATCCGCAATCACGACAGCTTCGTTTTTGTGCAAAGTGAATTCTTCGCTCAAAGAGACTCCATGATTTGGGTATAAATACCCCGCAGTGGCAATAATGCCGATTACGGCAATAATAATAAGAATGCGTATGAATGAAAATTGCTTCATAAATTAACCTTCTTTCTTTGTTTGGAATGAACGGGTAGAGGAAATCATATATTATTTTATCGTGTTGTCAATGATGCCTCTTTTTTATTAACTAAAATTGATTATTAAAATGAAAAGCCCACGCAAAATTTATTTTGTGTGGGAAAAATTAGGACTTAGCCCTGGTATGAAGGAACCTGCTTGTTCCAAATCGAAAGGAGCAAAAACGACAGCATGGCTGTAAGCTGAAAAACAAACATAACCAACGCGTTGCCCATAAGGCCAAACGCAATGGCGCACAGCATTTGCACAAGGATGCCGAAAGTGTACATGACGGGCATGCGACTCTCCTTTTCTGGATTGCTCTACCAACAACCTGTTCTCAAAGAACATCTCTTATTTTGTAGCATTAAATGAATTATCTGTCAAATTTATGAAACACTTGAGGATTACAATAATAGGCTCTCCTTATGGGACGACGTTGGAACTTTCTTGCGGACAGAAATAGATTCTTGAAAAAGAAAAAGCCGATGCTGTTTCGGCTCATTATAATTAAGGTTTACTATTTTTTAATAGATTATGGCTGAAAATTGTCGCTGTCAAAACGGCTAACTCGTGCTGCTCCAAGCCAGTCGTCCGCTATTGCGTTCGCGCCCAGAGCAAGAAGTGCTGCCCGCGGGGCCTCAAATACAAGGATCGGACCGCGCTTAAATCCTCCGTAAAACCAGAAATTAGGGGTAACCACCATCACGCCCATATGAGTAATAGATGGTTCATTTACGATGATCTCTTGCGTTGTAAGCTTAAGAATCTCGGCAACAAATTCATCCACCTTCTTGATATCGGAAGGGGTTAAAAGGTCAGTACGCTTTATGACAAACACGTTATAGTGAACACCAAAGCGTCCCTGGCCATGATCAGGTATTTCGGCATAAGTGACGGCAAGCAATCCTTGAGTCTCTTGAGTGACTTTATCGGCAATAGCATAAGCTTTCTGAAGCAGGATTTCCATCTTGCCGAGAGGGGTAGATGTGGAAGCTGGCGCCTGAGAACATCCGGCAATAAATAGCAAACTTACAAGAATTGCGGTACGCGTAACAAGAGCCTTGTGAATCTTCATGCCAATCTCTCCCTTAACTGCCGAAGGCATCCCTTCGAGATTTTATAAAAGTTCTGTCTAAAGATTACATATTTTAAATATTTTTGTCAACCCTGAAAATTAAAACGCCATTTATGGGTGTTTCAAATTTGCGTGCTCTCCTTATGGGACGACGTTGGAACTTTCTTGCGGACAGAAATGGATTCTTGAAATGGAAAACCGAGCCTAAGCTCGGTTTATAATTATTCTACTTTGTTACGCCATACCACAGATACGCTTAATGTGTTCTAATGCGGAATGCCTGTATTTTTGATAAAAATCTTCGGTAACAGGATAAACTGTAGCATCCGCTAAATCTGCTTCATAGTGGCTGTGCGAAACACGCACAATCCTGGCATCAATTAAGGACTGTTGTGCTATCGGGAGATGGGGATTTTTTACCTGTCTTAAAATACTTTGAAGCAACTGGCAAGGGCATAATTGTATTAGGAAGAAGTGAGCGAACTGCGAAAGAAATAAAACAATTTGCCGGAAGTGATTTTAGGGACTTCCAGTATCTTCGAGAACGTCTGAAAATGGAGTAAAAAATAAGAAAAAGGCACCCGTGTAGGATGCCTTTCATGTTTAGTATCTTTATTATAGCAAGGCGAATATCCTTGTCAGTCCTTTGACACCTTAACACATCCACCCCACTACTCATTTATCCTGAGTTAAATCAAAGGACTATTTATCAAAAGTTCTGGCTCCACGATGGGTATAAAAATAACTCGCATAAAATCAGCGTCTTATCGCTCCCCCCAGGGTAAAAAGGTTCTCTTTGCCGCAATGTCTTTTGCACACGCCTTGATGTCCCGCGCGCAACGTTCCAAGAACGCTCTGTGTTCTTCTTCGTGGATCCATGCGCCCTTCACCATCAGCATCTCTAGGGCACTTTGGATGTCCATCACCGTCTCGTCTCTTTTGAAATCATCTCTAGAGAACATATGATCGCGCGGTGGGTTGCCCTGCTCTAAGCACTCGGCAATCTTGAAATAGCCTACGAACATCAAAACCTCCGAGAGTGTCAATCCGGTTGCGGTTTCGACGAGCGATGCGCTCACGCGCCCATGGTCCATCTTGAAGCCCCACTCAGCCAGCACATCATCCTTGATCCCGATCGTCACTTCATTAGTCTTGCCTTTCCACATGCAAGAAAAGCGACCAGCTTCTTGTGCGTTGGTCCTCGGGAGAAGGCCGAGAAAATTTATCGGCCCCTGCTCCTTTCCGTGACGTCGGTTAGCCTTGCCGAATAACATAGTTTTGATCCAAGGTGGTTTGAAACAATTTGAAAGCCAGCTCATTGGTTCGTCCTTCTATATCTACCACTATCCTGAAACTAAATATCTTCTGAAGGAAGAAGATGTGTCAGATAAGCGCTAATAAAAAGTCGTACCAATTCAAAGACGATATGTTTATTTCACCCCAAGCCTTGTTTTTATTAATTCAACCAGCCGTTCCATTTTCCAATCATTCTATCATTCTACTGCCTGACCGACTAATGTCAAAATGCAAAATAACAAAAATCGCCTTAGTGAATAAGGCGAAAGTCGTTTGCTCCGCAGGTAGGATTCGAACCTACGACCAACTCCTTAACAGGGAGCTGCTCTACCGCTGAGCTACTGCGGAATGAAACTTTTTAATTTCTATCAAATTAAGCGGCTATTGGCAAGTTATAAGGTGGCTGTAGATCGTCAGGATTGATGTTGGACTCAGAATTAGCTTCTTTGGTTGACGGCATAAACGGTTGGTCGGGTTTATCTTCATCCATTTTACGTTTCATTTCCTCAATACGTGAAGAGTGAAATTGCTCCGGCTTAGTTTCTGCTACTGGTTGAGCGCCGCCTTTAACCAACAATCTGGGTAGGCGCCGCTTCATTTTCTCCGTAAGCGGATCGTTGCGCTTTTTATCAATTCTTTTAAGCGCTTTATTCATTATCTCTTCTTCCGTAACCCATTTTCTGTGCTTCTTTGCGGCAATAGCCTCGGCCTGAGTTTTTATTGCCTCGGCAAGTCTCTTTGTAATTACCGTTTTTTCTCCAACCTTACTTCTTTTGAGTCCCCTGTCTAATTGTTTATCAAGTTGTTTTAATTTTAGTTTTGGCCGTTCGGGCCCAAACTGATATATCTTTGCCATGTATAGATTAATTTGAAATTTAGATTTTGTAATTTGGAATTTCAACTTCCATATCCCTCAAGAGCGCGAGCCTGCTTGTGCATGCGTATACGCTCCAGGGCCTTGGCCTCAATTTGACGTATGCGCTCACGTGTGACGCCAAATTCCTTGCCGACTTCTTCCAGGGTATGGGTAATACCGTCTTCCAAACCAAAACGCATGGTCAATATTTTTTGTTCGCGGGGCGAGAGATCTTTTAATATATCTCGTATTTCATCGCGCAGAAGTTCTCGCGCGGCCATTTGCGAGGGAAGAAGTTCTTTATCGTCTTCAATAAATTCGCCCAGCGTTGAATCTTCCTCGCCTTCGCCCACCGGCGCCTCCAAAGAAACGGTATCTTGAGAAATTTTCATTATATGACGAACTTTATCAACCTCTATCTGCATTTCTGAAGCGACTTCTTCAGCTAGGGGCTCGCGGCCCAAATCCTGCAGAAGCCGGCGTTTAACTTGAGTAAATTTGGATATAGTTTCAACCATGTGCACCGGAATGCGTATAGTGCGGGCCTGATCGGCTAAAGCGCGGGTTATGGCCTGACGAATCCACCATGTGGCATAAGTAGAAAATTTATAACCCCGTCTGTAATCAAATTTTTCCACGGCCCTGAACAAACCTATGTTGCCTTCCTGAACCAAATCAAGAAGGGTAAGATTTGGGCTTCGGCCGACATATTTTTTGGCAATAGAAACAACCAAGCGTAAATTAGCCACAGCAAGCTTGTGCCAGGCCTCTCTATCGCCTTTTTCTATGCGTCGGGCCAGTTCTTTTTCTTCATCCGCGGTCAAAAATCTTTCTCGGCCTATCTCACGCAAATAAAGCTGTACTGAATCGAAATTTTCAGCTGTTGGTATGGTTAATTTTCTGCGGCGTCTGGTTCGCTTTACTTTAACTCCGGGTATGACGACTTCCTTTTCTTCCTCACCTTCAACACGCAGATAGCTTTGCGGCTCGGTAACTTCTATGTTGGCGCGAGAAAGTTCATCGTAAATACGCTCAAGACCAGAAACATCGCGCTCGATGTTGGGAACCATATATTGTATTTCGCCGTACGTCACAAAACCACGCTGTCGACCGCGCCGTAAAAGTTCTTGAACAACCCTCTCTTCCACTATAACTCGCTTGCCGGTCTTTTTTATTTGAGTTTTGGCGCGGATTTTTTTGGCCCGTTTCTTTATCTTATGCCTCCTGGCAACCCGCCTGGTTTTCTTTACAAGTTTCTTTTTTTTGTGCTTGGTTTTCATGCGTATATTTATTATCCGCTTATTATCTGGGTCAATTCAAACGAAACCAATTTGAATTCTTCTTCCAACGCGGAAAGTCGGCTCGCGTCGCCACTTCGCTCTACGGCGGCAAGCTCGGTTGAAAGAGCGTCCAAACGTTCTCGCAACTCAATCATACGTATTTCACGGAAACAACGCTCTATCTCATCCTCCAAATCGATTATAGCAAGATCTAACATAGAGGCTTGCATTGCCAACGTATCAAAAATATTCGCGTGCTCGTTAGCAATGGATGAACGTATATGCGAGGAAATATCCGATATTTCTTCGCTTGAAATACCTTGCACCAAAGCTTGAGCGATGGCGCGCGAGGATGAGGCCGCGAAATAAACGTCAATATTCGGCTGGGTATCGGCAGACTGGGCGCTAAGTTGCGGTGGCAAATTACGGTCCTCGGCAGTCCGCAAAAGTAAAGTTATCAGATATTCTTCAAGTTGCTTGCGACGTGAAGAAACCGTACCGACAGAATTATCGGCTTTGCTTTCTACGGGCTTATTAAATTCTTTTTTAACTTCTATTCTTTTAAGCTCTTCCCAAACATTTTCTTCTCTTATGCCCAAGCGACTGGCCAATTCTTGTATCCAATGACCCTGCTCAATATTATTCCCCACACGGGCTATCAAGGGCAGAACGGAAGCGGAAATTTTACGCTTACCTTCAACATCATCTGGAGAATAGTTAATACAAGCACGATCCAAGAAAAAACCTATTATGGGTTTGGTCTGGTTCTTAACTATATCCATCCATGAAGCAGGAGCATCTTTGACCAGGTCTGCCGGGTCTTTACCGCCTAAAATAGGCGCCACACGCACCATTAAACCTTCCTCAAGAGCTAAATCAAGTCCGCGCCTGGTTGCGGCCTCACCGGCATTATCGGCATCAAAAGCGATGATCAAAGTATCGGTATAGCGTTTTATGGTTTTCAAGTGATTGGCCGTCAAAGCCGTGCCAGACGTGGCAACCGCATTTTCTACTCCGGCCTGATGCGACATTATCAAATCCATCTGGCCCTCAACCAATACGACGGCATTTTCGGTTCTTATAGCGGTTCTAGCCTTATCCAAACCATATAATATTTTCCCCTTATCAAATATCGCGGTTTCGGGCGTATTCAAATATTTTGGGTCGCCGTCTGCCGTCTCGCGCCCAAAAATTCTGCCGGTGAAGCCAAGTATGCGTCCATGCGTATCAAAAATAGGAAACATTATCCTGCCGCGGAAACGATCGTAAATTGCGCTGCTTGAATTTTTTATCGCAAGACCAGATCTTATAATCTCATCATTAGAAAATCCTCTGTCAAAAAGAAAACGCAGAAGGGAATCTCTGGATGCTGGGGCAAAGCCTAAACGAAATAGTTGCTTGGTCTCGTTTTTCAAACCACGCGAAACAAGATATTCATTGGCTTGACCACCGGAAACACTTTTCTCAAGCTGGGCTTCAAAAAATTGCGCGGCTAATTCGTTCGCTTCTTCTATCCTGCTGCGTTCGTTACGCACGGCCGGATCTTGTCTGGTCAAAACCACACCGGCTCGCTGTGCCAAAATACGCAATGCATCAACAAATTCAATTCCATCCATTTCCATCAAAAAAGAAAACATGTCGCCGCCTTTGGCGCAACCGAAACAGTGCCATGTCTGACGTTCGGGTGAAACAAAAAATGAAGCGGTTTTTTCCGCATGAAATGGACACAGGGCTTTATAATTTATACCTGCTTTTTGTAAACGAAGATAACCGCCTATAATATCCACGATGTCCAGGCGGCTTTTTATTTCTTCAACTGGCGAAGGCACAATAGAAAATCAAAATTCAAAATGCAAAAGTCAAAAATAAGGTAATTTCGCCTTCGCATATGCGAAGGCGAAACGTATTTTGAACTTTGGTATTACAATATAAGCTTAACCTTTAGCTGCGAAAAAGCCAATAGAAATCAATAATCTACGTTATCCCCATCTCTACCAACCCAATACGTAAGCAAACATAAGCGGAGCAACGATGGTCGCGTCTGATTCAATAACAAAACGAGGAGTATCAACGCCCAACTTGCCCCAAGTAATCTTCTCATTCGGAACTGCACCGCTATATGAACCATAAGAAGTGGTACTATCAGAAATCTGACAGAAATAACCCCATAATTTCACATCTTCCTTAAGATCCTGCTGGAGAAGAGGCACAACACAAATCGAAAAATCTCCGGCAATGCCTCCGCCAATCTGGTAAAAACCGATTGAATTATCTTTTGCATTCTCACGATACCAATCAACTAAGGCATCCATCTGTTCTACGCCAGACTTCATTATACCAATACTCTTAATACCTTGATCAGAATCGGGTCCTCCTTTTCCCCGCGACAACGCAACAAAGACATTCCCCAGCGTTGAATCTTCCCAGCCGGGCGTCCAAATCGGAATATTCTTTTCGCATGCGGCAAGAACCCAAGAATCTTTAGGATCTATCTCATGAAACTCTTTAAACAGCCCTTCGCGAATAGCTTGATAAAAATATTCATACGGTAAATACCGTTCCCCTTTTTGATCAGCGCGTTGCCAAACCTTAATCATTTGGTTCTCAATCCGACGCATTGCTTCTTCCTCTGGAATACACGTATCTGTAACACGATTAAGCTTCTGATTTAAAAGTTCTACTTCATCCGCTGGAGATAAATGACGATAATGCGGCACTCGCTTGTAGTGGGTGTGGGCAACAAGATTGAAAATATCTTCCTCAAGATTGGCTCCGGTCGTTGATATGCCGTGAATTTTATCTTGTCGGATCATTTCTGCCAAAGAAAGCCCCAATTCTCCAGTACTCATCGCGCCAGCCATCGCAAGAAACATTTTGCCTCCACCTTGAAGATGTTTTACATAAGCTTCTGACGCATCAACAACAACTGCGGCGTTGAAATGCCTAAAATGTTGTTGGATAAAATTTTTGATTGGAGAGTTCATAGAATGATTTACTGCTTAAAAATAAAGCGCATGGTAATTATATATTTTTTGTATGCACGACGCAATGTGGATAAACAAAAAATAAAACCGCCCCGCAATTGCGAGGCGATTTCACTCAAAAATAATCTTACTTATGATACAAGCTCGGCTTTTATAATCAAACGATTCTTGGTGGTATAAAGCGGCGTGCAAGTGATAAGCGTAACGATGGACTTATTGGTTCCGGCAAGAACTGAAATATCCGTAGGCGGAACTACTTTTGTCTCATATACGCGATAGGTATATGTTTTCCCGGTCCATGAAATCGTAAAGGTATCCCCCACCGCTACTTTATCTAAATTGAAAAACGTTTCTGGATTGGGTGGCTTGTGCAAATAGCGGTGGCCAAACAATACGGTATTGCTACCTTTGTCCGGCGTACTACTCCAAGGCGAGCGCCATGCGCCGCGCAACAAAACTTTCTCGTTCTTACCTTCAACTATAGGAATATCAACGCCTATCTTACTAATAACGAGACGCGGAACATTTTGAACACTTGGCGCATTTTGTTGTACAGACGGCGTAGTGGTACTTAAAGCTGACGCGCCGTTAAGCGCCAAAGGCACTTGAGGCTCACCCGGAATTTCCTGCGGCAGGGTGTGCCCATCCACATAAACTAAAAATGCCAACAGTACAATCCCGGTAAACGAAACAATCAAACCCCCTATACCTAAAGCATAGAGGGTTCGATTTCCGATCTTTATTTTCTTAATCGGCAAATTCATCAATCTTTATTAATTCTTCGTATTCTTTCTCTTTCTTGCAACAACTACTACCGCGGCGCTTGAAGGCAAAACGATCATCAGCATTAGAGATATCGCGAGAATCATATCTCCAAACAAGCCGCTTTGTGTCGCGCCTCCGGTATTAGGCAACGTAGAGAAGCCCAAGACCTGCGGCTGACGAACTTCAACATTCGCATCATCAGTTATCGTGGCAAAGTTAGCGGCATTAACCGAAGCAGTATTGGTGTACACGCCAGAAGCAACATTCGGACCGACCAAAACAGCGTATGTAATGGTTTGGGATGCGCCCACGGCCATATTGCCGAGATTCCATGTCTGGGTTGTAGCGCCTGTCGGAACCACATAGGTGAATCCTGCCGGCAACGTATCGGTCAAAACAACATTGCTTGCAACACCCGGTCCCAGATTGGTCACAACAACGGTGTAGTTAAGCGTGCCATTGGGAGTGGTAAAAGATTCAAGAATAGATTTCGCGATGGTCAAAACCGGTGCAAGAGGAGCTGGAGGAGGTTGAGGCGGAGGTGAAGGCGGAGAATAGGGGGGATTAGGCGGACTATAAGGAGGCGCAATATCGTTATTGGTTATAGTACAAGACTTAACATCTGCTAAACCAAGGGTAATATTGCCGCTTGAATCACAGTCGCCACTGACAGCTGCGGTATAGCCGCTTTGGTTGGTTTCAGAAACCACATACGCACCCGCGCTGAAGGTATTTTGAGCGCCTGAGGTAACTTGGGTCTCGCCGACATATAATGGGAAGTCAGAAACAATTTTCGTTCCGCCATTGTCGTTAATAACAACTTTAGTAACGGTAAGTTTTGGCGCGATATCATTGTTGGTGATAGTACAAGTATAATCTTGACCAGCAACTACTATAACATTGCCTTGATTGTCGCAATCTCCAGAGAAAGAAACCGCGTATCCGGAATCAAGAGTTTCGCTTACAACGTAAGTAGCAGGGTCAAGTGTAAGAGTTTGACCGCTGGTAACTTGCGTCTCGTTTACAAACAGAGAGAATTGCGAAATTGTTTTTGTACCGCCGTTATCATTTATTACAACTTTGTACACGGTTAGACTGCCTTGAGTCGGAGGCGGCACAACACATTGTCCCTCAATCAGCACATAGCCATCAGGAACTGTTTCTTGAGGGCCTTCTAAATTAGGACAGACATCAACTAAAGTATTTGTTATGGTACATGTTGCAGAACCACCATTTGGAATATTAACTCCAGAACAATTGTTATATGCTGGGGTATAATTAGGCGCTGAATCTTCAACGACAGAATATGTTCCGGCATTAACAGATAAATCATTTTGACCGTCTGGTTCAAAGGCTTGAGATTCGCCGCCATTAACCGAGAACAAGAAATCTTCAGGGTTAAGATTGCCACCGTCAATTATTTTTTTAACGATAAGCGTTCCGGATTGATCATCATTTGTAATAACGCAACTCTTCAAATCTCCAAGAGCAAGTGTAATTGTTCCGTTTGCTAGACAGTCTCCTGAAATAGTGGCCGTGTACCCGGCATCTTCAGTTTCACTAACCGTGTATGGGCCGGCATCAAAACCGTTCAAATCTCCGGAAGTAACGGGGTTATTATCAACGAACAAGGGAAAATCGGACACTACCTTAGTTCCGCCGTTGTCGTTAATAACAATCTTGGTAACCAGAAGTTGTGGCTGGATATCATTGTTTGTAATCGTACAAACCACAGAGTCGCCCCAATCAAGGGTGATATCATCGCCGTTTTGGCTACCGCCGACGCATACCCAATTGCTTGAAGAATAACCATCAGGACCGCCTGATTCAGAAAGGGTGTATGTACCCGGCTCAAATGTATTGTCGCTTGTTGCGCCACCTGCGCCAGAAATTGGCGTTGGGCCATCATCAGCGTACAATGTCCAATCTGAAACGCTAGCTGTGCCACCATTATCAGTAATTACAACCTTTACCAAGGTTAATGAAGGGGCTGGTGGAGCAAAAGTATTTGTAGCTGTGCAGGTTACGTTTTCGTCAAGAGGTATTGCGACTTGGTCACCGTTTTGGGTGCCGCCATCACAACTCCAACCGCTCAAAACATAATAGGATGGACCGATTGATTCGGAAAGCGTATATGTGCCTGCTGAAAAAGTTGAATCGCTCGTAACACCGCTGGTACCCGAAATACTTGTTGGGCCCGTTGCGGTTAGTGTCCAGTCAGAAGCAGATGCAATGCCTCCATTAACTTCTTTCAATAAGGTTAAAGACGGAGCGATGTCATCATTAGTAATAGTACAAGTCTTATTATCACCTACTCCAAGAGTAACGTTGCCGTTTGCATAGCAATAACCAGAAATTACACCCACATATCCTGCGAGATTGGTTTCGGAAACTACATAAGAGTCGGCGTTAAGCGTATTTGGCGTTCCAGATGTTACTTGGATCTCGTCCACGAACAGAGAGAAATCTGAAACTTGAGCATTGCCGCCATTGTCATTAATAACTACTTTGTTAACCGTAAGAGTTCCGGTGGTCGGCGCGTTATCATTATTAGTAACTATGCAAAGTTTTTGTTCTCCCGCCGAAATCGTACCGCTACAATCAGTAGAATAAGAAACGGTGTAGCCGGTATATGCACTTTCTGTTACGGAATATGCGCCAGGCTTCAATTGCACCGGCGTTCCAAGGCCCGAACCAGGAAAACTTGTTGGGCTGGCATCCACTCCGCTAACGTTGATAGTAAAATCAGATGCCACAGCCGTGCCGCCGTTATCATTAATAACATTCTTCACAACGGTCAATTCACCAGCTAAAACCGCATTGGCAGAAAGAGAACGATCTTGGTTCCCGCCTGAACCATCCAAATCAATTAAGCGTGTATGATATGGAGAACCGCTAATGCCGCCGGCAGAATTACCCGCACCCCACGTCACCGGCGAAGCAATGTGCCCGCCCCAAGCCAATAACACTGTAGATGAAGAGGTTGTAAAATCTATTTGAAGCTGAGTTTCATCTTGACTTGCCGTTAGACTGCCCTGGCTTACGTAAGACATTCCTGTGATGGAGCCGTTCCAAACAGTCATATTCCGCTCAGCTGCGGGCAACGCATTAAAGGCCGCGGTTGGCTCACCGGTAACTGGACTACCAACACTAGAAGGTGCTGGAATAGCAAAAGTTGATGGCGCTCCAAGGCCGCTAATACCAGAAGTTGGATCTATCGTTTCAGCCGAATGGCCAAAAATGCTGTGCGGCTCTAAACGATTATAATGCGTAATAAAATCTATGGCGTGCTTACCGCTATGTTTAATATCCCACTCAATTTTTACAGTATGAGCTCCGGATGAAAGATTGGTCAAAACTAAACGATAAGGAATTGAATAGCCTTCGATGTAGTGAGCATTGGAACTACCCGCATTGCCGTTGACCCAACCACCCGTTACTAAATTACTATCGAGACAATTGCTGGGACTAGCGCTAGTTCCATTCCGACATTGATCAAGGTCGGCGCTTGCAGGAGCCGCCAAAGCAGCAAACGGCACAGACTGCGCCGTTAACGACAAAACCAGCATTGTTGATACAATGTAGGAATGTTTTAATTTACGACTAATTTTTTTGGCGAAATAAACCCGCGTGCCAAAGGCGCTGGGTCGGCCAAAATTCTGGAATATTTTGTGTTGCATGTGTTTTTCTTCTTATTTATTTTTTGTTTAATTTATTAAAGTTTTTAATTAAATTTCCATTAACCTTTCTAATTGTACTACAAAATAATGATCTTGTCAACC
>MHSR01000005.1:38815-41583 GCA_001822815.1 Candidatus Terrybacteria bacterium RIFCSPHIGHO2_01_FULL_43_35
ACCCCGTTAGAAGCAGGTCGCCCCAAGGCGGCCGTAGCCGTCCCGCATTTGCGGGAGGGCGGCTTCTAACGGGGCCAATAGCTAGAACTTTTGCCGCATTCCGAAACAAAACTCATTATTTTATACCATAACACCAATACAAGCACAATGAATTTGGCTTGAAAATGAGGTCCAAACACATTACAATTACTGCGTATCAAAATTATAACTATCGTAATCCCGCTTAAAGCGGAAGGGTGCCAGAGTGGCCGATCGGACTTGCCTGGAAAGCAAGTGCCCCACAACTGCTGGGCCGAAGGTTCTCCCGCTGTTGCCCGCGAACCAGCAGCGAGAGGTTGCAACAGCGCGGATCCCATTATTCCCAATAGGAACTTTTTTTGAAAAGCGGAGGGATCGCATAGTGGTCTAGTGCGGTTGCTTGGAGAGCAACTAACCCTGAAAGGGGTTCGCGAGTTCGAATCTCGCTCCCTCCGCTTTTCATGAAATTCTATTCAACGGGCAAATGCGGGATCGCGAAAATTCATCTATTCGCTACTGCTCATGGGAATTTTCGGGAGAATCCCACCCCTTCCGCTTTGCGCGGGAGAGAGCAACTAACCCTTAAAAGGGGTTCGCGAGTTCTCCCGACGCACTGATTTAAAAATTAAAAATGGAAAGTCGGGATCCCGATTAAAACATCGAAAGAATCTCGCCCTCTCCGCCACAAAAAACCCCGTCCGCCTCAACGGCGGACGGGGTTTTATAATTCAAGGTTAAATTTCTTACGGTACGACTGGTGCCGAACTAACCTTATACAAACAGATAGAGCCATTGAATACCGCGCCTGTTCTTGCGCAAGCGGCATCATCCAACTTTGCCGTAACCTCATAACTAACACCATTTGATTTATATCCGTAAAATGCCGGAGCGCCTGCCGGATCGTTAGGACACAAAGCAATAAAATTTGCGGCAAGAAGTTCTATGCATGGCGTTGCCAAGGCATCAAGATGCACTAACTGATCTTGAGTTGATGGATAGGCGCCAGCATTTGCTACGGCATAAGAAGCCAATCCGCCAGCAACAATATTGAGGTCGGCCGCTCGAATATCATCGTTTGTCTGCTGGGGCGGAGGTGGCGGTTCGGGAGCCGGTGGAGTTTCTGGATTTGGTTGAGGGTTTTGGTTAACAATAGGAGGCGCATTAGATTTTTTAGCCAACGGTCCTTTGAGTAAAGCAAAGGCCCCTCCACCAACAACGCCAATCAATAATAGAACCGCAATAAGAATTAAAGCCAACTTTTTACTAGGAGATTTTCTTGAACTCTCGCCCAAATCTATATCTGGTCCGGATGACATCGGAGACATGGGTGTCGTGTTCAGATTTGTTTCGCCTAACGGATTGATAACTGGCGGAGGCATCGATGGAGGTTCTGGAGGCATATATCCTCCTCCGCTTGGAGGATTCGTGCCGCCGGGCGGCTCTGGCGCAGGCGGCCAGCCGCCTTGCGGATTATTATCTGTAGGATATGGGTTGTCTTGTAGCATAAAATTAGGGTTTTAGGGTATAGGGGTTAGGGTATATTTTCTACTCTAAACACTATCCATTAATCGTTCTAATTACATTATAACTCATAAATTGCTTAAAGAATACCGCAATATCAACAATTAGCGGCGGGCAGATAATTTACGCAATAAAACACTCAACATTTTTTGAATTTCCTCCAATAAGCTTTCTGATCTTAAAAAATCCATATGTTTATATAGTTCCTTGGCGATTGTTATTTGGGTGTCCAATTCGGCAGTTGAGGCATTGGCTATAGATAAAAATTGAAGATATTCTTTCAAATTCTTACGCTTATATCCTTCGGCAATATTAGAGGGTATGGATATAGCGGCTCGTCGCATTTGTGAAGTTAAACTATATAATTCTTCTTTTGGAAATTGATCCGTAACTTTATAAATCTCTTTAACCAATTCTATGGATTTCTGCCATACAACTAATTGTTTATACGATTCTAGAGACATAATTTTATAATCCTACACCCCATACCCTACACCCTAAGCCCTATCGCAAAGAAACTGTTGACCTAATTTCTTGGCTGAAATCCTGGGTTGGCTGTCCTTGGCTGTCATAACTTACTTTGAAACAAAAACGTACGGAGTCTTTAGCCGGAGTAGGATTGCTTATTTTTGTAAAATAGTTTGAATCTCCAGAGCATTTGGAAAGTATAACGTTGGAAGACGTTATGGGCTGACCGTTATTGGCTATTTTTAAATCACCTGCCCCGCCAGCGCTATTATCATAATAGCTTATCCAGGCGCTACCCAAAGCATCAAATTTCATGGCGACGTATTGGCCTACGCTATTGCTGGGATCGTCTATAACGGCGCAGGACCATGTCGTGAGGCCAGCGCAACCGGTACCGCCCGAAACGACATATTGCGCGACCTTAATGCGTAAATTTGTGGCATCGTAATAACTTACTAAAACCGTTCCGGAAGTTGAAATACTAAGCGAGCTGAATTGGCCAGTATCATCGGTATCGTTATCAACAACCCCGCAGGTCCATGAAGTATCGGTACAAGCCGCGCCGAATCCACCACCGCGTGTTGCAACCCTCAAAGACGTATTGGTTATGTCATAAAAACTAACCCATGGATAACCTGAAGAATTAAAAGCAATAGAAGTATATTGGCCGGTATTGGTGCCGGTATTATCCACTGTAGTGCAATTCCATGCGGTATCTGTACATGTTGAACCACCGGTTGTTCCGCCTTTGCTGGCGACTT
>MHSR01000006.1:0-8840 GCA_001822815.1 Candidatus Terrybacteria bacterium RIFCSPHIGHO2_01_FULL_43_35
GTCCATGCGGTTTGGGTTATGCCGCAATTACTATCAAAATCAAACGTAACTTGGATCTTACGTATTTTATTACTAATAGTGCCCCGAGATTTTATGGTTAGACCCGTTTCCGGACATGGCGCTGAAGGATTGGTAATTTTAACGCATGCGGTTCCGTTCCCCACAGATAACGCGTATCCATCTGTGCCGGAATCCACTGTACAAGTTGCAGTTAGCGTGCAATTAGCACCCGACCCTGTACACAAAAAGTCTGGGTTCCTTACCAGTTGAATCAGGGCATCTTGAATGCCGGCATCGGCCGCACGGAGGGCTTCTTCGGTCTTAGCTTCACTTGATCCGCTTGCAAGCTCAAAAAAGCTGGTTCTAGCCAAAGATATGCCTATCAAAACCGTAATGGATACAATTATTATAACCATAGCAAGTACAACCACACCGCGTTGGTCTGCTTCAGAGTTTAGAATTTTGAATTTGGCATCTGGCATTTTGCTTTTGGAATTTAGGAGTTAGAAGTCAGAATTTAAAACGAGTTAAACACATTATTCCAAATTCTATATTCCAGATTCTAAATTCTATCGCAATTCTACTGTTGTCCTTATTTCTTTACTGAAATACTTCTGTGAGCCTCCAATAGTATTATAGCTTATTTTGCGGCAAAAGCGTATCAAATACTTGGATAACGCTTTAATAACGAGGCGTTGGTTATTAGGCAAAATAATTACTATTTTTAAGCCTTTTTGAGGGGCAGTTTTATAGTTTAGAATCTAGTATTTTGGATTTAGAATTTAGGTATTAAGGCGACCAAGCGACAATGATGTCATCCACTTTCGGTATAAGATCACGCGTGACATTAGCATCAAGGAATACTTTATAGCGGAAGTAGCGTTTGTTGTTGTGCTGCGCATAACAGGTTACCTTAATTCCAGCGCTTGGGGGTGGTGTGTAATAATTGCTGTTGTCACAAGCCGCACCTCCAATGTAGTCTGAACCAGTCGCTCCCCAGGCTCCGGTAGTACAAACAGGATAATTGGTGGCGCCATTGGAACAATTAGATGTAGCCAACTGTATTTTAACATTTGTCCCGTTCGGTTTAATCCCCTTCCACATAATAGCCTGGTAGCCCACACCGTTGGTAATAGTATCAAACGTCTGCGAAATCACGTAAGCTGTAGCGCGATAAGTACCAAAGTTAACCCAATCGGTTTTTATGGTCTCGATACCCGCGGTCTGATAAACACGGAAGTAAGCCCAGGAAGAAGAATAATAATCTGACTCGGGTCCAGCAGGAGCCCAACCGGCAGTTGAAAGTTCAAAGTCGGTATCTACTCCGGTGGTATTGTTGGTGGTCACAGTCTCCCAGGCATTGGACGCGCCGAAACGGAAGGCTTCAAGAGTTAGAGTGCGGGTTGAAGGCGCGACGTTTGACTGGCCGTTCCAACGCACTGATGGGAATTCATCGGCATTGGAATATTTGTAGGCGGTATTTAGAACCGGTATGTTGGTGCCGCCTAGAGCGGCATTGAAATCGCGATTGGTGTTGTCATCGGTTAAAACGTAGTTGTAGCCTCGGTTGTCCAGATAATATGTAAGGTCAGAAGAGGTTGAACCCAAAGAGGTTGGCGTGTCTTTGGAATAACGTTTGTCCTCGGATGAAGCAATGGTTAGAGTTGGATATTGAGAATAGCCGTCCAAGACCGTTGCTCCGGTGGTTTTGACGATGCGGAAACGGTATTCCTTGTTTAGGGTTGCGGCTCCGGTATGCACACCAAACGACATCTCATAGCACTTGTTGTTGGTTAAGGTAATGGAGTTAGAAGTTCCGGTGTTCTCGTACCATTCGGAGGTGTTGGCCGTGGCATCAAAGGTTGGGCCAGCTTGAACACAGTCGGTGCCTGACGCAGTGGTATCTACAGCACGATCCGCGCCCGAAGCAGTGAGGTCATCACCCGAACCACCCGATAAGCCCCAGCTTGGGCGGATATCTGTGCTTCCGGATACTGTGGCCCATTCATCTGCGGCATCGCAGGCGGTATCGGTGAAATTACAGGCTTGCAGGTCATAGGTTGCGGCTGAAGCGGCACCACTGCCGGTATTATCTATCTGGATGCGCACATTGAGACGTTCGCCTTTCTTGACACTGACGCGTGCGGTGTTTGAAGCGGCTTGGGAATTATTGACGTTAACATTGGCGCCATCATCATCTTCAAAGATATAGGCGCGCTGGGTGAGGGTTGCGGCGCCGCCGAATACCCAACAAGAACCGTTAGTGCCGCCGTTGAAGGAGTTGGTGGTATCGATGTTGGTTGAGGCGGCATCGCATCCGGAGTTGGTAACACTGGCATAGTTAACACTTTCGGTTCCAAGATGCTTAACTGTCCACTGGGTCGGAGCCGAGGCGGAATTGATGACCACTTCGTTGCCTGAAGTGCCGGTAATGGTGAGAAGCCCGTTGATGGTCTGGGTGGTTGAGGCTTGGAAGTTTATGATCTTGCCTGCGGTTGTGACAGTGAAGTTATTCCAAGTGGTGGCGCCATTGATAACAGCTGTGGCCGAGGTGTTGAAGGTAACGCCGTAAGTTCCGGGAACAAAACCCGCACTGCCGACACTATTGGTCCATGAGCCGCCTACGGTCATGTTTTGACCCGGAGTTAAGACGCCGGTGGTTATGGTCAGGCTGCCGACCATTGTGGGCGTTGAAGTGAAGCCCCAGCCGCCTGAAGCGCCGTTGAAAATAATATTTTCAAAATTGCTTGTGAACGGAGTAATAATGAAACCCGTCCCTGTGGCCGTGAATGTTGTGGTCTGGCCTGAAGATTTAGTAAAAGTCCCTTCGTTTTGGAAATCACCTCCTACAGACAGCACGTTAGCCCCAATATCAAAACCTGCAAGACTATGAATGTGGAGATCGCCTCCTGTTCCTGAAGCAGTTGAAGTTGCGTTGGTGGTGACAGTTCCGCCTGGTGTCCATTTCTTGCTGTCCCAAACGTGCACTTCTTCGGTGTTGTCGGATACAAATGCGCCGGCGTTGGAAGTAAATTTGATATCGGCGTCGTTATCTTTGTCCCAACCGGCAAGATCGGAATTAGTTATATTAGCAATACCTATTTCTTGACGCAGAACAATACGATTTGTAATTAGATCAATGCCGGTGAGGTTGTCGTTTGCGTTTATCTTGGTTACGGTCACGGCATTATATGTAGCATTATTATCGGTTGAGGCAGTGCCGCCTACATAAATAGTAAAGACGTCGTTGGCTGCGGCGCCGGTTATATTGCTTACGGTGTAATTTCCTGAACCATCAACGGTTGTAGTGCAGGCAGTTGCGGTGCAAGAACCGCTGCCTGATTTCTTCAAAACTATGGTTTCGGCGGTGGTGATTTTAGACACGCACGGTATTTGTTCGTCGTTGTTGCATAAACTACCGGATACGCTCATAGGAATAGTTATTTGGGTTGCGCCTGACATTACCGCCGGCACGCCTATTGCCAGCGAACTTACGGAATCAACAACGTCGGATGCATTAGTAATTTCAAATTCGGCTGTGTCCCCAGCTGGCGCGCCTGACCCAACATCATATATAAGGTAACCGCAGAAGGTTTGGGTGGAAGTTATGGCAACACCGACATTGGTAAAGGTTGCTGTTTCACCAAGAAAGGATACTCCGCTGGCGAAGGTAGATTCTGTTCCTCCGTATGATTCTGATACGCAGTCATAAGGCGTAGTTATATCAAGACCATACTTAAGCGCTGCGTTAGTAATATATGTATCGGCAGTTAATGTGGTATCGGTTTCGGAAATTCTAATGGTAGTAATATTGGTTGAGCCGCCATAAGATCTTGTTAAACGGAACGTGCCGCCTGCGTAATTTGCGGTTGAACCTTGTTCAACTGATGGAGTTTGTGTTCCCGTTGCGGCAACGCTGATTTCAGGGGCCTTTTTGATAATAAACATGCGGCCGGCTCCGGCTTGGGCCGTACCGGTTGTTGTGATTGTCTTTGCGGTAATCGTTTGGTTTGAACCCGATGAATTGAGTCCGTTTTGGGTGACCGCGCCGGCATCAGAACCAAGAGATGAATTGTTTAAAGTTCTTGCTGTCCAAGTAAGGTTGTCTCCGGAAAGAGTGGTTTGTCCTGTTACGTTCTCAAAGCGGCCTCCGAATACCACGGCCATTTCGCCATCAAGCACGGTTGCCGAGGCGGGTGCGACAATAGAACCGATATTGGTAGAAGAAGCCCATGTGGAAAGCGATGCCGTGTAATCAACAATTGGAGTTGTCGCATCAAATCCTCGATAGTATTCAATCCATTCCAGTATTGTTTCTCCACTGTTGCCTGAAGTATAGTTGGTAACGGTGGCTGTGAAAGTAGTGTCTGAGGATTGTTTGATGCGATACTTTACCGCCACGTGACCTTGGTTAGCGGTTACAGTATCAAATACATTGGTAAAGCCGGCTAAACTCACGGTTTCGTTTCCGCCGGTGGCGCGCCCATAGTGGTAGAAGACAAGCAAGTCGCCGATTTGCGCAGTGCCGATGTTAAGGGCTCCTGGCGCACCGCCGTTCGTAGCAATTAGGTTTGAGACGCCCTGATAACTGACCGCGGCTTGCGCAGATTTTGATTTAATGAAAATATTGGAGAATACAAAAATGCCCATGCCTACAAACGCAAACATAAACAGCAAAACCGCGCCGAGTTTTACGCGGCCGGAGTTTTGCTGCCAAAATGCTTTGGCTTTATTATGAAAATGCGGAGGCAGAATATCGTAGATGAATTTAGACATAGTATGGTGTTTTATGTATCGCTTGAACACAAAAAGTAAGGCGCAAAGCGAAAAACAGCGGTTATGGTTTTAGGTTAAAATTCAAAAGGCAAAAGTCAAAATTTCTTTTTCTTAAGCGCGTCTTTAAGTCACTTTTGAATTTTGAACTGTAATTTTGCATTTTGACCTTTGAGTTTTGAATTAGGATGTTGCATTTTACGCTATAATCGTTTCGGTAATGCCCCATCTTCTAACTTCTATCTATTATCTTCCAAACAAATATAGCATACAGCGGCT
This sequence comes from Candidatus Terrybacteria bacterium RIFCSPHIGHO2_01_FULL_43_35, assembly GCA_001822815.1. Classification (GTDB taxonomy): domain Bacteria; phylum Patescibacteriota; class Minisyncoccia; order Terrybacterales; family GWB1-40-14; genus GWB1-40-14. The sequence continues at coordinate 5,053 of MHSR01000006.1, forward strand.
GAAGTCTTGCTTCAACCGCTGTTTTTACTTCAACCGCCTGTTCAAACCGAACCGTATCTTAATCTTAGGGAGACCAGGTGACAATTACATCGTCGATCCCTCGTACGCTCGGGATCTATGTTTAGTTAGGGAGACCAGGTGACGATCACATCGTCGACCTGCGGGATGACATCTCGTGTAGCATTGGCGTCAAGGAATACCTTGTAACGGAAGTAGCGTTTGTTGTTGTTAACAGAATGGCAACCTATCTTAGTTGATACATTAGGAGCCGGCGCGTACCAATCAGTTGTCGCGCAAGTTGAGCCACCAATATATGTCCAGGGGCCGGAAGACGAATTTGAAGTTGCCAGTTGCAATCTGACATTAGTTCCAGTCGGTTCGCTCCCCTTCCACATTATGGACTGATAGCCTGCGCCATTAGTGGCGTTGGTATCAAAGGTTTGAGAAATAACATAAGCCGACGCACGATAAGTGCCCCAATTAACCCAATCAGTTTTTATGGTCTCAATACCTGCTGTCTGATAAACACGGAAGTAGGCCCAGGAAGAAGAGTAATAATCAGATTTTGGTCCAGCAGGAGCCCAACCGGCAGTTGAAAGTTCAAAGTCGGTATCTACTCCGGTGGTATTGTTGGTGGTCACCGTCTCCCAAGCATTGGACGCGCCAAAACGGAAGGCTTGAAGAGTTAAGGTGCGGGTTGAAGGCGCAACGTTTGACTGACCGTTCCAACGCACCGATGGGAATTCATCGGCATTGGCATATTTGTAGGCGGCGTTTAGAACCGGTATGTTGGTGCCGCCTCCTGCAGCATTGGGATCGCGGTTAACATTATCGTCGGTTGAAACGTAGCTGTAGCCTCGGTTGTCTAGATAATAGACAAGGTCGGAAGAGGTTGAGCCCAGAGAGGTTGGCGTATCTTTGGAATAACGGCGGTCTTCGGAAGAAGCTATGGTTAGAGTTGGATATTGAGAATAGGCATCCAAGACTGTGGCTCCGGTGGTTTTGACGATGCGGAAACGGTATTCCTTGTTCAGTGTGGCGGCACCGGTATGCACATCAAACGACATCTCATAGCACTTGTTGTTGGTTAAGGTAACGGAGTTGGATGTACCGGTATTCTCATACCATTCAGAAGTGTTGGCAGTGGCATCAAATGTTGGGCCAGCCTGAACGCAGTCGGTGCCTGAAGCGGTGGTGTTAATGGCACGATCGGCTCCCGAAACCGTAAGGTCATCACCCGAACCGCCCGATAAGCCCCAACTTGGGCGGATATCGGTTGCACCGGATACCGTTGCCCATTCTGCGGGGATATCGCACCCAGTATCGGTGAAGTTGCATGCCTGCAGGTCATAGGTTGCGGCTGAAGCAGGACCGGTGCCGGTATTATCTATCTGGACACGGACATTCAATCGCTCGCCTTTCTTAACAGAAGTACGTACAGTGTTGTTTGCAACCTGCGAGTTATTGACGTTTACATTAGCGCCATCGTCATCTTCAAAGATGTATGAGCGTTGGGTTAAGGTTGGGGCGCCCGCGAATATCCAGCATGAACCATTGGTGCCTCCGGGAGCTTCATCGGTGGAGTTTGAGGGGGTTTCGTTGGATGTGCCGGTATCGCATCCGGAATCTTTGATCGTGGCATAGGATACTCCGGTTTGATTAGCATTGAAGTGAGCTTTCCATTGAGTACCCGCTAAATCAGAATGTAGCTGGATAAGATTGCCGGAAGTTCCGGTAATGGTTAAGGTGTCTGCAAAGGTAAAGACTTGGCTGGCTTTGAAGTTGAAGATCTTGCCGGCGACAGTTGAATTGAAATTATTGAAGGTGGTCGTGCCGTTTATCAAGGCTGTGGCCGAGGTATTGAAGGTAACTATATATGAACCTGCGACAAAGCCGGTTGTACCCACGCTATTGGTCCAGGAGCCGCCTACGGTCATGTTTTGACCCGGGGTCAAGACTCCGTTGGTGATGGTAAGATTGCCGTCTAGTGTTGGAGCTGAAGCAAAACCCCAGCCGCCTGAAGAACCGTCAAAGATAACGTTCTCAAAGTTGCCGGTGCCGGGAGTAATGGTGAAACCGGAACCCGTGGCCGCGAACGTGGTTGTTTGCGAGCCGGATTTAGATAAAGTTCCGGCATTGTTGTAGTCGCCGCCTACTGACAAGGCATTGGCAGCCATGTCCAATGTAGCGGAGGTATCAATATGTAAGTCGCCGCCAACTCCTGATTGAGTTGAGGTGGCGTTGGTAGTGACTGTTCCGGCCGGAGCCCAAGTTTTACCTGTCCAAACATGCACTTCTTCAGTGTTGTCGGATACAAATGCTCCGGCATTGGAGGTGAATTTGATGTCAGCATCATTATCTTTATCCCAACCTTGGAGATCGGTGTTGGCGAGAGAGGTTATGCTTCCTTCGTGACGCAGAACAATGCGCGAGGTAATAAGGTTGATGTCGGTGAGATTGCCTGCGGCTGAAATCTTTGTTACAGCTACGCCGTTATATGTTCCGTTATCATCTGTTACGGGCGTGTCACCTATATATATAGTAAGGATGTCATTGGCGGCTTCGCCGGTAATTCCGGATATGCTGTATGCGCCGCCGGTTGTGGTGGCAGTGCAAGCACCGGAACAAGCATCTGCGCCGTTCTTCTTAAGTACTACCTTGGTGTCGTCGGTGACAAAAGTTGAACAGGCCTCGTTAGTGCATACCGAACCAGAAACGGAATTGGTTGATGCGCCCGGTTTCTGGAAAAGATCTGCCTTAAGCGAGGTTGCACCAGCGCCTTCAACCTGCCACACGCGCCACCAGTTGTTGAATGAACCGTCGTAGTAATCCGAATAATCGGTGTCAACGAACGAATAACTGGAATCATCGATTGTGCAGTCAACGTTTGCCAAACAAGTTGAATTTGTTTTTACGGTTTCCCATGCGTTAGTTGTGCCGCCGCGCCAAATTTCAAGTTTAATATTTTGGCTTGCGGCCGCGATAGTTGATTGTCCTATCCATTGAGCGGTTGGTCTGTCGGTATTGTTGCCGTTGGTTAATCTGAATAACTGATACGGACGTTCGTTGGCAAGCGCGGCCATGGTATCGTATGAGGTATCATCAGTGCCATCAGCCGTGTAACCAACTGTATCTAAAACATAACGGGAATTGGTTTGTTGCGGAGGAAGATGAAATTTTGCAATCTTTAACGCAGTATCTGTTCCTGAATGGTAAGACACCCAAGAATTACCCGAAGGACCAAATGCAATAGAGGTGAACCGGCCGTCATTGGTGTTCGTCCCCATAGTATCCACGACCGTGCAATTCCAAGCAGTTGAGCCACCTGCACCGCAGCCGGTTCCGCCAGAGCCACCAACATAGTTTGCTACTCTTACCGAAGTAGCCGTTGTCGCAGTGCCTGTGTTTGCGTAGTAAGACACCCATGCGTTGCCCAAAAAATCAAAGGCAATGGAGCTGTACCGCCCGTCAGAGACAGCCGTGCCCATAGTATCCACGATCGTACAATTCCAGGCAGCTGAAGTGCAGTTGCCGCCTGAACCGACATAGTTTGCTACTTTTACCGCAGTGTCTGTTGCCGATTGGTAAGACACCCAAGCATTACCTGAAGGATCAATGGCTATAGAAGTGAACCCATCATTGATAATAGACCCCATAGTATTGTCCACGACCGTGCAATTCCAGGCAGCTGAAGTGCAGTTGCCGCCTGAACCGACATAGTTTGCTACTTTTAACCCAGTATCTGTTTCTGAGTGGTAAGACACCCAAGGATTGCCCAAAAAGTCAAA
>MHSR01000006.1:8851-13394 GCA_001822815.1 Candidatus Terrybacteria bacterium RIFCSPHIGHO2_01_FULL_43_35
GGAGGCGTAATCGCCGTCATCAGGACTCGCTCCTCCGGCATCCACGATCGCGCAATTCCAGGCAGCTGAAGTGCAGTTGCCGCCTGAACCGACATAGTTTGCTACTTTCACCCCAGAGTCTGTTTTTGAATAATAAGACACCCAAGGATTGCCTGAAGGATCAAAAGCAATGGAGGCGTACCAACCATCAAAGATATCCGTCCCCATAGTATCCACGATCGTACAATTCCAGGCAGCTGAAGTGCAGTTGCCGCCTGAACCGACATAGTTTGCTACTTTTAACGCAGTATCTGTTCCTGAAAGGTAAGACACCCAAGGATTGCCTGAAGGATCAAAAGCAATGGAGGTGAACCTGCCGTCATAGGTACTCGTCCCAATAGTATCTACGATCTGACAGCCCCATGCAGTATCCGTACAATCCGCAAACTTGGCTTGATTGTCTTTGGAATAGACTGTTGTGGTGGAAGCGGCAGTGGTTAATGTGGCGTATGCGCCAGAAGAAACCGCAACCGGACCGCGCCATAAACCTTTGTCTTTACGCCATGCGTCTTTGCTTGCAACAACGAAACGGTAGGTAGTATTTGATTGCGCTTGCGAGAGATCAATATTGAAAGATATTTCTGTACATTGGGCTGTACCTGAACCGGCAGGCAAAGAAACTCCGGTGGCTTCTTCGCTCTCAAACCATTTGCCGTTGTTCCATGTTCCGCCGCCAAGACAATCCGCGTCATCACGGTTGGCAGTATCACCGGTTGTTGTCATATCAGCGTGGCTTTCATTCAAAGGATCGCCCGAAGCCCCAGATAAACCTGACGATATGCCTATCTCGCCGCCTCGCTTAACGCTAGCAACTTTAAAAGTGGATGCAGAAATATCATTATAGCTAACCCACGCATTGCCCGAAGTGTCAAATGCGATGGCACTGGCTTCACCGACTCGGTTTGTTGGATCATCAACAATTGTACACGACCAAGTACCAGGATTCGTTCCGCTGGTGCAACCGCTACCTCCAGAACCAACATAATAAGCAACTATGAGTTTTTGATTTGAGATAGCGTTGTCTCTATAAGTCACCATAGCACTACCTGAAGGGCCGAAGGCAATTGAGCCAGAATATCCAACTTGGCCTGATGTATCATCAACGGTTTCACACGTCCAAAGCGTTGGATTGGTTGCGCCAGTGCACCCAGTGCCTCCTGAACTAACTCTGTGGACTACTTTTAGACTGCTTGAGCTCTGATTTTGATAGCTCACCCAAGCATTACCTGAAGAGTCAAAAGCAATTGAGGCATAATATCCGACTTGGTCTGTTGGATCATCAACCATTTCACAAATCCAAAGCGTTGAATTGGTTGCGCCAGTACACCCTGTACCGCCTGAACTAACGCTATAGGCGACTTTAAGACGTTCCCCGACGGCCCCGCCTTCATCATAACTAATCCAAGCATCACCTTCAGGGTCCAAATCAATAGAAAGCCCCCCAGCGCCTAGATTATTTGTTGTATCATCAACGGTTTCACACGTCCAAAGTGTTGGATTGGTTGCGCTGGTACAACCCGTACCGCCTGAACTAACGCGATGGGCGACTTTAATGCTAAGTGCGGTATCATTCCTATAGGCCACCCAAGGATCGCCTGATGGGCCAACGGCTATGGAACTAAAGCTGCCGACTTGGTCTGATGGATCATCAACGGTTTCACACGTCCAAAGCGTTGGATTGGTTGCGCTGGTACAACCTGTACCGCCTGAACCAACATAGTGAGCTACCTTGAGCTTTGTGGTAGTAACGGGCTCTTGATAACTTATCCAGGGATTGCCTAAAGAATCAAGTGCAATAGAAGGACTGGCTCCAGCATTATTTGTAGTTTTGTCAACAAATTCACAGCTCCAAGCAGAAGACGTACATCCGCTACCGCCTGAACCAACATAGTGAGCTATTGCGAGAGCTGGACTCAAATCATAATAAGCCACCCAAATAGTACCAGATGGACCAACTACAATAGAAGTATTATCACCACCATTAACAGTGGCGCAATCCCATTTGGTATCCGTACAATTTCCAGCCGAAGTTATTACGGCCTTGTCCTGCACTTTGGTAAAGTAACCGTCATTGCGGTCGTAGAAAAGACCGAGGTTGGTTGAAGAAGCAAAGGCTCCGGTTCCGGTATTTTTAATCTGCGCGCGGAGCGTGACACGCTCGCCTACTTTGGCTGACGTTTTCGCGGTGTTGCCAGCAAACTGTTGAGTGTTTTCGTCAACCGCGTCGCCTGTTACTTGGTCTTCATCATCATTTTCCCAGATGTAACCGGTTTGGTTAAGTTGAGGAAAAACTAAATCGTACGTCACCGCAACATAAAGCTGGGAAACATTAGTGGGTCCGCTAGTAGCGTCATGTTTTACGCCTATTTCCAAATTATCCAGATCGGTTGAGGTTAAGTTCAGGCCGGTAAAACTTTTGGTGCAGTCAGCCCATGAAGATGTTAGCGAGCAGGTTGTTACGGCATCGGTATCGGTGCTGTTGAGGCGATAAAAAGGAGTAAGTTCGGTAGATGACGGTGAAGGTTTAAGCGCAAGAAGGAGATAGCCAGAACCAACGGGGTTGGCAGTTCCCCAGTCCACCGACACGGTGCCAGTGGCTCCGGCAGTTGATCTTAATGCATAACTGAATGTGGTCACGCCGTCAGCACCGGTGGCCGATTCGTCATAAATTGTTGAGTATGAGGCTGGAGTGGTACCGGTTGTGGTGATGGCAGCGTTATTATTGTTTTCACCGGCCACTGCTGCAACAACCATTGAATAGGGAGTTAAGGTCGTGATGCTTGGAATGCTTACTGGGTCAGCGGTACTGGTTCCGGCCGTGCCCTTAACTTCCCAGGGGTCGCCTGTGGTAATAGCGTTATAATATTTAGTGACCATGGCATAAGTGTCGCCAGTGGTGGTGCTCTTGTCTACCAAGGGATTTGGCTCTGAACTGGATGCGGCCCGTTTCCAAGCCCACCAGTATCGCGCGGTAGTGCCGCGATCAACTGTTGCAAGTTGCGCCCAGCCAGAGGGCCAAGTAATCGTATCGTTGGTGTCGCGCACAACAACTTCAAGCAACAAAATATCGTTGGTCTCATGCGTACCGAGCGTTACCGTAACGTCAGCGCCGGTTGAGGCTGCAACTGCGCTTTGTCCCCGAAGCTGTGGCGCTCCTGCCGCATCCTGTGCGCGCGCGGTAATATCAAGCTGGCTTATGGTTGCGTTTGAAGGAATTAAAGAATTATTTAGATTGAAAGACGAGCGGGCACTTACGGTTGAACTGGTTATGTAATTGGTATCATCGGCTGCCGAAGGCCCTCCGCTACCGGCGTTGCCGGATTCATCGTTAACGCAGTCATAGGCGCCGGAGGCACAGGTACCGCCAGTGGTCCAGGCGGTATAGTTGCCGTTTGACGTTGGATGCGCAGTAAGAGATGAGACGGCCTGAATATCTTGGGCCTGCTTATACAAAAGGTTGGTGTAGAGGGCAGCTGAAAAAACAACTAAAGATATTAAAAATAGACCCAGCGCGCCGAGTTTTACGCGGCCGGAGTTGGCTTGCCAAAAGGCGTTTACCTTGGGGCGATATTGAGGAGGAATGATATCGTAGATTATTTTAGACATAATTACATTAATTTAAATTTCTAATTTTTAGTTTTAAATTTTAAGTGAAACTTTATTGAAAAGATACAAGGTACAAGATACAAACACCAGACAAATTACAATATCCAACTATCAATAACCAAACACGTGTTTGAAATTTGGGATTTGAGATTTATCTGTATCTTGTTTCTTGGGTCATATTTGGGTTTTGCCTGTATCCCATCGGGTCTGAGACCTCTTCGAGCCTGATGGCTCTCAGAGCCTGAACGGCCTCGAGATCGAAGACTTGTCTCTTGGTGATTCCAAACTGTTTTGCTTTTAAGGGTTTTTCTTGATGGCCGCTTCAAGACGAGCGACGCGCGCTTCCAAAAATTTAAATTCTTCGCGATCAACTTTCTGCTTAAGGTTATGGTTAATAAGCGCAAGTTCTCCTTTGATGGTTTTTAACTCTTGGTCAACCACGTCAAATCGCTGATCGACGTCGGCGAAACGCTGATCGACGTCGGCGAAGCGAAGCATCACGCGTTCTTCAAACTCATCAACGCGCTCGGTAATTTCACGCAGTTGCTGCGTTACCTTCTCCGCAAGCAACAACTGGCCTTCTGCAACAACGTTCAGTTTTGAATTCATGTCTTCAAGCAAGACTTCGGTATAATTGCCTCGTGGGCTTTTTGCTTTTTTAGATTTTGCGCTGTTATTTTGCATTTTGCGCTTTTCGCTTACTGCTATTGTAATAAAATTTTAATTGAGCCTGGCGTGCCTGCTACATCCGGGTTTCCGTCGTCATCGCAATATTGATTGCCGCTGAAAGATGTCACTACTGAACACGCGGCTGGCGCTTCTTTGCCGCCAGACCAGTCGCTTTGCGCGGCCGGCGCGGTTGAGGGCGAAGTTTGTTTGTTCACGCTGCGGGTAAGAT
>MHSR01000007.1 GCA_001822815.1 Candidatus Terrybacteria bacterium RIFCSPHIGHO2_01_FULL_43_35
CAAGGATTGCCGGAGGAATCAAAAACGATTGAGGTGTATTGTCCGGTGTCAGTGGTCCCGCCGATATTATTATCCACTGTGGTGCAATTCCATGCGGTTGAAGAAGGGCAATTACCGCTCGAAACAACGTATTGAGCAACTTTAAGCGCGCTTGCGCTTACGTCATAATAGCTAACCCAGGCGTTGTTATCCCTATCAAAGGCTATAGACGTGAATTGACCAACATCGTTTGAACCGTCAATAGATAGACAAGTCCAATCATTGGAGGTGCATGGCGGGGTTATCATACGCAACGCGTTATTGGTCATGTTAAAACGCGTATTTACTCCTCCGATCGTCAAATCTAAAGCATCTGCCGGATAAGTGCCGCTTATCGCAGAAGCGGCTCTCACGCGATCGGCAATTTTTGTGCTGATTACTGAAACATTTTGACGCACCTCGGCACGGCTATTACTCACACTCCAAGAGCGTGTAAGCGCAGTAAGTAAAGCAACCAAAACCAAAACCACTCCGCCGGATATGGTTATATAAATTATCATCTCAAGAAGAGACAAACCGCCTTGACCAGAATTTAGAATTTTGAATTTAGAAATTGGCATACGAAGGGCTAATTTTAAACTATACGCTCATTTGTTTTAACAATCTTATACGCTCCTCAACAGGAGGATGCGTCATAAATAATCTTGAAATAAGCGAGGTTTTTCTTTCTTGTGCCATGGGATCAGATATATAAAGATGCGCGGTCATATTATTTGCGTTTTTCAAGGGTATGGCCGCGCGCGAAATTTTTTCCAAAGCGTTGGCTAACCCTTCTGGATATCGCGTAAGTAAAGCGCCTGAAGCATCGGCCAGAGTTTCGCGGCTACGCGATACAGCTAAACGTATCAGCATGGCGGCAAAAGGCGCCAAAACCATAGCAACAAACAAAAGCAACAGCACCAATCCCCCGCCTCTTTTTCTGCCCCCTCCCGAATGAAAAAAACGCGTCCTAAACATTATATCAACCATAATCGTTATCACGCCGGCAAGTACCGCGGCTACCGTAGCAATAAGCATGTCTCTATTACCGATATGAGATAATTCGTGAGCCAACACCCCTTCAAGTTCCTGTTTATCCATAATTTTAAGAAGGCCGGAAGTTACGGCAACGATAGCATGGTTTGGATCGCGACCTGTGGCGAAGGCATTGGGCGAAGGGTCATTTATTAAATAGATGCGAGGAGTTGGCAGGCCAGCGGCAATACATAAATTTTCGACTAAGCGATAAAGCTCTTCATTATCTTGCTTAGAGATAGGTTTGGCGCCAGCAACTGCCGTAACAATCTTATCCGAAAACCAAAATGAGGCTATGGTCATAGTAAGACTTATAGCCATCATCAAAATAAAAAGTGAATTTGATTGGAAATACCAGCTCAATAACGCCCCCAGGAGTCCAATAATCAACACGAAACCAAACATCAACATCCAGGTTTTTCGAATATTTGAGGATTGATGAGTGTAAAGAGTGGCCATTCAAATTGCCCTAATTAACCTAATTGATCTAATTTCTAAACAAGCCCCAATGTCCTAATGACAAAAATTACAAACACGTACTTTGATCCTTGGGATTTGGGGGTTGATTAGATCAATTAGAAATTAGAATAATTAGAAATTTACCTTAACTGGTTCTCGCTGTTCCGGCGTTCCATCCAAATCAAAAAATTCCTGTTTCGCAAAATGAAACATAGAAGCAATAAGACTTGAAGGAAAGGTTTCAATAGCGATATTCAAATCGCGGACATTGCCGTTATAGAAACGGCGGGCGGCCTGAATTTTGTCTTCGGTATCCGTCAAATCTCTCTGCATCTGAATAAAATTCTCCGCGGCGCGCAATTGGGGATAATTTTCGGCTACGGCAAACAAACTCTTTAAAGCTCCGGCAAGCATATTCTCTGTTTTGGCATGATCAGCCATAGATTGCGCGCCCATGGCCGCGGTTCTAGCCTCAGTCACCTTTTGGAATAATCCGCTTTCATGAGTAGCATACCCCTTAACTGTTTCAACCAAATTGGGGATGAGATCATATCTTCGCTTGAGCTGAACTTCTATATCTGACCAGGCTTCGCGAGCGCGAGCTCGCAATGAAACCAGGCGATTATAGAACATTACCGTTGCGCCAACTATCAATATCAATGCCCCTAAAATAACCCAAATAATTGTATTCATATATATTAATTAAATTTATAATTAACTACATTAAATAGTATAACACATTCAACCAAAAACCTCCTTAAAAAGGAGGTTTTGGAAACCGAGAGCAATTTTATTCGTAGTCTTCCATACCCATACCACCACCCATTGGCATAGATCCTTTCTTATCTTTCTTTTCAGGCGCGTCGGCAACTGCGGCTTCAGTAGTAAGGATCAGGGCCGTGACCGAAACGGCGTTTTGTAAAGCCGTCTTAACAACTTTTAACGGATCAATTATCCCTTTATCCATCATATCAACAAACTGACCGGTTGACGCATCATAGCCGTGTCCAATACCTTCTTTGCTTCTAATCTCCTCCAGAACCGCGTTGCCATCTTTCCCGGCATTCTGAGCGATCATGCGCAGGGGCCATTCGACCGCGCGCAAAACAATATCCATGCCCTTGGCTTCATCACCAACGGCTTTTTTATAAAACGCTTCTTCTTTAACCATACTTGCCGCTTCAACAAAGGCAACGCCACCGCCCGGAACAACGCCTTCTTCAAGCGCCGCTCGGGTGGCTTCAACCGAATCTTCAACACGGTATTTTATCTCCTTCATCTCAGTTTCGGTCACGCCACCAACTTTTATAATAGCCACGCCCCCCGAAAGTTTAGCCAACCGTTCCTGTAATTTTTCACGGTCGTATTCAGAATCGGTTTTTTCTATCTGAGCACGAATCTGTTTTACCCGTTTTTCAATCTCGTCCTTGGAGCCCTTACCGCCAACTATAGTTGTGTTTTCTTTAGTGACTATTACTTTTGAGGCCTCGCCGAGCATACTCAAATCGGCGTTTTCAAGTTTAATGCCGACTTCTTCCGAAATTACTTTTGCGCCGCAGACAGTCGCGATATCTTGCAGCATTTCCTTCCGTCTGTCGCCAAAGCCGGGAGCTTTAACGGCTAATCCACGGAAGGTACCGCGCAATTTATTAACAACCAAAGTCGCCAAAGCCTCTCCCTCAACCTCATCGGCAATAATCAAAAGTTCTTTTCTGCCGGCTTGAGCCATTTTTTCCAAAACGGGCAGGAATTCGCTTAAAGAAGATATTTTTTTATCGGTGATTAAAATATAAGGATTATCATAAACCGCCTCCATACGTTCGGCATCGGTAACCATATATGGAGAAATATAGCCTTTATCAAATTGCATACCCTCAACCAGTTCCTTGGAAAGACCGAAGGTTTGCGATTCTTCTACCGTGACCACACCGTCCTTGCCTACCGTATCAAAAACCTCAGCTATAAGCTTGCCTATCTCCTTGTCGTTGGCGGCAATGGAAGCTACTTCTTCAACCTTCTTGCCACTAACTTTATGGCTGGATTTATCCAAGATATCGCTTAGGGCCCCAACAACCTTATCCATTCCACGTTTTAAAACCAATGGATTGGCGCCGGAGGCAACGACACTAAAACCCTCGGCAATCATAGCTTGCGCCAAAACAACCGCCGTTGTGGTACCGTCACCGGCAACAGATTCTGTTTTGGTGGCTATTTCTTTTATGAATTCTGCGCCTATATTTTCAAATTTGTCCTCAAGTTCAATTTCTTTGGCTACCGTGGCCCCATCCTTGGTAACGGTTGGCGAGCCAAAACCTCTGTCTAAAAGCACGTTGCGGCCGCGTGGTCCCAAGGTAACCCTTACCGCATTGGCCGATTTATCTATGCCGCGCTTTATAATTTCGCGGGCATTGGCATCGAATAAAATTCTTTTTGCGCTCATGTTAGTTGTTGCCCTCAAGCGACGCGAGGGAATGCAACTCCGCCAGTTGGCGGATGCATCTCTTCGAGTCTGAAACCCTCAGAGTCGAAGACCCTAGCGCAATCGAGGGATTACATTAATTAACTTTATTCCAAAATTGCTAAAATATCCTTTTCTTCAGCAATCAAATATTCTTTCCCGTCGATCTTAACTTCATTTGGGCCATATTTAGTAAAAAGAACCAAATCGCCTTTTTTAATACCCATGGGCACAATTTTTCCGTCTTCCCAACGCCCAGGACCGACGGCAACAACTTTGGCCTGCTCTGGTTTTTCTTTATCTACGGTATCGGGCAAAACAATTCCTGATTTTGTTTTTTGTTCCTCGGCCATAGGCTCCAAAACCACTCTGTCGCCGAGGGGTTTTATTTTGAATTTATTTGCTTCAGTCATGTGTACATAGAATATGGAATATAGAATATAGAATAATATGGAACGCTGATAAAAATCCCGTCCCAAATTCTAAATTCAAAATTCTAAATTCTCAAGTTAATATAATTGGCACTCTATGGTATTGATTGCCAATAAACAGTTTATGACAAGCGCGAATACTGTCAAGCCCCGTTAGAAGTTTAGGTTGATATTTGGCCGTGAGAAAGGGCTGCCTTTTCTAACCGTTGCACATGCCGCAAAGACAAAAATTTGCAACAAATAGTAAATAACTGCTGTAAATTTCTAACGGGGCAAGCCCACGACTATTTACCGAGTCGGCCCACAAAAGACCGCCTTATTGCGTTTTCTTGCAATGTAGTATAAACTAACTATACTGTTTCAGATATCGCCAAGCTTAGTTTACCTGTCCGACACATTAATTTTCTATAGATCATTGTGCTTCGTTTCCTTTTACCCATACCCCTAAACGTTGTTGGTTTATTATTTGCCGTTTGGCTTATCCCCAACTATATTCCTGGGGGCATATTATTCACTGGTGATTTTATAAGCTTGCTTGTTGCCGGCGCCGTGATCGGGATAATTAATGGCGTTCTCAAGCCGATTTTAAAAATACTTTCCTTCCCGCTGATAATAATTACCGGAGGCTTGTTTTCTTTAATTTTAACTTTAGGATTATTGTGGCTGGCGGATTATTTGCTTCCGGATCTCGCCATTAACGGATTAATACCGTTAGTGATAACGGCTCTTATACTCTCTTTTGTACACGTTATATTTTAATTAGGCTTAAAGCTCAAAACGTAAAGCACAAAACTTAAAGTTCGTCGTCAAAGACGACATTAATAATCGCGCGTGATACGCTATCAAACTTTTAAGCTTTCCGTTTTACGTTTTAAATCTTACTATATGCCCCCATTACGATTTATAATTTATCCTTTTATAATAGTCGTTTCAATTCTGCTAATGGTTTCCATATTATTACAGCAGCGTGGCACCGGATTGGGTAGCGCTTTTGGCGGTGAGGGTAATGTATTTGCTTCACGAAGAGGGGTTGAGAAAGTACTATTCATGTTTTCTATCGTGTTAACCATATTACTATTCTCTTCGGCCATTATTTCAATTTTCTTTGTGAAATAAAATCTTATATTATATCCCGTTAGAAATCTTATGCATAAATAAATTTTTTATGCCTGGAACCAACGGATAATTATACAGTAAAAAAGTCTGCAAGCCTTGTTTGTCCCATAATTCTTCATAATGCAGACTTCTAACGGAACATACCGAAACTCCACAATATGTTCATACGAAATATTTGGCAGAAACTACAAGTCCTAATGCGCTGGGACAAACCATTCAACTGGCCAAGCCCAAAACAATGGAAGGGTTTATTCAACGCCCTTTCCTTTAAAGAACGAGTAATTCTTACTCTATCCTTAAGCTTAGTAGCAGCCGGTTTAACCATATGGACGGTGGTTTTCTTGACATCCCATCTAGCACAAAAGCCAACTGAAGGCGGAACATACACAGAAGCTTTAGTAGGCCAGCCACGACACATAAATCCGGTTCTGGCCGCATCTAACCCCGTAGACAGAGACCTTACTGCGTTAATTTTTTCCGGTCTGACACGCTACGATAAAAATGGCAAAATAGTGCCGGATTTAGCCGAGCGTTGGGATATTCTTGAAGATGGCAAAGTATACGAATTTCATCTACGACCAAATATTTTCTGGCCAGACGGAGAACCAATAACCGCCGATGATGCAATATTCACTGTACAAAAAATACAAAATCCCGCGATACATAGCCCCTTTCTACCCAACTGGCTGTCTGTTAAAACCGAACAGGGCCAGGATCAACTTACAGTCAAATTTATTCTTACGGCACCATACGCACCGTTCTTAAACAATACAACTGTCGGCATCCTACCCAAGCACATGTGGGGAGATGTACCAAATGAAAATTTTTCTAGTCATGAACTGAATATAAAACCGATGGGGGCCGGCATGTATGCGATAACAAAAATAGAAAGAGATCGCTCTTCGGGCGCAATAAATTCTTTATCGCTTAAGACCAACGATAAATACTGGAATAATCTTCCGTATATCCAAACAATTAAAATACAGTTTTTTGAGAATATGCAGGCGGCCATAGACACTTATAATCAACGGGGGGTTGACGCCGTGGGCGGTATTGATCCAAATATGCGAGGACTTCTAAGACCGGGTAGACGCATAGTATCGGCAACATTACCCAGATATTTCGGAGTGTTCTTCAATCAAACACAATCAAAAGCTTTAGCTGACCGCATCGTAAGAATTGCGCTTTCCTATGGAACCGACAAAAACAAAATATTGAAAGAGGTTTGGAGACAAGATGGCGAAGCTGTAATTGGGCCGATACTACCTGGAATGATAGGTTATACTTCAGACTTGCCCATTTATGGTTTTGATCCGGAACACGCACGAAAAATGCTTGATGAAGCCGGTTGGACCGATAGCGATCAAAACGGCATACGGGACAAAAAAGGCACTCAACTAGCTATAGTCTTAACAACTTCGGATGCGCCAGAGCTCACCAAAACCGCCGATTTGCTAAAGTCTTTCTGGACCGATATAGGCGTTGCTGTAAACGTCAAAGTCTTATCCGCCGCTGATCTACGAGAGCAGGCCATAAGACCCAGGTCATATGAAGCATTGCTATATGGATACGATCTTGGCGCCGATCCAGATCCATTTTCGTTCTGGCATTCTTCTCAACGCTTTGATCCTTGGCCAAATTTGACTCTATATAACAACAAAGAAGCGGATAGGGTTCTGGAAGAGGCCAGACAAAAATTTGACCAGGAAAGACGCGCAGAGCTTTACCGCGCTTTTCAAAAAATGGTGGTTGAAGACGCGCCAGCTATTTTCTTGGTTTCACCTAAATTCATATATCCAACCATCGCAAATCTTGAAGGTTTAGATTTGTCATTTTTGCCTAATCCATCGTGGCGTTTTGCCGAAATAAATAATTGGTATCTCAAGACAAAATTACAATGGGAATAATAATAAAATCCAAGAGATAAATTTATCAAAGCCG
>MHSR01000008.1:0-33870 GCA_001822815.1 Candidatus Terrybacteria bacterium RIFCSPHIGHO2_01_FULL_43_35
AACGCCAAAATTATTCCGTCGTCGTCCCGTCAGATTGGAACATTCAAGAACCAACAGCCGTTTACGATATTTTCAATTTTTTTGATGAAACGAACGGCTGCCGATTTTCTTCCGGATATTCTGAAACCGAGATGACCTTGAGTGATTTTATCGATAAAACTGATCCAAGAAGAGATGAGTTTATTACAGTTAAGAATTATAGTATAGAGGATTTTAATAATCTGAGCGGAAAATATACAAAATTTGAAATCGAAGAAACGGGATATTTTGAAAGTTTAGATTTTGAAAAAAATAATCATGTATTCAGCATCAGCTTGGGAGTGCTGGATGGAAATCGAGAAATATGTTCTCAAGAGTTATTGCAATTAGCCGAATCTTTGGAGTTGCGTTAGTCGGTTTAACGCTTCCAAATTTTGTCTTTGCTGCGGATTTAACTAATCCGCCTTTTGAAGATGACGAGCCGTTTGTTTTAACACGTGGATACGAAACTCCAGCAACGCATGTTGGCAAAGAACAATATGCATTGGATTTTACACAAAGCGGATGTCTAGCTTTTCGAAAGCCAATTATTGCTGTTGCCGATGGTGAAGTTACAAAAGTTAACGTGGATGATCGTCGTCCGCAGGGTGGAGGAGGGTACGGTTTATTCGTTTTAATTGGACATTCGGATGGAATAAAATCTCGTTATGCTCACCTCGATGAAGTTTTAATATCTTCGGGTGAAGTAAAAGCCGGAGATGTTGTCGGGTTAATGGGCAATACAGGACATGTTTCCGGAACATCTTGTCCCGAATACCCAGGTCTTCACTTGCATTTCGCAATGTACAATCCAGACAAAAGCGCTTACAAGCCCGAGCCTATGCAAAAATGCACCGACGTCACGAATTCTTCTTCGCCCTGCACTGATTTTACCGCTTGGCACAAATACAAATCGGAAACGATATTAACCCAAGAAGAACCGAAAGATTTAATAGCCAACGTTCAAAGTAGTGATACGGCTGTAATTTTGCCCAGCAACGATACTTGGTGGAATGATGTTGCGGATTTCTTTGACACGACAGTTTATGGCTGGACGACCATCGCCAACTCAATAGGGGATGCGTTTGCAAATTCTTTCTCAAATCCGGATCTTTTGAGCGCAAACACATCTCAAACCTTATCTCAAAATGACGCTTTAAATCCGCCATTTGAAGCACCGCTTGAAGGCTATGCTGTGGATTACGATATTGACAATTCGTCTTCGCCGCAAGATACGGATAACGCATCAAACCTGGTGCCACAGCCAGCACAAGATTCTAATATATTGCCGCCGGATAATTTAGTTAGTGATGATTCGGTTCAAGAGAATAATAGTTTGCCGCAAGATACGCAGATAACAGTTGACTCTAATATAGACGCAAGGGGCGGAGAGTCTGCGCCGCCTCTTGAGCCGCTTGAACCGTTGAATAATACATCCGAAGAAATTGAGCCGCTTGATACCTCAGAAACGCCAAAAGATTTTTCTAAGATGACCTCGCAGGAATACGCTGATTTTTTTGGTCCGTATGGTCCTCCTGGCCCCAACGGCAGCACGCCGCCAATTAATGATGCGTCCGTTCCGCCCGCGGCACCCGCATGCGCTGGTTTCAACGCGGAATATTTTGATAATAGGTTTTTGGAAGGCGTTCCAGTCTTTGTGCGCTGTGAAGGTGCTATAGATTATAATTGGCAGCAGGGCAGTCCGGACGCATCAGTGCCCGTAGATGATTTTTCTGTCCGCTGGACAGGCATCTTCCCATTTGAAGACGGCAACTACTTGTTTTTTATGCTTACCGATGACGGCGCCAAGATTTATGTGGACGGCAACGTTGCTTTTAATGCTTGGTTAGATCAGGCCGTTAAAGCATACTCAGTTAATGTACCCATGACCGTCGGACAGCACGAAATACGTTATGAATATTACGAACATACCGTGAACGCGGAATTCCACGCCTCATGGATAAAGCTTTAGTCCAGCTCTAATTTAGTGCTATCATATAGAAGCTAAAAGCGTAAAGCGAAAAAGTAAAAAGATAACCGGCTTATCCTTCTTTTATGCTTTTCGTTTTGCACTTTACGCTTTCATTATGCATCTGCCAAACATTCTAAGCTTAATACGCAAAAAACAAGATGAGGACAAGCGTATTATTATTCTCTTCGCAGCCTTTGTATTGAGCTTTTTGTTCGTTAGCGGATATCTAGGCTGGATATATTGGAAGTACAACGCCCATTTGCAGTACGGCGATCCCAACAATTGGCTCACGCAAGCGTCAGAAGTAAATAACTTTTCTTTTCGTTATCCAACTGAAATGGATGTGATAGTTCCCCAAGACCAGATAAAATACCCCATATCTGTGGTTAAGAAAGGGGAGCGCGGCGAAAGCGTTTTAATTCAGCTTGGTACCTGGGACACCGAACCATTCCAAGATTTGGAAGCGGCGGTAAAAAGATATCAAAGCGCGACCGGCAATAAACGGCAAAGTGAAAAAATAGAAGAACTTGTTATAGACGGCCGCGGCGGGGTATTGTTTATACAGAATGAAAATACAGGCCGCCGTATTTTAGAAGCCTTGATTTGGGATCCGGTCCCAACCACGCAAAACGAAAATGCCGTTCCGGTTACTGTTTCAGGCATATTCGGTTTACCCGGTTCTGCGCGCGAGATTTCTCTGCAGCTGCCTGGTAACGCCACCGCCAATGATCGTATTTTATACGAAAAACTTTACCGCGAAATACTTAATTCCGTTAAATTTATAAAGAGATAATTTACCCAGCCCCAGTTTTGTATCTTTTTTATGTGGATAGTATATATTATTCAGCATGATGTTTCTAAAAATCTATATATTGGTTTTACGAGTGATTTGAAAAGAAGGCTGCTCCAACATAATGCCAAAACAACCAAATCCACCAAAAGGAAAATAGGCATGTGGCATATAATTTATGCTGAAGCTTATCGTAGTAGGTCAGATGCCGTTGAACGCGAAAAGCGATTAAAAAGCCATGGAAGCGCAAAATTCAATTTATATAAACGCATAGCAGGCAGCCTTCTTTAGATACAAAACTGGAGCTGGGTAAAAATGAACATAAAACATCTAAAAATAACCCCTATAATCATAATCATTCTTGTGGCCGCCGTTATTGTTATCCTTGCTGTATTTTGGTATAAAAATAGCAGTTCAATACAAAATAATAGCGGCGTTTCTCTTTTTCCTCAGCTTGAGCGTTATTCCGAAGTACCCGCAGATTGGCTCTTGTTTAGCGAAGAAAAGTCTGGTTATTGGTTGTACTATCCGCCCGATTGGGTTACGGACGACACATTAAAAGACGTTCCCGAGGTTAAGGTGTTTCTTACTAAGGAAAAAGAACCGTCCGAAGGTTTTTTCATTATCCGTGCAATAACCGAACCCGGCCAGAGCGACCTTTCGTATCTTGATGGCCACTTTGCAGAAACATTCCGTAAGCAGGCCGTTGAAGGGACGTTGCGCGAAGAAAATGTGAACATTCAGGGCAGGGATTCAAAATCGCTCGAAGCAAAAGTGATCAATGCCGACACAAAAAAACCAGTGGACGCATATTTACTAGTCATTTCTGGACAGCAGAATAATCCCGCATATGCCATGTCGGCGATTATAGTCGGACCAAACGCGCCAGCGCTACTTGAGCAGGTTCAGCTCATGACTCGCTCCCTTCGTTTCTTTTAAAGGCAGTTGAACTCTTGAACATGCAACCCGTCGTTATCGGACTTCTTACACATTTAATTTTTAAATCCGTTTAATTTTTATGATTTCTCTACGTCGCCACATCCCGTTTTTGAACCGTAAGCACGTTTCAACAAAAGATAAAATAGTATCAGCCGCCGCGTTGATATTTGTGTTTGTTTTTATTTCCGTTGCCCTGGTTTTTCTGCTCGGCAAGCAGGCAGGAGCCCCAACTGAAGACGACACCGCCCGCGGTTTTTCTTTTGAAACCAAAACAGCCCCTTGTTTAAATGACTCGCAGGCTCTTTGTGATAAAATTTTGCGGCCGGATTATAAATTTTCTGCTGTTGCGCCCAAAGATTGGATAGCCTCACAGCCAAATTCCGCTACCATTAAAGTTGAGAAAGAGGGCTTGGCGTGTCCTATTTTGTTGATAATGGGAGATAATGACAAATACGTTTCCGCCTCGGGCTGGGTTGATATTCTGAATCCTCCCGGCAAGAAAGGCCCCTTCATTAAAGACGTATTTGGCGGAGTAATTCCTGTGGGGCCCTCAAACTGGCCTGCCGCGCATATAACCACGCGGGGCCAGCTTGAAAACATAAGGAAGGAAGTTTATATTCCAGTTGGAAATGTGATTTTTATTTTAAATTATGATTTGAAGGCCCTGGTTGATAAATCCGGCAATTTTGCGCCGAATCCGGACGAGATCGTGTGTGATAAAGGATTGAATGATCTGCTTGCGGCTGTTAAATTGTAAATTAAAGAGATGATGTTTAAGGAATTTTTTTCTTTGTTGGCCATAAAAATAAAGCCGCCCAACTCCACTTTTGTTTATAAAGCCCGTTTGATTCTCCAGCCTAAACTTAAGTATGAAATTTTTATTTTTGCGCCCTAATAACAAAAAGTGGGGCTGGGTGGTTTTACGTTGGGCGTTTGTTTGCGTTTTGGTAATTCTATCCGCGCTTGCCGTTAAGGAAAAACTGACCGTGCCCGCCCCGTATAATTCAAATTACCGCCCGCTTTCAGAGCAAACGGTACCGTTCACCGTTGAGTCTTCCGGGCCGGACGTCGGCGTTTATTCGCGCACGCTTGATTTTGGTAAGGGGAAATTTATTAGTTTATGGGTTCATCCGCCGGGCGAAGATCTGCGCATTGAAAAATTACGCGTGCGAAAGGAAGGCGCAACCGATGCAGAAATGCCTTATGCGTGGCTTCGTCTCAACGGCATCCGCGTTTATGTGCGCGTTCCATTTGTAAACGATGTTGCTGTATTTAGCGCATTCCCGCCAAAAGATATAAGCAGTTTTAAATACGAAGGATACAAAGACGCGCAGGAAGAACAAAAGCTGTTGCTTGATTTAGAAGATTTGCCTTACATCGCTCCTGCAAGCGGCCAAACCTCAACACAAATATACGGTCAGTTTGCGCCGGATATCGCCCCGCGCGAACAGCGGCAAGGCATACGTTTTTGCCTTGAAGAGATTTCAGGCACACTGTTGCCTTCGGGCCGTAGGGCTTTGACTTCTTTTGCCGCGCCAGTTTGTTTTTCTAGGATGGGCATTTCGCTCTAAAGGTCATGAATGGGACTATGTTTTTAAAATAAGCGGCGGTATAATAAGTTTAGATGCCGTTAAATTAACTCGTTCATATGAAAAAAATCACGATCCATTCCAATAAATACACCGCGTTATCGATTGCGATGTTGGTATTATTATACCAGTTAAGCGTCGGTATTTTTTTACCTGAAGTTGCTTACGCTTCTTCGCCGGTTTTTGTCAATAACGGTACCGCCGATTCGGGCCTTATTACACCCGGCTCTACAAATGTTGTGGGGTTAAATATAACTCTTCCTCCACTTGACGCGGATACGTTTCTTGATTCTGATGGCACTGCCGCAACCGTTGCCGGAACGCTTGATTCTGCCTGGGATACCGATGGCATCCAGACGTTCAATTCATCCGGGACATATTCAGATGTTCCCAACGCCGTCGCGTTTGATTCCGTAAATAACAAGCTTTACGTGGGCGGCTATCAGGATACGAATGGAACGGGAATAGATGCTCTTATTTTGCGTTATAACGCTAACGGGTCGCTTGATTCGACATGGGATGGCGACGGCAAGGTTATCTATAATTATTCGAGCGGCGAGTTCACCGACGTAAAAGCTCTTGCGTGGGATTCTGCAAATAACAAGCTTTATGCGGCTGCGCGTTTGGGTACGAACGTAACGGATTTTGCCGTGTTTCGTTTCAACAGCGACGGTTCGCTTGATACGACATGGGGCAGTACCGGAGTTGTTACCTATAATTCTGGAAGCGCAAGCAATTACGATATTCCTCACGCTATTTTACTGGATGCGGCAACGGGTAAGGTTTATGTGGCTGGGGAGTATGATGGCTCGACGAGCAACATCGACATGCTCATTCTTCGGTATAACAGTAACGGCACGCTTGATACCACATGGGATTCAGACGGCATAGTTACTTATAATTCGGGCACGTCTTACGATATTGCGTACGCGCTTGCTTTCGATAGCGTCGATAGCGACCTCTATGTTGGTGGAAGAGGTCCGCTTGAAGATGCTACCGTGCTTCGTTACAACAGTAATGGCGCGTTGGATACGGGTTGGGACACAGATGGCATTAAGGTTTATGATTCTGGCGGCGGCAATTATGACCAAATTTACGCGTTGGTTTATGACGCTACAAATACGGATTTATACGCCGCGGGCGGACAACAGACTAATGGTTATGACGGTTTTGTTCTTCGTTACAACAGTAATGGCGCGTTGGATACAGGTTGGGATACGGATGGCATTCAGACATATAATTCTGGCGGTACGCAAAACGATATATTTCAAGCCATACAGCGAGATTCGGTTTCGGGAAAGATTTATGCAGTAGGTTGGCAGGCAACGAATGATGCAGACTTTGTAGTGAATCGTTATACCAGCGCTGGCGCGTTGGATACGACATGGGATGCGGATGGTATTCAAACGTATGATGCGGCCGGCACCCCTTTTGATTCAGATCTTGCGTACGCGGCGGTGCTTGATACAACAAATAGGCGTTTTTATGTGGTTGGACAACAGAATACGAACGGTATCGATTTTGGGGTTTTGCGTTACTTTACCCATAACGATGGAGCCCCAAGCGCGATTACAAATGGCGATACCCTGGTGGCAATCGGAGCCAACACGCTTTGTGGAGATACAGACGGCACAACCGCGCCAACGAAAATTCGTACAGACGCCAACACGGATTGCGCAACGATTGATGGATCGGTCGTTTTGGGAGAAGACACAACCGGAACCACTTTTAATTTAGGGGCTTCAACATCGCAAGTGCTTTTTCGCGATTCGGTGTCGGTCAACGGCACTTGGGATAGCGGTGAAGATATTTACTTCGATGCCGATGACAGTCTGCTGTATAACGCCGACACGGTTGATGCTATAACGGTTCGGAATCTTGGTTCTGCGGTGGATGCGACCGATATCTATATTGTTAAGTGGTGGGTAGACAATGGTGACGGCCAGTTCAGTTCTGCGACAGATGCGATCGTTGATTCGTTGTGTCCGTGGGACAGCGCAAATGACTGGGAATGCGGTGATAATACAAGTCTTAGCTATGCCGGCTCTCCCGGAACGACATCACGGATTTATATTACATATGATCTTACGGGTTCTTCCACTGCTACCACAGGTCAGACAATACAATTACAGGTTGCCGCGTTTTCAGATAGCGGCACCGCAGGCGCATTTAATTCTGGGGATACCGGTATATTCTTTTCTAACGCAGGCACTGCCAATACCGGCAATCATGACGGGCCAACGGCTGTAATAACTAACGATAGTACCAGAACAATAGGGAGCGCATCTTCGTCTTCGTCACCAACACAAAACGGAGTTCCTATTGTTGGCGGAGTTCCGCTTGAGCCGTTGGTTACGAATACCGAAACCGAAACTATTACCGATGAAACCGGCGGTTCTGTTACGGAAACCGCGGCAAATGACGGAAGTTCAGCAACCGTAAGCGTGGAAGAGGGAACTACAAGCGGAGATGCCGTATTCACAGTGGCAACCTATGTTGCTTCGGAAGTATTTACCCAAAATCCGTTGCCTTCTGGTTTAGATATTGGAGGCAAGGCCGTTTATGATATTACCGCAACTGTCGGTGGACAAAGCCTTGATACGTTTGTAAAACCCCTCACGTTAACTTTTGCTTACCAAGAAAATAATTTATCTGCCGGGGTTAGTGAAAATGACTTGCGCTTGGCCGTTTTTGGCGAAACGGAAAGTAATTGGTACGTTCTTGAAGATGCAGTTGTTGATGTTGCGACCAATACTGTTACCTATCAATCCAACCATCTGACGCGTTTTGCTTTAGTTAGGCCGGCAGATTCTAGCCCGCCGGCGCAACCAGCCAATGTTTCAGTTGCCGCTATTTCAAACGGTGTCAGGATTTCGTGGCAAAATCCGGCTTTAGATTTTCATCACGCCCGCATATTGCGAGCGGCAAGCGCAACCGAGACAGGAAGTCTTCTTGCCACCAATCTTATAGGTACGAGCTACGACGACACATCTATTTCTTCTTCCGAAGTTTACTACTACAAAGTTTTCAGTATTGACTATGCCGGAAACATGTCTTCGCCCGCCGCTGTTTCGTTCGGCGTCTCCTCTACGCAGTCGCAGAGCCCACCCGAAGGTCAAGTTTCGCCGGAGTCAAGCGGTGTAGCGGACGGGGATTTAATAAGAGCTCTAAACACGGTTGAGGTTTATGTCACTAAAAAAATCGGCGCCACGGTCATAGTAAGGCATATTGTTAACCCGCGCATCTTTGATGTTTACGGCCACTTTGGCGGTAGCGCGGCCTGGAATAAAATTGTGCCTGTTGAGAGCTTGGGCAATGCTCGCATTTCAGCATGGGTGCGTGGTTCAGATGGCCGCGTATGGGAAGTTAACGGCGACGCCACCCGTCATTGGATGAATATGACTTGGCAGCAATTTGCGTCTCGCGTTGCCGCGGGCGACTCGGCTCTTGCCACCAGTCTTATTTTTGAAGTTAACGATAATGAATTGGCGCTTTATGCGGTAAGTTCAGACGTGCGTCCATAATTCACATTGCGGAAGTTGACCCCGTTAGAGACCACGCCCGCGCTTGCGCGCCCAAAGGGCCTGCGGGGCGGGCTGTCTCTAACGGGGTTGACAAAATTCATGGGCTTGCTATACTGTACTTAGAGTGAGTGTTCCCGTGAGGGGACCCTTCTAGGTAGGCGAAAGACCTTGGGGTTTTCCAAGGTTTTTTGCTATTTATACTTATGGTTTTCTTCTACTTTTCCTTTCCTATCTTGTTTCCTCCCTATCCATCTCGTCTCCTTCTCTTCTTGCTATCCCCCTATCTATCTTCTCTCAATTCCTAGTTTTTAACTAGGAATTGAGATTTTTTGTGAATATTTTTGTGTATAGTCGTCTATTGGTTTTTATTAATCATTACTTTGCTATATTATAATTTGATGCTTTTCGCTTTGAGATTTTAGCTATATAATGATTGTGCCGGAAGGGCAGGCACTCACTTAATACCTAGTATTGGAGTCAAACCCCCTTCCGGCATCGTTGGAATTTCCAAGCACCAAGAAACAAGATGCAAACAAAGTCCAAATGTCAAAATCCAAAGTTCAATTCAAGTTTAAAATCCCAAGTTCAAAATTTGGCATTGAAGTACTTGGATTTGAATTGATATTTGACCCATTCGATTCCGCTCAGGATCATCCCGAGTAGAGTCGAAGGATGAGCTTTGTCATTTGAGCTTTCGCTTATTGTAATTTGTCTGGTGATTGTAACTTGTATCTTGGTTATTAAAATTACACAGGATAGGTTTTATATATAATATGTTGAAGTGGCCCAAGATAATTCTGTTATTGTCCCCACTGATTATTTGTGGGGTTGTTTTTTATGCCGACAATGCTCGCGCCACGGTTTTGGGTGAGGTTTACGGTCCGCCATCTGACCTAAGTCCCATTTTTACACCAACGCATGTTTATCCGGTGAGCTGGGCCGCGGCAGTAGGTGACACGGTTAATTTCAATGTTGACAAGTCTTTTGATTTTCTGGGCCGCGCGCAGCTCCAGGCCACACTTAAAATTACCAGCGCCAAAGCTTATTTATATGTTGAGGACGCATATTTTTCTTCCTTAAGCATTCAGGCCCAGAGTGATTTTTTAGCCGGTCTGCAAAATTTGGCTAATGAATTTGACAACAATATATATCCGAAAGAAACCGCGTTTTTTGGGCTTCCTTGGGAACCGGGCATAGATAACGATTCACATATTACCATTCTTGTTTCGCATCTGGCTGGAAATTTTGGCGGATATTTCCGCACCGACGATGAATATCCGCGTAGTCAAGTTGCAACAAGCAACGAGCGCGAGATGGTTTTTATCAATGCCGTCAATATAACTAATGCGGCCAGCTCCAACTCGGTCAGAAATTTTCTAGCCCACGAATTCCAGCACTTAATTAGTTTTTATCAGAAGACTAAATTGTTAAATTCAGATGATGATGTTTGGCTCAACGAATTGCGTTCAGAATACGCGCCTACAGTTGCTGGCTTCAACGATGTTTGGTCCGGTTCATACCTGCAGTCTAGAGTCGGTTCTTTCTTAACCAATCCTTCAGACAGCCTTAATGAATGGAAGAATGCTACGGCTGATTACGCGGCTATAAATGTTTTTGCGCATTATTTAGCCGATCAATATGGCTCAAGTATTATTAGCAAATCTCTTCAGCGGCCGGAGCGGGGTATTGTCAGTATTGATGCCACCCTTGCAGATATGGGCTTGTCAGATAAGTTCGGCGATATTTTCTTGAATTGGGAAATAGCCAATTATATAAATTCCCCCACAGCTGGGACGCGCTATACTTATAAGAATCCCAATTTAACTTTTAAACTTATCGCACCCTCCAATATTTATACCGTTGACGGTTCCTTGAATTTCAATGTCGTGGGCAGTATAAAGGACTGGGCCGGCAGGTGGGATAGGATAAATTCAAGTACTAAAAGTCTTAAAATAAGTTTCTCCCCTTCTGTATCCAGCTATATTTTTAAAGTCGCTTCAATAATTGTTAACAAGAACGAAACCTACGAGGTGCGCAATATGTCTTTATTCGGAAGCCAAGCAGAAGTTATTGTAAATGGCATGGGTACTACGGTTGATCATGTTATATTTGTGCCGGCAAGCGAAACCAAAACATCTGATTTTGGTAATAATGAACCAACGCGTAGCTTTAATTTGTCTATGGCTACAGTAGAGCCGGCAAATTTTTCTGTTAATTCCGTTTCGCCAAGTGTCGTTTATGCCGGTGGAGGAGCCATAATTTCTGTTTCTGGAAGCAATTTCGTCAGCGGCATGACCGTCAGTGTTAACGGAATATCGGTTGCCGCGACTTTAGTCAGCAGTTCAACTATTAACTTTGTCATGCCTCAAGTTGTGGTCGGAAATGTTTGTTTGTTGTTTGCTAGTCCAGGAAGCGCGTCTATACAAAATTGTTCTCTGTTGAGAGTAGTCAGCTACGCCGAAGGCTCTCTTATCCGCGCAAGGGGGGATTATAAAGTTTGGATAGTCAAGAGCGGTTGGCGAAGACATATCGTTAATTCTGAAATATTCAGTTTTTATCCGCATCTCGGATTTACCGACGTAATAGATGTGGACCAGTCGGAACTTGACGCCTTCAAATTAAGCGCGTGGGTCAGGGTGCCACTAACACAAGATTCTTTGACTTGGCGAGTTTATGAAGTGAACGATGATGCAACAAAACATTGGATAACCTGCGCCGACCCAAACAATTGCGCCGCAAACTGGCTTGCTCATGGTGGTAATCCAGATGGCATTTATACCATAAATCAATCCGAGATGAATTATTATTCCGAAGGACCAAAAGTTTTTCTGCAGTAAGCAGAAAAACGAATTTTAAATTTATAATTTTAAGTCAATTCAGCAATTTTTAAATTTTAAAATTAAAATATTCATTTAAAACTAAAAATTTAAAATTGAAAATTAAGAATGAATAAATCCTTTTATGCATTTATCAGACTTTAAAACTAATATTATCTTGGCTCCTTATACCTCTTTGGGTGTTGGCGGCCCCGCGGATTATTTTTATGAGGCCAAAAACGAAGAAGACCTGACCGCCGCATTAAAGTTGGTTAAGGAAGAGAATATTTCATATATCATGTTGGGCGGCGGCACCAATGTCATGGTTTCCGATAATGGTTTCCGTGGGCTTGTAATAGTTGCGCGTAATAATGATTTTTCTATAAATGGAGAAAATATTTTTGCTGGCGCCGGTTGCCCCTTGGGCGTTTTAGTTGCTTCATCGGCAAAAAACGGTTTGGCTGGTTTAGAGTGGGCCGCTGGTTTGCCCGGCACCTTGGGCGGCGCGATTTATGGTAATGCCGGCACGTTTGGCAAAAGCATTAGTGATATTATTTCTGAAGTCAAGATAATTGATACTGAGGGTAAGGAAAGAATTTTTAATCAGCAGGATTGTGAGTTTGGTTATCGGAAAAGTATTTTCCAAAATACGCCCGGCGTAGTTATTGTTTCGGCCAAATTAAAAATGCAACATGGCGACTCAACTTTGTTGAAAGGGGAATTGAAAAAAAATGCGCTTTGGCGCCTAGAGCATCATCCGCCCTATAAATCTGCCGGCTGCATTTTTCGCAACAGTAACCCATCTCCAGATGCGCATTTGCCGTTGCTTGAAACAGATCAACCCAAACAATGGTTCGATAAGGTTCCTTCTGGTTGGCTAATAGATAAAGCCGGCCTCAAGGGCAGTACTAATGGCGGATTTATCATATCTGAGGTTCACGGCAACTTTTTCATAAATAACGGTACCGGAACAGCCAAACAGCTAAATGAGCTTATCGAAAAAGCTAAAAAAGATGTTAATGAAAAATTTGGCGTGGCGCTTGAAGAAGAAGTGCGGAGGATAGGATTTTAAAAATATTAGGACAGCAAAAATATTTTTTGTCCAAAACAGTTATCCACACTGGTAATATTGACAGTCATATGTAAAATGAGATTAAAGAGATCTTTCAGTTTCTAAATTTAAAAAGAGTTGGTCGGCTCTTTTTAAGGACCATTTTAAGTCCGTTTTTCTAGATAGCTATTTCAATATGGCAAAGAAAGCAAAGAAAGCAAAGAAAGCCGCAAAGAAATCAGCTAAGAAAGCTCACAAAAAGCCCGCAAAAAGGCGAAGGTAAGCTTTCTTAAGGCTCTTCTTTGGGCTTGGGAACCCTTAAAAATAGTTTTTAAGGAAAAATTATAGGCTCTATTAGCGCCCCCGCATAAATATGTGGGGGTTTTGCTTATAATGCGTTATAATAATAAAGCGTAAAGTTAAAAGCGAAAAGCTAAAAAGAATTTCGTGCGTTAGCTTCTTTTACCTTTTTCACCTTACGTTTTAAACTTTTACATGCGTATTCTCATTAAAGCTACAAATTTTTCGCTCACGCCCACGCTAAAGAATTATATAGAAAGTAAGATTGGTGCGGATATTAATGATATTTTGACGTCTAGGTTTGTATCTTCTTCCACAGTTAAAGGCGGTCGCGACACGATAGAAGCCAGGGTTGAGATTGGTAAGACCACGCGTCATCACCGCAAAGGCGATGTTTTTCACGCAAGAGTAAGTATATCCTTGCCAGGGAAGAAACGTTTATATGCCGAAGCGCAGGAATGGGATATGCACGTCGCGATAGACAAGGTTAAAGATGAACTTTTCGCCGAGATAAGCAAGTGGAAAGAAAAAAGACGCACCAATATTAAGAAAGGTGGGCGCATGTTTAAGCGTCGTTTAAAGAAAACTTAGCCGCAAATTTTCTTGCACATTTTCTTATTTTTGTTAAAATATATTAATCAGTGAAATAATTAATAAATTTCTAATTAAGCAAGATTACTAATTCCTGATTACGGTAACAGATGTGTTTTTAGAAATTAGAAATTTGAAATTAGAAATTAAGTTTTAATATGGTTCCAAGCGGAGTTCCGGCGCGAGTTTTTTTTACCTCGGGCGTAGGTGTTCATAATGAAGAGCTAGCTGCTTTTGAGACGGCTTTGCGCGACTGCGGCATTGCTCAATTTAATCTTGTGCACGTTTCGTCAATTTTTCCTCCGGGTTGCAGAAGAATCGCAACTTCTCAAGGTTTGAAATATCTGTCTCCGGGCGAGATAGTATATTGCGTAATGGCTCGGAATGCTACCAACGAACCGGGCCGTCTTGTGTCCTCGGCCATAGGAGTTGCTTTGCCGGCAGGAGATAAGCAGTACGGTTACCTTTCTGAACATCATGCTTTCGGTCAGACCGATGAATCAGCCGGCGAGTATGCCGAAGATTTGGCCGCCTCCATGTTGGCTTCAACTTTAGGCATAAAGTTTGATCCGGACGAAGCCTGGGATGCGCGCCGTCAGGCTTTCCGCATGTCTGGCAAAATAGTTCGTACATCGCACGTTGCCCAGTCGGCAAGAGGAGATAGAAGGGGACGCTGGACCTGTGTTGTTTCTGCGGCGGTGTTCGTCTTTCCGCATCACCTTATTCAGCAAACATTAGCGTAGAAACGAAATTACATAAGTTGATATATTGGTTATGATCAAACAAACTTTTCTCGGAGTAGAAGAAACGCCGTATGAAAAAGCGCGCGCGGTTATCATTCCCGTGCCCTATGACGCTATGGCTTCATACGGCACCGGCGCTCGTTTTGGGCCAGATGCTATTTTGCGCGCGTCACAACAGGTTGAAACATACGATGAAGAGTTAGAACGCGAGCTTGAACATATGCCAGTTTTTACACACGAACCGGTATGGCCGGATAAATCTGCGCCTGAAGCCATGATAGATGTTCTTGAGAAGGTGATTGCTGAAGTGGCAGAGGCAGGCAAGACGCCAATTATTTTAGGCGGCGACCATTCACTGTCCATCGCGCCAACGCGTTATTTTGCTAAAAAATATCCTGGAGTTGGTATATTGCATCTTGATGCGCATAGTGATTTGCGCAAAGTTTGGGAAGAAAGTTCATACAGCCACGCTTGTTCTATGCGCCATGCCTATGACTTGGGTGCAATGCTGGTTCAGGTCGGCATACGTTCAACTCCCAAAGAAGTAGTGGAAGAATGTAAAGAACATCGCAAAGTTTTCTTGGCGCCGCACGTGCCTGTTGATGAAATAATGGCAGTATTGCCGGACAAAGTTTATATTTCTCTTGATATTGATGTTTTAGATCCATCGCTCATGCCGTCAACCGGCACGCCGGAACCTGGTGGTATTGGTTGGTACGATATGCTTAAACTTTTGCGTGCGACAGCCCAAAAGAAGCAAGTTCTTGGTTTTGATTTGATGGAACTTTCGCCCGTACCCGGTTTAGTGTATCCGGAATATACAGCAGCCCGTCTTCTCACTAAATTCCTCGGATATCAATTTATAGCGAAGTAGGCTACGTGACTTCCATGAAAGAACTTTTCATTAGCCGTACCACTTACGACGTAGAAATAATTTTTGCGTATTTGTAAGTATTAAAACTCGAGCCTGGGCCCGAGTTTTTACTTTTTACAATACTTCTGTTATTGTGATTTACGCATGGCATTTAAACTAGAAAACATATTCGGAGACGTAAACGCCAAGGAGGTCAAGAAATTGGAAGCTAATGTGGTTTTGGTGAACGCGCAAGAAGATAACGTTAAGACCCTTTCGGACGCTCAATTACCAGAAAAAACCAAAGAATTAAAAAAGCGTTTACAAGACGGTCAAACCTTGGACGATATTCTTCCAGAGGCCTTTGCTTTGGCACGCGAGGCCGCGCGTCGGACTTTGGGCCAAAGACACTATGACGTGCAGTTAATGGGCGGCATGGTTTTGCACCAGGGTAAAATATCCGAGATGCGTACCGGTGAAGGCAAGACTTTAGCCGCTACAGCCCCAGCTTACTTAAACGCGCTTTCTGGTCTTGGTGTTCATGTTGTTACGGTTAATGATTATTTGGCCAAACGTGATACGGTCTGGATGGGACAAATTTACAATGCACTGGGGCTCTCTGTGGCTTGTATAACTCAAGAGCAGGCCTATCTTTACGACCCAAGTTTCAAGGGCAATGCGCAATCGGAAGAAAAAGAAGATAAGGAACGAGATACCAAAGGCGCATTTGAAGTTGTCGCCGATTTTTTGCGTCCGGTTTCCAAGCGCGAAGCTTATTATGCCGATATAACTTATGGTACCAATAACGAATTTGGTTTTGATTATCTGCGCGACAACATGGTTTTGTCAGAAGAAGAGATGGTTCAGCGTGAGCATAATTTTGCGATAGTGGATGAAGTTGACTCTATTTTAATAGATGAAGCTAGGACACCGCTGATAATTTCATCTCCCGATAGCGACGCGCCAAAGCACTATGAAGAATTCGCGCGTTTAGTGCCGCGGCTTACCGCAGACGTTGATTATAATATAGATGAGAAAATGAAAGCAGTTTTGCTTACCGATGAAGGCATCTCCAAAGTAGAGAAATACCTGGGTATACCTAATTTATATGCCGATTCCGATCCAAGATTGGTGCACCATTTGGAACAAGCTTTGCGCGCGTACGTTTTTTATAAGCGCGACCGCGATTACGTAGTTAAAGACGGAGAAGTGATTATAGTAGATGAATTCACGGGCCGTCTGATGCCGGGCCGCAGATGGTCTGAAGGGTTGCATCAGGCCGTTGAAGCGCAGGAAGGAGTAAGCATACAAAGCGAATCGCGTACCTTGGCCACTATTACTTTCCAGAATTATTTCCGTATGTATAAGAAACTTTCCGGCATGACCGGCACCGCTGTTACCAACGCCGAAGAGTTTGACAAGGTTTATAAATTGGAAGTTATTATAGTGCCGACCGCCAAGCCGATGATAAGAAAAGATCTTCCAGATTTGATATATAAAACAGAAGAAGCGAAGTTTAAGGCCGTGATCCAGGAAATAAAAGAATGCAATAAGCTGGGTCAGCCAGTACTTGTGGGTACGGTATCAATACAAAAAAATGAGTTTTTATCCGCATTACTTGCCAGAGAAGGCATTAACCACGAGGTATTAAATGCCAAGAATCACGAAAGAGAAGGTATGATTATCGCGCAGGCCGGTAGATTTTCTGGAGTTACTATTGCCACCAACATGGCCGGCCGCGGTGTTGACATTATCCTTGGAGGAAATCCTCCGAATAAGGAAGATGCTGAAAAAGTTAAATCTTTTGGTGGATTGCACGTTATCGGAACAGAGCGGCATGAGGCGCGCAGAATAGATAATCAGCTTAGAGGAAGAAGCGGTCGTCAGGGCGATCAGGGTTCTTCGCGTTTTTTTGTTTCACTTGAAGACGATCTGATGCGCGTTTTCGGCGGCGACCAGCTGCAAGGAATTATGCAGCGCCTCGGCGTGCCGGATGATCAGCCTATAGAAAGCGGTATAGTTTCTAAGGCCATTGAAGGCGCGCAAGCGCGCATTGAAGGTTTTAACTTTGATGCCCGTAAGCACCTACTTGAATATGATGACGTCGTAAACAAACACCGAACCGCCGTATATAGTCGCAGGCGCCAGATACTTAAAGACAAAAAAGATGAATTGACGTCAAGATTAAAAGAATTGATCGAAGAAGAGATAGAAGATTTAGTTTTTGCCCATACCGAAGGCAATTATTATGCAGACTGGAATATAGAAGAACTGGTTGAAAACATAAAGACGATTTGCCCCTTACCCAATAATACCCACGCCGATATTATACGTATTTACCAACAAGGCGACATGTCGGCGTTTGGCGATGATGTTGCTGGAGTAGTGGGCGATGAACCGGATGACCGGCGCGAGGCCGTAAAGAAGTATTTGCTTAAAAACATATTCGCGGTTTTGGATGAACGCTTAAAAACCTTTGCCGATCTTGCCGAAGGTCTGTTGAGATATGTGATGTTGCGTTCAATGGACGCGGCTTGGATGGATCATATCGAAGCCATGGAAGCCTTGCGCGATACTGTGCGCCTGCGCGCTTACGGTCAGCGCGATCCTTTGGTTGAATATAAGAACGAAGGCCGGCGGCTTTTTGATGAATTTATAAGAATTGTCCGCAGTCAATCAACCCGCATGGTATTTAGACTTGAGCCCAGAACTCATGTAGTACAAGCGCCAAAAGTTGTGTTGGGTCGCGGCCTAACTAAAGGTCAAGGTGGCGGTTCTGGTCAAGTTTCTGGAGAAATTGGTAGGAATGATCCTTGTCCGTGCGGAGCGGTGAATCCAGCAACCGGTGAAGTATATAAGTATAAGAAATGTGGTTTAATTAATGCCTCGTATCATAGAAGATGATAGTGAGGCCCCGTACCGTGCTTTTATCCGGAGCCCGTCGAAGGATGCTCTGGTGCGGGGCGGTTCAGGGGAAAAATATAAAAAGAAGTGCCATGGAGCGTAGGTACTGTTAAAATACAACTATGAATGGAAAAGAACAACTCAAATCATTTAAGCAAGATAAAAATCCTGACAAGGAGATTAGAAAAGAATTGGAAGCGCAAGGTTGGTAACGAGCAGGACAAGAGGTTACACGCATGAGGCCATTTAATCCAGAAACAGGAAGATTTGATCTGAAAGAAGTTAAAATTACTGAGGACATTGAGAGAGAATATTTAGAAAGATATGGCAGCGATGGATTCGTTGAGATTAAACTGATCAGGCCACATCGTTGGGCGGATAAGCTTGGTTATGTGGAAGATGAGCACAATTATTATGTTTATATGCGTAAATCACAGAATGTGAAGTAAATCCCGCTGGTGAGGCAATTAATATAAGAAATGTCATGGAAAATAAATTAAAATTAGGCATATACGAACACTACAAAGGCAATCGGTACGAGGTTGTAGGAGTTGCGAAACATAGCGAAACGCTTGAGGAAATGGCCGTATATCGAGCGCTGTATGGAGAAGGACAGATTTGGGTGCGCTCACTTCGAATGTTTTTGGAAGATGTAGAAATTAACGGAAATAAGCTTCCACGATTCACTTATATAGAAATATGAAATTAACCGTATTGGGTTCGGGCACAATGATGCTTAAGAAGGATAAGTTTCCGTCTTCTTTTTTGCTTGAAGAAGGGGATATTAAGCTTTTGCTGGATTGCGGTTTCGGCGCTATTGCCCGCTTAAGTGAAATGGATATGGATTTGCGCCAGATAAACGCAGTTTTTATCTCCCATTTTCACGCCGACCACTTCGGGGATGCCTTTAACCTTGTACATGCTCGATTTGTTGCCGACCTATACGAGAATAAGCCGCATAGTAAGCTTATTTTTATATGCCCAGAAACCACTAAAGATAGGTTTATGAAATGGCGCGAAGTTTATTGGCCGGAACCGAAAGAAGATTATCCTTTAGAATTCAAGGAAGGGTCGCTTGAGATGGATTTAGGGCAATTACACATAGAAACCTTTCCGGTAAGCCATGTGCCGTGGTTTAAATCTGTGGGCATACGCGTTTCTTTTAAAGATAAGCTATTGGTTTATACCGGAGATATCGGTAGCTCTCACGATTTTGAAGATTTAGTTAAACGTACGCAAAACGCGGATCTTCTGATGATAGAAGCCGCTGCTCAAAAACCGACTCCGAATCATTTCACGTTGGAACAGATTCAGGAATTGACCGAAAGAGCCGCAGTCAAAAAAGCTTTAATAGTCCATACGCGTCCGCAAAAAGAATGGCAGGAGCGCATAAGAAATTTTATAAAAGATAAACCCACTTTAATTTTAGCTGAAGATAAGATGACTTTCGAAATTTGATAAACAATATTTATGCAGTTTGAACTATTAAAAAAATATCCCGAATTATCACATGGTATATCCAAAAAGAATTATAAACAGAGTGAAATTTTTGCCGCAAACCGCAAGACCTATTTAAATCAGCAGGGGTTAATGCCGACTCGTATTGCGGCCGTCAAACAGGTACACGGCAATAAAGTTTTATATGCAAGCCTTGATGAACCCACCGCCACTTTTCATGCTGATGCCTTGTTTACAGATAAGCCCAATATTTTTTTAACAATTAATGTTGCAGATTGCTATCCAATTTTTGTTTATGATCCAGTTAACAAAATTGCAGGCTTGGCTCATGCCGGCTGGCGAGGTATCACGAAACAAGTATTTTGTAATTTAATAGATTCTTTCGTACTAAAATTTAACTCCGAACCACAAAATATTATGGTTAGTGTAGGGCCAGGAATTGCAAAATGCCATTTTGAAATTCAAGATGATGTTCTGGACAATTTTAAGGTATATGAGGATGCTATTTTTTACGATAAAGAGAAAATTTTTGTAGATTTGCCTGGAATTTTGAAAAAGCAAATTTTAGATAGAGGGGTATTGCTTAAAAACCTGCAATTTTCAGGACTTTGTACATATTGCGAAGAAGATTTATTTTTCTCCCGCCGCAGACAAAAAGAATCCGATGACGTTATGATGGTTTATATCGGTATTACCGAATAAATTAGAAAATTAAAACCAAAAATATAAAATTTTGGTAAGTAGCCAGCCCTGACGTGGCTGGCTACTGTAGTTTTAATCCGGCCGTTGTGGATAACTTGTGTAGCATCAAAAAACGATCCAAAACGTGCTATAATAGAAGGAGTATTAGCCAATTTTAATCCTTCTATCTGCCGGTCCAGCCGTTTGAGCCTGCGGGTTTAATTAAATTGAATATGTCAAAAGCTTTTATTTTACAAAACAGGCGGGTTATCTCGACCTTCCTTTTGGCCGGCCTTGCAGGTACGGCTATTATTTTTGTCGTCTTGTGGGCTACAGTAGCCCACGCAGCAACGGTTGATATAACAATTACTACCTCTGGATTTTCGCCCTCATCCGTTACTATTTATCCAGGCGATACTGTTCGTTGGACAAATTCTTCTGGTGCCGTAGCAAATGTATCATCAAATGATCATCCGACACACACGTTGTATTCTTCGCTTAACTTAGGAGATTTTGCTCCGGGTGAAGTAAAACAATTATCGTTTACAACATCTACACCGCCTGGTTCGTATGGCTATCATAATCATTTAGATCCAGCCAAGACCGGATGGGTTTATATTTCCTCCGGCCCCCCTCCAATGCCATCAAGTCTTGTTGCAACTGCGGTTTCATCTTCGCAAGTTAATTTGACTTGGACAGACAATGCAACTAACGAAACGCATCAGAATATCGAACGTGAAGTTTCTGGTTCTGCAACATGGAGTACTTTAACTTCGCTGGGTTCTAATATAACTTCCTATAGCGATACAACTGTTGTTGCGGGAACCTCCTATAATTATCGCGTACAGTCATGTCTTTCTGGGAGCGGTTGTTCTTCATATACATACTCAAATACTGTTACGGTTCCTTCTGTTGGTGATACTACTCCGCCAACCGCGCCACAGAATTTATCCGCTACCCCCGTTTCTTCATCGCGGATCGATCTTTCGTGGGGGGCATCAACCGATAATGTGAGCGTTGCCAATTACAAAATTTACCGCAATGGCGCTTTCTGGTATCAAACTTCGCTACTTTCTTATTCAGACACTGGTTTAACAGGCAACACGACTTATTCATATTATATTAAAGCAGTGGATGCGGCCGGAAACGTATCCGCTTCCAGCAATACCGTTTCATCGACCACGCCTTCAGGGACGGCGTCATGTGATGGGCTTACGCTTACATTCGCGAACAATAAGACTTCATACATCGTGGGAGAGACAGTAACTTATACTTATATTTGTACGCCGGGCGGGACAGCGGCTAACGTAACAGTACAAGTGGTTAATCCTAGCGGCGTTCCGACTACCTATAACTCCGCGACAAACGTTAGTCAAAATACTCTTGGTTTTGGCACTTCGAATCTTGCGGTTGGAACCTATACGTTACGTGCGTGCTTTGACTCGAATTGTTCACCGGTTACCGCAAGCCTTCCATTTTCCGTTGTTTCCTCGAGTTCTACTGATGTAACTTTGCCGGGCGTTGTTTCAAATTTGGCTTATTATAGCGCCGATTCAGATACGGTTACTTTGCAGTGGACAGCTCCTGGGGACGATGGAACATCAGGGACCGTTTCAGGATATGACATAAGATATAGCACTACGTATCCTTCTTCATATAGCAGTATTGAGAATTGGTTTAATTCGGCTATTGCAACGACCAATATTAATTTTGACCCTGTTATATTGAGTCCTGCTGGCTCAATACAGAAAGCTACGGTTAAGGGCTTGTCTTCAGGTACAAATTATTATTTTGGACTTAAGGTGCGTGATGAAGCTTATAATTGGTCACCAGTTTCTAATTGGGCAAATGCTACTACTACAGGAGGCACAACCATGGGAGTGCCTAACGCACCAACTAATCTTACAGCAATTACCATATTGTATAACCAGGTAACGCTTAGCTGGACGGATAATTCCTCCAACGAGCAAGGGTTCAGAGTTTATCGCAAATTGACAACAGATTCAAACTGGCCAACCACTTACTTTTCTGTTGGCGCAAACGTATATAATTACACCGACACCGCCGTAATGCCGTTGACCGGCTATAATTACAAAGTTGCGGCATATAATGCTGATGGCGTTATAGAATCCGGCGCTATTATCGTTTCTACGCCGGCAAGCGGGACACAAACCGGAATCCCAAATGCCCCAACCAACCTCCAGTTTTACTTAACGACCAGCAATCAGGTTAATCTTAATTGGTACGATAATTCATCTAATGAAGATGGTTTTAAGATATTTCGAAAGAGGGCCGAAGACGCCTGGACCTCAATTCATTACGCCGTCGTGCCGGTTAACATACTTACCTATGTCGATACCGCTGCCGAGCCCGGTAAAAGTTATTATTATAAGGTGGCTGCATATAATGCCTCCGGTATTTCTTCAGAATCTAATCTTGTTTACGTGATGATTCCAAATTCAGGTGGAGATTATCCAAATCCTCCATCTGCTTTGCGTCAGGAGCCTACACCAACCGGCTCTTCTGGTATAGCCTTGAGATGGGATGATAACGCAAATAACGAAACAAAATTCAATATTTATAGGCGTATTGTTGGATCGACCGAATACCTGTTTTTGATTCAACTATTAGGCTCAAACATAGTTTCTTATTTTGACGGTAGCGTAAGCGCAGGAATTTATTATGATTATGCGGTTGAGGCTTGTCGTGAAGGTTATGGCTGTTCTTCTAATCGCGCCGAGTTGATACACGTGGCTTTTGGTGTTGATGTATCCGGAGGTTCTATTTATGGGAAGGTTAGTACCTCAAGCGGTCAAGCAGTACTTAACGCTCGTGTTGAGTTAAGGAGCGCTTCAAGCGCGGCATTCTTTATGTATGCCAATAGCGGTGCTGATGGAGGATATAGGCTTGATGGCGTTCCTTTCGGTGGTTATTCGTTGTTGGCTTTTCCGCCATACGACCGCAGCGATTTGTTTTCTTCTTCAGCTCAATCCGTAAACGTGTCGGATGGGACTCCATTATTGCGTGATCTTCAGCTCAGCGGCGCTTCAAAAACCATACGAGGTTCCGTTAAAAGAACGGATGGAAGAACAATTATTGATGCGGGAGTTGGCGCATGGCGCCTTGATGGCCCGGGAAACGCAAGTGCGGTTACTGACGCTAACGGAAATTATTCGCTTAGTGTTTTTGGCGGAAGGTGGAACGTGGGCGTGCGTCCTATGAGCGCAAGCGCTGATTGGTCATATAATAAAGAGCCGCAAACTGTTGAGTTTTTATTTGATTCTTCCGTTGAAACAAAAACCGTTAATTTCGAAGTTTCTTCTACTGATGCTTGGATAAGCGGTTCCATAAAGAATGCTGATGGCAGTGTTCTTCCTGCCGGAGTCGTAAATAATATAGGTTTCTTTAACCCGACGACTAGAACTGGCGCTGGTGGACAAATTGATGTCAGCGGAAATTTCAAGGTGGGTATTCAAGCCGGTATTTACGAAGTTTATATTAACTTTTCAGATGCTACGCTTTATGCTCAGCCGATAGCATCTGTTTCAGTAGCTCAGGGAGAGAATAAGAATATCGGAATTATACTTGTTTTGAAGAAATCCGGTGAAATAATACGTGGTCGTGTAAGCGGACCAAGCGGAGAGGCTATAGTTGGTGCCGAGGTCCATGCGTTTATGACAGACGGCGGTGGATTTGTTTCAGCCAGGACCACTTCCGACGGCAATTATGAATTGCGCGTATTCCCCGGAAATTGGAACGTGAGTTTATTATCGTCATCCCTTGGCGCCTACACTTTTGCTGGCGCCGCGAGGCCAGGAGTTGTTCAAGCCGGACAAGTTATTATCATGGATTTTGTGTTGACCAAAGCCGAAGCCGTAATTTTAGGAACGGTAGTTAATTCTTCAGGGACCGTGTTAAGTGATTTCTTCGGCAGTTTTTCAGTAAGACCGCAAGAGGGATACGGTTCAAATTCGCTGTTTTACGGTGGACCGGTTGGAAGAGGCCTATTTAATATAGGAGTTCCGCCAGGAAATTATTTGGTAACGGTTTATTCCGGATATAGCTCAGCTTATCCCTCAAGTGTGGATGTTGCCGTATCTGTGGCCCGTGGAGAAACCGCTAAAGTTTCGATAGTTGTTGTTAAAAGCTCCACGGTTTTGCAAGGCACTGTTAAAACCGCTGGCGGCACAGCCGTGACTGGAATAAAGATATGGGTGTTTGCCAATAAAGATACAAATACTTGGCGAGAAGCTTTAGTTGATGCGTCAACAGGTAAATTTATCATGAACCTTTATCCCGGCACTTGGAATGTTGGCATGAGGACCGAAGGTTCATCTTATATGATCCCACCTCCATCTATACTGAATTTAGTTGAAGGACAAACTTTGACGCATGATTTTATAGTTAGCGCAGCCGATGCTTTTATAGGCGGTAAAATAACAGATCCATCTGGTAAGTCCGTTGCCAATTTGTTGGTTTCTGCCGATAATCGAAGCTTCACTCAAGCCGGTACTGTGTTGCCTGGAGAGATAAGGTCTTTCCATGCGTTTTCTGATTCCGTCGGTAATTATAAGATAGCGGTTCCATCGGGCACTTATTATATACATGTTTTCTTGGGAGGAACCTCGGATTATCAGGCTCCTGATGAAAAAAGTGCTGTTGTGGCCCAAGGTGAAACAAAGAACATCGATCTGGTTTTGGTGACAGCTGGAGCAACGCTGCAGGGGCGTGTTACCGAGGGCGGTATCGGAAGACCGGCATTTGTGTGGGCTTGGAAGGAAGCGGGCGGCACGGCAAATATCAGAGCCAATACCGACGGTTCTTACTTGTTGCGTTTGGGCGTAGGAAGATGGAAAGTAGGCGCTGGTTTTGAGAGAGATGGAATATTATTCAAGGCCGCGGAGATCCCGTTAGATGTTGTTTCTGAAGGCACATATAACGCAAGCCTTGTGCTGGTAGAAGTTAACATTGCGGTACCGGAAGTTGTTGTAAATAGTTCCGATGCGTTAGTTGATCAAATCATCAAGAACGATCAAGGAGTTCAGGTAAACATTCCAGCCAATGCCATGGCAACTCAAGGTTCAGTTACTGTTACTTTGACACCTACAGCTGATGCTGCTTCACAGGGCATAAATAATGTTATTGGTTTAGCTTATGAAATAGCTGCCTTGGATAACAACGACCAAAAAGTTAACAGCTTGAACGTTCCAATAACCATTACTTTGCCTTACAACGAAAAAACAATAGGAATTGATGAAAATTCCTTGGAACTCGCTTTTTGGGATGAGGCTTCTGGATCTTGGCAAGACGTTGCCGGATTCTTCGCGGATACAACAAATAATGTTGTTACGGGTTCAACAACACACTTAACTCGTTTTGCGTTGGTTGCGCCGGCCGACATCACTCCGCCGACCTCTCCGACTTCGATACGGGCCAAGGTGGAAACCGGCAAGATTACCTTAAGCTGGAGAAATCCGACCTCCGATTTTCATAGTGCGCGTATCTATCGTTCGCTTATCGCCGGAGATAAAGGAGTCAAGATTGCAGACAATATCATTAGTTTAAGCTGGAGCGATTCAGCCGTACAGAATGGAGTAAAATATTACTATAACGTGAAGGCGGTGGACTTGGCCGGCAACGAATCTTCAAGTTTAGCCCAAACGTATGTTGTGGGAGGAGAACTTACTACAGGCATAATCGGTCCGTACCCCTCGGGAACTCTGTTTAGATTGGTAAATAGTCCGACCGTATGGTATGTCGAGGGCGGCCAGCGTCGGGCCGTGCCTTCACCGGCCGTATTTGACGCAAGATTTGATTGGAAAAACGTTAAAACAGTATCCGATTCTGATCACACGAATTTATATACAGAAGGTTCCGCAGTAGGATTTCCAGACGGCATGTTGGTAAAAGGCAATGCCCCGACGGTTTATGTTATTGCTGAAGGCAAGAAGTTGCCCATTGCAAGCGCTGAAGCGTTTAATGGACTCGGCTATAAAAGGGGGAATATTAAAACTGTTAGTGAGGGCGAACTTGCGGTTCACGCCACTGGTCCCGTCGTATCTTCCGCGGCAACATATCCTACCGGAAGTCTGATTCAGAAGGAAGGTGAGTCTACGGTTTGGTATGTGGATCGAGGATTAAAACGAGGATTTCCGACGCTGGATGTATTCCAGGTTCGTAAATTTAGTTTCAACAACGTGATTAAAGTTTCGTCTTCTGTCCTTGACTCCATACCATCAGGCGCCCCGTTGTCGTATCCCGATTATACGCTGGTTAAAGGTGACGCTCCCGAAGTCTATTTTGTGGAAGGAGAAAAGCGCCGTCATATATCTTCTGCAGAGGCATTTAATGCCAACCAATATGATTGGGGGGCCATAAGAACTGTTCCGGATAGCGTTCTTAATATTTTACCAAAGGGTAGCCAGGTGGGTTAGCAGCGATGATTATTAGTGCAGGCCCCGTTTCGTGAACAAACGTAACGGGGTCTTGGTTCAAATGGGTAGAATCAAAAAATCGATACATAAAGCGATTATTGCCGTAATGATTTTATTCTGTGGCGCAGTGGTTTTTATATTATCTTTGAAGACGCCGTTTGTCAGCGAGCATCCGTTAATAAAATTAGTTTTACCCTCCTCGACCGGATTAAGCTCCACACAGTTCAAATCCCATTTTTACGAAGAGCCAGAAATTTCTTTAGAGAAAATACATATTCAGGCTTTTTATCTGGTTCCCGAAACATTGCAGGTCAATATGCCCGCATCATGGAAAGATGATTTTACAAAAGCCCTCATTAAGATACGTGAATTTCACAGCGCCCAATTTAAAAACAGTTCAAATATAACGTTCTCTCTTCTGGAAACCCCAGTTTTGACCCAAGACGAGATTATTGCTTCTATTCCCGTCGGCATAGACAGACCCTCACGGGTAGATTTGACAAAAATTGACCAATTCATCGAATCAAAAATCTTGACACCGGGAGCGTTTTTTTATCGCAGTAATTTTGCAGAAATTCCGCCAGGAGCTTTTGTGGTCAAGTTGATTTTCCTTGAAGGTCCTGCCGCCTTGGGAGCAGAAGGCATTGCTATTTTATCCAGAAGTTATTTTACCGATCCCGTCGTGAATTACGGCACAAGCTTCCTTTACCACGAATTTGGACATGCGCTTGGTATGCCGGATTTGTATGATTCTGAAAGCGGCGAGACTTTTTCTGACGGCATAATGGGTTCTGGCCGTTATCGTTATATCGATTATGTCCATTTGGATCAGGACATAAAAGTTAAGATGGGCATAAAATAATCTAAAAATGAAATTCGTTCCGAAGACAAAAAATACATATGGCGACGAACATATTCATCCCGCAAAAGGCGGTATACGACAGAAACTCTTACGCAACTTCGTGATTCTTGGGTTGGTGCCAATTATTGCCTTGAGTATTGCCGGTACTATTTTTCTTGTTATTTCTCGCCAGGAGAGTATAGAAGAAACCGAAAATCTGCTTTTGAAACAGAAGGCAGAAGAGGTTTCGCGTTTTATTGACGAGACAATAGATGCTTTTGAAGTCCAAGTTGGTTACGAGTTTATTGTTCCTCCATCTTCCGGTTATCCGCTGTCGGAAACAGGAATTGCCGCCCTGTATGATTTTAGGTTGGATGCGCAGTTATTTTTACTACAAAGTCTGTTGTCAACAAACCGCAATTTAGTTGAAGCTGCTTTTATAAACACTCTTCGCACCGAAGAAACAGATACTATACCCAAAAAGCAATTACCGCCTCCGGGAAAGGAGACAAGAGTTTTAACTCGGCAGCAATTTGAAAACCCCGATTTTAATTACAATTTATTGGATTGCGGCTTAGGTCACGAAGTTTTGGCGGCAGGAGATTGCGAATATTATGCATTTTATCCCTCCTCAGAATTATTCAAGCAGATTGCGGCCGGTAAGAATTATATTGGTCGTCCATATAAAACGCTGGAAGGATATTTTATAACATTGGGCGCTCCGGTTAAAAACAGCAACGGTAAGGTAATCGGCGGCATACGCGGCGAACTTTCGTTAAAGCCACTGGAAAGAATTTTTGCTCAAGCAACGCTCGGAACCAGAGGATATGCTTATCTGATAGACGATTCAGGTTTTCTTATTGCCGCCACCGCAGGTAAAAATTTGCCAAAAGATACGACAATAAAAAATACTTTAACCGAAAAATTAGATAAAAGCGTTGGGGTCGTTAGTGCCGGCGTTTCCAGAAATATTTTTGGAGATACGGTTATAGCTTCGGCGATACCTGTGGGTAGGCTTAATTTGGCTATTATAACCGAATGGCCCTATTCGGATG
Source organism: Candidatus Terrybacteria bacterium RIFCSPHIGHO2_01_FULL_43_35 (assembly GCA_001822815.1). Classification (GTDB taxonomy): domain Bacteria; phylum Patescibacteriota; class Minisyncoccia; order Terrybacterales; family GWB1-40-14; genus GWB1-40-14. The sequence goes on from MHSR01000008.1 coordinate 28,560, forward strand.
CTTATTCGGTGGTATATTCTCTGGTCAACCAAGCCGCAGTTTTCATCCTTATAATTTTAGCGGCCACAGTTATTTTGAGTCGCGTTTTGGCCCGTCAGATAACAAGACCAGTAAACATTTTGCAGTTTGCGGCAAGTAAAATAGGGAAGGGCGATTTCGAACCGATATCAGAAATAAAAACAGGTGATGAGCTTGAATTTCTGGCGCATTCTTTAAATAAAATGGCTCAAAGCTTGAAGGAAATTGAAGAACTGCGCAAGCAGGCCTTGCAGGCTCAACTCTTGGAGGCCAGTTTGGCCAGAGAAAAAGAGCTTGTTGAAATAAAAGATTCCTTTCTGGACACGGCCTCGCATCAATTGCGTACGCCGGTTTCCGCCATACGGTGGCAACTGGAGTTGCTACAAAGCGAAAAAATATCCGATACGGCTAAAGAATTAGTTCAAGGAGCTTATGAACATGTAGAATTCTTGTCGGAAATATCATCCGATCTAATTAATGCCGCAAGTTATGGTGCGGGTTATCAAGTTAAGAATTTTACCGATGTTTCTCTGACTAAAGTAATAGATGAAGTTTTGACCCAGTTTTCTTCGCAGGTAGAGCAAGCCAAGCTTAAAATAAGCAATATTCCTGCAGAGAAGGACGTTTCGGTATCTGGTAGCTATCCAGCGCTACGAGTTTTATTTGAGAATATCATAAGGAACGCTATAAGATATACTAAAAGTGAAGGTCAAGTTACTATTACAACAATAAATCAAGCTGATTCCGTGGAGGTCCGTGTTGCTGATACGGGTATTGGTATTCCCGCAGAAGAGCATAAAATGCTTTTTCGACAATTCTTCCGTGCAACCAATGCCATTGAGACAAGGAATGTTGGTACGGGACTCGGTCTTTATATCGCCAAAAACATAGTTGATGGCCATAAGGGCAATATTTGGTTTATTTCTGAAAGAGATAAGGGCACAACCTTGTTTATCAGCATTCCGGTCAAGCGACAATAGGGGATGAGGTTATTTGTTCAATCCGCATATCTATTATAGATATGCGGATATTTGTTTTGACTTATTTGTGGTTTGGGGATTACAATAGTTAGGCTTATGAAATTTCAGCCTATATTCAATATAATATCGAGACCGATAGGTTCGGCTAAACGGTTTTTTAGTGGCGTATTTAGGCCCGTAAAATGGCTTTTTGGATTGGGGTTTAAACCGTTGGCTAAAGTACTAAAACTGATTGTCTGGTCATCGCGCTTCTCGAAACCATTATTGAAGCCGATGCGCTTTTTGCTTTTAAAATTAGCCAAACCAGTTGAATGGATAGGTGAGGGGACCATTTGGGGCGGAAAATTCCTCTTGGGAATCTTTGTTTGGCCATTTAGAAAATTGTGGTTATTCTTGCCGTTTCGCAAAAATATCGAAAAAAGGAAACGCAGACGCAATATCTTAATTTTAGTTTTTATTTTTAGCGTGTTCGCGCTTCTGATTGTCTATCCCAACGTTTGGAATTATCCTTATAATCAGATAGAGCCGCGACTTTGGGGAGCCATTGAGAATCTATCTTCTAAATACAATAAGCCGCAGATTAAAGACTGGGCTTCAAAAATTAAAATAACAAAACTTACCGTGAGACCATTTCTTTTGGGGTTGGATTTGCAAGGCGGCACGCAATTGGTTTATGAAGCGGATTTACACAACATTAGCCCTCAAGACTCTAAAAATGCGCTAGAATCTTTACGGGATGTAATTGAAAGACGCGTCAATTTATTCGGTGTGAGAGAGCCGCAAGTTCAATTGGAAAAAAGCGGAAATTCTAACCGCCTACTCGTTGAACTCGCCGGCATCAAAGATATCAATCAGGCCATAAATGCTTTAGGCAAGACTCCATTTCTTGAATTTAGAGAAGAAAGGAGCCAGGAGGAATTAGATGCTATAAGCCAGGGCCCAAGCGGAGAACCCTTGCCGCAACAACAGCTTCAGCGGCCCGAAATTATTTTTAAGACGACAAAACTCACAGGACAATATCTAAAAAGAGCTGAGCTTACTTTTGATCCAACCACGCGTCAAGCCACGGTAGGTCTCCGTTTTAACGATGAGGGTAAAGACATATTTAAGGAGTTAACCGCACGTAATGTTAATAAGCGATTGGCTATATTCCTTGATGGTTATATAATTAGCGCCCCAACCGTTCAACAGGAAATACCTTCGGGTGAAGCGGTTATAACAGGCACCTTTTCTATTCCGGAAGCTCAAGAATTAGTACGTAATTTAAATGCCGGAGCCCTTCCCGTGCCTATAAACCTTATTTCTCAGCAAAGCGTTGGTGCAACGCTAGGGCAGGAATCATTGAATAACATAATGCGCGCCGGGGTAGCGGCTTTGATTGTGGTAGTTTTGTTCATGTTATTACTTTATCGCGTGCCCGGAGCAATTGCTGTTTTCGCCTTGTGTATTTATTCTGTTTTGACTTTAGCCATCTTTAAGCTACTTCCGGTAACTTTTACCTTGCCCGGCATCGCAGGTTTTATTCTTTCTATAGGTATGGCGGTTGACGCCAATATCCTTATTTTTGCGCGGATGAAAGAAGAACGTAGGTGGGGACGTTCGGTTGAAGACAGTATTGAGGCTGGTTTTGTGCGTGCCTGGCCCTCAATACGCGATTCAAACATCGCGACTTTAATAACGACGTCTATTCTATATTTTTTAACCACGAGTTTCGTGCGCGGTTTCGCCTTGACCTTAGGGATCGGCGTTTTAATGTCTATGTTTTCAGCGGTATTCATCTCCCGTCTTTTGCTTTTGCAGATAGTTCATACCCGTTTATCTAAATGGCAGAAACTATGGTAATAATTAAATTTATATATGCCCCGTTAGAAAATTGTGTAATACTATGAAACATTTGATACATATTAAGTTAATTGGTTATTTTGCAAGCGCCAAAAAAGTCCGCAGTACTTTTTCGGCAGCTGACTCGAGGCCAATTTTCTAACGGGGTATGCGTGAATTTTCTATAATTAAACACCGATGGATATTCTTGATATTTTCTGCAATTTTAGTGTTTGCAAGTATTTTTTCTTTGACGGTTTGGGGTTTGAAATTGGGCGTGGAATTTAAGGGCGGTTCATTAATGGCCGTTAAATTCGATGACAAAGTGCCAGCGCGTGAAGAATTAATTTCCGTTCTTTCGTCTGAAGATTTAGGTGATATTACAGTACAGCCATCCGATAACAAGACTTTGATTTTGAAGTTTAAGTCGGTTGACGAGGATACTCATCAGGAGGTTTTGAAAAAAATAAAAGACTTGGCTCCGGGCGAGGAGAGCCAGTTTACTTCTATAGGTCCGGTTGTCGGCAAAGAGCTTGAACAGAAATCAGCCCTGGCCATAGCTTTGGCTGTAATCTGCATAATGTTATACATAGCTTGGGCCTTCCGCCGTGTTTCAAAACCCATTTCTTCTTGGCAATATGGCTTGATCGTGGCCATTGTTGCTCTGTTGCATGATGTCATCATTCCTCTGGGTCTTTTTGCCGCCCTTGGATATTTTATGAATATAGAGATTAATGTTGCTTTCGTGGCCGCAATCCTTACTATTCTTGGCTTTTCTGTTCACGACACCATAGTTGTATTTGATCGGACAAGAGAGAATTTGAGGAAAATATTTGATAAGTCTTTTGGGGAAATAGTAAATACCAGCTTGAATCAAACATTGGGTCGTTCACTTGCTACATCTATAACCGTACTTCTTACCATAGGCGCAATAGGCCTTTGGGGCGGGAGCGCAATTGCCGACTTCGCCCTTGTTTTGTTTGTGGGCATTGCCGTTGGTACATATTCATCCATTTTCGTTGCCGGTCCATTGCTTATAGAATTACAGCGCGTAAAGGTATTTATGGGAGGGTTGCGTAATAAACGACGTAACAGGCGATATCGTTGACGATAACGAATTATCGAGGTAGGCTATAGTTTGAGTTTTGACTCAATATTTATGAGGTAATCCCTCGGCTTCGCCTCTGGTCGTTCAGACTCTGAAGAGTCTCAGATCATTCGATTCAGAGAATCTCAGATTCGATGAACTCGAAGAGATGCACATTGTGCAATCCCTCGCAAAGCTCGGGAGCAACCACGGCATATGCAGCTTGCAGTCATAAAAACAGGCGGAAAACAATATTTGGTAAGCAGGGGACAACGAATAGCCGTTGAGACTTTACCGTATGAAAGCGGTAAAGAATTTGATTTTAATGAAGTCTTACTTCTTGTTTACGCTGGCCAAGTCAAGGTGGGCATGCCCTTTGTTGAGGGGGCTAAAGTCATGGGCAGGATAATTTCTCATGGTTTGCATGATAAGGTTATTGTTTTTAAGTTTAAACCCAAGAAACGTCAAAAGCGCAAGAAGGGCCATCGGCAGTCATACACTCTCGTTGAGATTATGGACATAAAAGATAACGCCCTTAAAGCCGAAGCGCCAGTTTCAAAACCTAAAGAATCTCAAACCGGCCCAAAACGAAAAACGGTAGCTTCCATAAAGGCAAAAAGAGCTGTAAGGCGATCCGTTTCAAAGTAATTTTCTCAACAAAAAACGTCCCGTATTTCGGGACGTTTTTGTTCTAGTTTCTGTTTTTCATTGCTCCACGCAATGTTTCTTCGTCGGCGTATTCTATCTCACCACCTGAAGGCATGCCTATGCCCAAGCGGGTTATTTTGACGTTTTCTGATGAGGACGCAGATTCTATAACGGCTTGTTTCAGCCATAAAGCTGCAGCATTGCCCTCTGATGTTGGACTTAGGGCGAGAATAATTTCTTTAAGATTTTGATCAGAAGAAACCCTCTGTTTTAACTCATTGATTCTTATGGATTGGGGGTGGTATGCGATGGATAGCCTTCCGCCCAGAACAAAATATTGTCCTTTAAATACGGCGGCTTTTTCGAGTTGTTCAAGATCGGTGTCTTCTTCAACAACGCATAAAGTGCCGTTGGCACGTTTTGGATCGTGGCAAGATGTACATAGCCTTTGAGCGGTATTTTGAGTTATGGATATGGCCCGGAAGCATTTTTCACAATTTCCAATATTGGAAATATTCTCTAAAGCTCTTTTCAGGTCTTCTCTTTCTTGCGGGCGTCGTAAAATATAAAAAGCGCACCGAAGCGCTTGGCGCGGTCCGATGCCCGGTAGTCTTCTTATAAGATCTGCTGTTTCACGTATTGGCGGCGGTAGCATGTGCTAGTTGTTGCCCACGAGCCGCGCCGAGTGGTTGCAACAACTGCATCCTGAGGCGAAGCCGATGGATTACCTTTTATTGTTGCCCACGAGCCGCGCCGA
>MHSR01000008.1:33880-143484 GCA_001822815.1 Candidatus Terrybacteria bacterium RIFCSPHIGHO2_01_FULL_43_35
GCGCCGAGTGGTTGCAACAACTGCATCCTGAGGAGCAAAGCGACGAGGGATTACTTTAATTAAGCTTCGAGTTGTTTCTCCAGGCTCCAGAAAGTTGCCCGCTCTGGATCGAATCTTAACGCTATTTCCCCGACTGGTCCGTTTCGATGTTTGGCTACATGAATTTTGGCGATATTTTTAACCCCTAAATCTTTTTTAACCATGTCTTCTCGCCATATGAACATGACCACGTCGGCGTCTTGTTCTATGGAGCCTGATTCGCGCAGATCAGAAAGTTTCGGTCGTTGGTCCGGTCGGGCTTCAACGGCGCGCGATAGTTGTGAAATGGCGATTACAGGCACATTTAGCTCGCGCGCTAAAGCCTTAAGAGATCTAGATATTTCCGTAACTTGCTGAACCATATTTTCAGTTTGCAGATGAGAAGTAATTAATTGTAGATAGTCTACTATGACCAGTGAAAGGCCGTGTTGGGCCTGTAGACGCCTGGCCATGGCGCGCATTTGCAGTACCGTTGCCGTGACCGCATCGTCAATATATATGGGCGCTCCGGCAAGCTGATCCAAAGCATCGCGTAAACGTTCAAAATCATCCGGTGACAAACGTCCGGTGCGCATGCGCCAGAGATCAACATTGGCTTGAGCGGCGATTAAACGATCCACGACTTGCTCTTTGGACATTTCTAAACTGAATATACCTACTGGTTTTTTCTCGTTTACCCCAACGTGCCGGGCTATGCTCAAAGCCAGAGAAGTTTTACCCAACGATGGTCTTGCGGCTATAACCACCAGATCCGAAGCCTGGAGACCGGAAAGCATATTATCAAGATCATGGAAGCCAGTGGCAACACCGCGTAAAGATCCTTCATGGCGGGACAATTTTTCCAAACGATCATATGCTAAAGCCAGTTCCTTGTCTACGTGCGTAAACTCTTGTGTTAAAGCATGTTCGGATATGGAAAATATTTTTTGTTCGGCTTCATCCAAAAGCTCATCCACATTTTTGCCTTCTTCATACCCAAGACGTGATATGTGCCACGAAGCATCTATCAGATCGCGCAGCAATCTTTTTTTCTGAATTATTTTTGCATAGTGTACGACATGCGATGACGTAGGCACCATATTAACTAAACTGGCCAGATAGGTTCTGCCGCCTATTTCTTCAAGAGCGCCATCTTCTTTAAGTTTGGTAGCAACCGAAAGTATATCTATTGGTTCATGATGGGTGAAGAGATCAAGCATGGCTTGGTATATGGCGCGGTGTTGTTTGCGATAAAAATCTTCAGTGTGCAGAAAATCTACAACGCGTACGATGGCGTTATTGTCTAAAAGTAAGCTCCCAAGAAGCGATTGTTCGGCCTCGTTATCTTGAGGCGGGATGCGGCCAGGCGCCATGGCAAATGAGATATCTTTGTCGGGCATCGATAGCCAATCCTTTATTGAAGAAGGAAGCTCTTTGGTTTTTTTGGAGAAAGTTTTTTTAGCCATGTGCTAGTTGTTGCCCACGAGCCAGCTCTAATTTCTGAGTGTTTGGGCATTTCTAAAGTTATACATTATAATTTTATATAAATATATCAAATTGTTTTTGGTAAATTAGGGCTGGGGAGTGGCTGCAACAACTGCATACCGAGCGCGGTGAGGTATTACCTTTTAATAGTGCTCTTTTGCTTCGGCTGAGTCTAAGGATTACCTTAATTATTCTAAGCTTATCGTTTAAATGTCGGTAGAGCAATAGCTGCAACGTGGAGAAAATGTGGACGATTGTAAGGAGTCAGCGGCATGCCTGGCTCGGCAAGATATTTCGATATGCCGTACAGCTGTTATGGCAAAAAGGCTGTTTGGTGTTCACCAGATCACTCGATCCGTTTCGGTTTCGGCCCTTCAGGAGTATCTTCTATCGTCCAGCCTATTTGAGCAAGCTCTTTCCTTGATTGATCGGCTTCAGTCCAGCGTCTTTCTTTGCGCATAAGTTCCCGTTCATTGATAAGGTTTTTAACTTCTTGGGGTATTGATGAGGTCTGTTTTGGCCCAAGGATATGCATGATACCATCCGCATTTTTCAAGAATTCTTTTGCGGCCTTGGCTTCACGTTTTGATATAGCAAAGTTGTTTATAAGGGGGTTTAGCGTTTTCATAAGCGAAAAAATGATCGCTATGGCGCGTGGTGTGTTAAAATCATCTTCTAATTTTTCCCAGAAATTTTTATTTGAAGTAAATATAATGCTTTTTATGCGGTCGTTTTCCGGCCCAAACCTTTTTATTGTTTTGAGGCGGTTATAAAAATCCGTCAGGCGTTCCTGCGCCGCTTGCGCCTGTTTCATCAGATCTTCGTCGTAATCTATCGGTGAGCGATAATGGGCTTGAAATATTAACATTCTGAAAGCTTGAGCGGAATAGTCTTTTAATAAATCCCGGATAGAAATTATGTTGCCCAAAGATTTGGACATTTTTTCTCCTCTAACGTTCAGGAATCCAGCATGCAGCCACATGCGCACATACGGTTTTTTATTTGATATCGTTTCCATTTGAGCTATCTCGCATTCGTGGTGGGGGAATATCAAATCCAAAGCTCCGCCGTGCATATCATATTGCTGGCCGAAATATTTTTCTGCTATAGCCGTGTCTTCAATATGCCAGCCGGGTCTGCCCTTGCCCCAAGGGCTGGGCCAGAAGGGTTCGCCAGCTTTTGCTTTTTTCCACAGCGCGAAATCCTGTTTATGTTTTTTGTCTGGATCGTGTTCAATTCTTTCCGTTTCTTCCATTTTATCTAATTTTTGATGTGATAATTTCCCGTAATCATGGAAATTTTTTACTGAAAAATAAACTCCGTTTGGTGTTATGTAAGCACAGTCTTTCTTTAGGAGGCGTTTAATTTGGCTTAGTATTTCGTCGATATGGTCGCTGGCGCGCGCATAGTTATCTGGCGACGTTATATTTAGGGCTTTCATGTCTTTAAGGTATTCGTGTTCAAATTTATGGGCTAGAGCTTTGGGGGTTTTGCCTTGAAGTTCGGCGCGCGCGATTATTTTATCATCAACATCGGTAATATTCTGTAAATACCGTACGTTATAACCACTATGGCGTAGAGTTTTGACCACGGCATCAAAGATAACAAATACTCTTCCGTGGCCTATATGTGCCAAGTCGTAAACCGTAGGTCCGCAAACGAATATATCAATCTTTTTGGGCTTGAGAGGCTTTAGCTCTTCTTTCTGGCGAGTAAGAGTATTATAGAAAGAAAATTTCATGCGTATGGATCTGAATGACCAATTTAAAATTACTAATTAAGTTCTAATACCGAATCTTAAAATGTCTAAAGCTATATAATTTAGAGGCGTTTTAGAACTTTAGATATTGGGATTTGTTTAGAAATTAAATATTAGGAATTAGAAATTTGACTTTATATCCACCTTTTAAATTTGAAAAAGAGGAAGGTGAATAAACCCGAAATAAAAATTACGCTCGTAACTATTAAAAAGCCATTTGCTGAATGGCTAAAAGGGATATTGGAAATATTAGTGGCGAAAATTTGCGCTATGGTATTTGGCGCCAGCATTATAGCCGTAAAAACTGTTAACAGTCTTAAGGTCGCATTGGTTTTTGTTGAAAGCAGGGATTGATTCGTTTCTTCCAATGCGGCAATCGTTTCTTTCTGGGTAATAAGAACGTTGACCAGTTTGGCGTGCGATTCAGAAAGATATTCAAGATAAGGCCGTGCTTCTTTACCCAATAAACTGGGTCCTGAAATAAGCAGCTCTTTGAATAGTCCCTGCATTGGTTCAAGTGTTCTTAAGAAATCTATTATTTTACGCCTGGTTTGGGATATGATTATTACCATGTTTTGCTCACGGCCACGGAATATCTCGTCTTCTATCACGGCAATCTGGCCCTCTATATTATCAAGTTCAGTATTCACGCTCTCAAAAAGTCCAGAAATTAATCCATGTATTACAGCTGCCGGGCCGGATCTGAAATATTCACTTTTGGTCTCTTGAGAACCCATGCATTTAGCGAAAAAATCATTTACAAATGGGAGCCGGCTGGTGTGACTGGAAATAAGCCAGTTTTCGCTGATAATGAGGTCTAGTTCTTCTATTCTTAAGGCTGTGCCCGCGCCATCTTTTTCTATGGGTATTTGAAATGCAGCGAAAATATAATTTCCAAAAACATCTATTTTTGGATGACGCATTGGTAGATTTAAGTCTTTTATAACAACCGGATGCAAGTTGAATTCTTTTTGTAGCCAGGCTATATCGTCTGCGCTTGGATTATCAAGGTTCACCCACGTGAGTGTTTGGTCGCGTAATATTTTCATCCCGTTAGAAGCAGATCGCGATCAATGATCTCAATCTGCAAAATTATTTGTATGGATACTATATACGACATAGATATTTTTACCCCGTTAGAAAGCTCGCATCACAAACACATCAATTATAATATTCCCTATAAAAGTTTCAAAAATAACTTTCTAACGGGGTTTATTGCTAATCCTTTGCGATCGCGGCTTCTAACGGGATTCATCTCGTTAGAGACAGGAAGCGCTTTACGCAAAAGACTAAAGCGCTTCCGTAATATCGCGCATAAATCCCGCTTAAAGTTTTAATCATTTTATAGAATACAAATTACTTGCTATTCCTATTAGGTCGTCTCTAACGGGATTCATAAATAAAATATAATTTTTATCGTAATTCATTATAGCATTTAAGTATTGTATTGACAGGTAGCGGTCTTTTTATATAATGCTTTTAGCACTCGTGATATTAGAGTGCCAAAATAATGAAATCATGCCAGGTAGTGATCCAGCTCCAATATACGCTAATTCCCGGGCTCATTATTTTGGCTCGTGTTTATAAAAAAGACTAATTTTTAACATCCCGCTTTAATAAATAATTATGGGGCGGGACTACTACCTAGCATGCCTACAATAACCAACCGACAAGGAAATATTCTCAAGACTGTTATTGAGAGTTATATCGGTGGCGCACACCCAATAAGCTCCGATTTTTTAAACAAGAGCGGGTATTTCAGATTGAGTACAGCGACATTACGTGCAGAAATGGCCACACTTGAGAGATCCGGATTCTTGATGCAGCCGCACACATCATCTGGGCGGATACCTACCGAATTAGCCTATCGTTTTTTCGTGGAAAAAAATTCCAGTACCTGGAATCTTTCGAATGCAATTCGGGATAAGCTAAGTCAAATTTTAAAAATATGGAAGCAGGATAAAGTAAGCGCCGTTGAAAGAGCGGCAGAGGAACTGGCCGATTTTTTTCAAGGCGTTAGCCTGGTTAATCTTAATCTTAATAATAATCCTTTGTTTTTCCAGCGATTAAACTATTTTAGATCGCAACCAGAGTTTTATTCGCATCAGGTTATGGATGAAATGCTGAATGTTTTAGAATTATTGCAAAGCAGAAGGAATTTAATCACGGAATCAGTAGACATCGATAAAACCCAAGTATTAATAGGCAAAGATATTCGTTTGGGCAAATTTAAGGTTTTAAGCTTAATAATAAAACCTTGGCATAGCAGATATGGCTATTCGTCTGGGTTTATTGCCGCCGTAGGTCCAATGCGCATGCATTATGAAAGAGCAATTCCAGCCGTGGATTTTTTGGGTTCATTGATTTCAGAAGAAAAATAGATTTATGGAAGATAATCTTGAAAATAGCCAAAAACATTTAGATAGCTCCAGTCAGTCGGGAGCCGGCGGCAAACAGGCCGCTCAAGAATATGAGAGTAAGTGGAAAAAGGTTTTAGCCGACTTCGAAAATTATAAGAAAGATGAAGCTAAAAAATTTAGTGTCTTTGCCAAGTTCAGTAAAATAGAGGCCCTGCGAGATTTATTGCCGGTTTTTGATATGCTTGAACGCGCTGTTCATGAAATCCCGCAGGATATAAAAAGTTATAAATGGGTTGATGGAATAAGCCTTATTTATGAAGAGTTTTTGAGCATATTGGCTAAAAACGGTTTTAAAAAAATAGAGACTAACAGTAAATCTTTCGATCCTAAATACCATGAAGCAGTCGGCAGAATAGACGGCGTGGGTGATGACGTCGTTGAAGATATTCGTTCGGGGTTTGTTACTGAAGACGATTTCGTTATACGCGCCGTGCAAGTTAAGATAGGGAAAAAGAAGTAATAAATTGAAATTAAGAAATCGATGTAAACATTTTTTAACTTTTAAGGAAGTTATATGAGTAAAATTCTTGGTATCGATCTTGGCACTACCAATTCTGCTATGGCCATTATGGAGGGTGGAGAGCCAAAAATCATTGAGAATTCTGAAGGGGCGCGCACCACGCCTTCAATGGTGGCTGCAAACAAATCAGGTGAGCGTTTGGCTGGAATCCTTGCTAAACGTCAGGCGGTTACGAACGCAGAAAATACCATTTTTTCCGTAAAACGTCTTATCGGTCGAAGATTTTTGGATCAGGAAGTACAACGCGATAAGCAATGGTTGCCTTATACTATACGTGAAGCTTCAAACGGCGGGGTGGAAGTGAAAATGGTAGATAAATGGTATGCGCCACAGGAAATTTCAGCCATGGTTTTATCTAAGCTAAAAACTAATGCCGAAGCTCGTCTCGGGATTAAAATTACTGATGCCGTAATTACGGTCCCGGCTTATTTCGACGATTCACAGAGAAAAGCAACTAAAGAAGCAGGCGAAATTGCCGGCTTCAATGTAAGGCGAATAATTAATGAGCCCACGGCGGCCGCCTTGGCTTATGGCCTTGAGAAGAAAAAAAATGAAAAGATAGTCGTTTATGATTTCGGCGGCGGGACATTTGATGTTTCTGTTTTGGAAATATCTACCGATACAGTTGAAGTGAAAGCTACTGGAGGCGATACCCATCTTGGCGGCGATGATTTTGATAAGCGTTTAATTGAATGGATGGTAGATGAGTTTAAGAAGGACCAGGGTATAGATCTTTCTCGCGATAAGTTAGCTCTGCAGAGATTAAAGGAAGCCGCAGAACGTGCCAAGCACGAATTATCTAGCACTCATGAAACAGAAATAAATATCCCTTTCATAACTTCCGATGCCGAAGGCCCGAAACATCTTTTGCTTAAACTATCGCGGGCCAAGTTGGAGGAATTAGTTAATGATCATATAGAGAAAGCCGCACAAATAGTTGCTAAGGTTGTTGGGGAAGCAAAATTTGCACTATCCGATATTAACGAAGTTGTGATGGTCGGCGGGCAAACCAGAATGCCAGCAATACAGGATTCGGTGCGAAAACTTTTCGGAAAAGAACCGCACACCGGCATTAATCCCGACGAAGTTGTAGCTATTGGAGCAGCGGCCCAAGGTGGTATTATGGAAGGAGAAGTCCGCGATGTTCTTTTGTTGGACGTCACGCCACTTTCACTTGGGATTGAAACATTGGGTAATGTCATGACTCCCATTATAGAAAAAAATACCACCATCCCCGTTTCAAAATCCCAAGTTTTTTCTACCGCTGCTGATAATCAACCATCAGTAGAAATCCACGTTTTACAGGGAGAGCGTGTTTTGGCCTCTGACAATAAAACTCTAGCCCGATTCATTCTTGATGGTATTCCGCCCTCCCCACGCGGGATCCCGCAAGTCGAAGTATCGTTTGATATAGACGCCAACGGCATTTTGAACGTCGCGGCTAAAGATAAGGCTACGAGTAAAGTCCAAACAGTACGTATTGAAGCTTCCACTGGATTATCCAAAGAAGAGATAGAAAGAATGAAAAAAGAAGCCGAATTACACGCTGAGGATGATAGGAGGAAAAAAGAAATGGTTGAAACGATTAATACAGCCGACGCGCTTATTTATTCTGTAGAACGCACCTTGCGTGAAAATACTGACAAAATCTCTCTAGATATCCGTTCTTCTGTAGAAGATAAGTTAAAAGAACTTAAAGAAGCTAAGAGTAAAGATGATATAGCGGCTTTGAGAAGGGCGATTGAAGATGTTAACCGAGAAGCACAGAAGATTGGTTCAAGTTTGTACGAACAGAATAAAAATTCTTCGCCGTCAGATGCCAATTCAGATTCTCAAGGCCAAAATAAAGAGGATATAGCCGATGGCGAGGTTGAAACAGATGAGACTGCGCCCGATTAAAATCAATTATTCTCTAAAAAGCATATGCTAGAAGCGATAACCAAGCTAAAAATTGTCTTGCCAAACTTTTTTATCCTTGCGTTTTTTATACTGTGCATGACGGGTGTAGGTTGGTTTTTCGGTCGGGCTCTTAACGGTACTTCAGCGAGCATAGAAGAGTTTTTGGGTTTAAATTTTGCTCTGAATGATATTTTGATCGGAACAGTGTTGATTTTGCTATCGGCCATGTGGTTTTCTATAGCCGTGATGTTGGATGACAGTTTTCGTCTCCCAGCTGTAGCTTCTTTGGTCGCATTATTTCTGATGTCGTTGTTTCTTTTTCCAGCACCTTCAATATACATGTTGGTTATATTACCCGCTTGGGCTCTTCTTCTTTTAGAAAGGCTTAGAATGCGGCATGTTTTGAAAGATCTAATGCCATGGAAGCCTTCCTGGGCCTTGCATGCCGGTTTGCCAAAATTCTTCCTTGCTATAAATATTATCTTTACCGCCGCGCTTGCCGTGTCGCCTACAGCCTTATTTTTTCTGCGTCAACCATTACCCAGATCGTTTATAGACCAAAGCCTACTTTTTTTGAGCGCTCCAATACAGCAATATACCGGTATTGACGTTAATTCAACCGTGGACCAGACGCTTAATCATTTAAACGAAGGCAAGCTTACCGACCCGCAACTTTTGACTATAGCGCGTACTGAATATAGTAAGAAGCTTAATCTTCCGTTGACCGGTAAGGAAAAAATAAAAGATGTTATATTCAATGTTATAGATCGCCAGCTTAATCAATTTGCCAAACAATCAATCAATATTTTTAATACCGGGCATATAAATTTGTTTTTATTGGGTTTCGTTGCTAGCGTTTTTTTCACCTTTCAATTTTTTACCTGGCCGGCAAAAATCATTTCAAATATCATGACGCGTATATTACTTTTTTTGCTTGAAGCCCTCGGATATATTATTGTTGAAGATCGGCCAACGCCGAAATATACTGCACGCTGGCCCTCAACTCCGCCAAAAGCATAAAGTCAGTTAAATATCAAATTAGATATTTTAATCATGGCCAAAGATTATTACAAAATTCTTGGATTGTCTAAAAGTGCTTCTCAAGATGAAATAAAAAGCGCTTACCATAAACTGGCTCATAAACATCATCCAGATAAGGCTGGGGGGGAAGAGGCTAAATTCAAAGAGATTAACGAAGCTTATTCGGTATTGAGCGATCCGGATAAAAGGAAGCGTTATGATAGTTTTGGCGCAGCTTTTTCTTCAGGAAACGCACGAGGTTTTAATTCTGCTTCTTGGAATTTTGAAGATTTTCCTTTTACCGCTAATGGTAACGCAGCCGATTTTGGCGATTTCGGCGATATATTTGAAGAATTTTTTGGTTTTGGTCAACCAAAAAAGAAAACAACGACCGGACGCGGCAAAGATATAGTTGTGGATGCAGAAATAAGTCTTGAAGAAGCTTACTCCGGCATAAACAAACACTTGATTTTGAATAAATATGCTCCGTGTGAAAGATGTAATGGCAAGGGCATGGAACCAGGAAGTTCACTTTCTACATGCAAAACATGCCAAGGTAGGGGCGGATTGGAACGAGTTGAACAGACATTTTTTGGTACCTTCACGAGACTCACTAATTGTCCCAATTGTCATGGACGAGGAGAAGTACCGGAAAAGGTCTGTACTACCTGTCGAGGCGAGGGCCGTATTAAACGTTCGATAAAAATTGATGTGCAAATACCGGCTGGAGTAGATGATGGTGAAACGCTCAAAGTTCAAGGGTCGGGAGAAACTGGCAAATATGGCTTACAAAGCGGGGATTTATTTTTGAATATACATGTTAAACCCCACGCGCTTTTTCAGCGCAAGGGAAACGATCTTTGGATAAAGGCAGAAATTTCTTTCCCTCAAGCTGTTTTCGGCGCAAAAATTGATGTTCCGATGATAAATGGCGAAATCAAATTAAATGTTCCGTCAGGTACTGGTGGCGGTAAAGTTTTTAGGATAAGCGGTCGCGGTATGCCTTACGGTTATGGTCGGAGTAGAAATAACGCTGCCGCTAAAGGCGATGCTTATGTTGTAATTTCAATAAAAATTCCGCATAGTATTTCCAAAAAAACTCAGAAGCTCTTGGAGGAACTTGAAGGCGAGCTATAAAAACCAATTAATGCGGTTAAACAAATGAATAGCGTTGATTTTGAAGCTTTACCAAATCTTTCAGCGCAATTATCACTTTCTGGTTTAACTTGGGATATTGCGGCGGTATTTTTTGTTGCTGCCATAATATTTATTTTCGGCGTAACTTCAGGTCGTGATAAGATGCTAGCTTTATTACTGGCTCTTTATGCCGGAGCGGTAATTGCTCGTACGGTACCATCAGCTCTTTCTTCCTTGGCATTATCGGGTTTGCGCGTTTCACCATATACGCAACTTACAGCATTCCTGATATTTTTTGGCATATTAACCTTTCTTCTTGGTGGGAAAATATTTTATAATCTTTTCAAGTTTTCTGTTCAGGGCCTGAGCAGTTTGTGGCAGGTGCTTATTTTAACCTTGCTAAACAGCGGACTTTTTGTTAGTTTGGTTCTGCAATTCCTGCCATATGGCGCGATAAAGATTTCTTCCTTGGCTGAACAGATGTTTCTTTCTGGCCCAGCGCCACTTTTGTGGGCCGTGGCGCCAGTAGTATTCCTGCTCTTTCTTAAAGTTGAGGATGAGTTTGAGGATTGAAAAGTAAATGCGCCCATAGCTCAATTGGTAGAGCAGCTCCCTTTTAAGGAGAAGGTTCAAGGTTCGATTCCTTGTGGGCGCACAATTTCGGATATCCTACTAAAATAAAACTAAAACCATTTTGTATATGTTTATCGAAAATCCAGAAACAAGGCCAATCGAGGATATGCCCGAAGAAACGGAAAAGATTTATAACGCCTCAGAAGGAACCGTTGTTGCAGAAATAATTCTTGCTCCAGAAAAATATGGAGGTGCTCTTCCTCGTGGCTCAAAAGGAGAAGTTCGTAGGGGTTATTCATTTTATGAATTAAGAGAAGGCGAAGATGGTGTTATGAATATGACATTTTTAACGTCTCGTATCATTGACAAACCTACACTCGAAGCAGTTATTGAACCAGAAGAATGGAAGCGTATTCAACGAATTAAAAAAGAAGAAGAACGTATTCTTGCGCTTAACAAAACACAATATGGTCAATGGAAAAGGAAGAAAATCATAGCAAGGCCAGTTGAATTTATGTGGCAGGAAGATAATGGTATATGGGAAATTAAGGCTGATAATCAACTTTAATCTTTATCGTAAAACTGCCTCAAAACGCCTTATTGGTTATGTTTATGTTGATAAGTTCAATGGCCGCAAAGAGATATCTTTGGCTTTGGGTTTAAATCTGTAGTGTAGCTAGGTAATTGACCACGTTAGAGATCTCGCCTCCGCCTCGGGCGGACCAAAAAGGCCTAGAGGGGCGGGCTATCTCTAACGGGGTTGACAGTTATTATGATAGTATGCTTTTATATACATTGGTGATAAGTTTAATATTGACACTAATTTAAATACGTGCTATAAAAATATGGTGGAACAAAATTATAATAAAATCGTTAACTCTCTTTTGCGCACTCTTCCTGATAGGGGACGGGAAGTGCTTGAGCGCCGTTACGGTATAGTAGGCGACCCCGAAACCCTGGAAGCCATAGGAGAGGATTTTAGCGTTACGCGTGAACGCGTAAGACAGATTGAAGAAGCTGCTTTTGCTCAGCTTAGAAAGGCCGAAGAAATGAAAGAACTAGAAGATATATTCAGTTATTTATATCGGCATATCAACGACTACGGCGAACACAGGCGCGAGGAACGTTTGTTGAACGATTTTCCTGGTCAAAAGAATTCACCGGCAATCATCTTTTTATTGGACTTAGGGAACGATTTTAAGCGACGCAACGAAACCGAGAAACATTACACTCTTTGGACTGTAAATCCTACACGTTTGGCGCATTTGGAAGGATTTATTGGTGCGGTTGAGCAACGCCTCGAAGAAATATCTAAGCCACTTAATAACGTAAATTTTTGGAAAGAAGTCGATAAAATATCACGTAAGACCAAACTATCTTTGTCAAAGAAAGCCACGGAATCATGGTTGGATATCTCAAAATCTATCGTCCAGAACCGTTTTAATGAATGGGGTCTTAGCTCTTGGCCGGAAATTTTACCAAAAAGTGTCGGCGACAAAGCGTATATAGTTTTGCGTCGAGAAAATAAACCTTTACACTTTGCGGCAATAGTTGACCGCATGAATAAAGTTCATTTTTCCCCAAGCCAGAATATTAAAGTTGGAGTTAGATCAAATAAGCCAGCACACGTGCAAACGGTACATAACGAACTTATAAAAGATAATCGTTTTGTTTTGGTAGGTCGCGGTATTTATGCCTTGCACGAATGGGGTTATGAACCAGGAACGGTAAAGGATGTTCTATCCAAAGTTTTGAAAGATGCCGGACAACCTTTGCCAGTAAATAAAATCATAGCTCAGGTAGCAAAAGTGCGTTGGGTTAAACCAAACACCGTCATGCTGAATCTTCAAAACAAACGTTTGTTCAGCCGTACATCTCGTGGTGAATATACGTTGCGGAAAGCTTAGGTTAGTTTGCTTTAATAATTTACAAAAGGGTTTTTGATATTGAGCTTAAAGTCGGATTCTTTAAGTCTCTGACAAGAATGAACCTTCTTCATAATTTACTTTATTTTTTTTTCCCGATAGATACCTTTAAAGCAGTATTCAGCCTTTTATATCCATTCTATAAGGACTGGTGGTGGATTATTACGCCGCCGGTTCTTTTTTTTGTTGCGCACGATCTGTGGCTGTTTTATATGCGTTGGAAACGTTTTTTGGCTACGGAGCACGTTTTGCTTGAAATAAAGATCCCCAAAATAGTTGAACGCACGCCCAAGGCCATGGAGCAGGTTTTCTCTGGCCTGCACGCCCTGTGGGACGAGCCGCGCATGCTTGAAAAATATCTGCAGGGCAAATATCAGGTATGGGCTAGCGTCGAGCTTGTAAGTATCGATGGCGTGACGCATTTTTATATACAGCTGCCGCGTGCCTTGAAGAATCTGGTTCAGTCTCATGTTTGGGCGCAATATCCCGAGGCCGAAATAAGCGAAGCAGAAGATTATGCCAAAAAAGTTCCTCAAGATATTCCTAATAAAAACTGGGATATATGGGGTACAGAGCTGGTTTTAGCCAAAGATGATGTTTATCCAATTCGCACCTATCCTGCTTTTGAAGAAACGGTTGAGGAAAGAAGAATAGACCCCCTGGCTTCATTATTGGAAGTTTTTGGCTCCTTGGGGCCCGGAGAACAATTTTGGCTTCAATGGATAATTGAACCTGTGGTTTCTGGCTGGCACGAAAAGGGCAAGCAAGTGGTGGATGATTTAATAAGTCGAAAAAAAGTAAAAAAGCAGAGCGGTCTTGGTAGGTTATTTAGCGAATCTTCCTCCGCCATAAGTTTAGTGGTTGCGCCACCTCCCTCGGCTGCAATTAAGAAAGAAAAACCCAAGGATGAACCGCCTTCTTTAATGATGCATTTGTCACCGGGTGAAAAAGAAGTTATTGCGGCTATTGAATTGAACATATCAAAGATAGGTTTTCGAACTGGCGCTCGAGCAATATATGTCGGGCGAAGAGAGGTTTTTAATAAGGCTAATGCGGCGGGATTTTTTGGAGCAATACGCCAATTCAATACACAAAATTTGAACAGCATCAAACCAAATATCGGTACTATGCCCAAGACTCTATATGTTATGGGCAAACAGAGGAATTTTTTCCGCAAGCGCCGTTTATTGCGCCTTTACCGTTTACGATTTTTCACCCACAAGAAATTCATATTTAATGTTGAGGAACTGGCAACAGTTTATCATTTCCCTGGAGCTATGGTCGCTATGGCTCCTATGGTCTCGCGCATTGAAGCCAAGAAAGGCGAGCCACCGACCACCTTACCAATAACCAGTTAATTTTATGGAAGAAATCGTGCCATTTGCGGAAACAGATTACCGTAGTCAAAAAATAAAATTTGGAATCAAGATTGATGATCGCCGTCGGCATATGTATGTCATAGGTAAAACAGGTATGGGCAAGACAACCTTGCTCGAAAACATGGCTATTGCCGATATACAAGCCGGACGGGGCGTGGCCATTGTGGATCCACACGGCGAATTCGCCGAAAAAATGATCAGTTTTGTTCCGAAAGAAAGAGTAGACGATGTTATTTATTTCGATCCAGGAGACCAGGATTTCCCTATAGCCTTTAACGCCATAGAGCACGTTGACCCAAAGTACCGTCATCT
The DNA here is from genome assembly GCA_001822815.1 of Candidatus Terrybacteria bacterium RIFCSPHIGHO2_01_FULL_43_35. Classification (GTDB taxonomy): domain Bacteria; phylum Patescibacteriota; class Minisyncoccia; order Terrybacterales; family GWB1-40-14; genus GWB1-40-14. The sequence goes on from MHSR01000008.1 coordinate 48,328, forward strand.
TGTAGCCGATGGCTTGGTTGGTGTATTCCAGAAGTTGTGGGCAGAAACATGGGGACCCAGGCTTGAATACGTATTGCGCAATGCAATTTTGGCTCTGATGGAATATCCGGATTCAACTCTTCTGGGGATAATGCGCATTCTTGTTGATAAAGATTATCGCAAAGTGGTCGTGGCCAACATCAAAGATCCTGTTGTTAAGTCTTTTTGGAATGACGAATATTCGCGTTATCCCGATAAATTCCAAGCCGAAGCAATAGCGCCGATACAGAATAAAGTTGGACAGTTTTTGACCAGCCCATTGATAAGGAATATAGTCGGTCAGACCAAAACCGCCATAGATTTGCGCGATGTTATGGATAATCAGCGCATTCTTATTTTGAATTTATCTAAAGGTAAAGTCGGTGAGGCCTCAAGCCGTCTTCTGGGCGCAATGATGATTACTAAACTTCAGCTTGCGGCCATGTCACGCATAGATACGCCCGAAGAGGACAGAAAAGATTTTTATTTATATGTCGATGAGTTCCAGAATTTTGCCACCACTTCGTTTATAAATATTCTTTCCGAAGCACGCAAATATCGTTTGAATCTAATACTTGCCCATCAATACATAGAACAACTTGATGAGACGGTAACCGCCGCTGTTTTTGGAAATATTGGAACGCTGGCTATTTTTCGGGTAGGCGCGGCCGATGCCGAAGCTTTAGAAACCGAGTTTGCTCCCAATTTTACACCAGAAGACCTGGTGAATCTTGGCAAATACCGTATTTATTTGAAATTGATGATCGACGGTTTAGCGTCCAAACCATTTTCAGCCCTTACTCTTCAGCCAATACCTAGACCCAAAGAGAATTATCGTGAAGAAATAATTCAAAGGACGCGTGAACGTTTTGGCACGCCCCGCGAACAAGTTGAAAAGGATATTATATCTTGGGCTGGCCATCTTCCCACAATAGGTGACCAGATGGCTGTTGAGAGCGACAAGGCTGAGGGTAAACAGGAGTCGTCACAGACAGACGATGATAATAAAAAATTCTCAAGGAAGAGCGATAAGGACGATGCAAATAAAATTAGCGCCAATTGTTGGATATGTGGCCGAGAAACCAAAGTGCCTTTTGAGCCAGATGGCGTCAGGCCTATCTATTGCAAAAATTGTTTGGCCGATATAAGAGCCGGCAAGCGCGAACCTATTAAGGTTAAAGCAATTAAAAACGACGAATCTCCCAAAGGACCCGGATCTTCAAAGCCAGCATATAGAAGCCCGGTACCGCCACCTTTGCCAAGAAGGATGGGCGAGGTTGTGACAAAAAAACAGCTTGTCGCTCCCATTTCTTTATCCGCCTTGGCTCCTAAAAATAATTCTTCCGATTCCAACTCTAAAGAACGCAAACCTCCCGATATAGAAGGTCTGCGGGAATTACTACATGGAGTAATGAGAGAAGAGGATTCAGATAAAAACGAAACCAAATAGCGATTTTGAATCATTCTTAAAAATTCGTTGTCACCAACTATATATCAAAAGCCGCTTTAGCGGCTTTTGTGTTTTGTTTACAAATCAAAATAATTATGATATAGTTTCGGCAAGGAACATTGAAAATCCTGTATTCATAAGGAGAACAGATGGAAGGTTCTAATTCTGTCAACAAGTCGCGCAAATCAATTTTTCATAAATTGAAGTACAGAATAGCCGGAAGACACCTTTTTTATTTGGGGGGTCCCATAGATTCTAAAAAGGTTACGAATTATGGTTCCGATTGGCGCGAGCAATATTCGACCGATATAGTAACTTTGGGCGAAGAATTGGGGTTTAATTTTGCGGCTTACGATCCCTCGGAAGAAGAGCCTGATATGCTTGGCTACCCGTTTGAGGATTGGGGCAACTTGAAAACTGCCTTGCGCATGAATAATGATTTTGCAACTTTTCGCAAGATGATGAGTGAGGTAATGAAGCTCGATCTCAAAAGAATATCACAGAGTTGCACTGTGATCATGCGCTGGAAGAATGAAATACCGGCTTTCGGTACCATCCACGAACTTTTTTATGCCAGGCAGATCGGTATACCGGTAGTTCTGATCCTTGAAGACAAACGTGAAGAACTTAATCCTTGGCTGGATTGCTTGACTGCGGATTTGGATATAGATATCTTTTATTCCTGGGCAGAGTTCTTAGCCGACCTTCACGATAAACATAATCGCAGTTTGTGGTTTGCCTTCTTCATGCGTTATGGGCAAGTTATAAGAAGCTTGACCGTCGCATGGCGTAAATTACTATTTAGGTTGGTTGATATAATTGGTCCGCGCCCGTTTGCGTCATTCCGCGGGCGGCGTTCTTCGCAAGTTTATAAAGACGTTTCATCGCAGCATCAACCCTCGCATCCTTGGGCGATTATGCTAATAGGCCCTCCGTTAGGCGGCAAAACGACGCAGGCTGAAGAATTGTCCAGATTGCTTAACCTTCGTCATATAGAAACGAGCCAGCTTATACGTGATGCATTGGGTCTTTTACCAGAGAATTTGCAAGAGAACGAAGATTTCAGGATTGAACTATACGGTCAAAAATATTCACTTGTTGAAGAAAAACGAAAGTACGACGCGAAGGAATTAAATGATAGTAATTTTGTTTTCAGTCTTATTATTCAAGCCCTGGAAGAAGCTGCGGAGTCGCATAACGGCGTAGTTTTTAGCGGCTCGCCACGTCGTGTTGAAGAAGCTGAGCGTCTTGTTCCGAAACTTCGCGAAGTTTTACCGGAAGCCGTTACACGCGCCTTCGAGTTTGTTATTACGGACGATGTCGCTATAGCGCGGGCTTCTGAACGACAGCGCGAAGGGGATTTTGATACTCCTCAAAACGTTATAAAACGCATGCGTATTTACGAAGAACAGACGTATCCAGTTGTTGAATGGTTAAAGAAACATCGTGTAAGAGTAATACGCCTAGATGCCGGAAAGTCTAAAGCGCATATCACGCGCATGATATTGCACAAAATAGACTAAAAAACACTCCGCCATACAGGCGGAGTTTTTAAATAATATATTGTGCAAATCGTTGATTTATTATAGAAATATCCCATGGACAATAAAACCAATAAAAAGATTTATGTGGGTTTGTCTGGAGGAGTAGACAGTTCAGTAGCCGCCGCCTTGCTTAAAGAGCAGGGTTTTGATGTTACGGGTATTTTCATTAAATGTTGGTCGCCGGAATTTGCCGGATTTTCTTCGGCAGAAGAATGCCCTTGGGAGCAGGATCAGAAAGATGCTGAAGATGTTGCTAAAAAATTAGGCGTTCCGTTCAAATCGCTCAATTTGGAAAAGGAGTATTGGGAAAGGGTTTCTAGTCCGACAATTCAAGATTACGCGCGAGGGTTAACTCCAAACCCGGATGTTCTATGTAATAAAGAAATAAAATTCGGTTTATTTTTGGAATATGCCTTGCGTCAAGGAGCGGATTTGATAGCTACGGGTCATTACGTTAAAAAATCAGCTGATAATTCTTTATTGTGCGCTGAAGACATCAATAAAGACCAGTCTTATTTCTTGTGGATGTTGAATAGAGTGCAGTTAGAAAAATGCCTATTTCCGATAGGAGATTATACAAAACAAGAGGTACGCGATATGGCCAGAAAATATGCTTTGCCTACCGCAGAAAAATCAGACAGTCAGGGCATATGTTTTGTAGGCAATGTTCCAATACGCCAATTCCTCAAGCATTATATTGAAGAGAGGCCGGGTGAAGTAGTAACCTTAAACGGTAAGGTTGTTGGACGTCATGAAGGCGTTGCATTCTATACTATCGGTCAACGTCGGGGGATCGGTTCATTCGGAGGCGAAGCACCGTATTATGTTACTAAAAAGGATTTATCCGCAAATACTATTACTGTTGTCCCGCCCTCGCAAATAGAACAGCTTTATCAAGACAAACTCGTCGCTTCAAATACAAATTGGATCAGTGGACTTCAGCCAGTTTTGCCATTAAAGTGTTTTTGCAGGATAAGATATAGGCAAGAATTGCAGAAATGTACCATTGTTGATTTTACTGACGGTTATTTGCAAGTTGAATTTAGTAAGCCTCAGAGAGGCATAGCTGAGGGGCAATCAATCGTTTTTTATGACAAAGATGTTGTAATAGGCGGAGCAATTATCCACCACAATTTTACTTGAAGTTTTTAGAAACATATGACTTTCAAAGAAATAAGAGAAAAATTTATAAAATTTTTTGAAAGGCATGGCCATACAGCTGTGCCATCTTCTTCTTTGATTCCCGACGATCCTTCGGTTTTATTGACTACGGCAGGTATGCAGCAGTTTAAGCCCTATTGGGGGGAACTTGATCCGGAGCAAACTATACATCCCAGCATAGGCAAACCAGTTGGTAAAAATGCCGTTTCTATACAGAAATCCTTTAGGACTTCGGATATAGATGAAGTGGGAGATGAAAGCCACCTTACTTTCTTTGAAATGATGGGCAATTTTAGCTTCGGCGGCTACTTTAAGAAAGAGGCTATTGCTTATGCGCATGAGTTTCTTACCAAAGAATTGGGTCTTAAAATTTCATATGTAACCGTATTTGAAGGAAATGAAGCTATGGGCGTTCCTGAAGATAAAGAGTCAGCTGCCATATGGAAAGAGCTTGATCCTGCTATAAGGATTGAAAAACAAGGCATGGAAAACGTTTTTTGGGGTCCTACAGGCGCTTCTGGTCCTTGTGGTCCCACCACGGAGGTTTATTTTAAAAATGCCCAGGGACAGGATATAGAAACGTGGAATTTAGTTTTTAACGAATATTTTTATCCTGGTTCACGCGAAGAATTATTAAACAGCGCGCCAGGAAAAAAGTTGGAAAAATTAAAAACACCAGGAGTTGATACGGGTATGGGGCTTGAACGGATAGCAATGATTGTTCAAGAAAAGAAAAATATTTTTGAAACTGATCTATTTGAACCTATATTAAGAGCCGTTATTGAAATTCAAGGAGATAAGCCAATTCAGCAGATTAGGTTAATCGCAGATCATTTGAGGGCAGTAACTTTTTTGATTGCCGATGGTCTTGAGCCAGGAATAGATGAGCGTAATTATATTCCGAGACGTTTAATACGAGATGCTATGACGGCTCATTATTTGTATATAGGGGCAGGTATAGATATCAATTTCTGTGTTGATCCTGTAAATACAATTATTGATATATATAGAAAAGATTATCCGTATCTTTTAGAAAAGCGAGAAGAAATTATTTCGATAATACGAAAGGAGACAGAAAATTTTTCTAAGGTTTTAAAATTGGTTGGTAATGTTTTGGATCTAAAAAAACAATATATTAGTTTTAGTACAGAAAAGAAATGGCCCGAGGTTAGATCGGGAACAGATATAATTGATTTAGACGGCAAAATTTTATTCGATATACGTCAGTCTATAGGAGTAAGCTGGTCGCAAATGAAAATGGTTATAGAAAAAGAAGGATTTGAATTAGGCGATAAAGTGCTTACTGAATATGATGAGGCGTATAAAAAACACCAGGAATTGTCTCGTGCCGGTCAGGAAAGAAAATTCGGCGGACACGGGCTTCTTTTAGATACCGGCGAACTCAAAGCCGCCAACGAGGAAGAGCTCAAAAAAGTTACCCGTCTTCATACCGCAACGCATATGCTCCAGGCGGCTTTGCGCCAGATTTTGGGTCAGGAGATTTATCAGATGGGATCGGATATAACCGTTGAAAGACTTAGATTTGACTTCACTTTCTCAAGAAAAGTCACTCCCGAAGAATTATTACAAGTAGAATCTCTAGTGCGACGAAAGGTTAGTGAGAATTTGCCGGTTAACAAAACAGAAATGCCAATTGAAGATGCTAAAAATTCAGGAGCCCTTACTGTTGCAACAGCAAAATATCCCCCGATGGTTAAAGTTTACTCTATAGATGATTTTTCAAGAGAAGTTTGCGGCGGACCCCATGTTTCCCGCACATCCGAAGTGGGTGAGTTCAAAATAATTAAGGAAGAAGCTTCTTCAACCGGAATTCGCAGAATTAGAGCTGTAGTTTCGCCATAAATTTGAGTTATCAACAATTGGTTTAAATGTAAAGATGCATTATAATAAGGGAGTAATGCGTTTTCCATTTTTTGATTCTTCAACCAGGAGCAAAAAAATTCTAATTATTCCGGATGGTGTTAAATCCAACGTTTTTGTTTTAAGTAATGATGGTAAATTGCAGCGTTTTGTGTTTTTGCTTGAAGATAGTGAAGATAGCAAACCAAATATTTTTGCCTTTGCTCCTTGGCTTGAAGCTCGCGAGCAATTTTTTTATAAAATAAAGTCGCAAATTAAAGATACATCAGACAGTATGTTGACCGTTGCTTTCCCGACGGGCGTATGCCGCCTTGTATCCACGTCTTTTCGGCTTAACAGGCATAGACCATCAGATAAAATAGAGGAGCGGGAAATACAAAATCAAGTTTATTCAGTAATGCAGGAGGCGAGAGAAAATCTGCGCAAAGAACTTATAAACGAAGGTGGGGGAAGTTTTGTTTTGATCGACGTAACAATGGCAGATTTTAAAATAGATGATTTTGCTGTAAATAATCCAGTTGGCTTGAGGGGTAACGTAGTGGAAGCAAAATTAATAGCCATTTTTGTTTTTGCCGAGGCGGTTAATTTTGCCGAAAACCTTGCCCAAAGTTTAGGAGTAAAATTTCTGCACCAAACTTCTTTTGCCGCATTGGTTGTCCCATCCATATCTTCTATGTTTAAAAATGATAAAATTGGCTGTGGTATACTTTTTCGCGAACAGGCAACGGATATATTAATGTTTGTATCGGGAACCTTAAAATCCGTGCACACCATTTCTATGGGACGTAATGATTTCGTTAAGATTATCGCAGAAACTTTTGCACTACCGTTTATAGAAGCAGACCGAGCATTACTTGCCGATGCTCAAGGATTGTTGAGTCGAAGCATGAGCAATAGGATAAGGAAAGTTTTGAATTCATCTACAAAACAATGGCTTTCTGCCCTCGAAATTATTTTGAATGAAAAAATAGTAAAGAATAATATACTTCCCTCCAGACTTGTTTTTTGTGGAAGCGCGTCATTCCCTAGGGATATAATTATGAATCTTGGTTTAAGCTCTCCAGAACATGAGTCTTCACGGACAATTATCCAACCCGAAAATCTTTTTTCTTCGATTGCTCAAAAGGAATTATCACAATTCAATCTTGTCAATTTGGTTTATCCGTGGATAGCAGCAAAAGTCGATAAACAAAAAGCCATTATCGGGCCAGCTTTAATACTTAAGGTATTTCCAACCGTAAACAGAGTATGATTACGATCAATGTTTTACCGGAAGAAGAGTTATTGTCGGTTATAGACAAAATTGTCACGTCTCAGCAACCAGATATCCGTTTGATCATTCCCAACGGCGCTAGAATCCTTGAAAGTGTTGAAAATTTCTCGCTTATCAAGCGTGAAGCCGAGGGTGCGGGTAAAGTAGTGTCTGTTGCCACAGCCGATCCAAGGGCGCGATCTTTTGCGCAATCGGTCGGTTTGGCGGTTTTTGCTGTTCCGTTATCTTATCAGGATGAAAATTTGAATGCCGCGGCTTTCCGGCCAAGCATGTCTGATATTTTGCCGCCGTCATTTTCTGTGCATAGCGTTGTACCTCGTGCAGGTCAAGTTAAACCGATCGCTAATATTAGCTCCGTTCACCCGGCAGAAGAACCAAAAGAAAGGCAGGTAGATAAGAATAAAGACCGCAATTTTATAACCGAAGAATCCAGGGATATTATAGATCCACTTTTATTTCCTGAATCAGGACACGAATTTACTGATACGAATGATAAGAAAGAATTATCCCAAAGAGATAAAAATATTTTTATCTCGGTAATCAAAAAATTCGGCTCCTGGCCTTTTTTGATTACTATTAGCGGTGGATTGGCCGCAGTAATAGTTGCTTACGCGCTTTTTCTTTCACCGCGAGCTGAATTAACCATAATTCCCAGAACCGATGATTTTTCTTCAGATTTTTCTTTTGTTGTCGCTACAGATCCTGGTTCAGATGACATATCTGGTCAGATGGTTGAAATACAAAAAGAAGCCAGCGCAGAAATTTCATCTTCAGGTACAGCTACCGTTGAAGATAAGGCGCATGGCACCGTAAAGATTTTCAATGCTTATAGTTCTTCTCAACAGACTTTGGTTGAGACCACGCGGTTAGTTTCTCAGGACGGAAAACTTTTCAGAACAGCCGCAACCGTCGTTATACCAGGCGCTACTATAGATAACGGCGAAATAATTCCTTCTTCTATAGATGTGCCCATAATCGCGAATGAAGCTGGGCCAGAATATAACATTGGTCCTTCAACTTTTTCCATTCCAGGTTTCCAGGGCACGCCAAAGTATACTAAATTTTTCGGACGTTCTTCAGAGGCAATGGTTGGCGGTGCTAAAGGTACGGTTAAAGTTGTTAGCGACACCGACGTAAAGAAAGCTGAAGACGCGGCCTCTAAAGATGCCTTAGCCCAAGCCGAAGAAGAATTTGCGCAAAAGATACCTGATGGGTTTAAACTTTTAGACAGCGCCCGTTTTTTAAATCAAGAAACCTTATCTAATGCCGCCTCTGGCGATAAAATGGACTCGATCAGATCTATCTCTAAGGTTCGCATACGCGCCATGCTTTTCCGCGAAGACGATATTTATTCCATGATAAATGTTTTGCTCGAGAAGCAGTTTACGGCTCAAGTTGAACCAGTAGCGGGTAGCATTAAAATCGATTATTCTGTGCCGACTTTGGAATTAGACAAAGGTCGTATGAAACTTGAGGTTAAAGTAGATGAAAGGGTGGCATGGAAGGTTGATATTGCGGATATTAAGAACGAGATTGCCGGCAAGAGTGAAGAAGAAATAAAGCAAATTATCGGCGCCAGAAGTGATATTGCGTCTGGTAAGGCTACATTTAGACCGGCCTGGGTAGATAAGGCTCCAAGCGATGTTTCTCGTATCACTATTAAACTTATTTTGGATGCAAATACCTCCTCTGAATAACAAACCAGAGTGGTCTTTTTGTAAATATAAAACGGCTGGGTAACCCAGCCTTTTCTTGCTCTCTAGCTTAAACGCGGAGCTTTATGCCTCTACTGCAGAGACCGCGCCCCAGCGCTCGGCGCGTCTAAGGCGTCTAAGGGATCCGTGGGGCGAGCCTTGTCTCTAACGGGGTTGACCCCGTTAGAAATTTACAGCAGTTATTTACTATTTATTGTAAGCTTTAGCCTTTGTAGCGTATGGCAATGGCGAGAAAAGGCAAAGGCCTTTTCTCATGGCTAAATATAGCCGTAAACTTCTAACGGGGTTGACACATTCGTATTAAACATGATAATCTCGGTTTTGTTGTGTGGTTTGCACAAAATCTTAAGTATTAATGCCGATGAAGCATTTTTATTTTGTTTATAACCTATTATGGGCAGTTTAGGAGTGCGTAAGTCCGGAACAGTTACTGAAGCATTGCCCGCTACCTTATTTAAGGTGCGCCTTGAAGAAGGACAAGAAATTTTGGCCCATCTATCAGGCAAAATGCGAGTAAATTTCATACGGATTTTACCAGGAGATCGTGTTGTAGTTGAACTGCCAGATGCTAATTCTTCTCGCGGCAGGATTGTTTATCGCGAGTAAATTTAGCGTCGCAAGTCTTTATTTTATGAAAGTTAGGGCCTCTGTTAAAAAAATGTGTCGGGATTGTAAGATAGTCCGAAGACGCGGACGGGTTTCCGTTATCTGCAAAAATCCTAAGCACAAACAAAGACAAGGTTAAGCGGCCCCCGGTATAAATGAAAAAGTAAAATAAAAGATGGTCGTCTATGGCAATAAACCAAAATTTTAAATTTTCCATTTTTAATTTTAAATTTGAAACATGCCGCGTATTGCAGGAATAAATATACCAGAAAATAAAAATATAGAAATTTCCCTCTGTTCCATTTATGGTATCGGACGTAGTCGGGCGCGTGGGATTTTGAAGGCCGCGCAAGTCAATGCGCAGCGTAAAACTTCGGAATTATCTGCCGTAGAAGTTGCGCGCATCCGCGATTTTATAGAGAAAAATTATCGTGTGGAGGGAGAATTGCGTCAGGAAAAATTGGCCAATATTAAGCTTCTAAAAGATATTGCTAGCTACCGTGGTATACGCCATGCTAAACGCCTTCCAGTTCGCGGTCAGCGCACCAAGACTAATTCACGAACTATACGTGGTAATGTAAGACGCACCGTCGGAAGTGGTAGAAGGAAACTGGAAAAAACATAGTTTATCATAATTTCGAATGTAGAATTTTTATTATGGGTAAGAAACACATAATTCTAAAAACTGATGAAGAGCTTATTCGCGAAAGAGAGGCGGTGGAAGCTGGTGTACAGCGTGCTGTCACGGCGATTAAACCTATAGTTAAAAAACTAGCCAACGCACAGGTACACATACTTGCTTCTTATAATAATGTTATAGTTTCACTTACTGATGAAGATGGGAATGTTATGGCGTGGTCATCCTCCGGAACATTGGGTTTTAGAGGATCAAAGAAAGCTACCCCCTTTGCGGCCTCGCGAGTTGCCGAAGCGGTCGCAGAAAAAGGTAAAACTTTAGGCGTCGTGTCCGTTTCAGTTTTCGTAAAGGGCATAGGTAGCGGCAGAGAATCGGCTATACGTTCTCTAGCTTCTCATGGTCTTGATATACGAGCCATTCAGGACGTTACGCCTATTCCGCATAATGGGCCACGACCACGAAAGCCGCGCAGAGTATAAAATATCCTTAAACAATTATTTAATTATTTTTAAATTTAAATAAAAATGATAGGCGCAAAATGTAAAATTTGCAGAAGGGCTGGTCAAAAATTGTTTTTGAAAGGGGACAGGTGTTTTAGTCCTAAGTGCGCTATAGTCAGAAGACCATATCCACCGGGGGTTCACGGGCAAAAATCACGGCCTTCCCGTTCCGAATTCGGACTACAGCTTGCGGAAAAGCGCAAGCTTGAAGCTTCTTATCATATCGATGAACGCGACTTAAAAAGGATAGTCAAAGAAGGCAGTAGCACGCGGCCTCAAAATTTGGATATAGCCGATATGATAGTAAACCGTCTCGAATCTCGTTTAGATAACGTAATTTACAGATTAGGTTTTGTCGTATCAAGATCCGTTGCGAGACAGCTGGTTTCACACGGCCATTTTTATATAAATGATCGGCGCATGGATATTCCTTCGTATTTACTTCGCATTGGTGATAAGGTTTCTATACGTCCGGCAAGTAAGGATAAGAGTCCGTTTAAAAATATGGCTTCGCATCTTGAAAAATACACCCCTCCTTCGTGGATTGAATTAGACAAACAAGAATTAAACGGGAAGGTTATTGGCGTTCCCAACCGTAGTGAAATTGGCTTGCCCGTGGATTTGAGCATGATTGTAGCTTATTATTCTCGTTAATATTTTATCTTTTATTTTGTTAAATCATCAAAATTATGATTTCTTTACCAACCAAACCAGCAATTATTAAACACGAAGGCAATAATGCCGTATTTGAAATAACACAACTTTATCCAGGTTACGGTGTAACATTAGGCAACGTTTTAAGAAGAATACTGTTATCTTCTTTGCCTGGAGCCGCGGTGACCGAAGTTAAAATAAGGAATATTGACCACGAGTTCACATCTATACCAGGAGTAAAAGAAAATGTTGTTGATCTTTTACTTAACGTCAAGAAGCTTAGGTTTAGAGTAAACGGTAATGAACCACAGAATGTTAAGCTTGAAGTTAAAGGAGAAAGAAAAGTTAGTGGAGTGGATCTTGAAGCTCCCGGTCAAGTCGAAGTGGTTTCAACTCAAGAACACATTGCCACTCTTACTGATAAGAAGGCAGAGTTGTATATGGAGCTGACTGTTGAAAGCGGCGTGGGTTATCTGCCAGTTGAAATGAGAAAAAAGGAAAAGCTTTCTGTCGGCAATATTTCCGTGGACGCCATTTTTACTCCAGTCAGGAAGGTCAATTTTTCTGTAGAAAATATGCGCGTTGGCGACAGAACAGATTACAATCGTTTGATTTTAGAAATAGAGACCGATGGAACTATTTCTCCTGAAAATGCTTTGATCGGAGCGGCAACAATTTTGGTTGAACAGGCTGCGGCAATAGCCGATTGGTCTCTGCCACCAAGGGAAGGATTGGAATTGAAAACATTGAGTGACGGCGTAGCAAAAAAGACTAAACGTTCTAAGAAGTAATTTATAAGGATAACCGCGTCATGCGCAAGAGGAAAAGAGGGAGAAAATTTCATCGCGAGAGTTCACAAAGAAAAGCTATGATGTCTCATTTGACATCAGCTTTATTCATTAACGGAAAAATAAAAACTACCGAAGCCAAGGCAAAAGAACTGAAGCCTCTAGCCGAGCAGATGATAACACGAGCTAAAAAAGGAACCTTGGCAAATCGCAGGCAACTAGCACAAACACTTCCCAATAAAGTCGTTAAGGTTTTGGTTGATGAAATAGCGCCGAGACTATCCGCAAGAAACGGCGGCTATACGCGTATTACTAAATTGGCTGCCAGAAAAAGCGATGGCGCGTCACAGGCCGTGATAGAAATCATGTAAACATTTTCCAAATATGCAGAGAAAAAATATCACCATTGATGCTTCCGGCAAAAAAGTAGGCCGTTTGGCTGTTCAGATAGCAAATATTTTGCGCGGTAAAGACGCGTCTAATTTTGCGCCCAATCTTGATCCCGGCGTCAGTGTCTCGGTTATCAATGTGGGCAGAATGGAATTTTCCAAACGAAAACAGCGCAGCAAGACATATTGGCGACATTCTGGTTATCTTGGAGGTATTAAATTTACCTCCGCTGAATATCTATGGAAGAAAAACCCCAATGAAGTATTACGTCGAGCGATTTGGGGCATGTTGCCGAGTAATCGTTTACGGGCAAGAATGATGAGACATTTGGAAATTTTATCTGGAGAAAAGAATAAATAAAGTTGTAAAATATGCCCAAAAAGGTTGCTACAACAAAGAAAAAGAAACCTAAAGCTAAAATTACTCATTCCGTATCAAAAACGGCAGAACATTCTGTTATTGAGGAAATTAAACCAGATTTGAAAAAGACGAGCGAAGATAAAGGGAAAGAAAAATTCTTTTCAGCCGTGGGAAGACGCAAAACCGCTATCGCCAGAGTCCGTCTCTTTACTAAAGGAGATAAAGGTGCAGTAGTCAACGGTAAATCTTTGGATGACTATTTCCACAATAATCTTGAGTTCGCCACGCTCGCGGCTTCATCATTAAGTCGCATGAAGGTTACAGATAAATTTCGCGCTATAATCAATGTTTCTGGTGGCGGTCTTCATGCGCAAGCCGAAGCCATAAGGCATGCCACAGCGCGAGCCCTTGTTTTGTTTAATCCCGACTTCAGAAAGAGATTAAAGAGAGCCGGATTCTTAACTCGCGATTCACGCATGGTTGAACGCAAGAAATACGGATTAAAAAAGGCTCGCCGAGCCCCGCAGTGGCAGAAACGATAGCATTGTTGACAGTGTTATTAATTTGTTAGGACTAACAGAAAATAAAAGATTTAAAAATCACTTGATGATAAGTGGTTTTTATATATGTGTCTAAAATCCAAATAAACCTTCAATGCGCGGAACTTCGGTTGAATAAAGTTCCTTACCATCTGTGGCTAAAAATTCCTGGGTTTGGCGCAGGGCTTGTATTTTAGTCGCGTCATTCAGCAGTATTCCGGTGTTGATATTATCCCTGACATCTATCTCATATATCAGAAGCCTATTCCCATCTTGAATCATCACATGCTCGTTTTGATGATGCCACCAGACATTGCTTAATTCTGTGCTCAACCTTGCAATAAGATCATGACTTCCGGTTTTGTGGTCGGGATTAAAAATATCCTTTAGGTAATAGATAAGTATTTCATGATCAGAAGCCAGTAGAACCTTTTTGTTATCTGCAGAGAAAGAAAGATGATTTATATTGTCAGCTATCGGCTCAAAGCTCCCGTTTTGTTTGTTTAGAAGCCAAATATGCCCTCCGTTAATTCTTTGTACGGCAACGTTTTCCCCTTGTTCGTCAACAAAAATTCTAATATCTGCTCCATCTTGGAAGGGTAGCGTATATGGCGAAATTTGTTTAAGTCCAGAACCGTCAGGTTCAATACGCAAAACCATATTCGCCTTATCAACAAAAAATATTTCTTTAGACGTTGCAGCAAAAGCTTTTACGTCTTTGGCTATTTCATGTGGTGCGGAAAATATATTTTTATCTCTTTTATAATCCACACTTGCTAATGAAGGCAGTTTGTCGTTGCGCCTTTCTATTAATCCAGCAACAAAAACGCCATTCGCTGACAAAAGTTCAGGGTTTTTCAAACCGAAAATTGATGCGGGGTTGTAGGGACTTGTTTTATAAATATCCAGTAGTTCGGTTTTGATCGCACCGGAATTACTTTCATTAATAAGCAGGAAATTGCCATCTGGCGACCATTCTTGAGGCAAAGCCTTTAGGGTCCAAGGTAAGAATGCGTCATTGCCTCGATCCCATATTTTTATCTTGCCGGATGAATATTTTAGCGCCACTGTGTTTCCTTTAGGTGCGGCCGAAAAATCAACAATATTTTCCGGATCTTGAGATGTTAGCAGAATCTTTTTATCTATCTTTTGCGGCAACAATAGTATGTTGGCAAACCGCGCTGTTTTTTCTGAATCAATATTTACTTCTTTTTGCCAACTATCAAATCCTTCTTTTTCTACGCGGATTTTTTTTATTCCAGGTAGCAAGTTTCTTATAAGGACGCTTGAATTAATGGGAGAAACGGTTTTTTCAAGATTATTATCAATAAATATTCTTGCTCCGCGTACATTCATATTCAAAAATACCGCTCCTGTTTGAACAAGTTTTCTTTGGTTAATATCTAATCTCCAGCCATTGGCATAAAGCAATAGCGAAGGCGCGGCAACCGCAAATACGCATATAAATAGAGCAAATATTACTAAGCGGAGTCTGGACATCACCTATTAGTATAACCCGCCCAGCCTTAATTTTTAAATTAGAGCTGAGCTTGCCCCGTTAGAAATTTACAGCAGTTATTTCATATTTGTTGTAAATCTAGGCCTTTGTGGCATATGCAACAGTGAGAAAAGGCCGTTGCCTTTTCTCACGGCTAGATATCACCGTAAACTTCTAACGGGGCTTGCTATATATGTATAATTGGGTTATTATTTTGTTGGCTGGCCTTAATTTTTAACTATTTTTAAGCGCCTCCAATTTCATGAACGGCCGTTTCTTAATAAAAGGTGGAAGGGCATTAAATGGCGACGTTTCGGTTTGGGGTTCAAAGAACTCCGCCACGAAGCTTCTTGCCGCTTGCCTTTTGACTAAAGAACCTTGTTATATAGAAAATGTTCCCAAGATTGCCGACGTTTTTACAATGATAGATATTTTAAGAGGTCTTGGGGCCGATATAGAATGGAATAATGAGCGATCATTACATGTTGTCTGTGCCAACATTAATCCTGAAAAACTTAATAGAGAATTAGTCGGTCATTTGCGCTCATCGGTTGTGTTGCTGGGACCGCTTTTTGCAAGATTCCACGAGGTTAAATCTCCCTATCCCGGTGGTGATCGTATAGGCGCCCGTCCCATAAAAACCCATCTGGACGTTTTTCGTGCTTTGGGTGCCGAAATTTTAGAGGAATCTGATGGCGTAACTATAAAAAGAGACTCTGTCGTGTCTGGTAGCAAAGTAGTCCTGCGTGAGCTTTCGGTGACGGCTACGGAAAACGCTTTAATGGCCGCAAGTCTTGTAACGCATGAAACTAAAATTTATATCGCGGCGGCAGAGCCCAGTATTCATGACTTGATTGCCTTTTTAAGAAGTATGGGCGTGGATATCAGTGGAGACGGAACCCACACTTTGGTTGTTCGCGGTAAGGAAAAGTTGGGCGGAGGCAGGTTGGCGGTTAGCCCGGATTATTTAGATGCGGCAACATTTACCATTGCGGCTATCGCGACAAAAGGCCATGTTAAAATCCATGGCTCAAATCCGGATCATTTGCTGTTGGTTTTTGAAAAATTAAAAGAAATGGGCGCAGACATAAGGCTTAATAAGGACGTTATAGAGATAGTGCCAGTTAGTGCTCCGCTTCGCGCAGTTAATATACAAGCGATGGTCTATCCCGGCATACCCACCGATCTGCAGTCTATTTTTGGAGTTTTGGCAACTCAGATGGTAGGCACAACTCTTATACACGACCCTCTTTTTGAAGGACGATTCCGTTATATAGAAGAGCTTAACCGCATGGGTGCCAACGCTTTTGTTATAGACCCCCATCGTGCTTTAATAAATGGGCCAACGGCCCTGACCGGTATTCCTATAAGTAGTTTGGACATAAGAAGTGGCGCTGCTCTGGTAATAGCGGGGTTGGTTGCAAACGGTGAGACCTTGATTAATGATGTTTATCAGATAGATCGCGGCTATGAAGCTATTGATCAGCGTTTAAAGATACTAGGAGCGGACATAATAAGATTGTCGGAATAAAATATACGCTAAAAATATAATTTAATTTTAAATTCTGTGCACATGTCCTTA
Organism: Candidatus Terrybacteria bacterium RIFCSPHIGHO2_01_FULL_43_35; assembly: GCA_001822815.1. Classification (GTDB taxonomy): domain Bacteria; phylum Patescibacteriota; class Minisyncoccia; order Terrybacterales; family GWB1-40-14; genus GWB1-40-14. The sequence continues at coordinate 64,924 of MHSR01000008.1, forward strand.
TTTATTAAAAAATTAGGAATAGATCTTGGCACCACCAATTCTTTGGTGTTTGTCCCCGGCAAAGGAATTATTTTAAACGAGCCTACGGTCGTAGCCATTTCTACCATCGATAATAAAGTTCTTGCCGTGGGTGCGGAAGCCAAAGAAATGATCGGTCGCACGCCAGAGACAATCGTTGCTCATCGTCCAATGAAGGACGGTGTTATTTCCGATTACCGCATAACCGAAGCCATGCTGCGCTATTTTATAGGGCGGGCCGTGGGCTCTTTTATGATTCTAAAGCCGGATGTTATGGTGTCTGTTCCGGCCGGTATCACCTCAACCGAGAGACGGGCGGTAACTGAAGCGACGGTTCGTTCGGGCGCCAAAGCGGCTTATGTCGTTAAAGAACCTATTTTAGCGGCTATAGGCGCAGGGTTGCCGATAAATTCCGCTTACGGAAACATGATTGTTAATATAGGCGGCGGCACTAGCGAAGTTGCCGTAATCGCCCTTGGCGGTATTGTCAGTTGGGCTTCGGTGCGCGTGGCGGGAAATAAAATAGATCAGGCCATCGCCGATTATATAAAGAAAAAGCACAATCTTGCTATTGGCGAGCGCACGGCGGAATATATAAAAGTTAACATTGGCAGTGCTGTGGCCGAAAAAGGTAAAGACGAGAGTATGGAAATAAGAGGTCGCGATCTCTTAAATGGTTTGCCGCGTACCATAGTCGTAAAATCCAGCGAAATCACCGAGGCAATTTACGATCCTTTAAGAGAAATAATTCTTGCTATAAAGACCGTATTGCGGGAAACGCCTCCGGAATTAGCCGCTGACATAATTGAGCACGGCATGGTTCTGTCTGGCGGCACGGCTTTGTTGCGTAATATTGATCAATTTATAAGCACATCCTGTGGTGTTAATGCCAGTGTTGCTGATGAACCGTTGTTATGCGTCGCCAAGGGTACCGGAGTCGCGCTTGAAAATTTAGACGCATATAAGAAAAGCATCATTACGCGTAGGTAAATGTATGATTATCGGAGTACATGCCGGAAGCCAAATAAACGGTTTGCGCACTGGGGTTGAAGAATATATATATCAGCTTTCGCGAAGTTTTAGTCAATTGGCAGATGCCAAAAAGCATACATTTATTTTTTATAGCAAGGACGGCAATATTCTAGATCAGTCATTGATCGCTAAAGATAACGGCCCGGAGGCGGGCCGCTTTGTTTCCAAAAAGTTGCGCTGGCCATTTTTTTGGACGCAAATGCGTCTTTCCGCCGAATGCATACTTAATCCGCCGGATGTTTTATTTTCACCTGTTCAGGTTCCACCTCTTTTGACAAAAGTCAAAACAGTTATAACTGTCCATGGTTTAGAATTCTTGTATTTTCCGGATAAGTATTCCGCATTTAACCATAGCTATCTTTATTGGGGAACGCGAGCAGCATTAAAAAAAGCCGCGCATATAATCGCCGTATCCGAATCCACTAAAGCTGACTTGATAAATTATTTCAATCAGGATCCGACCAAGATCAGTGTTGTATACCATGGTTTCTCATCTCCAGAAAAAAATACGCCCTCCGCTCATGCTTTGGATGCGCCGTATTTTATATATATAGGCCGCATTGAAACCAAGAAGAATGTTGACGGCTTAATCCAAGCATTTGATATGTTTAAACAGCGCAAAGGGAGTGATCACCAATTGATGCTAGTAGGTAAAAATGGGTTTGGGTTTGATTCTATTTTGAAAGCGGCTAAAGAGTCAAAGAGTTTTAAAGACGTCATATTCGCCGGCTATTTAGATGAAGAGAGTAAATGGCGTTTGCTGCGGTATGCTGAAGCTTTAGTTTTCCCATCGTGGTATGAAGGTTTTGGCTTGCCGATACTTGAGGCTCAGGCTTTAGGCGTCCCCGTCATTTGCGGCAATAATTCCAGCATGCCGGAAGTTGCCGGCCAAGGCGCAATATTTGTTGATGTGTCGTCCGCTGACCAGATAGCTGAAGCTTTGGATAAAATTTCATCGGATAAATATTTACGTCGTGATATAATTGATAAAGGTACAGATAATTCAAGACGTTTCAGTTGGGAACATTGCGCTCAAAATACGTTACAGATTCTTACGCAAATATGAAAATAGCATTAGTCCACGATTATTTAGTTCGTTTTGGCGGCGCGGAACGCGTGCTTTTTTCCATACATAAGATTTTTCCGCGGGCGCCTATTTTCACGTTAGTATGGGATGAAAGGAAAATGCGTCAATATTTTCCGGATGCTAAAATTAAGCCATCTTTTTTAAATAAGTTTCCTAAATTTTTAAGTTTAAATCCACGCAGGCTGGCCTTTTTGTTGCCCATGGCCGTTGAGTCTATCGATTTCTCCGATTATGACATGGTGATTTCTTCATCTTCCGCTTTTGTTAAGGGAATTGTAACGCGTACTAATACCGTTCACATATGTTATTGCCATGCGCCATCAAGATTCATGTGGGAATGGTCTCATAATTATTTAAAGGATAGACGGTTTAATCGATTTTCACGTCCGTTTGCATCGTTTTTTTTGAATTACTTGCGTATATGGGACGTAAACGCTGCACAGCGAGTGGATCATTTTCTGGCTAATTCTAATTTTACCGCCTCCCGCATCCATAAGTATTACCGTAAGGATTCTACGGTTCTTTATCCACCAGTGCGCCGGTCAGAAATCGCAATTGGCGGGGATAATCCTCTTGGTGATAAAAAATTCTTTATCATCGTTTCGCAATTGGCAAACGCCAAGCGTATAGATTTAGCGATTAATGCTTTCAAGAAGCTTGAAATACCCTTGGTAATAATAGGGGAAGGACCAGAAAAAAGAAGACTTGAAAAAGCAGCCGGTAAAGAAACAATATTTCTTGGACGTTTATCCGATCAAGAAGTGGATAAATACTTGGCGCACGCTCAGGGCTTTATTTTTCCAGGCGAGGACGATTTTGGTATAGCTCCAGTTGAGGCAATGATGCACGGCAAACCGGTGCTGGCTTTGCGCAAAGGCGGGGCCACGGAAACAGTAATTGAAGGAGTGACCGGAGAGTTTTTTGATTCTTTGGACGTTGAGACTATTGCCGATGGTGTCAGGCGCATGCGTAAAAATATATCTGAAGGCAAATATGATCCGAGAACCATCAAAAATCACGCCGAGAAATTTTCTGAAGAACAATTTAAGCTCGGGTTGCTAGATTTTTTGAAGGAGCTGGAAATAACTAATGCGAGGCAATAAGTATTAATTAAAATCATGATGTTTGGACACGAAAAAGTAATTACTTACCTTGATCGCCTTATCCAAAAAGATAAGCTTGCCCACGCTTATGCTTTTTGCGGACCTGAAAATGTTGGCAAGCGCAGTACGGCTATTTATATTGCCCAAAATATTTTTTGTGCAGATGCCATGGACGTTCTTCACGATAGGATTAAATGTTCAATCTGCTTTGCTATAACCCAAGGGAATCACAAGAATGTTATTTTGCTGGACCCCGAAGCGGCTGCCGGCAAACTGAATATCTCTATTTCTGTTATACGCAAATTACGTCAAAGCCTTATCTTGAAAGAAATGGAAGGACGCAAACGTATAATTATAATTGATGGTGCAGAATATATGAATAACGAAGCCGCAAACGCATTCTTGAAAGTTTTGGAAGAACCAAGGAGTCATATACATTTTTTTCTTATGTGCGGCAGTCAATCTGCCCTCATGTCCACCATTGTTTCGCGTCTGCAATGCGTTAGATTCAATACCGTTTCTAATGTTAAAATAGAAACAGCTTTGATTGATTACGGTCTTTCCGCTAAAATAGCCAGGGAATATACGCATTTAAGTTACGGTCGTCCCGGACGAGCCATCTCATTTGTGAAAAACCCAGCTTTATTTATGCGTGCGCAAGAAGAGGCCAAGCATGCTCACTATCTAATATCAGATTTTATAACTGAACGCATGAAATTGATTACTAGTTTATCTGGTGAAACAAACGATGCTTATGCGCAGCTGAATAGTTGGCTATTGGCCCTTGCAAAAATTCTTGAGGATCAAACAAAAAATGGAGACAGTCGTTCTCAAAGCACCGCGCGTCGTATAAAAGATTTATTAGCTGCAGCCCGGTTGCTTAATAGCACAAATATAAATTTGCGTCTTGCGCTTGAGAAGATAATTTTTTCGTTTTAATGCAATTATTTATTTGATTGAATATGCAAACAGCATTCAAGATAATAATTATTTCTTTTTTTATCGCCTTGATAAGCGCTGGTGTTGGTATTGTTTTGAAAGGCAATAAGCTCACTTCTTCAAGCAGTGGCCCCGGTACCCCAGTTAGCGGTTCGGGCATCCTTTACTCCGAAGACATGGGCAATACTTGGATTCAACGCTCGCAAGTTTCTCAAGGGCAGAATATATCAAGATTTGATATTACCGATATAGTTATTTATCCAAAAGATACTAGTATTGTTTTTGCCGGCACCAGTGGCGGCGGCCTTTTTAGATCGCGCGACAGCGGTCAAAACTGGGACAATATATCAGATGCCAACAAAGTTTTGACTAATCGTGCGGTCATTAAATCTATTGCCGTTGATTCGGAAGACTCCAAAAATCTCTTTGTAGCGGCATATCAAGGCACCCGCGGCAGTATTTTGAGGAGTCAGGATGGCGGAGACAGTTTCACGGAATTATTTTTTACTTCCAGATCAAAAGCTGCCGTGAATGCGGTGATTTTTTCTTTTAATGATCATAAACAAGTGTTTGCCGGAACTGATGAAGGCTTGGTTTTGGAGAGTATTGATAACGGCAACTCTTGGCGGACTATAGGAGAATTTGCATATCCTGTGCGCAAATTAGCGCATACGTCAGCCGGAGTGCTTATAGCCGTGGTTCAAAATAAGGGCCTGTTGAGAAGTTCGGATTTTGGAGCCAATTGGTTATCGAGTGAAGATACCACGACCGGGAAAAAGCTAGAGTCTTTTGCTTCCGGAATAAATATAGAGTATATGGCTCTAGACCCGCAAAATCCTAACAACATTTATCTTGGTACCGGTTACGGATTACTTCGTAGTCGTGACGGCGGGATATCGTTTGACGCGCCGCCAGTAGTAATTCCGCCGCGGTCTCTTCCTGTGATGAGCGTTGGCGTATCTTCTAATGATTCGCGCATTATCTTAGTTGGTGCCGGTCAAGCCATATATCGTTCTCAAGACGGCGGCGAACATTGGAGTTTGCATGCCGTACCGACAAATAAACGCTTGCGGGTTATGACCGTATTTCCGCACGAGGGCAGTAAGATATTTTTGGGCTTGAGCAGATAGTTATGTTGATTCAAAACTTAGTTAAAAATTTAGAATCGCATTTGGCGCTCATAGAGCAGAAGTTTTCAAATGATCTGCATGCTTTGCGTACAGATCGGGCTAATCCTGCGCTTGTGGAGGAAATTGTGGTTGATGCCTACCAATCGCGGATGAAAATAAAGGAACTGGCTTCAGTCACCATTCCAGAAGCCAGGGTTATTGTTATTCAACCTTGGGATAAATCAATCATTTCAGCAGTAAACAAAGCGCTCGAAGTTTCGGACCTGGGCACTTCCCCGGTTATCCAAGGCGAAATAATAAGAATAGTTTTGCCGTCGATGAATGAAGAAAGGCGCAAGGAATTGACTAAGTTAGTAGGTAAAAAGATTGAGGAAGCCAAAATATCAATACGGCAGGCAAGGGAAGGGGCCATCAAGGTCTTAGATGAACAACAAAAAGAAAACATTATTAGTGAAGATGAGAAGTTTAAAACGCGCGATGTCATACAAAAAAAGGTTGATGCTTGCCAGCAGAGGCTTATTTCTTTGGGCCAGGAAAAAGAGAACGAGATTTTGACTATTTAAAACCAACAACTTATAAGTTCATCAAATGGATATTTTTAATACTGCTACTCATATTTTTTACGTTGCCGCGGTTTTTATACCCGTGTTGGCTTTGCTTATATTTGTTCACGAATTCGGGCATTTTATTGTGGCAAAAAAATCCGGCGTCAAGGTCAACGAATTTGGTTTTGGTTTTCCGCCTCGCATTTGGGGCAAACGCGTCGGCGAAACTATTTATTCTATAAACCTTTTACCATTGGGCGGATTTGTGAATGTTGAGGGTGAAAACGGTGAAGACCTCGTTGAACAAGGACAAAATCAGGTTAGCCGCCGGGAAGGTATAAGAGATAATTTTGACCCTGCGCGCAGTTTTGTATCCAAACCACTGCATATAAAATTATCTATACTGTATGCCGGTGTACTTATGAACATATTTCTGGCCTTCGTTATTTTTTCTTTGCTTCAGGTTATAGGTGTGCCAACCGGCATATCAGATGAGGCCAACGATCCAAACGCCAAGGTATTAATCAGTGATGTGGTAAAAGGTAGTCCGGCCTGGATTGCCGGCATCAAGACTAACGATTTGATCAAGGAGATGCGTATAGAAAATAATGTATTTTATCCGAATAAACTTACTCAAACCCAGAAATTGATAAAAGATAATGCTGGACGGGAAATAACATTGGTTATCTTAAGAGGAAAGGAAATTAAGGAATTTAATATTATTCCACGTGTTAACCCCCCGCCAGGGGAAGGCGCTTTGGGCATAGGACTATTACTTGCCGGCAATATTTCTTATCCGTGGTATGAAGCTCCATGGCGCGGCGCTTGGATCACCGTGGCGACAACGATAACCATGATAAGCGGTGTGGCGCATCTTTTAGGTCAGCTTTTTTACGAGCATACTTTAAGCGGTGATGTGGCCGGTCCTATAGGCATAGCTAGTTTGACTTGGCAAATCAGCGCTTTGGGACTTTCGCATTTATTGTATTTTGTGGCTATAATTTCTTTGAACCTAGCCGTATTGAACGCCTTGCCATTACCGGCTCTAGACGGCGGAAGAGCTTTTATTTTGCTTATCGAAAAAATACGTCGCAAGAATTTTTCTTTAAGAACCATGCAATGGGTTAACGGCATTGTTTTTGCACTGCTCATCCTTTTTGTTCTGTTGGTATCTATACGTGATATAGAGCGAATGTTATGATCCAGTTAGAAGTCTTCGGCATAAAAATTTATTAAATTTTTATGCGTAGAATTAGCGGGGAATTGTAAAAATAAAAGTCCGCCAAGCCTTAATTGCCACGCAATTATTGTTAATACAGACTTCTAACGGGATGAAACAAAGTTTATTTTTTGCAAAAACCAGGAAAGAGAGTCCAAAAGACGCCGTTGCGGCAAGCCACAAATTTTTATTGCGCGCAGATTATATAGATCAGCTTGCGGCTGGCATATACACTCTTTTGCCCTTAGGCCAAAAAGCACACCAGAAATTGTTGAAGATCATACGCGAAGAGATGGATGCCATAGGCGCGCAAGAGTTGCTTATGCCCGCATTGCATCCCAAAGCTATTTGGGAAAGTTCCGGTAGATGGGAAGTATATAAAGGTGAGATGTACCAGTTTCAGGATAAATCTAAACATTGGTTTGGACTTGGTCCCACGCACGAAGAGATTATCACTGCCATAGTAGCCAGCCGCGTAAGTTCATTCCGCGATCTGCCCGTTGCTTTGTATCAGATACAAGGCAAATTTCGTGATGAAGCTAGGCCTAAGGCAGGGTTAATGCGGGGTAAGGAATTTATAATGAAGGATCTTTATAGTTTTCATGCCACCAAAGAGGATTTTGACGATTTTTATAATAAAGCCAGCGAGGCCTACCTGCGTATTTTTAAACGATGCGGCGTTGAAGCCTTTCCAGTATTGGCTTCTGGCGGAGCGTTTACCAAGGATATGACCAAAGAATTTATGATTAAGACTAAGGCGGGTGAAGATATAACTTTGATTTGCGAACATTGTGGTTGGGCGGCCAATAAGGAAATTTCGGCCAATGTCAGTAAGAATTGTCCGGTTTGTAAAGAAAAAGTTAGCGAGCATGTTACTCTCGAAGCGGGCCACATTTTCCATCTTGGCACGCGCTATTCGGAAAAATTAGGCGCTTTTTTTCTGGATGAAAACGGTAAGCGTCAGCCAATGATAATGGGCTGTTATGGCTTGGGGACCACGCGGCTTCTTGCGGCAATTGTTGAGGTCCATTACGACAAAAAAGGTATTATGTGGCCGGAAAGTATCGCGCCATTCGATATACATCTCCTGGCTTTAGGCAAGGATAATAAGATAAAACAGGAAGCCGAAGCTATTGAAGGACATTTACAAAAAGAAGGAATCGGGGTATTGTATGACGACCGGGACATTTCGGCCGGAGAGAAGTTCGCTGATGCCGACTTGATCGGTATCCCTTTGAGAGTAGTAATAAGCGAAAAAACACTCGGTCAGGGCATGGTGGAGATAAAATATCGTAAAGAAGATGCGGCGCGTATGGTTACAAGAGGCGAATTGATTAATATTGCTAAAGCCGATTTAAACCGCGTAAATAATTAGAATCATTATTTTATATAATATATGCCAGGTAGTGAAAGTTCGACCGTTCTCCGAAGACGAACAACCGATTTCGTGATACTTGGCTCTACCATTAATTCGTTTAACATTAATCATTAACTAGAAATTCGGCAGCACATTATAAGTCGAACTTCTACTACCTGGTATGTTTGGTCTTATACCCAAAAATTTATTTGTTCAAGATATCGGTATAGATTTGGGAACGGCCAACACGCTTGTTTATGTTCGCGGCAAAGGCATTCTTATTAATGAGCCTTCGGTAGTTGCCCTGAATAAGAAAACTAATCAGATTTTGGCTATAGGCAATGAAGCGCGCAAAATGGTTGGTCGCACGCCAGCCCATATTGTTGCTAGTCGTCCCTTAACCAAAGGCGTTATATCTGATTTTGAGATTACCGAACAGATGCTGGCGCATTTTTTTTCGAGCGTCCGTGAGCATGCTCGTTTTCCATTCAGCAGGCCGCGTGTAGTTATAGGCATTCCTTCAGGCGTGACCGAGGTTGAAAAGCGCGCGGTTGAAGATGCGTGCAAGAACGCCGGCGCAAAAGAAGTTTATCTTATTGAAGAACCAATGGCCGCGGCCATAGGTGCTCGTCTTCCAGTCCAGGAAGCTTCTGGAAGCATGATTGTTGATATAGGTGGAGGGACAACAGAAATCGCTGTGATTTCATTGGGCGGCATAGTGGCCTTTCGGTCTTTGCGTATAGCTGGTGATCGTTTGAATGATGATATCATCAATTTTGCGCATGAAGAAATGAAAATGGTTTTGGGCGAACGCACGGCCGAAGAAATAAAGATTGCCACGGGTTCCGCAAAAGAGGTCGATGATCCGATAATAAGCCCTATGCGTGGACGCGATGTTTTGACCGGCCTGCCTAAAGAAATAATGGTGAGCGACACGCATATCCGCCGAGCGATTTCGCATTCAGTTTACACCATCATAGAAGCGATCAAAGCCACTATTGAAGAAACGCCACCAGAACTTGTAGCGGATATCATGAATAGAGGTATCACCCTGGCTGGTGGAGGTTCTCTCTTGCGCAATCTGGACAAGTTAATAGCCCAAGAAACGCTCATGCCGGTTCAGGTTACGGAAGATCCATTAACTGCCGTTGTTCGTGGGACGGGTATAGTACTTGAAAATATAGACGAGCTTCATGAGATTTTGGTTAGTGCCGACAACGCCGCAATACCGCTGTAATTTTATGCACGTTTTTTAAACCAGACTTGCGTTTTGTCGTGTCAATCCTTACTTCTAGTGTGGTATGCCAGGTAGTGAAAACGCGACCATTCGTTTCCGTCAGCTGACGGAGACGAATAAAAACCATCTGGCCACAATCACCGTCAGTATTAAAATTCAATACGTAATACTTAAGAATAGCGCAATTTTTATCGAAATAATGTAGTCGCATTTCTACTACCTGGTATGCGCAAAAAAAATAGTTTTACTTTAAAAAAATCCTATATTATTATTTGTGCCATAATCCTTTTGGCACTTTTTTACATACTGGGCGGGCGAGGTTTTATTATCGACAGTCTGAGCGCTATTTTAGGTCCCATGCTTTCACGAATTTCTTATTTGCCCACGCGTGATGATATCTTAGAAAAAGAAAATGTTAAATTACGTCAAGAAAACGCCATATTGTCTGAAAGAGTCATCGCGCAAGAGGCTTTGTTGAAAGATAAAAATATAGATATTAAATTTCCTGGCCCAAAGTTATTGACCAGGATTTTATGGTTTAATTTACTGCCGTCAAAACGTGTTGCTCATATAAATAGAGGTTCATCGCAAGGGGTATATTCTGATATGGTGGCGCTTGATCCGGGCGGCTCATTTTTAGGTAAGGTGATAAACGTCTTTAATGATTCTGCCGATATTTTGTTGCTTGGCGATAAGTCTTTAAGGATTAGCGTGCGCATAGGCGACACTATAGGCGCTCTTGAAGCCACAAGCGACAATAAGCTTATGGTTAATTTGGTTGGAAGTGATTCTAATATTGAGGTTGGTATGCCCGTTTACACGGCTGGCCAAGGAGATGCTCTGCCGCAAGGTATTGCTATAGGGCGTGTAAGTGAAGTCTCGCCATCCGGAGTCGAACCATTTTTAACCATAAAGGTTAACGCATTTTCTGATGCCAGGGCACAAGAATACATTTTTTTGATCCCATGACAATTTTTATCGCGGTCCTATTTTCACCTATAGTTGATCTGTTTTTATCTTCAATCGATTTACACGGACCGTTTTCTATATTCAGATTAACGCCATTGGTTTTGACAATAGTTTACGTTTATAATTATCACCGTTTGTTTTGGGCGGCGATTATTTCTTCGGTTGTATTTGTGTTTCTGAGCAGTCCAAGCGAACTAGCCGCTGTTTTTATCGTTGTTAGTCCGCTTATCGTTTTCGTATTCAGGCGAAGGCTGGAATTCTTATCTGAACAGTGGCGCAATGCCGCGGTTTTTATTCTGGTTTTTTTGGTTAGCTATGGCATTTTATCGGCGGAACTTTTCATTAACGATTTTGGATTGGTTTATATCGCACCTAGATTTTTATCTAGCGTTATTCTCTCAACCATCATTTCGTTTATTATCCTTTTTATTTTAAAGCTTTTTAATCCGAGCGCTTCCTATGAAATTTCCAGGAACCGAATTTGAAGAAATCATTGCAGATGTATCGCGTCAAGACGATTCCAAGGGATTGCAGCTTGAAGTGCCTATCAATCGCCGCGCGCCACAAGTTTTATTATTAATTATCATAATAGTTTTTTCTTTGTTCTGGATTCGTACCGCGTGGTTGACCGTGTTTAAGGGTGCGCAATTGGCGGCTATCGCCGTCAAAAATACCGAGCGCATATTCCCAATTATTGCTCCTCGAGGCATAGTTTATGATCGTAATGGCGAAGAGTTGGTTAAAAATACAGCTTCGTTTCGGGTTATTGTTGACAGGACGCGTTTGCCGCAAGATAAAAGTGTTTTTTCCGCCCAAATTGAAAAAATTGCCGGAATATTGAGTATGTCGTTAGCGGATCTTGAAGATAAAATAATGCAGGCGCCTCAAGCGCCTTACTTCGTACTTTTACGCGAAATAACACAGGAGAATGCCGTAGCGTTATCAGTATTTCAGTCGGAAAACGATATTTTCTGGCTAGACGTTGAGTCGGTTCCAAAACGAAAATATAAAGACGGCAGTTTTTTTTCGCATATTCTAGGTTATACCGGTGAAATGACCAAAGATGACTTGGCTTCGCACAGCAACGCATTTTTGACAGAAGAAATAGGCAAGACCGGAGTAGAGTTTTCTTTTGATAATATATTACGAGGCATCACCGGAGAGCATGTATTTGTAGTCAATGCCGATGGTAAAACCAATCGTAATTTTGTAGCTCGTGAAAGCAAAAGCGGGGATAATATTCGTTTGAAGATAGATGCTAAACTTCAACGTGCTATTTATGCTTCTTTACAAAAAGAAACCAGGCAATCTGGGGCAAAAGCGGCTGCCGCGGTAGCTTTGGACCCCAGGGATGGATCTGTCAGGGCTTTGGTTAGTCTGCCTGGTTTTGATAATAATGTTTTTTCGCAAGGAATAAGTAGCGAAGATTACAACAAGCTTATACAGGATAACGCCAAACCATTACTTAATAGGGTAATTAGTGGTCTTTACCCTGTCGGCTCTACAATAAAACCAATGGTCGGTTTGGCGGCTTTAGCCGAAAATGTTATCAGTCCCACTAAACGTATTTTTGATCCAGGTTTCATTACTGTAAAGAATATTTATAATCCTTCAATAACTTATACGTATAAAGACTGGCGCGCGCACGGTGGGATTAGTTTCGTGGATGCTATTGCGGAATCCTGTGATGTTTACTTTTATACCATCGGCGGAGGATATGGTGATGTCGTCGGTCTAGGGATAGATCGTCTCGCGGCATGGCTAAAAAATTTCAATTTTGATCAGAAAACCGGAATAGATTTGTCGGGCGAATTGAGTGGTACGGTTCCGGATCCGGCCTGGAAACAGGAAAAAAAGAATGAGTCGTGGGTTTTGGGCGATACTTATCATTTATCCATTGGCCAAGGCGATTTTTTAGCGACGCCGCTTGAACTGGCCGTGGCAACGGCTGCTGTGGTCAACGACGGCACTATATACAAGCCCAACCTGGTGGACGCTATTATAAAATCCGATGGCACCGAAGACAAAAAAGCCTCTCAAGTAATCAAGTATATAGATGCGGATAAAGATTATTTTGATTTGGTTAAAAAAGGCATGCGGGGTACAGTGAATTCTCCGGAAGGGACGGCTAAACTTTTAGCGAATGTGAGCGTTCCGGTTTCAGCAAAAACCGGTACTGCGGAAGTCGGCAGTAAGGTACCGCATGCGTGGGTTACTGCTTTTGCGCCCTCTGATAATCCGGAGCTTGTAATTGCGATTATAATTGAGCATGCCGGCGAGGGGAGTGCATTTGCAGTACCAGTAGTCAGAGACGCCTTCGACGCTTATTTTACTAAATAATGATTTGACAGATCTTTCTTCTAGAAATGACCTTTCCGTTTGTTATCAACTCTTGACACATTTCTTGGTTTAGATACTATTGAGTATTAAGACCGCGCATTAGCGCGGCATTAAATTTAAATTAAGTTTATCCCTCGCTTTCGCCAGAGTCTTAATGACGTATAAGGACATTCGGCGCGGCTCGTGGGTAATATAAAAGGTAATCCTTCGCTTCGCTCAGGTCTTCGACTCTTAAAGAGTCTCAGACTCGAGGAGATGCACGTGGTTGTATCCTCTCGTGTGGCTCGAGGACAACCACGGCACATGCCATCAAATTATATTACTAAAGACGGTTTAGAAAAATTGAAGCAGGAGCTTGAGGAACTAAAGACAGTCAAGCGACTAGAAATAGCCGAGAAACTTCAGAGGTCTATTGCTTTTGGTGATTTGTCTGAAAATGCCGAATATCAGGAAGCTAAAGAAGAGCAGGCTTTTCTTGAAGGCCGCATTGATGAACTTGAGGCTGCTGTTGAATCAGCTGTCATCATTGAAACAAATCACAATAACGGTTCCAGAGTCGTCTCCATTGGTTCTAAAGTTGTTGTTGAACAAACAAACCCGCCCGGCCCAAAATCAACTTTCGTTATTGTGGGTTCAGAAGAAGCGTCACCGTCTGAAGGCCGGATCTCTAATGCTTCACCCATAGGCATGATGCTCTTGGGGCACGGAGTAGAAGAAACCGTTTCGGCCAGAACGCCGGCAGGCGTAAAACAGTATAGGATTGTAAGTATTGAATAACGCGAATACACCCAGCGATTTTTGAAGTTAAACGGTCCAAATAGTTATCGATGGACCGTTTTTGTTTAAGCCAGGTTTAAGATATAATAGATTTATATTCTAAATCTTAAAAAATGGTTCAGCTCAACGATATAATTGCCGAACGCAGAAGGAAACGTGATGCCTTGAAATCACTTGGCGTAAATCCTTATCCAGCTGGAATTAAGCGTTCGCATGAAATCAAAAAAGCTATCGCGGATTTCGACGCGCTCTCAAAAAAGAAAACCAAAATCCGTCTTGCCGGGCGTGTTTTGCTTTTAAGGCCATATGGGGCGATAACTTTCATGAAGATAGCCGATGGATCGGATGAAATACAGCTTCTTGTCCGTAGAGCCTCTCTAGACAAAAATCAGACCAAGTTTATGTCTTACGTGGATCTCGGCGATTTCGTTGCCGTACGAGGCATTCTCGCTTTAAGCAAAAGCGGCGAAAAAACATTGGAAGTCGAAAATATTGAAATTATAACTAAAGCCCTGCGTTCGTTGCCCGATAAGTGGCATGGTTTAACGGACGTTGAAGAAAGATTCAGAAGACGGTATCTTGATCTTTTAATGAGTCAAGGAAATAAAAACCGTTTTATTTTGAGAGCTAAAATTTCAAATATAATCCGTGAACAGTTCATCAAGGACGGTTTTTTGGAAGTTGAAACACCCACCTTACAGAGCGTTCCTGCTGGCGCCGCAGCCCGGCCCTTTAAAACTCATCTCGCGGCCTTAGATATACCTCTTTACTTGCGTATTGCTCCCGAGCTGTATCTCAAAGAATTGCTGGTCGGAGGATTTGATAAGGTTTTTGAGATGGGCAGGATGTTCAGGAATGAAGGCATGGACGCCACGCATAATCCAGAATTCACGGCGCTTGAAGGTTATTGGGCTTATCAGGATGCGCAGGGCCTTATGGATTATCTTGAGAAATTTATAATTAAGGTACTTGATAAAAGCGGCGTTGGCAGAAAAATGATTTTTCGCGATCACAAAATAGAGTGGAATTTGTCTATCCCTAAAAAAAGTTTTAATGAAATAGTTAAAACCTATGCCAAAATAGATTTGGCAAAGTCAAATATAGAAGAAATTGCCGACGTATTGATTAAAAGCGGGCATGATATTCCAAAAATAAAAACAGAGAGCGAGTTCTGTGAAGCTGTTTTCAAGAAGATGTGTTTGCCGCATTTGATACAGCCGATATTCGTTACCGAACATCCCTTGGCGCTCTCGCCTTTAGCCAAAAAGAAAGCTGGTAGCGATGTTGCTGACCGTTTCCAGCTTGTTGTCGGTGGTTTTGAGCTAATCAACGGATATAGTGAATTGAATGACCCAGACGAACAGCGTGAACGTTTTGAAAAATCAGAAGCCGATATTGGCAAGGGTGCCCAGGAAGCCCAGCTTGGGGATGAAGATTTTGTTGAAGCCTTGGAATATGGCATGCCGCCTGCGGCCGGGTTTGGTATAGGCATGGATCGTTTAGTGATGTTGCTTACCGATTCGGCTAACATCAGAGAGGTGATTCTTTTCCCAACCATGCGGCCGAAGAAAAATGGAGAGTAGATGCAAGCAACAATTCTGTTCGCGTCTACAAGGAATCCCTCCATACCGAAAGCCGTTCCAGCAAGAGGTTCGTGGCCTTAATGACGCTCACAGAACAGTTGCTTGAATTAAGATGATCTTAAGGCTTTATATATGCGTTTGATTTTGGCAACCAAAAACCAGGGGAAATTACAGGAGATGAGAGAGGTTATGTCGGGTTTACCGTTTGAGTTGGTTTCGCTTCAAGAGTTGGGTGATATCGATAAGGTTGAAGAGGACGGTGCAACATTCCTGGATAACGCGCTTATCAAGGCGCGTTATTTTGCGACGAAATACAAATGTCCCGCGCTGGCCGATGATGGTGGACTTGAAATTGATGTTTTGGGAGGGGAGCCGGGAGTGCGCACGCGCCGTTGGCCTGGATACGAAGCAAGCGATGAGGAACTTATAGATTATACTTTAGAAAAACTCAAAGGTGTTCCTTTTGAAAAACGCACTGCGCGGTTAACCACTGTTGTAGCTGTTGCTTTTCTGGATGGTTCTTTTATCTCCGCAACTTCAAGCAGGGGAGGTATTATTTCCGAAAAACCGCATCCCAAGCGTCAGGAGGGTTATCCGTTCCGGTCTTTGCATATCTTGCCAGAGTTGAACAAGTTTTATATAGAACTTACCGAAGAAGAAAATCAGAAACTTAATCATCGTCGGGAGGCACTTAATATTTTGCGCATGGAACTGGAAGAAAACCCTCTGCTTGACATATAATAAAATATTTGATATAATATAAGCACATGTTAAGTAGCATGTCGCTTGCGGCGTTATGCCGTAGGTTAGAGCCGTTCTGTCTGGGCTAACACGGGCAGAGAAATCAAGGAGGTGCCGTGATGGCATCAGGCAGCGACGTACTCAGCAGGATCAGAGATCGTGAGGACGGGGTCAACGAGTCCAAACCGTACTTCGCGATCACGAACGCTCCCGGTCCTTTCCGTCTCTTGACCACAATGATCGAGATGTACGAGAAGCACGGGAATTCCCACGTCGTGGATCTCACGGTGCGGGCGATCTTGGACTCAGGTCTAGAATTGCTCGGCCACGATCGGGAATTCAAGATTCCCTTCGAGTTCGTGCTTCAAGGACCGACCACCAGCGTAGGCCACGGTTCTGATCAGCCCAGGAACATCCGATTGCTCGGACGGTTCCTGATCACGAACCACGTGCAGAGTGGCTACTCTCCATACGTCGATCCGCGGAAAGCGGCTCCGGTGCTTGATGAGTGGCAGTGGGAAGCCATCTTCAACCCAGAGACTCGCAAGGGGCTGGTGCTCAGGCTCAAGGAACCTCTTCCTTGGGAATGGACCCTCTAGTTCGTTCAATTAGGTATAGCTCCTACCTCAAACAGGAGCAGGGCGTAACGCTTCGGGCGACGCCCTTTTTCTTTGGTCTGGAATTAATATAACAAATTTGAAAAAATGATATTTTTAGCGTATGCTTTCTATTGTTATGCTTGATATTAAACTAATTCGCGAAAATCCAGAAATAGTCAAAGACGCCATTTTAAAGAAGGGCGTTAAAGTTGATTTGGACAAAATAATCCTTTTGGACAAGCAGAAACGAGAACTTTTGACTGAAGTTGAACAATTGCGTGCCCGCCAGAAAAAAGAAGGCACAGCTTCTGCGCGTCAGGCAATGCAGGAGCTAAAGTCAGAGATTAAAAACAAAGAAGAAGCTCTGTCTAAGATAGAGCCGGAGCTTGAAATGCTCCTGTTGGAATTGCCCAATATTCCAAATGCTGATGTACCTGAAGGCAAAGACGAAACCGGGAATGTTGTCGTACGCGAAGCCGGCTCCAAAAGAGAATTCTCATTTAAGCCGCTTTCATATATAGAGTTGGCCCAGAAGCATGAACTTATTGATACCGAGCGCGCCGGCAAAGTTTCTGGAAGCCGCTTTGGTTATCTGCTTCGCGAGGCCGCGTTAATTGAAATGGCGCTTGTGCGTTATGCTTATGATATTTTGCTTAAAGAAGAATTTATTCCGGTTATTCCTCCGGTGATGATTAAACCCGATGTTTACCGCGGTATGGGCCGCTTAACTCGCGCACAGGAAGAGGAAAGGTATTATTTGCCTGCCGATGATTTATATCTTACAGGTAGCTCCGAGCACACCATAGGACCGTTTCATGCCGATGAAATATTTAATATTAAAGATTTACCAAAGCGTTATGTGGGTTTCTCCTCGTGTTTTCGAAGGGAGGCCGGTTCATACGGCAAGGATACCAAGGGCATATTGCGTGTACACCAGTTTGATAAGGTTGAAATGTTCTCTTTTGTCTTGCCGGAAAATTCGTCCGCGGAACTTGAAAATTTAGTTAGCTTTCAGGAAAAGCTATATTCCGGTCTCAAGATTCCCTACAGAGTTGTTTCTATATGCGCGGGCGATATGGGCTTTACTGACGCCAAACAATACGACATAGAGGCCTGGCTTCCTGGACAGGATGACGGACTTGGGCAATACCGCGAAACTCATTCTGCTTCAAATACAACAGATTTTCAAGCCAGAGGCGAAAATATAAAATACCGCGCCATCAACGGTAAAACAGATTACGTGCATATGTTAAACGCTACCACTCTGGCGCTAGGCCGCACCATAATTGCCATACTTGAGAATTATCAGAATAAGGATGGTTCAGTTGACATGCCGGAAGCGCTCGTGCCGTATCTTGGTTTTGATACGATAAAATAATTTTAGAATTATGTTGGGACATACAGATTTAACCGTGGGAACGGTATTTGTCATGGACGGCGATCCGTGGCAAGTAATGGAAACTCAATTCGTTAAAATGGCTCAGCGCACCGGGCATGTGCAGGCGAAGATAAAGAATTTACGCACCGGCTCCATGCTTTCGCGTGCCTTCAAGCAGGCAGATCGTTTTGAAGAAGCCGATTTGGAAACCATCAAATCAATGTTTGTTTTTGCGCATCGCGGCAAATATGTTTTCGCCGAAATCGCTAATCCTAAGAATCGCTTTGAATTTACGGAAGAACAGGTTGGCGATAATAAATATTATCTTAAAAACAATCTTGAAGTCGGCGCCATGAAATTTCAAGGACAGTTCATTGGTATAATCGTCCCACCTAAAGTTGATCTTAAAGTTACAGAGGCTGCGCCTGGCGTTAGAGGTAATAGCGCGCAGGGCGGCACCAAAACCGTAGTTTGTGAGAGCGGTCTTGAACTGACAACTCCTCTGTTTATTGAAGAAGGAGATATAATCAGAGTAAATACCAAAACCGGAGAATACGTTGAAAGAGCGAAATAATCTTCAGATAAAAAACAAAAACCCGTCCAGCTCTAATTTTTTTAAAATTAGGGCGTGGGCGGGTAATATTTTTAGCGGTGAAGGAGGCCCCCGGTCTTTTCAAGTCCGTTTGAGATGAGAGTCACAAGAAGTTTGACCGCGGCTTTCAAGAGTCGGTAAATCATACGCGGAATAAAGGTAAGTATTTTAACTGCTATAGCTACTGGCTTTTTATTTAGGAAAGCTTCTATAATTAGATATATGGCCGCATTAACGGTCCAAAAGAACGTTAACCAGCCCAGTAGCAAACCCAAGGCGAATTTCCTTTTTTGTTCCGGTGTAAGTTCTTGTTCATGTACATACCAAGCAAACCGCATACAGCAGAATCCGATCAATGGCCACATTATTGCCAACCATATCCAAAGTTGCAGACCAAAGAATACGGTTTGAGTTAAGGCTTCATAAGCCAATGTCATAGCCTTAAGCATCAAGGCGATAATGTCTAAGAAAGACATTTTTGCTCCTTCGTGATATCAATGTGCCCTGTTTAATGTTTTACAATCATAATCGGATATAGTCAATAACTAGAGATCGAATGAATGCTAAGGTAAATCACAATTTAAGAAATTGGGTGGAAATATCCAAATCGGCTCTTCTGTCAAGCATATATTCTTTCCGTTCAATAATCGGTCAAGATATTGCCTTAATGGCCGTGGTTAAGGCCAATGCTTATGGCCACGGTTTAAATATTATTACGCCGCTGGTGCAGGAAGCAGGTAGCGTATCTTGGTTGGGAGTCGACTCCCTAAGCGAAGCATTGGCATGCAGAGAAAGCGGCGCCTCCTTGCCAATTCTTATTCTTGGCTATACCACGCGCGAAGATTTGTCTAATATAGTGAATTATGATTTTCGCCAAGCGGTTTATGATCTGGCCACATTGAACGTTATTTCTTTTGAAGCTAAACGTCTGGATAAAAAAGCGTTTGTGCATTTAAAAATAGAAACCGGAACCAATCGTCAGGGCGTAGGGCCGGATGAGCTTGATCCTTTTATAGAGTTTTTTAATGAACATCCCGAAGTGATACTTGAGGGTGTTTACACGCATTTTGCCGATGTGGAATCAGAAGATAATTTTGCTTATGCCCAGCAGCAATTGGCCGAATATCAACGCGCGCTGCAATTTCTCATAGACGGTAGTATTAATATTCCTTTCCGCCATACAGCCTCATCGGCCGCTATACTTCTTGTACCGGAATCGCATCTTAATATGGTTCGGTTGGGTATTTCATTGTATGGCTTGTGGCCGTCTAAAGACACAAAGGAGAAATTTTTAAACACTGGCCGCAAAATGAATTTATCTCCAGTTTTGCAATGGAAGACGGTTATTGCCCAGGTTAAAAACATTAAAAAAGACCAGCCTATAGGTTACGGTCTAACTGAACGCGTAAGCCGTGATTCGGTTATAGCCGTTTTACCGGTAGGTTATTACGACGGTTATGATCGCAAACTTTCTTCGGTGGGTGAGGTTTTGGTCCATGGCGCTCGCGCCAAAGTTCTGGGCCGAATATGCATGAATATGTTTATGATTGATATAACGGATATCGATGGCGTCATGCCCGAAGATGAAGTGGTTTTGCTTGGGTCACAAGGCGCGGAAAACATAACCGCCGAAGAATTGGCTCAAAAAGTAGATACCATCAATTATGAAATAGTCGCGCGTATAAATCCATTAATTCCGCGTATTATCGTAGATTAGTATTATGTCTAAATCCCGCTTGCGCCGTCTGCGCAAAAAAGAACAGGTTGTTTTTAAGTTTTTGTTACGGTTCATTTGGCCGGCTTTTTTTGCTTTTGCCGTGTTTGCTTTTGGATTGTTTTTTTGGGGCACATCACGGTTTGACCCTTCGGTCATTAAAATTGAAGGCAATAAAAGAGTAAAGGCCGAAGAAATAGTGGTCGTCGTCAAGCCGTTCTTTACAGATAAACACATGTTTTTATTTTCCGGCAACGTCTTTATATTTAACCACAAAGGCGCGCGCGCAAGGCTCATGGAATTTTTTCCTAGGATTGCCGATGCTTCTTTTAAAGTTGACTGGCACATGCGCGAAGTTACGGTTTTGGTTGAGGAACGCACAAAAACCGCCGCTATCTGGTGCGGCTCTCCCGCCGGTATAGACGCTTGTTATAACATCGATGAAGACGGAGTCGCTTTTGAAGAAGCATTACCAAGCCAGGGCTTGTTGTTGCTTACGGTTAAAAATGAACGTGACCAGGATTTGAAACAAATAGGCGAGGCGGTTATAGATAAGGATTTCCTAACTCAATTGATACGTATACGCGACGTTTTGAAAGAAACTTCTCAAGTTGGCGTCTCGCGTATTATTTTAGAAAAACCCGATGAAGTCGTGGCCGAAACTCTTGAAGGTTGGCGCGTTATTTTCGTGGATTCGCGTCCCATTCAAGATCAAATAGTCGCCTTGCGCGAGATTTTAAAGGCACAAATACCTAAGGAAAAAAGAGCTGGTCTCGACTACATAGATTTACGCGTGTCTGAAAGAGCTTATTATAAGTATAAATGATTTTTTACCTTCTCGTAATTTTTTAATGAAAAATCGTCCCGCAACGGTGGGACGATTTTTATTTTACAATTACCTTATATTTTACGGCAGGTTATAAACAAATATTGAGTTGCCAATTATCGCCACTGGCTGGTAATCATTCAGCCAGCAATAGTAATCGGTTGGATGACTCCAGCCCTTGGCTGGAGTCGCGCAGCCTTCTTGTTTATATGTTGCAGATAGGGCAAACCAGCCGTGCGGTCGGGTTTTTTCTTTCCACCAAGGTTCAAATTTGTCACCCAAATAATATTCCGGCGGCGCCCAGCCGAAATAATTTACGTTTATTTTTTCTATTTTGTTGTCTTCCACGAATTTGGCAAGATAGCGTAAGTCCTGACCCCAATCTAGGTTAGAATCAACCGTGATGTTATGGCCGCCGCCTTTCAAGGGCGCAAGTTCATTATACCAGGCTATATAGTGCGGCCAGGCTATAAGCGCTCCGCCGACATACCAAATAAGCAGCGGCAGAATAAGCATAAGTTTTATGCCCATCCTGGCCATATTTTTGAGAGTATCCAAAAGCTGGGCTAAAGGCGCCATAGATGTCATCTGGTCGTTTTTTAACCAGTTTATGGCACCAAGAGATATCAACAATATTGTGAATGGGAACACCGGCATTAAGTGTCTGACGCCGATGTTCAAGTTGCTTGATATAGAAGTTAGCCAATACATGCCGATATACATCAGTGAGGCCAGAATTATAAAATTTTCAAACGCTATTTTAAATAACCAATTCATGCCAGCTTTAATACTGGGGACACGCATCATTTTAGCCAAAATATTCTTTATGCCTATGAATATCGTAAGAACGCTTAAAATATGGAATGACAGCGGCACTTTGAACAAATAAACAACAGGGAAATATGATTGCCAAGCCGTTGAGGCTACTTGGCCCATGAAGAAAGCGGTATTTCCGCCAGTGGCTCTTTGCAGGACCATAAATAATCCCAGCAGATATTGAGCCAAGGGTCTCAAAACTGGTATCTGGGTCATCGCTATCACCAGATTCGCGAGGAAAGGTGAACCAAAAGAGCTCAATAACATTTTGGCATCGTTCATCTGGCGCTCGACAGGATAATTCCACACATGCCATACATATACGATATAAACCACAACGTATCCGATTATGCCTACGGCTATTGTTCCGCCTACGATTGTCAGAAAATCTTTGAAGTGTTTTTTAAATGAGCCGTAATCTTCTTTTATCATTTTTAGTATGATCCAGGTAAAAGCCAGAACACCAAAATATGGAATGAGCAAGAAATTTGAGAATTTGAATAACTGCGCTATGCCAAACGTGAATCCAGCTGCGAGTAAGGATTTTCTGTCAGGCTTTTTGAAATATTTAAGCAGGAAATATGTAGCTATAAAACTTCCCGCGGCCGCCGGCACGTCTGTCGTGACCAGTCTTCCGTGCGCCAGGATTACTGGCGAGAAGGCGTATAAGATTATGGCTATAAGTCCGCCGCCAGCGCCTCCGAGCTCAAAACTTGCACGAAAAACGAACCAACCCAAAGTGATCATTATGGCCAATGGTGCCAGGCGGGCTAAAAATACTATTAAGTTGGCGTCATTTCCCGAATAAAAAATAAATTTGCGGCCGAAATCCCACTGTCCATTAATATCCTCTGTCCATGATTTATCATCCGTGGGCACTTTAAGATTCTTCATGAAAAGCAGGGGTAGGGCTGCCAAGTCTTTCATTAGTGGCGGATGTTCGGGATTGATTCGCATATCTTTTTGCGTGATATAAGATATGCCCGCGCCTATATGCGGGTCTTCGTCATTGGTCAAGGCATCATTGCGCATGCTTGTTGCGCCCAGGATGATCATCGCAATAAGGCATATTATGGCTAGGCCTCGTGTTATAGCTGAACTCATAGACTAATTATTTACCTGATAATACGTGAAATCATCGGAATTTTTCTGGATATTGGGAAAAAGATCATAAATCTTATTATTTAGTTCGTTGTCATCCTTGTTGGTTAAGACTATTATCGTTTTCTTACCAGACTCTGTTTGAATTTCGTCAAGACGATCGGAGGTCAAATAGCGTATAGTGTTGTCTTCATTCGTTAAAAAACGTATGGTTGCCGAAGGCATGGGGATGTTGTCCAGGAGCGTTGCGTTTTCGTTCACCACCACGTATTTTAGCGTATTTTCGTCTTGGTCATTTAAAAATTTAGATATTAATACCAGATCTTGCCGAAAGGCGCCACGGATATTTGGATCATTGGCCCAAGCCACGAAATAACGGTTGTAGTTCTCGATTCCCACGGCAAATAGGGCAAGTATAAGCAACGCGGCGGCCAGCTTCACATTTTTTATCTTTAAGTTCCTGCGCCAGAAATCCCATATCCAGATAAGTCCTATCGTGGCCAGTATTATTACTGGCGGTATAGCTCCGATAGATCTTAGCGCATGGGGCAAGCCTTCGTTGGTCAGCATTGCCGGCATAAGCATGACAAAGAGCCAGCCGAAAATAAACACAACAGGGAAAGCTCCGGCAATATTTTTTTCTTTGAACGCCAAGAATGTATTTTTGATCAAAATCAACGCGCCTATTAGAAATACAGCGCTTACCAGTAAGGTTAGTTGTGGCGCGCCGGCCAGGTTATGCCGCCAGTTCCAGTCTCCGGCGATATTGAACATTAACGCTGTTTTGGCCGCGCTTTCTAAAAAAGTAAGTATAGGATTTGTTGAAGCGAATACAGATATACCGCTTGAGCGACTGGAAATATCCTGTGGGTGTGAAAGTAAATATCCCAAAAGCGGTATCATGGTGACCACGGTCGCGATGCCAAGAACAATATAATGCGAGAAAAACGTCTTGAAGCTTTCTGTCTTGCGATGCACTCGCCACGAAACTGCGTCAAATATAAAAACGGCTAAACCAAGAATGGGGGAGAGTCTGAAGCCGATATATGAATAAAAACCCAGGCCCCACCAAAATCCAGAAAGGATATAATTTTTTATTTGCTTTGTGCGCATGCCGCGTAAAAGAAATAACAGGGCCAAGGACAATAAAAAAGAAACCATTATGGCCCGGAAGCCTATACGTGAAAAGTGTACATGCCACGAGTTTACGGCAAGAAGGAAAGTGGCCGTTGGCACAAAGTATTCATTATTAAAAAACGAAAACGCCTCATTATTTTTAGTGAGACGTTCTTTAAAGAAACTCAAAAATTCTTTCAAAAGGAAATAGAAGATTAAAACCGTTAACGTGCCTATGGCGGCGCTGGTGGCGCGTAAGGACCAGGCCGTTGGACCGAATATTTGTACGGAAAGGACCTGCAGGTTTATGAATAGACCTTCCCGCCCGTTGTTTTCAGGGTAAAAAGCCTCGAAATCGGCG
This sequence comes from Candidatus Terrybacteria bacterium RIFCSPHIGHO2_01_FULL_43_35, assembly GCA_001822815.1. Classification (GTDB taxonomy): domain Bacteria; phylum Patescibacteriota; class Minisyncoccia; order Terrybacterales; family GWB1-40-14; genus GWB1-40-14. Next base: position 89,504 of record MHSR01000008.1, read on the forward strand.
TTATTGAGGGCATGAATAGCATTTACGCCATTCATGGCTTCATCTGGATAAAGGCCCGGCGGTAGCTCATTAAGATGCCAAAAGCGAAAAAATGCCCCGATGGCAACGATGATTATTAGTGTAAGGGCCGTTTTTCTGTCCATAAGATAAATTATAACATTTTTAAACCTTAATCTTTAGATGTTTATGCGACAGGAAAAGCTTTTGGGGTTATAATATTATTCATGACCAGCGTTTTGGGGCTTCAGCCTCTTAAAATCAAAGATATCGTCATTGTAGCGGTTTTGGGCGAAATAGTCGGTGCTTTTGGGTTTGCGATAGTAAACAATCAGCCGGCCCTAGAGGGCATTTTCACTAAAATATTGCCACAATTCGTTTTGTTGCCGCTTTTTGTTTTGGGTGTGCCGATGGCCGCCGTTGTGGCTCTGCTGTTCGCCTATTTTTTAGCCAAGAAAATAAAACCAATATTTTTCCAGATGGGCAAGTTTGCCGCGGTGGGGTTTTCTAATACCGCAATTGATTGGGGGATCTTCAATCTAATTTTGGCTCCTATCGGTTTTTCCAGCGCCGGACAAGTTATTTATGCTTTAGGCAAGGGTATTTCTTTTGCCTTTGCAACGCTCAACTCTTTCGTATGGAATAAATTCTGGTCTTTTGAGAAGAAAGAAACCAAGGGAGTCGGCAAGGAGGCCGCAAAATTTTACGCCTTTACGGCAGTGGGTCTTGTCATCAATGTTACAGTTGCTCTTATTGTCCGAAACATAGGTCCGCATTCTGATTTATGGGGCGGGGTGGTTTCTCCAGCCTTGGCCACGGCCGTTTCCATGATTTGGGATTTTTTCGCCTACAAATTTTTCGTTTTTAAATCTGGGCAGCCGGCCGTTGAGCCGGAGAAGTAATTTTAAAACCCCGCCTGAAGCGGGGTTTTGGTTAGAGTATTTTTTGCGTTAACCACGGCAATATTATTTTATATATTCCTGTCCAGATGAGCAGGCCTTGCGTCATGGCCATTACTGATCCCAGCATTGCGACCGCAATCGCCCGCCTCTTTTTAATATTCAGCATGAAAGCCGCTGGAATGGCGAACCAAGCCCCTGTTACCGGCAGAGGGAACGCCATGATGGCTATTACGCCAAGCTCTGGAATTCCCTTGAATCTTTCCAGGTTTATTTTTTGTGCGCGGGAAATGATTTTTTTAGCAAGAATGTGTTTTTCAGCAAAATCCAGGCCGTGTTTATACAATACGTGTGAAAGGATCAGTATTAGCGTAAAATGCCCGCCAAGCAGCAATACTGCGGCTGGCAATAGTTCAAGTTTGGCTATTATCAGAGCAAACGGCACGCCCCACGGCATTTCAACAAACGGCATCATTACCACAAATGGCACGAACACTTTTAGAATTGTTTCAAAGCCAATATCCATATCCGAATTGTAATTGATAAGGCGTATTTATTAAAGCCCTTTTCAGCGGCAAAAATTGTGTTAAAATGACGGCGCATATGGCGAACCAAGTTTTATATAGGAAATATCGACCTTCGACCTTCGCTGAGATTGTGGGACAGGAGCATGTGGTGCGCACGTTGACCAACGCTTTGTTGTTGGATAAGGTCGCTCACGCCTATCTCTTCAACGGTCCGCGCGGCACGGGCAAAACCACCACCGCACGCCTTTTGGCAAGGTATTTGAATTGTGCCGTGTTGTCCGCCAAGCGAAGCGAGGCGATGATAACACGAGCATCCGCCGAGGCTTTTAGCGAAGGCGGATTCCAATCTGTTTGTTCTAAAGAAAACGCCTGTATAAATTGTTCCTCTTTTTTTCTGGGCAACCATCCTGATTTAATAGAAATAGATGCCGCTTCAAACCGCGGCATAGACGAGATACGCGCTTTAAAAGAAGGCATACGTTTTTCGCCGGTGCAGGCTCCTTTCAAGTTTTTCATTGTGGACGAAGTGCACATGCTCACTAAAGAAGCTTTCAACGCTCTTTTAAAAACTTTGGAAGAGCCTCCAAAGCATGCAATCTTTGTTTTGGCTACCACCGAAATACATAAAGTTCCCGCAACCGTAATTTCTCGCTGTCAGCGTTTCGATTTCCGGCGTCTGAATCTGGACGAAATAAAAAATAGGCTCTCATCGATTGCTCAGCAGGAAAAAGTTGCTGCGGACGATGAAGCGCTCGAGCTTATAGCTTCCTACGCCGATGGTTCTCAACGCGATGCTGAAAGTTTGCTTGATCAGGTTATGGCATTCAATGACCGGCATATAACCTTGGCCGATGTTGCTTCGGTCTTGGGCTTGATAGGCTTGCCATTTATACGTTCATTTGTGGATGCTTTAGCCCTAAAAAACGCGCCCAGAGCTCTTTCATTGGTGGGTGAAGCAATTGAAGGCGGCTACGACGTTGAGCAATTCCTTAAAGTCCTGATTTCTTATCTGCGCGATGTTTTATTGCTGGCAATTAATCCGCAAGTTATAGAATATATAGCCAAACGCTCTGGAAACGATTACGCCCAAGCCGCGTTGGCTCATGCGCAAATGCTTCAACCAAATATATTAACCGGTCTAATTGAGCGGTTCCTGGAGGCCGGAAAACAGATAAAATATTCTCCTTCACCGCAGTTGCCCCTTGAAGTAGCCGTGGTTGAATTACTCAGTTCTTAAAACACTCAAAATTTGGTGTCTAAGGCTGCGGGGTCGTCTAATGGGCTCGAGACAACCGCTTGTCTCGAGCGGGCATTTTAGCAATTTGTCCTCAAATTGCGTTAAGGAATGCCCGGGCAAGACAGAGACTTTGAAGTTACATTTAAAAATTTATAGCCAGCGCTGCGGGATCGTCTAATGGTAGGACATGAGCCTTTGAAGCTCAGTATCTTGGTTCGAATCCAAGTCCCGCAGCGCTGGCTATAAAATATATTATTAGTTTTCGGATCCAAGCCCCGCAGTCACTTACATTTTTTATCGACCAATTGAAGACGCGTAATCCGATTGCTAATAAAAAAAGGCCGTTCATGTCGAACGGTCTAATATTATTTTTTACTGCACTTTATGAACTCGCGCAAAGCGCATTACTTAGTTACTTGCGTTGATAATATTTAGTGCCTTTGTTTGTAGGCGCTACGTCGCTTCCATTGCGCGCGATGGCAACGAGTCGCAATGCCACAGTTAACAGAATTCCCCATACCACCGATAGTACAATCATAAGAAGAAGGGCGATATTCAGTCCAGGTATACTAATTCCGTCTTCGGATCTGTATAACTGCGAGGTAGTGTTTGACGTTGAAACTGTTATGGTAATGGTTTCTGGCTGGGCTTTGTCTTGTGTTTCGTATGTAATGTAGACGATATGTTTGCCTGACGGCATCGGATGAGGTTTTATTACCGCCATGCCGTCTTGGTCAGTTACCGTCCTTCCGAGTTCAACTTTGCCAGTTACACCTAAAAAAGATTCATCGGCGCGGAGTGTTACAATGGCATTGGCAAGCGGTAAGTTGGTTTTTGCGGAACGAATCGCAATTTGAAATTCTTCTGCGCCGTTCTGGTTAATTATCGACACCTCTGCCATTGCGTGAGAGGCGTTAACGTTGTTAGCCGGGAAGAAAACGGTGGCAGAAATAACTACCGTAATAGCGATCAGTTTAACAGTCGTCTTCATCATTTCTTCAGTCCTTTTTTCAAAGAATTATCGTACTGTTAGACAATAACAGAACTTAGTGTAAGGATCAAGTGATTTATATTTCTGCAAGGGAATAGTCAGATGATGTCTTTTTGTATCTTATCTGCACTAAAAAAGCCACACAAGAAAGTATCATTTTTGCGGCACTTTTTGTTAGAATAAAATTGCTCGAGACACGTCGTTTGTGATAAGATTTAAATAGCTAAGAATCCTTACCGGGTTTGACAGGTTGTCGGTTCTAGCTCGAGGACGCCAGCTGATAGAAAATCTTTCTCGCTCTTAGCGAGATTAGATTTTCATCATCCCGAGGATCCACGCGACGAGGGGCTACCATTCGTGATAGGCCATTCGGCTCTGAGAGCCTCAGACTCGATGAGTTATCCCGCTCGAGGTGCTTTAAGATTTATGAAAAAAATAATAAGATGCCAGTGGGTTAGGAGTGGCGATTCCTTGATGGCAAAATACCACGATACAGAGTGGGGCGTGCCGATTAAGGATGATAATAAAATATTTGAATTCCTGGTACTGGAGAGTTTTCAGGCCGGTTTAAGCTGGCGAACTATATTGAATAAGAGAGTAAATTTTGAGAAGGCCTTTGCCAGATTTAATCCAAAAAAAGTTGTGGCGTTCACCGCGCACGACAAAGCCCGTCTTATGAAGAATAAAGGGATTGTCCGCAACCGGGCTAAAATTGAAGCGGCCATCAATAATGCCACCAAGTTTCTGGAGATCCAAAAGGAATTCGGAACATTCTCAAAATACATGTGGGACTTTGTTGGTGGAAAGCCGATAGTCCATACAATAAAGAAAATGGACGAGTACCCAACATCAATCTCCGAAGCGGAAGTGTGGGCAAAAGATTTAAAGAAAAGGGGATTTAAGTTTTTGGGGCCTACCACGCTCTATGCCCACATGCAGGCCGTTGGGATGGTCAATGACCACATGGTCAGGTGTTTTAAGAGATAATAGATCTGCGGATGGTTCTAGCCCGAGGTGGTCTGTAATACAGAACACGGTCTGCCCGACTACGAAGCATAAAGTCGAAGGGGGTTTCGTGATACAATGAGGTCATGCGACGGCTCGCTTTTTCATTAGAGGCTTCATGGAAGAGCTTATTGAAGACGGCAAAACGGGTTTTGTTTTAGAGAGTAATATTGATGCCCTGATTGGTGCCATGCAGAAGATTGATACAATTGATAGATCTCAAGTCCGCAGGCCTGTTGAGCAGAAGTTTAGTAAAGAGAGAATGACCGATGAATATGAGAAATTATATTACGAATTATGCCAAAACGGAGCTCAAAAATAGAAGAGCTCAAATTTAAATTGCATGACGATATCAAGACCCTAGAGGATCCGCAATTTGGTTATATACGTGCTGGTTTGCCCAGGTTCGGTGCATTATTCGGCAGAGATGCCTGCATAGTTTCTTGGGAATTGATAAATTATGAATCTTCGATTGCCAGACGCGCCATTGATATACTTGCAAGGATGCAGGGCAAGGAGATTAATATCCTGCGCGAAGAAGAGCCGGGTAAGATCATCCATGAATGGCATCCTAACCCGGCCGAATATAAAGATCTGCCATGGCCGCTACCGTATTATGGGTCGGTAGATTCGACCCCTATTTTTATTTTTCTTTGCGGTTTTTATTACAATAAGACTTTAGATATTCAGTGGCTGCATACTTATTGGCCTAATATTATTTCAGCCATTGAATGGTGTGTTAAATACGGAGATTTCGACGGTGATATTTTGCTTGAATACGAAAGGAAAAATCCCCAAGGCCTCTTAAACCAAGGCTGGAAGGATAGCGATGAAAGCCTAAATCTTCAAGCCCCAATCGCGCTTATAGAAGTACAGGGTTATTATTACGCCGCTCTTTACTCGGCGAGTGAACTCGCTTTAAAGTTAAATGATAGATTGCTTGCGGATAATTTGATAAACCGTGCCGCCAAACTCAAAGCAAACTGCTTAAAAACTTTTTGGATGCCAGACAAGAATTTTTTTGCGACCGCTGTGTCTGCTGACAAAAAACCTGCCGATGCCATTACTTCTAATCCGGGCCACCTTCTTTTCTCCGGTATTTTGGACGGAAACGAAGACAAGATAAACGCTTTGGTAAAGCGGTTGTTTCGTGATGATATGTGGACGCTGTGGGGCATACGCACGCACGCCACATCAAACAAAGATTTTGACCCCATGAGTTATCATCTAGGTTCTGTTTGGCCGCATGATAACTGGATAATCGCCCAGGGGTTGAAGCGTTATGGATTCAACGAAGAGTACGGCCGCATAAAAAATGCTATGCTGAATGCATACGAAGCCCTGGGAGGAATACCCGAGCTATATGCCGTATCCGGAAACAATATTGTCAGTATTCCGCGCGCCTGTACGACGCAAGCATGGGCAAGCGGCGCTCTTCTTAATTTCATTTTAGAATCATGAACAAAATGCGTATTGCCACAATGGTTACGGGTCATTACACCACTCCACCGCCTTTCGGCGTGATCTATGCCCTTTATGGATATTGCGATTGAAGTAAGTGAAGGTTTGGCCACGCGTGGACACGAAATAACTTTTTTGGGCCGATAGGCCTCGCAACTTAAAGGAGTACATGTAGAATCTGGCGGTTTGGTGCCCCTACGCAATGACGGCGAATTGCCTATACTAAAAAGCGATAAAGCCGGACCGATTGAGCGCGACAAGATATTCACTTTATGGGATCAATATCTGCTTGGACTAGCCTATAAAGGGGCTGCCGAAGGCAGGTTTGATATATATTTTGCCCGATAGCGATACTGGTTACTACTGGACGAATGGAATTCTTCTCGGGAGCACGTTAAAGAAGTAATACTTCTTAACGACAAACACAGTTTCATCCATAAAGCAGTTGGCTGGATGCTGCGCGAAGTGGGGAATAAATCTTTGCCAGCCGAGAAGAATTTTTTGAAGAAAAATGCGGCCATTATGCCTCGTACAATGTTACGATACGCAATCGAGAAATTCCCCGAGAAAAAGCGCAGAAACAAAGAATTTCTATGAATTGCTCATTTTTTCGTATAACTGCGCGTATTTGCCGGCCGAAGCGTTCCAGGAGAAATCTTGCGATGCGGCGCTTGCTTGCATCTGGCGCCACGTAGTTTTCTTTTGCTTAAACGTATTTGCGGCGCGAGCTATAGTTTTGACCAAAGCGACGGATGAATAATCTTCAAAAGAAAATCCCATTTTTCCGTCTTGTACCGTGTCTCTGAGGCCGCCTGTCGCGCGCACTATCGGCAATGTGCCATAACGCATTGCTATCATTTGACCCAAACCGCAGGGTTCAAAGCGGGATGGCATTAAAAAAGCATCGCTTCCCGCATATATTTTATGGGCGAGAGCGGCATCGAATTTATTAATAAACGATAGTTGTTCCGGAAAACGATTTTGCAGAGCAGCTAATTGGCCGGCGTATTCTCTATTGCCGGAAGCAAGGATAATAAGTTGTATATTTTTGTCGTTAAACAGTTTATCAATGGCGGCATTTATGATATCAAAGCCTTTTTGTTCAGCCAATCTTGAGACCACGCCCATCAAAAACGCATCTTTTTTGTTGGGCAAATGCATCTTTGTTTGCAGGTCCTCTTTGTTAAGAATCTTTTTATCCAGTGTTTTATTATCGTAGGTAGCGATTATATCTTTATCATTTTGCGGATTCCACTCCGTCGTATTTATACCATTTAAAATGCCGCTAAAATTTTCAGCACGTTCTGCAAGGGCCCAATCAAGTCCTGCGCCATATGCGGGTAAAATAATTTCATCGCGATAGCTTGGACTGACGGTGTTTATGAAATCAGCATAAAATATCGCATTCAAAAGCAAGTTCACGGTATTATCGGGGCGTACGGCCTCAGGATGCAATCGTGAGAAATTTTCACCGAGCGCGTCTTTGACCAGGGCGGTTTCATATACGCCTTGATATGCAAGATTATGAATGGTCAATAAAAATTTTGGGGAAGAACCATTTCTTTCAAAACACGAAGGAATGAATCCCACGTGCCAATCATTTATATGTATCACGTCCGGGATAAGTTCTAATTTATCAAGAAGTTTTGGCACAAAAAGCGAGAATGAATTGAAGCGACCAAATTCTGTTTCTGTTCCGCCAGATGACGCGTCAAGTTCAATATATATGCCGCCTGAGCTTATCAGATTTTTTTCTTCTATTAAATAAAGCGGTACATCAGAATCAGGAAGATGTCCCTCAAATACCGATGCGCTCAACCCATCTTTTTTCCACGGAATTTCGATACTTCCCTCAAGACGTTTTAGGTTCCAGGTTTGTTCAGAAATAATGGAATACTTTGGCATTATTACGCGGACATCAATACCTAATCTACGTAAGGCTATCGGCAAAGAGCCAGCCACGTCGGCTAAGCCGCCTACCTTGGCTAACGGTGAAACCTCAGCGGAAACCAATATAACAAGAAGTTTTTTCATAAGCGTTTTATTAGCCATTTAATACGCTGCTTATCGTTATATGGATCGCCCCAGACAAGAAGGTTGGTTATGGCGGCGATGCGGTAATAGTTCTCGATCATCTTTATATTCTCAAGCTCTTTAGCAGATAAGGGTTTTACGTTTTTGTTCCAGGCAACTAAGATATCATTTTTTATCTTTAGTCGTTGTCGATTAGATATGTTCAGTTTCGGATAACTTTCTATTTGCGATAATAGTCCGGCTAAGTCCCAATAGCGGGGAGCAAGGGTCGCACGATCAAAATCAATGAGAGTAAGCTGTTCGCAATCAACATAAATATTTTTTGGGTTCATGTCGCCGTGAGCAAAGTAAAAATTTTTGCGAGCAATGTCAGGCCAAGACTTTTTCCAGACAAGCCACGCATCAATGGCGGGTTTTACCCGAAATCCATATTTCTTTTTGGCAAGATCCAGATCACGTTCCAGCCAAAATAAATTATTATTTCTCAGAAAGAACAGATCGCGTTTCGACAATTTTTCAAAATTATGTAACACCAAAATTATTTTCTTCAACAATTGGGGCGGAATAGTACCATATTTATTTATTGTCTGAACCAAGGAACTGCCTTTTGCGTATGAGGTCAATAAAAAATTCCTGTTTTTGTCCACAAGATACGGTTTTGGAATGTTTATATTTAATTTTTTATGCGTAGCAATATATCGTAAGGTCAAATACTCGTGCCAGCTGTTATTATTTGGTCGCGCTAAGCCAACTAAGCGCACCTTTTTGTTCGATGAAATTATATCGTAGAAAGCCACAAAAGATAACGTTTTCGGATCATGATTATTCTTAATTATTTTTATGCGAATGTGCGCCCCATCAACATGAACGCCAGCGCTTTTTAATTCTTGGCGATGACGGATAAAAAAACGTCTTGCCTCGGGCGTTTCAAGCAGGGCAAACATTAATGTATGTCGCGGCCTCAAACTGATCTTTCTGTGTTTAGTCATGTTTTTATATATCGCGCTGTTCAGGCTGACCAGGCTTGATTTTTTTGTATTGCTCTTTGTAGCTATCCATGAGTTCGCGCAATTGCCAGTCGGCTACTTCTGCGCGCAGCAGATCGGTCGCGTGTATGGCATCATAAATGTCATTTTTATTCTCAAGCTTCCATACCGCATCCCGCCAAAGAACGGCCTTTTCAAATTCTTGGTTTCCGGACGCCTCTTTCATTTTTCGCTTCATCATTTCTATAAAAGCGTCGTAAACCTCGGGCCTGCCCGCATCCGCGGTTCTTTCCTTAAAAGGTATTCTTGCGCTTTCACGGTAATCCAGCGCCAGTTTTTTGATATATCCTGTGCGCTGCCACTCAAAAGCCGTGTTTATAATATCCTGATAAAATCGTTCGCCGTCTTTAAGGTCGGGTTCGTTTATATCCGGCACTGCTTTTAAGGTTTCAAGCAGGCGCCATGCGCCCCGTTCAACCATTTCAATTGACCACCACGGTTTCCCCGAAGCCCACCAAAAATGATCGGAAGCTATAGCTTCATCCATTTTTGAACGAGCTTCTTCACACTTTGTGCCGCGCGCCTCGCAGGTCTCAACGCGCGAGAGGACAAAATTCAAGAATTCCCATTGTAGCGCGTGTATAGCGTTTTCCGGGTCTTTCCACGAGCGGAATTGTTTTCCTTCTTCAAGATCTTTCTCGGTGGACGACCAGGTTGAGTCGTGGGGAGCGCAAATTTCATTTTGTGGAAAGTATTTTGGTATTTCAGAAATAGTAATATGTTTGAAAGATTCATCCCGCCATATTTCGAACAGGAGCCGTTCAAGCCCCGGTCTGTGGTGGCCAAATGTCTCACCATCCATAGCCGTCAGAAGGTACCGATTTTTTTGTTCTCCTTTATTTAATGCTTCGGTCAGGGAACTGGCAGAGCGAACTACCGCGCTCATTATTAAATTTGAAGTTCGGCGTTCGCGGAAAAACAATTTAAGATTGGAATGTTGTTCGTGTATAAAGAAATTATCATACGATAGAGAATCAACTTTTCCATGCGCTGTTATCTCATCCAAGAGCATCCACTCATAGCCAAGTTCGGTCACGACTTCGGCTACCTGCTTATTGTAGGCCATTTCGGGCGAAAAAAACCCCTTAGGTTCATAAATATCGCCGAATATTCTTTTGTTCGTTTCATGATTAAGCTTGATCTGCCTCACGATCTCTTTCTTAGGTATTAACGGAAGAAAGGCGTGGAATTTAGCACTTTCAGTGAACTCAATTTGTTTTTCCGCCGCAAGTTTTTTAATGTTCTCTATAACGTCATTGTATTCGTATTTGGCTAAAAGCTCTGCCAAAACAGCGTTTATGTTCAGTGTTACGCGCGCGCGTTTTATATCAAGCAAGCCGTTAATTATAGGTCGATAACTCTCGTTGACGACACGTTGCAGAATATCTGGCATTTGCTGCGCCGGCTGGTAAATGTGTAGAAAATTGGCCCAGTACATAAAAATATGATTACTTTTCGCTTTTGTGTTTCCGTAATGCTCGCTTGAATAATGAAACGTATTTTTTGGCAGGCAATTCCCAAGAGTAAACTTCGCTCATCGAGGTCTTTATTAAATTATTCCACATAACGCCGTTTCGTTTTAGATTCTCAAGGGCTCGTACTATGGCAGTGAGTATAGCGCGAGAGTCATATGAAGTGAATACAAAACCATTACCTTTTCCGGTCTTTGGATTGAAGTCCGTGACCGTATCGGAAAGCCCTCCCACGCCATGAACTATTGGTATTGAGCCGTATCGTAAGCTTAGTAATTGTCCGAGGCCGCATGGCTCAAAACGGGAAGGCATCAGAAAAAAATTCGAGCCAGAATAGACCAAGGTTTCATATCTTTGATCATAAGAGCGATAGCCAAATTTTTTAGGATATTTTTTATGCGCTTGGCCGAACGTATCCTCGTATCTTTTATCACCGCTGCCCATTATTACCAGTTGAAGATCAAGTTTCATTAGCGCGGGTAATATTTCTATTAGAAGATCAAAGCCCTTTTGTTCGGTTATTCGTGAGACCATTCCGATCAGCGGTTTTGTAGGATTACGTTCAATGTCGAAATATTCTTGTAAGGCAAGTTTGTTTTTCCTATTGCGGTCAAAAGTATCGATATTATATTTTATAGGTAAGCCGGGGTCGGTTTCTGGATTATACTCGTTATAATCAATGCCGTTAATTATGCCAAAAATATCACGGCGCCGGTCTTTTAGTTGTCGTTCAAGATTTTCACCGAAGCGTTTGGTCATTATTTCTTGCGCGTAATGTTCAGAAACGGTCGATATCAGGTCGGCGCATAAAATACCCCTCAAGGTGAAATTAAGGTTCTTTATTCTGGCCTCATCGGTAAAATCTGGCAGTGGCGATATGCCGTTGTCGCGTTCCTTTTCGGGAATGAGCCACCAGTCGCTACCAAGCTGGAAGGCTAAGTTGTGGATGGTAAAAACAGTGGCTGGATTCTTTATATTTTTGCCGGCGTGAATAAGGCATGGCAGAAGGCCGGTATGCCAGTCGTGGCATTGTATAATATCCGGATTGAAACCCAATTCTTTTAAAGTTTGAATTACCGCGAAGTTGAAAAACAAAAACCTTTTGTTATCAAAAGGTGAGCCGTAAATTACGGGTATTTCAGAAAAAAACGAAGGTTTGTCAATGAAGTAGACTTTAACGCCTTCATTCAATGTGCCTTCGTATACATCCGCAGCTAGTTCGGTTTTTTGGACGGCGAAAGGCATATTTTTAATGACCAGTTTTAATCCCCGTGTATTTTCCGCTATTTTTTTATAAAAAGGAGTTATAATTATTACATTATGGCCGAGTTTAGCAAGAGCTTGCGGGAGATTATTCGCAACTATACCAAGCCCTCCGGTCTTTACAAAAGGGGACAGTTCCGCGGTAACGCTTACTATATTTAGATTTTTTGTGGGCATAAAAAAAGCGAACCGTTTTTGTTCATTTTAGTATTATATCACAATCTATAAAAATATTTTTTGCTTGTTTGGCCTGTATGTATTTTATCGTTGTTGTGTCCGTTTTGCAATTTGCCAAAATGATCCCATTACATAAAAAGCCACACGCATATAAGCTAAACCAAAAAAAGAAATAAACCTCCTTATAACGGAGGTTTTTGTTCAATAGTTTCGAATGAGGCGACAGGATGTATTTCTATCCAGCTATGTTTGGTGTTTAAAACGCAGCTCCCGACAACTCTGACGTGCGACCCGCGAGGCGGGATATCGATAGTTTGTCTGAAATTCCCGCAGGTATTTTTCGCTTCTTCTTGGTCGGTTTCGCGCTGGCGCATCGGCTCAACTATTAGCAATCAGTATGGCATTGAAGTGCTATAATGGATGTGCTTGTTGATGTCATGAGCGCATTGGTGGCCATCAAGCGAAGCGATGTCCGCGCGCATGTGGATATAAATTTCAGCATGAGTCATATGGTATATGGTTATGAATCAGCGTTTTCTCGTTTGATTGGCGATAAAAAATTAGCCGTATAACCTTTAGTTTTTATGCAAATGCTCAATAAACTTTCTGTCAAAACAATCGGTTTTCTGCAAGCCACGTGTCTTGTCGTTTATGTTTCTGTTGTTGCGTTGGCTATGCACTATTTATCGCAAAACACGATTTTTATAAGCCAGATTTTATCAATAATAATTTTTCTGCTGGTTTTTGTTATTTCGGCTCTTATTTCATCTTCAATTATCTTGGGTTATCCCTTAATAATGTTTTTTAACGGCAAAAAAGAAGAAGCTGTAAGAATTGTTTTATGGAGCATAGTTTGGTTGGTAATTTTTGCGGCTGTTTTTATTCTAATAGGATTAATCTGGCTTACATGAAAAGTCCTCTTTACAGTAATTCGTATATTTATACCCTCGGTTTGATATTGCTGCATAAGGGTACGTTTTTCAGGCGTTACAGGCACATGGCTGCTTATGTTCACGATAACGAGAGCGTTTTGGAACCAGGCTGCGGACCGGCGATTTTTGCCAAGTTTTTGCCCAAAAGCGTTGCCTATCGCGGTTTCGATGCCAACGGGTCATTTATTGATCATGCCGCCCAAAAAGGGTTAAACGTAGTTTTGGGTAATGCTCTTGACCCAGCAAGTTATAGCCCAGCCGATGTAGTGATGTTATGCGATGTTTTGCATCATTTACCCCCAAGCGAAAGACAAAAATGCATTGCATTTTGTTGGCAGGCCGCCAAGCGCTTGCTGATAATTTGTGAAGAAGGCCGGCCCGATTCTTCGGCCGGGGGACCATTTTACTGGATTAATAAAAAATGGTGTGAATTCATAGAAAAAGATGGCACCAACAATCCTAAATTTGAAGAAGTTTGGACTAAAGGAGCCTTGAGGGAGTATATGGAAAAAGGATTTGACGTGGTGCCGTCATCAACCCAAAACAAAATAAAAGAAGTCGGTGAAGACCTTATCATTACATATTCCAAAGGAAGATGGTAAGGTCATATTGTTTCTGCGCTTTTAAAAATAAGTTTATATACTCCGACCCAGTGATCGAACTCAATATAGCTATTGATACGGGTATAAGATAATGCTTTTCTTATAAACGATAAACGGCTGTTTATAACACCAGCCGTTTTTGTTTACAATATGGCTTATGCGTGATATTGCAAAGATAAGATCATTGAAAACTAGTAAAATGGATGTTGAGATGAGTAAGCCAATAGAGGCAATTCCGGAAGTTCTTTTTCTATCTACGGGCGAGTTCGGGATTATCACTACATCTTCGGAAGAACTTTTTGTACGACTATTCTTGGTGCCGGTTTCACCTCCTTTTGAAGTTAATAAACTTATAACTCTGGCCGCTGATCAAGACGAAAAAGATGATTATGAAGCAGTTGTTAGGGCCGAATATATAGAACAAAATGATAGCGATATGCGCTACGTTTTGCTTGATATAAAAATAGATGGCAAATCAACTACTTATTTACTGCCCAAGACGGATCTTATTGATGTTTTAGCGGATAATGAAGATTCGGATTTCGTCTTTGACCGTGTTCATACTGGCTTTCGCTGGAATTCTGACCAAAAGCAGTTTGAATAAATTTAAATAAAAAACAGCTTTCATAGCTGTTTTTAGTTTGGAGGTTTATTATCGAGAGGCGTAGGCAGACCTAAGGATTCAAGACTATATAAGATTTTTTCCTGAAGCCAAGACGGCAGATTATTTAATCTCATTTTCCAGCACATTATTTCAAATGATTTTTCAAAACTATAAGCCTGCAATGCTCCGGCGTTTTGATACGAAAATGATCTGTCGGTATTACTGAAATCAAAATAGGCTACAGTAATTCCTACGTATTCCGTTTCACCCCAATAGCAAAGCAACCAATACTTTTTGTGTTTTAACACAGCGCGTAGGCGTAAAATACCAGTAGCAGTATCGTATTTGTTTACTAACGCTATTTTGTTACCATCTTCTGAATACAACTCGGGGCGCAAATTGTCATCTGGAAGCGTGTTTAGAATTTCGTATTCAAAAATATGTTTTTCCATTTATCTCTCAAGGTGCGTTGATGTTATCCTATAATTATTCATTGTTTAGGTCAAAAATTATGCCTAAGATTATAGCCCATCTGGATTTAGATGCCTTTTTCGCCTCAGTTGAAGAGCGCGACAAGCCGCGTTTGGCCGGTAAGCCTATTGTTGTTGGTGCGGATCCGGAAGGCGGCAAGGGTAGAGGCGTCGTCTCTACGGCGAATTATAAAGCCCGTGAATATGGAATACATTCGGCCATGCCAATATCTCACGCTTGGCAGTTGTCGGAAAACGCGCGCAGGCAAGGCAAGCCGCCGGCGATTTTTATGAGCGGAAACTATGCTAAATATTCGCAGGTATCGCAAAAAATAATGGATATAATCCGTAAGTTTTCACCTCAAGTAGAGCAGGCAAGTGTGGACGAGGCTTATTTTAATTTGACCCAAGAGGGATCTTTTGAAAAAGCTAAAACCATTTGCCAAAATCTTAAGAAGGATATACAAGTTAAGCAAGGGCTCAGCGCATCCATAGGCTTGGGGCCAAATAAGCTTATCGCCAAGATAGCTTCAGATATGCAAAAGCCTAATGGCCTAACCATCGTTAAGGATGGAGAGGCGGCAACGTTTTTAGCGCCTTTATCTTTGCGTAAAATACCAGGCGTCGGTCCAAAAACCGAGGCTCTTTTTAATAAGATGGGCTGGAAATACGTGCGCGATCTGCAAAAGCTCAAGAAAGATGAGCTTATGGATATCCTTGGCAAGTTGGGTGAAGATATTTATTATAAGGTTCATGGTTTGGATGATTCTCTAATAGTTGAGGATTACGAAGCAAAATCAATAGGCGAGCAGGAAACTTTTCGGCAAGACGTCCGCAACCCGCAGATTTTATTTGATGCTTTGAAAGTAATGTCGCAGCATATTGCTGTTAGCCTTAAAAAAGATGGATTCAAAAATTTTCGCGCAGTCGTCATCACAGTACGTTTCGGTGATTTTGAAACAAAAACTCGCATGCGTACCATAAAATCTTCTGAATCTTCGGCCGGCAAAATATATTCCGAAGGTATGAAGCTTTTAATGTCTTTTTTGGACAAACGAGAGAATCCGAAGAATAAGGCAATACGTTTGATCGGCGTGCGAGTAGAAAAGTTGACAAAATAAATTAAATAGTTTATATTGTTAGTTAAAGAAAAAGGCAGTTCTTTTCAAGAGGAGACGGCTGATGTTCAATACGACTTGGCTTGTCACTGTCTTCGTCTTCGTTGTTTCGAGGGTGACTGGTATGGGTACTATCGCTTCGCCGCCGTCAGCAAGTAGCTCCAACCTTTTTAGGTTCTTGTAACCTTAGAAACGTACCCCTGCACAGCAAAACTGTGTGGGGGTTTATTCTTTTTATATATCGTGATATTTATATTTTGAGCATGATTTCATTTCAAATTATCAAAAAATCAAAACGAAGTCGCGCGAGAATCGGTATACTCGAAACCGAACATGGTTTTGTTGAGACCCCTTCTTTGGTTCCCGTGGCAACGCAGGCGGCGGTGAAAACCTTATCCAGCCAGGAAGTTCTACAGACAAGAAGCCAGATGCTTATTGCCAACACCTTTCATTTGCATCTCAAATCAGGTGAGAAATACGTAAAACAAGCGGGGGGTTTACATAAATTTATGAATTGGACCAGGCCATTAATGACCGATTCAGCCGGTTTCCAGGTATTTAGTTTGGGGTTTGGGAGTGATCTGCAGGTCGGTAAAGTTACTAAGTATTTCCCAAGAGATAGAAATAAACGCGATGTAATAACCAAAAACTCTCAACCCAAAACCGTTAAAATTACTCCAGACGGCGTTTTCTTCCGCTCACCACTGGACGGACGGCAACTATTTATAGGTCCTAAGGAGTCCATGGCTATACAGCAGGCTTTGGGTGCGGATATTATTTTTGCTTTTGATGAATGCACATCGCCGTTTTCAACGCCTGCTTATGTGAAAGATGCGCTTAAGCGCACGCATAAATGGGCTAAAACTTGTCTTGAAAGTAAAAAAAGCAGGCAGGCGCTTTTTGGCATTGTACAGGGCTCAAAATATAAAGAATTGCGAATTCAAAGCGCAAAGTATATCAGCTCGTTGCCATTTGACGGTTTTGGCATAGGCGGCGATCTTGGCGATAGTAAGGAAACAATGAAGAAAATTTTAAATTGGACCATTCCTTATCTGTCAGACCGAAAGCCTCGGCATTTGCTGGGTATCGGCTATTTGGAAGACATGGAAAATATCATCAAAGCTGGTATAGATTTATTCGATTGCACAGTTCCGACGCATTATGGTCGGCGAGGCATTGCGTTTACATCCGTTGGCAAACTTAACATGAGACAGGTCCGTTTTTTGACGGATAAAAAGCCGCTTGACCCTAAGTGTTCATGCGTAGTTTGTCAGGAGTATCGTCGCAATTACATCAGTCATCTTTTCCGCGCTGGCGAAATAAGCGGCATGAAATTTCTTACACTGCATAACCTTTATTATTTCAATACTTTCGTTGAGAACATCCGTGAAAATATAAAAAATGGTAAGATATAAATATGTCTTTGGCTTATCAAAAATTAATAAATCCGGTCGTAATGTGGATGTTTGTTATCGTCGGAATTGCGGCAAGTTTTATTGTTGTGCCGGCAGGATACATATTTGAGCCCACTTTCAGCCGCCTGTTCATTTTATTCGGTATTATCTATTGGCCGTATTTTTATTTGAACGCCGTTTATGTAAATACCGAGGCTATCAAAAGCGCCTCCGCCGTAGAGAAACTTATAACCCACGGCGTATATGGCACAGTTCGCCATCCAATGTATTCCGCTGACCTGGTCTTGGCGTGGTCGGCATTCTTCTATGCCCCGGATTTAAGGATGTTATTCAGCGTTTTATGGACTACTGGCGTGATTTTTTTATGGATAGAAGTTGAAGAAACGGTTCTTACGGGAAAATTTGGCAATAAATATAAGGAGTACAAATTGCAGGTACCGAAAATTATTCCAAGGTTGCACCGCAGAAAATGAGAAGGCTGATCAATATAATTGAAGTTTTGGTTGTAGCAGGTATTTTAGGCGCCATAATATATTTTTATGGCGACAAAGTGCAAATAGCCCTGCGTGTGCTAGAGCAGCGTTATTTGCCATGTCAGGCGCCCATACAATATTCACTAGGCGATTTCAGTCCAAAATTTGGTTTAACTCAAACAGATTTTATACACGCAATTTCCGAGGCGGAAAACATTTGGGAAGAACCAATAAGCAAAGATCTTTTTGAATACAACGATGGCGGTGCGCTTAAAATAAATTTTGTTTATGATTATCGCCAGGAAGCCACAGACCGTCTCAAAAAAATGGGGCTCACCATCAACAGCGATAAGGCCACTTACGATGCGTTGGTGATAAGACATGATGCCTTGGTGACCCAATACAACCGGGATAAGGCTCAATATGATAAGGCCGTAAGTTTATTTGAGCAGCGCAAAAAAGCATATGAGAAAGAGGTTGATTATTGGAACAGCAAGGGCGGTGCGCCAGCGGCAGTATATGATCGTTTGAACCAAGAAAAAATAGAATTAGATATGCAAGCCGCTCAGCTTAATCAAACGCAAGATAAAATAAATTCTTTGGTTGATGACATAAATGCGTTAGTGAGCGTTATTAACCGTCTTGTTTCGGAACTTAATCTTGATGTAGATAAATATAATACCGTAAGCGGCCAGCGCGGCGAGGAATTCCAGGAGGGGATATATAAAATTGATGCCACGGGGCAAGAGATCGATATTTATGAGTTTGATAATCAAACGCAGCTTGTGCGTGTTCTGACTCATGAAATGGGCCACGCTTTGGATTTAGAGCACTCCGATGATCCAACGGCCATAATGTATCGTCTAAATCAGGCTTCAAACGAGAAACTATCCCAAAGCGACATAGACTCGCTAAAAGCCAAATGCGGAGTTAAATAGACGAATGGGCGGGTTTTGCGTTCTCGCCGCCACTATTTTAGTTCCACGGTCAAGCCGTGTTAATTTGACTTTTAGTAAATTTTGTAGTATAATGATATTATAGAATATTGAAAAAATTCACGTCCCTCCGGCCGCGTTTCTTGATGTTTAAAGCAACGCAGCTGGAGGGAAGTGACCACGAAAGCTGGTCAGGTTGCGTAAAGGTCGGCGCAACACCAAGCCTCCCTTCAAGATTCACTCATATGCGAATCTTCGGAGCAATAGGGCTGGGCCTGACTATCGTGGTCCTGGAGACTCTCGTGCCGAAGATCTTTGCGGCACTTGAAGAGACCCTCCTTAAGTTCTTTGTGCTTGCCCAAATGGTCATAGACAATGTCCAGGCAAGTTTAATGCGCGGTGGCCTTTAGGTCACCAGCCCCAAGAAGTAGGTCGCTTAACCAAGCGGCCTTTTCTAGTTTTTGCATTTTAAATTCTATTCTTTATAATGAATATATGTTTCATTTAGTACGTAAACATAAACATAATATATTTCCTCTCGTGGTTATGGTTTTGCTGGTTCTGTTTTTCTGGATATTGGCCATGTATTGGGCGCTGCACGCCAAAAACTTTTCAGAGACTACGCCGGAAATTGCTTGTGTTCAAGATTCCGACTGCTTATGCAGGACTTTTTCAGACGGTAAAATATTACCCGGGCAAGGGTTTTCTCCAGGATGCGATTTTCAAATTAACCGCTGTTTCCCTTGCGAATATTATTAAATTAATTTATGAAAAAAACAAATATTTTTATCGCAAGCATATTTATTTTATCAGCCGGATTTATGCCTTCAACTGCTGTTTTGGCAGTAGCTAATTGTGACGACCAGGCTAAACCGGCTTTAGCTTGCCCCGAGGGCTACACTATGAGTTGTGTGCCCGTTGGTGGTGATCATTGGGCCTGCGCCAAATTGATAAACGGCCAATTCGTTATGACGTCAGATAACAGCCATATGCAGGATGTGGGGGTCGTCAGCCACATGACCGTATCTGATCTGGGCATCCCAAATGTCGGCATGCTGCCAAACAATCCGCTATATTTTTTGAAAGAATGGGGCAGAAAACTCAACCGCTTTTTTATTTTCGATAAAGTAAAAAAGACTGAATTTGAACTTAAGGTTGCCAACGAAAAAGCCGCAGAACTTTTAGAATTGCACGCAGATAATCCTAACAACTCTGAGGCTATATTCAAAGCCGAACAAAATTACCAGCAAGCTATGGATCGTCTGAAAGATAACCTGGAACGGCTTAAAGATAATTCGCAGAACCCCAATGTACAAACACTTATTGATAGATTGGATGAGCGTATTTCTAAACACCAGGACCTTTTCACAAAATTAGAGGAACGGCATTTTGGCGATACGCAGTTTGAGACTATGGTGATGGGTGCGCGCGATAAGATGGAGAAAGTTTTATCTTTTGTTGCCGAAAAGAATATCAATATCCAGCAAAAAGCCCAGGAAGCGATTAAGAGTGCTGAGGTAGTCATCACCGAACTTCAAATCGCGTTGCCCGTTGGATCAACAAACCGTATCGCTTGCAATGAGAATATAGCTCCGGTCTGCGAAGAACCCAAAATATTAGAATGTCTCAATGGTGAATGGGTTTGTGTGGGGCCGGCAAGTCCGGGCGGAATAATTGATATGATGTCAAACGTTGCGGGAAGAGAGATAGTAGCCAACAATTTTCTGGAACAGGCACAAAACAGACTTGTCCGAGCAAAGGAGAATTATGATGCGCAAAAATACGGTGAAGCATTTGGCCAGGCGCGTTCTGCAGAAGCGTTGGCCCGCGCTGCTTTGCATATGTTAGAACAAATGTCCGGTATGCCTTCACCACCGTCTCTGCCGTCATCAGCAACACCGCCGCAGGCTTGCACTCAGGAAGCAATGGTTTGTCCGGATGGTTCATATGTTGGCCGCACCGGGCCCAACTGCGAATTCGAGCCTTGCCCCAAGTAAAATTGACAAGTATATCTTTGCCTGTTATAGTGTCCAGGCAAAGAGTTGAGTTTTAGAAATATCGTCGAGTTTCATAAATCTACTTGTATTTGCAACTTAATCTTTAAAAGTTTTAAGAACCATGAAAGGTGCAATCAAAAAACTTACCGACAAAGGTTACGGCTTTATCACCGTAGAAGGCCAGGAAAAAGACCTCTTTTTCCATAGCAATTCTTTGGTGGATGCCCAATATAGCGATCTTCACGAGGGCGACGCAGTCACGTTTGACGTGGAAGAGTCCCCAAAGGGACCGAATGCAGTTAACGTAAAACGCGGTTAATCTTTTGTCTTTTAAAAGCCTCCCCGAAAGGGGAGGCTTTTATTTTATAGCAAAAATTGTAGTATAATTAAGGCTATGGCAACTATAAATATTAAAACCAGGAAACAAAAACAGGTTATCGATATTACAGATTTGGTTTATAAGGAGATTGCAAAGCAAAGTAACGGCGTATGTATTCTGTTTTTGACTCATACTACCGCAGCATTAACCACAGCCGATTTGGATCCCGGTTCTGATTTGGATATGCTAGACGCTTTCCAGGTTATGGTGCCGGTAATGAAGTATCGTCATCCGCATAATCCCGATCATATGCCCGACCACATTTTATCTTCGCTTATCGGTTCATCGCTTTCAATTCCGGTGCGCGACGGGAAACTTGTTTTGGGTCAATGGCAAAAGATTGTCTTGATTGAGCTTGATGGGCCGCGTGATAGGCAGATCATCCTATCTTTTTTGAGTTGAACCAGTAGTAGGAAGCATAAAAGATTGACAAAATTATTGTATTATGGCATTATGTGAATAAGCAAACTTTGAAAACAAGGAGCTATAGATGGGCGAAGATGCTCTAAAACAAAAAGTCTTTGAGGCACTTGCTTTTGATCCGCTGGCTACGGCCGAGCATATTACCGGTCAGCATTATACTGAAGATCGTGAAACCTCTGGTCTTGGTTTGCGGTTATCAATGCGTAATAATTTTGTTAAAAATGTCATTCTTGGTGAACTTGGCGATACTCACTATAGGATTTCTTGGAAGAAATTTTTGGAAATTATTGATGATTTGGGTTTTGATATCGTGGAGGACCGGCAGTTTGAATATGTTTTGGGTCTGGGGACTATAATTTTGTATCCCACGAATTTAATAGCCGCTCATCCAAATCTTAATCTTTTACTTCACGCCACATCGTATCTTACTGAAGGAGCAGACGAAGACCAGGAAACTTTAAATAGCGGCAATATTTATGGAACTCTTCGCATAACCGAGCCGGATAGAGAGAAGGTTTGGGAAGCGCTGGGCGCATGTCATTGCTCGTTTGCTTTTCATGGCGACGACATAGAGCTTAACATTGATGTTCGCGAGGGCTTAAAGCTTAAGCTTGAGCGTTTGGCGACGCAAGGCCGGTTTGTTCCTTGGGGCGATACCGAGCGGTCAATGACTGTATGGCTTGCTGATTATGTTGAACATAAACACCCCGAATATTCTTCATCTCTGCGCTGGGAAAGGTTTTTGGCCGAATCTCCCCCATGGGTACGTGATTTTATAACCAAGCCATAATCCCGCAAAAACGGGATTTTGTTTTTATTGCATCTGAATGGCTTGCGAGAATTCTATCCAAGGGTTGTTTGCGGCGGTAGTTGTTTCGTCTTCAGGTAAGTCGGTAGCATTATCATCACCAAAACTGTGCGTGGCAGTTCTATTTGTTGTTGAGGTATTGAAGGAGCGTGTTCCGTATTCTATAACTATTCGGTCGCCGGCTTGAGCAGTTACTGAAGTGACGGCTGTAGAAGCAGGGGATTGTCTAGCGCAAGCCCCTAGTTTTCTTGGATGGCGGCATGGATGTTAAGGTGGGTGAAAAGGTGTTTACTTGCGGTCCGTGTGATAGAATTCTGATACTTGGTAATATCGAACATTCAGCAAAAGTCGGCCGGTCTGGTTGCAATTTTTTCCGGCAGAGAAAATATAATTATTTTTAAAATATGACATTTGAAGAATATCAGAAGATCTCGCGCGAAACCGCGGAATATCCGGATAAGGATAATAATTATATTTATCCTGTTTTGGGTCTGACGGGGGAGGCCGGTGAGGTGGCCGAAAAGGTAAAGAAAGTTATACGTAATGACGGCGGTAAGATGAGTGAAGATAAAAAGATAGAAATAGCCAAGGAGCTTGGAGACGTTCTTTGGTATTTAGCCCAGATCGCCACAGAATTGGGATTGAAACTTGAAGACGTGGCAAGAATGAATATTGATAAATTGAAATCGCGTAAGGAAAGAGGAACTATTGCGAGTAGCGGTGATAACAGATAAAATGACCACCGTTGATTAATGGAAATAAGTATTATGAAGACAAGCAAAAATCTTATTATTGTTGGTGGCGTAGCTGCAGTTGTTGTAGTTATAATTGTCGTTTATTTGTTGATAGGAAGTTATTCTCCTGCAGGTACTAATTATACTGCGCCGGAGGAAAGCTCATCGCAAAATGTTGCGTCTTCGCCGACGCCAATTCCACCACCCGAATCTGCTCCAACGCCATCACCCGAGCCGCCGCCAGTTACATTGCCTCCACCGGCGCATTCTTCCGAAACCTTCAATGTGGCCATTTCCAATTTTGCTTACGCGCCATCGGAAATACATATTAAAGTTGGAGATAAGATAATTTGGACAAATGAAGATTCTGTCGGACATACGGTAACAAGTGATAGCGGCAGCGAATTAGACAGCGCTCTTTTTGGCAAAAACGAAACTTATGAGCACGTATTTAATACATCCGGAAATTTCACATATCACTGTACGCCACATAAGTTTATGACCGGTAAGGTTATAGTTGAGTAAGTTTTTATACGACAAACGGCCCGCCAAATTTATGGCGGGTCTTTAAATTAATATGAAAAAGAGGATTTTTATTGCCATTCCGATATCGGCATCTTTGCAGGAAAGGATCTTAAAATGGGAAAAAGGCTTTAAATTTTTGCCCGTAAGATGGCTATCCGGAAAGAATTTGCACCTAACAATAGTTCCGCCTTGGTATGAGGATGATATTGAAGGTAGTCGTGATAAATTGCGAGATCTTGCTGGAAAATTTAGACAGATGGACTTGAATTTTACCCAAGTGGAATTTGGACCAACCATGCGCCAGCCGCGTTTGATTTGGGTGCGCGGTGAAGTCAACAAAGAACTTATTGCACTGAAAGAAGCAGTAGATAGGGCATTTAAGAAAAACTCCCCAAAAAGGCAGTTTATACCGCATTTTACTTTGGCGCGTTTTAGATCAGAAGACTTTGTCGATTTTAAAATTAAAGAATTGGACGAAACAGTATTTTGGATAAATAAGGCGTCATCCATCGTAATCATGCAAGCGCATTTGTCGCCAAAAGGCGCAGATTATGAAATAATTGAAGCGATAAACTTATAAACAATGAAAGTATCTGTTAAAGTAAAAGCTAAGGCCAGAGAAAATAAGGTAGAGAAACTTTCTCAAGAGGAATTTTTAATTTCAACCAAGGAATCGCCAATAGGTGGGCGTGCCAACAGGGCGGTTGTACGTTTACTGGCTGAATATCTGGGTATCCCGCCATCTGCCTTAAAGATAGTTTCCGGCTTGCATGCTAAGCACAAGCTTATTGAAATTATTTAGGTTATATGCTTAAAAATAATAAGCAGCAGAATAAAAAAATATATCAATGTCCGGAATGTCTGTTACATTATGATAGCTTTGAGATGGCGCATTTATGTGGAAGATGGTGCAGTCAGCACAAAAGTTGTAATGTAAAAATAATTGCTTTCGCGCTGGAAAATATACAATAATTAATTCTCTATTTTATGAATAAAACCAATTTTTTTGTAGGACTTGCGGTTATATTGGCGATAATCGGCTTTGCGGCTCTTTTTGTCTATAGCCAAGGTTTAAAGAATGAAGAGAAAGTGTCTAGTTCAATCGATTCTCAAAAAACTTCAGAAGATAATAATTCTCCTGCAGCGCTTCAAACAACAGATTTGGTTGTTGGTATGGGATCAGAGGCAAAGGATGGGGATACAGTGTCCGTAAATTATATCGGGACGCTTGAAGACGGTACTAAATTCGATAGTTCCTATGATCGTAATCAGCCGTTTTCGTTCACAATTGGCGCCGGCAACGTAATTCAGGGATGGGATCAGGGTATTCCAGGTATGAAAGAGGGTGGTAAGCGTAAATTAGTAATTCCTTATCAGCTTGCTTATGGGGAAGAAGGAAGGCCGCCGCAAATACCGCCCAAAGCTACGCTTATCTTTGAGGTTCAGTTGTTGAAAATTAACTGATGATAGCGGTTTTGCATAATGTTCGTAGTGTTTATAATGTCGGTTCGATTTTTCGCACTGCTGATGCCGCCGGAATAGAAAAAATATACCTTTGCGGATATACGCCCGCTCCCTTGGATAGATTCAAACGATCGAACATTAAACTTTCTAAAGTAGCTTTAGGTGCGGAAGAATATCTGCCGTGGCAGAAGATTTTTTCTACCACAAAGCTTTTGGCCAAACTTCGTGAAGAAGGATATCTGATTTTTGCGGTTGAGCAATCCAAAGGGTCAATACCGTATTTTAAGCTGCGAAAGGCAGATTTGAGCGCAAAGATGGTTATGGTTGTTGGTAACGAACTTAAAGGATTGCCGCAGGCAGTACTTAAACAAGCCGACAAAATAATTGAAATACCCATGTACGGCAAAAAAGAATCGCTTAATGTTTCGGTGGCCTTAGGTATTGTTGCTTTCCATATGGCAAATTTATCTAGAATCAAATAAATATGGAACTTTCTTTCGCAAATAAAGTGTATGCCGTGGTCGCGACAATACCACAAGGCGCGGTGCTTACTTATAAGCAGGTCGCATATCTTGCCGGGCGGCCGGGTGCCTGGCGTGCGGTAGGGAATATTTTGAGTAAAAATTACGATCCTGCCATACCATGTCATCGCGTGATACGTTCCGATGGCAAACCAGGAGGATATAATCGCGGGGAGAGAAATAAAAGAAATCTTCTAGGACAAGAAGGAATTAATCTGGTATCATTAAAATGATGAAGGGCACTTTTAATAAGTTTGCAAAGAACAAATTCTCGCTATTTGGTCCGTTATTGATCATTGCTGTAATATCCGCCGCCCTCTTCTATTACAAAGAAGCAAAGGCTCCCGCCGATAATCCGGATATCATAGGCGCACCAGCAAATCAAAATGAAAATCAAGGTTCTCCGCAAGAAAAAAATGAGCCTAACATAAAAATATATGAACCGATAGCAGATCAGGAAATAGGCTTACCATTTAGCAT
Source organism: Candidatus Terrybacteria bacterium RIFCSPHIGHO2_01_FULL_43_35 (assembly GCA_001822815.1). Classification (GTDB taxonomy): domain Bacteria; phylum Patescibacteriota; class Minisyncoccia; order Terrybacterales; family GWB1-40-14; genus GWB1-40-14. Next base: position 115,493 of record MHSR01000008.1, read on the forward strand.
AAAAGGTGAAGCTAGGGTTTTTGAAAGCACATTTAATTACCGGCTTAAAGATGGAGAAGGCAAGGTTTTGGTTGAGAATCATGCTATGTCAAACGCTCCTGACATAGGCGAATTTGGCTCTTTTTCACTGATTGTTTTTTCATATCCGCAATCAAATAGCCAGAAAGGAACATTGGAAGTGTTTTGGTTTTCTCCGCAAGACGGTTCGGAACTCGATAAGGTTATTATTCCTGTAAATTTCGCTCAAGTTGAAACCATTTCGCTAAAAGCGTTCTTTGGAAATAGTCAGAAGGATCCGAATTCATTGAATTGTTCAAAGGCTTATCCGGTTGAGCGCAGGATCGCAAAAACAGATTTGGTAGCAACGGCCGCCTTGGAACAGCTTTTGACTGGCCCAAATACTATTGAAACAAACGAAGGTTTTTTCACCAGCATTAACCCTGGAACAAAATTGAACAGTATTAAAATAAAGAGCGGCGTAGCATACGCCGACTTCAATCAAATGCTTGATTTACAGGTAGCTGGTTCCTGCCGCGTCAGCGCCATACGTGCGCAAATAGAAAGTACATTGAAGCAGTTCTCGACTGTCAAAAGCGTTGTTATTTCTATAGACGGTCGTACTAAAGATATACTTCAGCCTTAAATAAAATAATTCTTTATAAATAATGCAAGACAATAATATTTTGCCGTCTGTGCAGAATGGCGCCGGCTTACCGGAAAAAGTAAAAATAAATGGTAATGATTCTGAGGCGTTATATACCACCCCAAAGAAATTTTTGTTCGTTTCGCTGGAAAGCTTAAGCGGTGATTTGGCGTGGCAGGTGAGGAAAGAGGGCCACGAAGTAAAAGCCTATATTAAGGCTAAAACAGACCGAGATGTTTACACCGGTTTTATTGACCGCGTGGATTCCTGGGAAAAATGGCAGGATTGGGCCGATGTTATCGTTTTGGACGATGTCGGGTTCGGTTCTATCGCCGATAGATTGCGCAAGCGGAGCAAGCTCGTTGTGGGCGGAAGCGTATATGCCGACCGACTTGAGATAGACAGGGAATTTGGACAGACGGAACTAAAAAAGTATGGTGTCAACATACTGCCGAGCTGGAATTTTTCTGATTATGACAAGGCTCTTGAATTTATCCGCGCCAATCCTGATCGTTATGTTTTCAAGCCCAGTGGAAATACTCCTTCGGCTGGCAAAGGACTTTTGTTCATGGGCCAGGAAGAAGATGGCAAGGATTTAATAGAACTCATAGAGAAAAACAAGGTTGCTTGGCAGAAAAAAGCACCCATCTTCCAGCTTCAGAAATATATCAATGGTGTTGAAGTGGCCGTCGGTGCATTTTTCAACGGTAAGGATTTTATTTATCCCATTAATATTAATTTTGAGCACAAAAGAGTTTTCCCGGGAGACATAGGTCCATTCTCTGGAGAAATGGGCACTTTGATGTATTGGAGTGCGCCCAATACTCTTTTTAAGGCCACTTTAGAAAAGATGCTGCAGCCTTTGCGTGAGTCCGGATATGTGGGTTATATAGATTTAAATTGCATAGTTAACGGGCGGGGGATTTATCCACTTGAGTTTACATCTCGCTTTGGTTATCCGACCATACAAATTCAATCTGAGGGTATAACTATGCCTTCTGGCGAATGGCTTTATCGCATGGCATCAGGCGAGAATTTTGAACTTAAAGTAAAAAAAGGATTTCAGGTTGGGGTAAGGATCTTGGTGCCATCCTATTTTTATAAAGAATCAAGCGCAGAAACGGTGAAGAATTACCGCGATGTTGCAGTTTTGTTTAAAAAACCCAACTTTGAAGGAGTTCATATTGAAGATATAAAACTATCCGAAGACGGTGTTTGGCGTATAGCTGGCGTATCCGGTTGCGTTCTTGTTGTTACTGGAAGCGGTTCTACGGTTGAAGAAGCTCGTCGTATCGTTTATTCGCGCATTCAAAACATTATGATTCCCAACATGTTTTACCGCACAGATATAGGCCGCGGATGGAATAACGATAGCGATAAATTGCAGACCTGGGGTTACCTATATTAGTTTAGGCAACGCAATTTGTGAACGACCCCTTCTTAAAAGGGCTTTATTCTATTGCATAAGCATACTTTTATGTTATAGACAACATAAGCTCTTCGACAATTATATATTGAGGTGTTGCGATGCCCAGATGGCTCGTACGATTGTACCTTATTGCACTTGTGGCCTTGCTTGGACTTGAAGTTGTTCTTTTGGCGACGATTAATCCTTATGCCCCGCCGCGTAACAATAACGATAATGAATGTGTAAAAGGTACATTAATAAAGCCGCGTATAACCGGCGATGCGCTGCGTATAGATAACGACAAAGACGGCTTGAGCGACGAGGTAGAATTAGTTCATGATAGTCGTATCTTCGGTAATGATCCCAAGAATTGGCCCGATCCGTATCATGCCGATATATTTCTTGAGATAGATACTCAGGCTGGATACTTGATTCCAGATAGCGTTAAGAATAGAACCATAAAGTTTTATGATTGTCTGCCTTATCAAAATCCTGACGGAACAACGGGCATCCGGCTTCATATCGATGACGCTTCTGAAGATTTTTATTTCGAAGGCGGACAACTAATTACAAACGCAGACGCTCATCTCACTCCTTACATTACCATGGTTTATAATTATCAAGATGCTAAATGGTTTGACGCTGAACGCTGCGGCGTCTTCCATTACGGTATTGTTTTCAAAAACCTTAAGTACTATAAGACCTTGCCGCATGCTGCAGGTCTTGGTGAGTCGCCTGGCGATAGGGTTTATTTCAGCGGTGAAGACATCTTGAGAAGCGATTATTTCGGCACGATCATTATCGTCCAGGAATTGGGCCATAATATACTTGGCCAGCTTGATCGTATAAATTGGGATGGTGACGACACCGCTCACGATCCCTACGGGGATTTCATGTCGCATCGTTCGTATGGCTCGCAGGAATGGGCGCACGATTTGATTGTCGCGGAATTGCAAAGAGATGGTTTTCTCGGCCTACCACACTATTGCAGTAGCAGATAAGTCGGATGTTTATCAATGAAGAAAACTGGCGGACGACCACGAAGAGGAAATTTGATATGCGGCGCCTGTCGTAATGTCGCTACCGTTTGGGATCTGGGCCGATGTCGAAGGTGTTCAGCCGTCACGGCAAGCAGCCGTTTCATATTCTGCGCAGACTGCTCGGCAACTTTGAATTGCTGTCAAATATGCGGCGTGCGTATGTCGCAAGTTAAGGATTTGCTGCGGGAAAAGAAGCATTAGAACAACGATGTTTCAGGCGCAATGAGCCGTTTTCATAACGAAAGCGGCTTTTTATTTACTATTTGACCTTAGCGCAAAAATTGCTTAAAGTTATTGTAGTATTATACAATTTAACAGAGCGACATGGACCAAGGCACAAATCAAAATATCTCAGCCAAAGAGGCTTACGATAAGAGAAAAAAAGATAAAGGTAGAGATAAAATAACCCCAAATATAAAAAACATCCTGCTGTGGGCTCAGCGGATCGTAGGTCTTATCCTTTTTGTTGGCGCTATCGTAGGCGGCATCTGGTTTATTGTTAACAAGACAAGCGTCGGCCATTTTTCGCCTTTATCTACCTGTATAACATCTGAAAAATATCATATCCATTCTCATTTGGTCATAAAAATAAATGGTCAGGAACAGCCGGTTCCTGGGAATGTTGGTACTCTGCCGTGTGTTTTACCAATTCATACGCATGAAAACGATGGTCGTTTACATGTTGAAAATGATTTTCCGTTTGACGCGACTTTAGGGGAGTTCTTTGGGGTTTGGAAAAAGACTTTTAACCGTGATCAGTTGCTTGATTCCAAAGCAGATGACAGCCACGAGATAGTAATGACTGTTGATAATCAACCGTCCGATGCTTACGGTAATCTAGTCCTTAAAGACGGTCAGGAAATAGTAATAGAATACCGTGAGAAGAAATAATCTTTCTAAAAAACACTTTTGGTTGATGATTTCTGTCATAGGCGTTGGTCTGAGTATTTTTTTCTTTTACTATTTTTATACAGCCCTTCATTCAGCTACCGAGACGTCCATACAGACGTCGCCTGTTGAGAACCTAAACTATTTCAGGGGCCCGATAGTACAGCCAGGCACTGGATTTATAGGTCCAACAAGCCCACATCCTTAAAATAAATTAAAAAGTTAAAATTAAAAATGCAAAATAAAGGCAATTGCGCTTTGCGCAAATTTATAATTTCGCTCCGCCGCTGTTGGGCGAATCACAAAACTTTTGATTTTTGACTTTTGCATTTTGACTTAATTTTACGCGCGGGTGGCGGAACCGGTAGACGCGCCAGCTTGAGGGGCTGGTGGAAGCAATTCCTTGGAGGTTCGAGTCCTCTCCCGCGCACAATGAAATTTCAGGCCCTTTATGGGCACGAAATTTTATATGCGGGAGAGGGCGAGAACCTAGCGCCACCCCGTGTTGGAAAATAGGAGCGAAGCGACGTAAGAAACCAGAAGGTTTCTTAAGCGGGGGTCGGGGTGGCGCGTAAGGTTCTAGCGAAGCGGAGTCCTCTACCGCGCACAATGGAATTTATTTGGGTCCGGTTAGCCGAGACCATCAGAAAATTTAGATGTCCCGAGTGAATGCGCGGGACTACATTTTTTAATGCAGTTAAATTATAAACTATGCCAGCAGAAGATATAATTGTAGATTCTGCTTTTACGCTTGAACAAGCCTTGAAACAAAGACAAGAATTGCCTGTCCCAGAAGAAATTTTAGAGCGACAAAGAATTGTAGAGGTTCTGTATTACTCATTCGACGACAAATTGCATAAAGGACAAATCGTAGTAGATACGAGTTTGGCAGTTGATGTTAAGGGCGCTTTTGATTTAATAAAAAGGATCAAATTTCCCGTTTATTCCGTTATTCCCATAGTAGATAAGCTATTTCTTTATGACGATGAAAAATCCATGTCTTTAAATAATTCTTCTGGTTTTAATTATAGAATGATAGCCAAAACCAATAAACTTTCTAATCATGCTTTCGGAAGGGCGATAGATATTAATCCGGCTATCAATCCTTACATACGAGAAGATTATAGATATCCGGAAGGCGTAGAATATGACTCGAATCTACCCGGAGCAATGACTGCAGATGGGAAAGTCGTGAAATATTTCAAAATGCACGGATGGGCGTGGGGAGGGGATTGGACGGATACAAAGGACTACATGCATTTTGAAAAACCCATTTAATTGCGTAAAATCAAAATCTTTATTACGATTGAGTATATGACAGAATCTAAAGAAAAGTCGCATATTCAAGATCCAATTGAGGAAAAACTTGCAATAAGGGCACAAGAAGTTAAAGAGGCGATGGAACGAATTGAGGAGCTTGACGAAATACGATACGTTCCTGGATTTGAGGACAGAATAGGTTTTTTCCCTAATTTAGAGAGTCTTCCTGAAAGTCCCCTCAAGGCAAGATTTTCCTATGGGGAAGACGCTCCTAATATGTCCTCGGAGTATGGTCAAGACGCATCAACTGGAGAAAAGAATGTGGGAGAGTTTCTTGAAACGCAAGGTTTTATAAATTCTCCCAATGTAATTAAGGTTCTGGGAAAATATGAAGGAACGCATGCTCAAGTAGAGGAGGTTGATTTTGATACACCGAAGGATAGACCGGAAATTTCTGGAAATTTTGTATTTACTAGAGATTCAAATATTACTCTTATAATCAAGCCGGCAGATTGTCCGGTCGCAATTGTTTATTGCAAAGACAAAGAAGGAAATCCCTTGGTCGCAATTTGTCATGCCGGTAGAGACGCCATAGATGCCGGATTAATTAGGCAGGGATTTTGGGACCTGCAGGACAAACTGGGCGTTGATTTATCCGAAGCTAAAATCGGGGTATTTCCGGGCATTTCGCAAAAAAACTATTTTATAACTAATGAGCCGGAAAGAAGAGGAAGCTCAATTTCAGAAAGAAATTGGGGCGAGTTTATAACCCAAAAAGAAACCGATGATTTAAGCGAGAAACGACATGTTGATATGCTAAGCGCTTTTGAGATGCAGGCATTGCAGGCCGGCGTAAGACCCGAAAACATTCAAGCTTATAGAGTAGATGTGTATGAAGATGCCGCGGCCGGAAAGGCCTATTCGCGGAGGTATTCTGGCGAACACGACGGAGATCGTCTCGGCGGTCAAGTTGTTGCCGTTCAGCTAACTACAGAGGAGCAGTTCCATTAACCCCAATATTATCTATCAATAACTTTCTGAAGATCAAGTTTAAATGATTAATTTTCAATAGGTACAAAAACGATGCATCTGACGATCTCGGCGTTGAGGGTACTGATGCCCAGCTATAATTTTTAGAGTCAAAAAGGTTGAAAATCACCCTCCCCAGAAGGATGGTTTTTATTTTATGCCCAAGCCATTAAATGGTAAAATTATATTGCTATATGGATAAATTTGAAGCCTTGAGTCCAGTTGATGGAAGGTATGGTGGAATAACTTCTGTATTAAGCGATTATTTCAGTGAATTCGCCTTTACCAAGTACCGTATAATGGTTGAGGCGGAATATCTGCTGGCTTTTTTGCAGCACCCCAAAATAGCAATACGCAGTTTTTCCGAGCAGGAAATAAAATTCATAAGGGACTTAAGAAACATTTCTAAAGAAGATTTTTTAATCATTAAAACGCTTGAAACGATGGGATACGGCGGTAGGCCGGCAACCAAGCATGACATGAAAGCGATAGAGTATTTCATTAAAGATAAGTTCGAAGCGACCTCACTTAAAGATTGTATAGAATGGGTGCATTTTGCTCTAACGTCAGAAGATGTCAATAACATCGCCTACGCGCTGATGATGCCAGATGCCATAAACAAGATTTTACTCCCGGCAATTTCAGAAATACACGATAGGTTGGAAGTTTTGGCTAAGCAAAATAAGGATATAGTTATGCTTGCCCGCACCCATGGTCAGAGTGCTTCGCCAACAACGCTCGGTAAGGAATTTAAGGTTTTTGCCTCGCGCTTGAACAGGCAAATAATACAGTTTAAGGATTTTAATTTGTCTGCCAAACTCAATGGTGCGGTTGGGAATTATAACGCTCATCTGGTCGCTTTTCCACAAGTTGATTGGATAGGATTCAGTCGAGATTTTATTCACAGTCTGGATCGCGGCGGTACAGTTAAGTTGGTCTCAAATACTATCACTACACAAATAGAGCCGCATGATAGTGAAGCCGAACTATTTGATTTATTCAGAAGAATAAATGTGATTCTTATAGATTTGGTTCAAGACATGTGGCGTTATATAAGTGATGGTTGGCTTGGAATTACGGCGATAGATGGCGAGATCGGTTCTTCAACCATGCCGCATAAGATTAATCCTATAGATTTTGAAAACGCCGAAGGTAATTTAGGTCTAGCTAATGCGTTGTTCGGACATTTTTCGGAGAAATTGCCCATTTCTCGTCTGCAAAGAGATTTATCAGATTCTACGGTAGCAAGGAATTTTGGCGTGGCCTTTGGCCATAGCCTGATTGCTTACAAGGCTATTATGGGTGGCATGGATAAAATTTATGTAGATAACGAGAAAATAAGCCAAGATTTGGCTAAGCATCCGGAGATAATTGCCGAAGGCCTGCAGATAATTTTACGTCGACACGGTGTTGAAATGTCTTACGAAGCACTTAAGAAAATTACCCGCGGTAAGGAAATTTCCAATAATGACTTGGCCAAATTCATAAATGACTTGAATATTTCTGACGATATAAAAAAAGAATTACGAAATATAAATTTGGATAATTATACCGGTATGGCCAGCGTTCTTGCCGGAAACGATTTTTGAGATCTATTTAATACGCCAAGTTTTGGGTTAAATACAATCCGCAAACTTTTAACGGGATTGACTGACTATTGAATACGAGATAGCTTATATTTGAATCAGATCTTTTAAAACCGCATCAAGGAGATGAGGCAGTGAGTTGGAAAGATAAGGTAAGCTTTATTCGCCCTTGGGCATTCGTTTTTGCCGGACTCGCCGCAATCTTCTGGACTTCGTGGTCTTTTTTGCAGGGTAGCGTGCCGGAACCATCTTCGGTTAATATAACCGATACGTTAATATGGCAATATCCAGTCGCTTTATCGCGCTGGTTTGATATTTTTATCGGTCCTCTTTGGGCAACTATTGTGGGGTTGATTTACACAAGCCATAAAATCTGGGGCCTGAAGAAAATCATGGTTTTACAAAAAAAGCTGGATGGCGGTGTCGGTTTCAAAATAGAAGAACGGCGTGGTAAGCCCTCGGCATTAGTTTTTGATATTGGGATTGTTTCCGGTTTGGCAGCATGCGCCTCTGTTTTTTATCTCGGATCAAATTTAGACGTGACTATGGTTGCCGCCCTTATTGCAGGAAGTTTGTCCGGCCTGATAATACTTACCAATGAGCGGCCGTTGATAGAAGCATTCTTTTCCATTCTCATATCTGTTTTTATCGTCAGTTTTTTTGCCGCTTTAGTTCACGGCATTGTTGCAGGAATATTGATTAGTCTTGTTATGCCCGTCGTGGTTATCACTGCACTCATTGCTATAATCTTTATGTCAGTACTGTGGTTGGCAATATCAATTAGTAAAAATACCCGTAAATAACGGGTTATTTTTTAAAATTTTATTTTCGTTTGTTAATTCAAAAACTATCCGCAAAAGAGCGTAGCATTTAAACTTGTGCGCAGGCCTTAGAGACTATTTAAAACTCCGCTCCGATTTAACATCAGGGCGGTTTTTGATTTATTCTATCTCTGCGTTAAAATGCCCAAATATATCGACGTGCTCCTTCGCTCTTTGAATTATTTCTGGCAATAGCGCCGTCAGACGCTCTTTGTCCGTTTTTTGCCAAACTTCCCAGGCGTGATAACCGGGTTCGTGATTTCCGTTTGGTGATGTTGCGCCAACTTGATGGAAGGGCTGTAAGTCTTCACGTTTAAGTACCTGTTCTATGGCCCAGTTATAAGCCATGCATTTATTTTTGGTTAAGGCAGTGAAGGCTATCATGAAGTTTTTATCACCACGTGGTTCAACGACGGACAGTTCTATTTCCGTCCCCGGTATTTCTGGGTTTGATCGTTGTTCAATTTTATTCCCATTCATACCAGGTTATTATACAATACCCCGGTTGTTTTAGGCAGACACATTTGGCGGGTTAATTAGTTGGTAATCTTGCAAAAATTCATTCGGCGTCTTACCCGCTAGTCCGCAGTGTTCCAAGTCATTGTAATACATATTCCATCTTCTCAGTTTCTTTTTCAAGTCTTGTTTGTTTTTGAATGTCTGCGGTTGATAAAACTTCTCTTCGTCTTCCCGATGTGAGCGTTCAACAGTACCATTCTGTGCTGGTTTCCCGGGATCAATGAGGTAGTGAACGATGCCGTTCTCTGCACAAAACTGATCAAGCGCATGGAGGGTTTTTACCGTCATATCGCTACGTTTGTGTGTCCCCAGATAGTAGTTGGTGAATGTCGAATGATTGTCGGTCTTCACCCCTAAGATCCGGTAGGGAAACAGGCGCATGACCTCTTCCAAGAAGCGTATCGAGTGATACGTACACTCCTCGTCGTAGACAGCAAGATATCTCCAACGAGATGCCGTATCAATCGCAGTATATTGATAAAAGCGCTTTCCTGCTATGGTTCCGGGAACATGCTTGACGTCAATTTCGATGAGTTCTCCTGGCTTACGCTCTGCTCTGATATATTTGTACTTTACTTTCTTTACTCGATACTTCCGTACCAGTCCTTCTTTTTTCAGAATGGCGCCAATGGTCCGGGTCGGAACGGTGACACCTTCCTTTTTTAGCTGCCAGTGGATTTTGAGAGCGCATTTCTTTTTTTCTTTTCGTATCTGGATAACCCGTTCCTTCAGCCGTATGGGTGTCTCATTTCGATACCGCTTGGGCTCGGTTGATCGTGGTTCAAGACCTTCTTCACCATGCTCCTTGTATGCCGCTACCCAGCGCTCCAGACTTCTTTTTCCGTACGGGCAGACTTTAGCTGCATCGACCAATTCGGCCTCCTTATTGATAATCGGGAGCACCCATCTGAGTCGCTCCTCTTTGATTGTTTTTGACATAGATATAGCCATTTCTCATTGTGGAGAAAACCGCCATATGTGTCTGCACATTACCCGGTCTATTTGACAAACAATTAAATATATTGTATAATGTCATTAATGCGGAACCTTGATCATACGTTAACCTAAAAGTTCTCAGGAAGGAGTTGAAAATGCGTTTTGTGGATGTTGTAGATCTTTCGGCAACAGAAACCGCATCACATCTGGGCCCACTTATGTTTGCCGAGGGCAGGCCCAAGCCAGTTTTCGGTGTATGTCCGGTTTGCGGTGCGTTGGTTGAAGTGATGGAGCGCAGGGTTAAAGACCTGGATGGTGAACCCCTAGGCCGTTCCTTGATCGACAGGCCAGCCGTTCCGTACATCGTGAAGGCGCATTCATGGTTCGCGGATCCCAAGTGGTCATGTGAAGGCTCTGGCGCTGAGCCATTGCCGTATATTGAGAACTAAAAATGAGTAGTAATTTTATTCAAGAATAGCTCCGCAGGCGCTTAAGCAAGCGGAGTTTTTGTTTGGTATGCCAGTCATTTGTTAACAATACCGTTTTACGGGGGGTGTGGATAAGGTGGTATTTATCGTGAGGCATTAGAAGATGTATAATATAGATATATGGAAAACACTAACCAACTTCAAGCAAGCAGGAACTCACTTAAAAATGAGTTTATTTCTGTAGAGCCAAAAGAATATAAATTTAAGATAGGCAAAACAGTAGCCTCAAGCTTATCGGGATTTGTTGTGGGTTTTATAGCTGGTATCCTGGCTACGGGCCTTCTTTGGTGGGCTTGGAGCGTTTCACGATAAAATAAACATATAGTTTTATGGAAAGATTGAAGAATATTTATCATGATTTTGTTGCCAGCGAACCCAATACTTATCATTGGAGCGTAGGCAAAAAAGTTGCATCAGCCCTCTCTGGTTTCTTGGCAGGTTTTCTTGTGGGTTTAATGACTGCTTGGATTTTGCAGAATTCCAGCAAAGATATTTACGAACAATAAGAATAAAGCCGTGTCTTAACGCGCTATCTCTCCGTTCAGACGGAGTTTTTTCTTTTGCGATGTTATGCATATACTACACACGGGCTCTTGACACCGTTCTTGGCCTGCGTATAATGGCGGATAGCATAATTAACGTTTTGCTTTAATAAAACCCATGTTAAATACCAAGTTAAACCTTTTCATAAGAAGCGGCCCCTAAGCACGTTAATTTTTGTGTGTTATGCGCGCCGCTTGAGGCGCGTTTTTGTTTCCTTGAGGGCATGATCAGTGAGATTATTTCTTCAAGGGGATGAAAAGAATATACGACTGCCCGACAAGAACATTGAAAATCTAAAGTAGGTAAAATATATTTAAAAGTTCTCTGCGAGATTTTTTGCATTATTTCTCGCGGAGCCAAAAGTAAGAGCATATGGTGGATGCCTTGACATAAATGGCCTACGAAGGACGCGGCGTGGCTGCGATAAGCCTCGGGAAGGTGCTGAGCAACCTACGATCCGGGGATTTCCGAATGGGGCAACCTAATTTGCTGATTAAAGCAAATTTATCTGGCCTTAAAACCAGATAGGGAACTCGGCGAAGCGAAACCTCACAGTAGCCGGAGGAAAATAAAAGAAGTTTACTTCACAAAACTACAGCGAGAGTTGGGCGAAACTAGTTTTGCTTAACTTTCGCTGATTGTATGTGAAGTGAATCATTCCCTGAGTAGCGGTGAGCGAAAAGGGAACAGTCCAAACCAGGAGTATCCTCAAAAAATACTTCAGGTGTTGTAAGGTAAAGACGTCCCTATTTATAGGGGAGGAGTTAAAAGTTGAGTTAGTTAGCTGAATGGCCTGGAAAGGCCGACCAAAGAGGGCAATCGTCCCGTAAGCGAAAATTAATTCATACTTCTTGTTTTTATTCTTGAGTAGCCCGGAAAATGAAAGTTCCGGGTGAAGCCAGGTCAACTAACGACCTAAGACTAAATACCATTTGTGATCGATAGTGAACAAGTACCGCGAGGGAAAGGTGAAAAGTAGCCCGGTGAGGGCAGTGAAATAGAACCTGAAACCATATGCTTACAAAGAGTCGGAGCCCAGCTCCACTTTTTGGATTTTTGACAAAAGAAAAATACCCCAGCGGCCTTAGTCGGCCCACACCAACACGAAGGAAGGTAGGTTGCGATGGATCTAGCATCGCTCGCCAGGGTACGTATTCTTTATAACATAAATATTTATAATTGTCAATAGTCTAAAAAGTGGGGCTGGGTGACGGCGTGCTTTTTGTAGAACGATCCGGCGAGTTTGTATGTTCTGCTGCTTAAATCGTTTTCAGCGATGAAAGCGCAGGGAAACCAAGTCTCAAAAGGGCGTAACCTTACATATTGCATTTGGCTCATGGTTGGTAGCGCAAGCTATTCGCCATATGCCATTTGCTATCTGTTTGGTAAGTAGGACATACAAGACCCGAAGCCAGGTGAGCTACCCATGACCAGGATGAACCTCGTAGAAATACGAGGGGAGGTCCGAACCGGTTAGCCGTGCAATACTATCGGATGAGTTGTGGGTAGAAGTGAAAAGCTCATCGAACCTGGTAATAGCTGGTTCTCTCCGAAATATCTTTCGGGATAGCACCACGCAGTATCTTTGGAGGTAGAGCACTGAATGGTCTTCATTGGCGCAAGCCAGGAAGACCAATCAAACTCCGAATGCCAAAGACTTTATGCGTGGCAGTTAGACTGCGGGGGCTAAGCTCCGTAGTCGAGAGGGGAAAAGCCCAGACCGCCATCTAAGGTCCCTAAATCTTCGCTAAGTGCAATTAAAAGGAAGTGTGGCTTCATAGACACCTAGGAGGTTGGCTTAGAAGCAGCCATCCTTAAAAGAAAGCGTAACAGCTCACTAGTTTAGAGGCTACGCGCCGAAAATGTATGGGGCTAAGCGAAGTACCGACGATGCGGATTCTATTCCTTTAATTAGGAAATAGAATGGTAGGAGAGCTTATCCTGCGCAGCGAAGCTGAATTGTGAAATTCAGTGGAGTGCAGGGTAGTGAGAATGCCGGAATGAGTAACCACAAGTCCTGTGAGATCCAGGACCGCCGAAAGCCCAAGGTTTCCGTGGCAATGACAATCAACCACGGGTTAGTCGGGCCTAAGGCCAACCCGAAAGGGGTAGCCGATGGACAGCAGATTAATATTTCTGCACTTCTTAAAGATTCAATTGGAGTGACAGAGTTCAGTAGTCAGCGCGCGTTATTGGATTCGCGTCTGTTTATTAAGGAAGCTTGCGAGGCAAATCCCGCAGGTAGCGTTTAAAGCGCGACTTCCAAGATAAAAGGGGAATCCCATTTATGGGAGAACGCTGATGAGCGAGCTTTCGAGAAAATCTTCTAAGGTTAATCTTTATGAATCCGTACCACAAGACCGACACAGGTGGGCTGGTGTCAATGCACCAAGGCGAACGAGTGATTCTTCGTTAAGGAACTCGGCAAAAAAGTGGCCGTAAGTTCGTCAATATGGCCTTCCCAGCGCATCTCACTAAGGTGAGATGCTAAATGAAAAAGTTAAAGCGAAAAAGTAAAAAATAAAGTATCGCGCTTCGCGCGATTATAAATGTCGCCTACGGCGACATACAAAATTTTTGCACCTTTAGTTTTTAATTTTTAGTTTAGCACCGAACTTTAGTGAGGTGCGTTTGGGACGCAGCTAATGATCCCTAGCGACTGTTTATCAAAAACACAGGTCCCTGCTAACTCATTAAGAGGATGTATAGGGGCTGACGCCTGTCCAGTGCTGGAACCTTAACGGTTGCGGTGGCATGGACAGCAATGTTTGTGTTGCCAAGGCCCGAAGGGCCAGTGAACGACAGCGATAACTATAATCGTTCTAAGGTAGCGAAATTCCTTGGCATGTAAGTTATGTCCCGCACGAATGGCGTAACGACTGGGGACTACCTGCGGCTAGACGAAAAGACCCCGGAAGCTTAACTATAGCTTGATATTGGCGATACTTCTCAAATGCGTAGCATAGGTGGGAGGATTTGAAGCTCCGCTCTCGGGCGGGGTGGATCCAACAGTGAAATACCACTCTTTTGAGGCGTTTCGTTCTAACTTAGTCTTGTTAGCAGCAAGACAAGGACAGTGTCTGGCGGGTAGTTTTAGTGGGGTGCTATCCTCCTAAAATGTAACGGAGGAGTTTATTAAGGTTGGCTAGCTCCGGATGGAAATCGGAGCGATAGTGTAAAGGCACAAGCCAGCTTTACAGCGAGACATATAAGTCGAGCTGTTGCGAAAGCAGAACTTAGTGAACCGACCCTTCGATGTAGTCGGGGGGAAGATCATCAGACAAAAGCTACTCCGGGGATAACAGGCTGGTGAAGCCCAAGCGTCCATAGCGACGGCTTCGCTCGGCACCTCGATGTCGGCTCATCTTATCCTGGGGGTGGAGAAGCTCCCAAGGGTTTGGCTGTTCGCCAATTAAAAAGATACGTGAGCTGGGTTCAAACCGTCGCGAGACAGGTTGGTCTCCTATCTGTCGCAGGCGCAGAATTTTGAGAGGACTTGTTCCTAGTACGAGAGGACCGGAATGAACCGACCTCTGGCGTACCGGCTGTTCTGCCAAGAGCATTGCCGGGTAACTATGTCGGGAACGGATAAGCGCTGAAAGCATATAAGCGCGAAGCCAACCTCAAGATTAGAATTCATAGCGTCCTGGTAGATGACCAGGTAAAACGCTTTTTCATTGAATTGCCGATAATTTGAAGCGCAAGCTGATTTTTATCGGTTAGGAAATAAAAAAGTTTTATAGGCTGCAAGTGTAAGTGCCGTAAGGCATTCAGCTGAGCAGTACTAATAACGCGTTTTTGGCTCCGCTAGAAATAGTGCAAGAATTTTAAATATATTTTATTTGATTTCACGGTTTTCCGTGGTGACAATGCTGATGAGGCAACACTCCTTCCCATTCCGAACAGGATAGTTAAGCTCATCAAGGCCGATGGTACTTGCAATCGCAGGGAGAGTAGGTAGTTGCCACGGTTTTTTATTTGGTAAAGTAGCCGAGTTTGTTTCGCGATTACGCTTCAAGAGCGTACAACTTCATCTTGCGTACTTCGCAAATTTCCGGAGGATTTCCGCAAATTTGTTCGTACGCTTCGTGAATTTGTATCCGCTTTTCCGCTATATCGCTCGTCAAACTCGGCTACTTTTTATTTGGTTGAATCGTCTTTATTTATGGCCTGATTTCGTGTATAATGATTGTAAGTAAATAAGGCCCCAAGCGTCATATAGTTCGTAGGGCCATAATTAATAAAATTTTCATTAAAGTAATCCATCGGCTTCGCCTCAGTCCCGATGTTACGTCGGGACACTCGCGCGGCTCGCGGGCAACAACTAGCATATGAAAAAAATTACTACATTAACCTCAAGTTTGGTGTTGGCTTCGCTTTTACTGTCACCAGTTGCTTTTGCCGAAAATCAGGGTAATCAAGGCAATGGTAACGAAAACAAACCCGCGCAGGCAGGAACGCAAATGAAGCGCTTCGAGCTTTCAGGTAAAATTTCAGCGCTTGATGCCACCGCGCAAACCCTTACAGTTTTGAATCCTAAAGGCAGTAAGATGGTTCGCGGAAAAGATCAAGTAGTTGTTACTGTTAATGCTGATACAAAAATCCGTCGGAACGGACAAAGCGCTGTTTTTGCTGATCTTAAGACAAGCGATAGCGTAAAGGTTTCAGGAAAAATAGACGGCGATAAATATGTTGCCTCAAGAGTTGTGGCTACGACTCCCAAATTTTCGTTAAGCGGAAGGATTTTAGCCATAGACGCCACGAACAAAACCATCACAGTTAAAAATCCAAAAGGCAATAAAGATGTGCGTAAGTTAGATAGCGTTGTTGTTTATACTACTGCCGACACCAAGATAAAAAGGGACGGCAAAGATGCTATCTTCGCTGATCTTAAAGTAGGCGATAAGGTTGAAGTTGGCGGCACGATAGAAGCGGATAAATATACGGCCAAGCGCATCAACGCGCATACTTCTAAATTTGAATTAACCGGTACGGTTGTATCGTTGGATACCGCAGCCAAGAAATTGACCATAACTGTAAAAACCGGCAATGCCATCACACGTGAATTTAAGGGTAAAGATGTGGTTATTGCCTATGACGATTCCACAAAACTTGTTTTGTCTAATGGCATTACCGCCATCGGTGATTTGAAAGCCGGCATGCGAGTCAATGTTAAAGGTGTTGCTAGCGGTGATATATGGATGGCGACGAGAATAGCGTTTCTTGGTGCCAAGAAATCCGAAGAAGGAAAGTCTTCTGCTAAAGTGGAAATAACTGCCGGAGGTTTTGCTCCAGCCAGTCTGACCGCAAAAGTTGGAACAAAAGTAACCTGGAAGAATGAAACCGATACTTTGGCTTGGCCAGCTTCTGATCCGCATCCAGTACACACAGGCTTGCCAGGCTTTGATGCATTAGCTGGTCTTGCGCATGACGCAACGTATAGCTTTACTTTTCTGACTGCAGGCAGTTTCGGCTATCACGATCACTTGAATACTTCCCATACCGGAACTATAGTTGTTACGCCGTAAATTTCATTGGGGCGTTATGTCAACAAATCCTGATATACAAAATGTCAGGATTTGTTTTTTGTTGACAGTTTTATTTTAACCTTGTATGTTTAATACGACGGCTCTTTCAAAAAGGAGAGATGACTGATGGTCAAGATGCTAAATAATATGCTAAATGCTTTTGTTCGCGGCATTGGGGTAGTTATCCTGGGCATCCTTACGGTGCTTGTTTATGTTATTTGGTTATTTGTCGTAACAATGACAATCGTGTTTAACGTTGTTGGCTTTTTTATTCTTGGGCTTGCCCTTCTTTGTCCAGGTATTGGCTTAGCGTTTCTAGCTACGTATGTTGTGTATGGCGGGAGCATAGAGCCGAGAATTGTTGCGACCATAGGCGTTTTGGTGTCGGTTGGGTCTTTTTGCCTCATTTGGCTTTTAGCCCAGTTTAGTAAAAAGGATGTCACGCTTAAAATTACCATTCCTTATATTGGGAACATCGGCAAGAAAAAATAAATACAACTATTTTACCGCCACCTTCGGCGGTATTTGTTTTTATTGAAATATTATTTTAGTATAAAATCTGTATGTTAGTCTTAGATCTCGAAACAAAAAAACAATTTTCTGATGTTGGCGGACAAGAGTTTGCGGATCGTCTCGGCGTTTCTTTAGTCGGTGTTTACGATTATGTTGATGATTCGTTCACGGCATATCGCGAAGAAGAAATCCCGAATCTTTTGGCGCTTATCAAAGAGCGCAATAAAGTTATCGGCTTTAACATCAAAGCCTTTGACTGGAAGGTTCTCCAACCCTATGCCCAAGAACTTTTGTTCCGAAACGTGTCAACAATAGATCTCATGGAGGATGTTGCCAATTTTTTAGGATTTCGCGTCGGTTTGGCTGCATTAGCCGAAGTTAATCTTGGCCAAACAAAAAGCGGACATGGTCTAGAGGCTATAAAATGGTATCGAGATGGGAATTGGGAGATGTTGAAAAAGTATTGTCTGGATGATGTTCGTTTAACCCGCGATTTATATGAGTTTGGCAAGCAAAAGGGTTATGTGAAGGTAAATAATAAGAACGGTTCGCAGTATACTGTGCCGGTGAAGTGGGGTTCCAAAAAAAGCGCTAAGGAGATGGAGGATATTTTGCGTCATGCGCAGTTAGCTCGCCGTCCCGTGGAGATAAACTATATTCTGTCGGACTCTGAAGAAAACCCGCGGACAAACGGTCTATTTGAAGTAATCGGCGTGTTTTCTAAAAAAGTCGAGGTACGTGACTATAATAGCGGAAAATCTTTTGAATTACTCATAAGCAACATTCTTGATACTGATATAAAAGACGCACCGCATACGGAGTCGCTTTTTAACCTTTAATATAGCGCGGTAGCGTTTAGTCTCTTTTACGTACTCTAAACATTGTGTACTAATTGCTAAAGCCCAATTGGGCTTGACAAGAATATATAGTGTGATATAATGGATATTGTCCTCTTGGGGAGCTTCGTGCGAGGGTTCGGGCATACGCCCGACCGCCTACGAAACACGAAAGACCCGTTGCTAGCGCGACCATCCCCAAGAGGACCTTTTCTATATTTGACAGCCAGAAGGCATCATATATAATGTCAGACGAACTTAAGTTAGTCATTAAAGCGTGGTAATAAGACATATCGTTTTAGGCCACTAATGAAGACGACCGCGAGTTCTATTAAAAAGGTCGTAATTAAGAAAGATAATAGTTAAGCAAATAGCATATTATATAATCAGCTATTTTGCAGAAACTATTTGAGTATACAACGTGGCTTACGATAATGATCAGCCGCGCTTTGACCGCCCGATGTTTCAAGGGAATTGGAAATGTTCCAATTGCGGTGCCGAAATCACCGAACTCCCTTTTAAACCAGCGGAAGGTCGTCCTGTATATTGCCGGGATTGCTATAAGAGGAATCGTCCTCCCCGCCGCAGTTTTTAAACAGGCTGTAGGCCCTGAACGTAAGTGAAGGGCCGAAGATCCTAAGCGAAAGCGAGGGATTTAAAGCGTGAATTAAACCAGCCCTAATTCCTCATAATTAGGGCTGGTTGTTTTTATTGACCATGCAGAGCAAAAGAAAGATAATAAATTAATGCCAGATAAACTCAAAGAATTTCCGAGAAATATAACCCTAAACAGGACCCTGGGTCTTGGCAGTGCCGTGCTTCTTGGTGTGGGCGCCATAATCGGTGGGGGAATTTTTACTCTTACCGGTTTGGTGGCGCAATATGCCGGACCGGCTTTGCCGTTTGTAATTCTAATTGATGCGTGTATCGCCATAACAACGGCTTTGGCCTACGCGGAATTAAGTTCTGCTTTTCCTGGAGCCGGAGGAGGATACCGTTGGGTGCGCGATGCTTATGGTCCTTTTGTTGGTCATATGGCCGGCTGGATCTCATGGTTTGCTAGTGCGGTAGCGTGTTCTCTTTACGCTATATCCTTTGCTTTTTATGCGCTTGAATTATGGTTTGGATACGTATTACCAGCCTTTCACATAAATAGTTATATACCTGAAGTTGCATTTTGGGAAAGAATAATTTCAACTGTCGTAATTATTTTGTTTGGTTTTTTTAATCTTCGTAAAGGAGCATTCGGTCGCAAACTGGGCAATATTATTACGCTTGCCGAGATAGGAGTAATACTTTTTTTCATCGCAACTGGCGCAATCGCAGTTATAAATAATCCTGATCCTTTAGTGAATTTCGCTTTCAATCTTCCTCATGGCATTTTCGGGATTTTTGCCGGTGCCGGCATCATGTATATTGCGTTTGAGGGTTCCGAAATTGTTGCCCAGTCTGCTGAAGAGCTAAAAAACCCCAAAAGAAACCTTCCGTTATCAATCCTTATCTCATTTGCCATAGTAGTTTCGCTTTATCTCGGTGTTATGATTGTTGCTTTGGGCGGTATAACCGGCGCTCAACCGGCATGGCAAGTTTTGGCAAATGCAGGTCAGGGCGCCTTGGTAAGCGCGGCACGCTATTTTTCTCCGATTGGAGCGTTGGTGCTTACATTTGGCGGCGCATTGGCTGGTTTGGCAGCTATGGACGCGACGATATTTTCTTCTTCGCACGTTTCTTTCGCTATGGGACGTGAGGGCCAATTACCGCGTTTTATGGGTAGGGTGCACCCACTTAAGAAGACGCCCGACCCAGCTCTTATTGTATCGTTGATAGTTATTATCGGCATGGCCATATTATTTCCGCTCAAGGAAGTAGCAAGCGTTGCCGATATAATGTTTATCATCCTTTTCGCCCAATTGCAGTTGGCGCTTATAGTTTTGCGCAAAAGAAGACCGGAAGTTGAACGGCCGTTTAAAGTTCCTTTTTATCCGGCTTTGCAGATTTTTGCTTTATGTGGCTATGTATTCATAGGCAGTCAATTCCTGCACGTTAGTCCCATCGGTCTGGCTATTGTGGTTTTATGGATGCTTTTGGGTTTTGGTGTTTATAAAAAAATAGCTCGGCCCAACTACAAGGAGGATTTTGGTCGCGTTGCTGTTTTTGATGAGCATATTGGTATTGTTGCACCCGGTTATCATTATCGTATAGTTGTTCCAATAGTTGGTACGGCGTCATTACATGAAGCGGCTTTGCGCTTAGAAGTCGTGAAAGCCATGGCTAAACGCTATCTTCCAGCAACAATTTATGTAATTGGTATACATAATGTGCCGCCAAGCCGCACTTTTGAATCAGTAATTAAGCATCCCAATGGGCAAGAAAGTGGGGAATTGGATCACGAACATAGTTTTGTCCACGAGGTTGCCAAAAAGATAAAGGAATCTATGCCGGATGATGTGGATGTTGATGCGTCTATACGTTTGGCAAGGTCTGGCGGCGAAGCCGACGCAATACTGAATGTAGTTGAGCGTTATCATGCCGACCTTCTTGTTTTGGGATGGCGCGGCTGGACCAAGACGCAAGGCCAAAGATTGGGTTCAACGTTGGATCCGATTCTTTATCGCCATTCTTGTGACATGATAATCGTTAAGCAGGGTGGAAATCTTAGGATCCAGAACATACTTTTACCTTCTTCGGGCGGGGCGCATGCGCAATTTGCCGCTTCGGTGGCCGCGGCCCTGGGCAAGGCTGATAACGGTTCAGTTACGGCTTTAAGAATAGTTTCTTCTGCCACATCGCAGGAAAAGCGCACAAGCCGTATAACCGAAATTATCCACGATTTTAAGTGGCCCGCGGATATGCCATTGCGGATTGAAGTTCAAGAGGGCGAAAATGTCGCTCAAACGATAATAGATAAAAATAAAGAGACGGATGTGGTAGTTATGGCCGCCTCTCGCGGAAGAATCTTCAAGGAATTTCTTCTCGGAAATACTGCTCAAAAAGTAGCTAGTCAAAGCACTAAAACCGTTCTTATAGTTAAGCACCACGCCGATATAAATATTCCCTTTTGGAAAGAATTAAGAAAACGCTTTTTTTAATGTAAATGTTTCCAAAATTAATACCACGCGTTTTGCGTGGTATAGATGACCTCTTAGGATTTTTTAAGAAGATTTTTTGGAATTTTGATACATACGGAAACCCTCGCGTCCCTTAGTAGAGCGCAAATTCTGCGTAATTTCCGCATCAGATACAAGATTATGTCCGCTTTTAAGTATATGCACGACTTCTTTATACGTGCACTTGCGGTTATAGAAATAGACAAAGACGTTATCTAAAGCGTCTCTGTTTATACTGCCGCCGGGCTTCCTAAGGTTAATGTAGAACTCATGTGCAGGCGTCTGGACTTTGCCTGAAGTGGATCTGTTCCCATTCGCGTCTGCGCTGAAGCTTTCTTCTGTTTGCCAAGGCATTCTGCGTTTCGGCAGAGGCGTAACAGTTTCACCGATATGATCCATAGGATTATATCTTTTAAACCCAGCCTTTAGAAGCTCTTCCACTAACGGATCAATGGCTTTCGATTCTTCGGCGTTTATATCAAGCACCTGTATTGTTTCTTCGCCCGAAGAAGTATCAATGGTGGTTTTGACCACCTTTAGCACACGACCCTCGCTGTCTGTAAGCTGGGTCATGTATTCTGTTCTTTTCGTTTCGACCCTGCTCATTATAGGCCTCTTTTTCTAGTCTCTTTGTTGTCGAGGAGCTTGTGCTTCGTGATCCGCCATTGGCTTAAAACGCCGCAGATAGGACTATACTATATTATAGTATATTTGGATAAAAAGTCAATCCCATTAGAGACAGCCCGCCCTGCAGGCCCTTTGGGCGCGCTAAGCGCGGGCGTGGTCTCTAACGGGGTCAACTCAAACTGCTTGCGCATAAACATTGAAACAGGTTTACTTCTTTGAGCAAATAATATATTATACTTTCGGTTCTTTGAAACAATTAAGGAGGTTGATTTGAAAGCAGCGGAAGCGGCGGGGCTTATAGCCAGCCGTATGAGTACTGATTTTGCAATAACCAGAACACAAACCGGTTATGCGTTAAAACGCATAGAGATGACCGGTCGAAAACGCACAATTGCATTCAAGATGCCGGGAACGGGAGAAATGACAACCATGGATGTTCCGGTTTTTAGGGATCGTATTGTTGCCGAAGCGCCTGCCTTGCCGGAACTTGCTGAAAAAGCCAAGTCCAGGAGGCGGTGAAATGCAGTGCACTAACTGTAAGGGCAAAAAAGTATTTAAGAATCAAAAATGCTGGTGCCTTGACGGCAAGAAAGACAAAAAGCCGTTAGCGAATTGTAAGATGTGCGGCGGAACTGGCAAATTTGATTCAACGTGTCCTTATTGTAACGGCTCCGGTCAGATGCCGGATATGTATACGCTCACTTTTGTTAATTCGGATAACGGAAAAATTGTTCAGCGCGTGCTTGACCTGAATAATCTGCCGATTTTGCGGAAAACCGATTCTCCAAATCCTTATAAAACTAGGCTTTCTCATATTTGCCGTTACGAATTGCTGTTGAACGAACTTTTGGACGAGGTTATGATAGAACTCGGCTGTTCGCGTCAAAGTCATTTTCTCTATTTCGATAACAGCCCTATAGAGGAATGGGCGGATTTCGGCTCACTTATGGTGTGGGACAGCGGATATGTTCAGTACAAGCGCGAGCCCTCTGAAAAAGAGGTGGAAGCAGTTGAACGATCGGTTATCGCGTCCCATTTCGGTTGGAAAATAGGCCAAGGAAGTTCTTTGATTTGGGAATTCCGCAAGCGCCAAACTACCGAAGAATTGTTGGATAAGCTTTATGCGCTTGTATCATCCCGCGGCTATTCTTACGAATTCCGTGTTACCGAAGGCAATATCGCTACTGGAGAATCGGGTTGGGGAGTGTGGCTGGTTTCAAAGGACGGTAAAGAAAGATATGCCGAATTGGCGATCGCATATACATTTGATGTTGCCCTGCAGAGCGCGATAGATTATGTCCAAAAAGACATTGATGAATTAGATCAAAGGGTTAAGAAATAGATAGCCAAACAAGAAAATAAAAATAACACTGCTTAAAAGCAGTGTTTTTCTTAATTATGTGCGCCTCATTGACTAAATGAAAACAGTGAGTATACTAATTCCTAGTTGTTAGATAGGAATTAAGATAAGAATCAGAGATATTAAAAGTTTAATAACTGTAATAACTTTAATCAAGTTTATGCGATCATTTTTTCAAGTATCAGGCAGGTGCCACTACGGCTTGATTTTTGTATCTTATCTAGCCGAAAAATGGCAGACTGGGCAGACCGCGTCTCTTTCCGAAGTAACTTCCGTTGCCAATATTCCCCAAGGTTATTTAGAGGAAATCGCCGGTCTTTTGCGGAAAGCCGGTATAGTTAGAGCAAAACGCGGTGCGCGCGGCGGTTATTTCCTTGCCAAAAAACCAGAACACGTTTCTGTTGTCGAGATTGTTGAAGCTATTGAGGGTCCTATTGCTCTTGTGGGGTGTATGTCAAAAGGCGCTTGTACTGTTGATAAAATTTATGGAACAAAATGCAATTCGCGCTGGATATGGCAGCGAGTTCAGAATTCTCTTGTTGGAGAAATGCGCAATCTTACTTTAAAAGACGTGTTAACAAAAAATAATGTCTAAAAACGCACTTACAATTAAAAATCTTAGCGTTGCTGTTGAAAGAAAAACAGTTGTTTCGAATTTATCCCTGGATATCAAAAAGGGCGAAGTACACGTACTTATGGGTTCTAATGGTTCGGGTAAATCAAGCCTGACTCTTGCTCTCGCCGGGCATCCCAGATATTCCGTTATCAACGGCAGAGCTGCAATTTTAGGCAGGAATATTCTGAAACTTTATCCCGAAGAACGGGCCAAAGCCGGTTTATTTCTTGCGTTCCAACATCCTATTTCAGTGCCCGGGGTCCCCATGGCGAATTTTTTGCGTCTCGCGAATTCTGCGATCAAGAATCAAAAAATTCCGTTACTTGTTTTCAGAAAAGAGCTTGCGGGCGTGTTTAAAAATATCGGTCTTGCAGAGGATTTTGTTGATCGCGATGTAAATAGTGGCTTTTCCGGTGGAGAACAACGTAGGGGAGAGCTTGCCAGTTTGCTTGTGCTTGAGCCCAAAGTTGCGCTTCTTGATGAAATAGATTCTGGCCTTGATGTTGATGGTCTTAAAGCAACAGCCAAAATAATTGAAAATTTGCGCAAAAAGGGAACGGCTTTTTTGATAATTACCCACACCCCGCGCCTTTTGAAATATCTTGTCCCCACAAAAATACATGTAATGCAAGGGGGCAATATTGTTTTAAGCGGCGGCAATACACTGCTTAAAACAATAGAAGAAAAGGGATTTAAGAATATAAGTAAAAAATCCAAATGATAAAATCCAAAGCCCAAATAAATCGAGGCTACAAATTCGGTTTCAAGATGCCCGAGCATTACGCTTATAAATCCGCGCAGGGCTTAACCCGCCGATCGGTTGAGGAATTGTCGGAAATAAAAAGCGAGCCATCATGGATGCGCGATTTTCGCTTGCGCGCCTTTGATATTTTTGAACAAAAAATAATGCCAACATGGGGCGCTGATTTGTCTAAAATAGATTTTTCCTCCATATATTCTTTTGTTCGACCTCAAGAAAAGCAAGGCAAAACATGGGCGGATGTATCTCCGGAAATCAAAAAAACTTTTGATCGCCTTGGCATACCTGAAGCCGAAAAGAAATTCCTTGCCGGAGTTTCGGCCCAGTATGAATCCGAGGTCATATACCATTCGGTGCAGAAAGAACTTGAGATGCAAGGCATACTTTTTTGTGATACCGATACTGCCGTAAAAAAATATCCCGATATAGTTAAGCATTATTTTAGTACGGCAATTCCCGCGGCCGATAATAAATTCGCTGCTTTAAATTCTGCATTCTGGTCCGGTGGTTCGTTCGTATATGTTCCTTCAGGCGTGACCGTAAAATTGCCCCTGCAGGCTTATTTTCGCATAAATACCGCAAATATGGGTCAGTTTGAGCGAACGCTTATCATCGCCGAGCCCGGCAGCAACGTGCATTATGTTGAAGGATGCACTGCGCCTATATATTCAAGCGATTCTTTACACGCCGCAGTTGTAGAAATTTTTGTGCAAAAAGAAGCTCGCGTGCGCTACACCACCATACAGAATTGGTCCAATAATGTTTATAATTTGGTAACCAAACGGGCTTTTGTGGAGGAAAACGGAATCATGGAATGGGTGGACGGTAATCTTGGAAGCAAAATAACCATGAAATATCCTTCTGTGTTTTTGCGCGGGCGCGGAGCCAAGGGCGAAGTATTGTCGCTTGCTGTTGCCGGAAAAGGACAGCATCAGGATGCTGGCGGTAAAATGATACATCTTGCTCCGGATACGTCTTCTACGATAATTTCCAAATCAATTTCATTTTCCGGAGGCCGCACGAGTTATAGAGGGCTGGTGAAAGTCAGTCACAATGCCAAGCGGGTTAAATCTTTTGTGAGGTGTGACGCCTTGTTATTAGATGAACAATCGCGTTCGGATACATATCCAACTACTCAGACAGATGAGAATGATGCCGTGCTTGCACACGAGGCCAGTGTGGCAAAACTCGGCGATGAACAGTTATTCTATCTTCGGTCGCGCGGTTTGAACGAAGCCCAGGCAACATCTTTAATAATTAATGGATTTATAGAACCGATAGTAAAAGAATTGCCAATGGAGTATGCCAGCGAGTTAAATAGGTTGATTGAGATGCAAATGGAGGGGAGTGTGGGGTGATGCGGCCAAGGCCTCTTCATGTCTGCAAGGGATCCCTCCATACTTATTTGCCGCAAGCGGCTAAAAGGTTCTTGGCCTTAAGGCTGCTCAGAGGCCTTTGCCGCATCATAATTAGGTAAAGATTAGTAAAAAAGAAAAGCCGTCTAATCGTTAGTATTAGGCGGCAAGAGTTAGCCCGTTTATTACAGGAATCTGCCTCGTGTGATAATGTGGAAGATTGGAGAGAGGAAAAAGCAGAGTAATCCCACTCCAATTACAGCGAGAACCTCAAAGATATTTAGCTTGGGTCCTCCCGCCAAAAGAATCAGCGCACCGATCAAGATTACCACGAATATGCAGAGACCAATTATGTCTCTTTTTTCGTTCTCCGTGAAACCAGTCATTTAAACGTCTCCCATAAAGAACTTGGATTGTTATAATATATTACATCATATCCATTAATTTGTCAATCCCGTTTAGAGATTTCGCTCGCGCGTAAGCGCGCACGAAGTGTCTGCGGGGCGGGCTATCTCTAACGGGATCAAGATGCCGTTAAAAAATAGCAAAAACAAAAGAATATTTTGTGTTTGGGTTAACGGTAAGGGGCCCGCAAAAATAAGCCAGGTTTTAAAGAAAAAAGGGGAATCGGTAGAAATTTTGGGCGTGTTTATCGGTCAAGGCGACGAAAAAAGGAATTTAAATGTTGAAGTTCAACACGCCGCCGACAATACCAAAAGCCGTGTAATTGTGCGCGGCATACTTAGCGATAAAGCCAATATTGATTTCAGGGGCAATGTTAAAATAGATAAAGGCGCGCGCGGCAGCGATGCTCATCTTGAAGCCAAGGCTATATTACTCTCCGAACAAGCCCGTGGCAGACTTGAGCCATACCTTGAAATAGACGAAAACGATGTTCGAGCCACGCATGCCACTTACGCCGGGCCGCTCGACGAAAACGAGATTTTTTATGTACGCAGCAGGGGACTATCTCAAAGCGAAGCGCAAAAACTTTTGGTAGAGGGATTTTTGAAAATAGTTGTTAAAAATTTATCTCCCAAAGAACAAAGACTAGTAAATTTACAATTAGCGCGCTTGAGGTAAAAGAAAACCGCCCAGTCGTTTTGACTGGGCGGAAGGATGTTCTTGCTTTACGGAACGGGTTGGATGGTTACGTAGTAGCCTGTCCAGACGGTGTCGTAGTAGACCTTCTTGTAGTAGGTCTTACCGTCTTTGGTGTAGGGAACCAGTTTGTAATCCTGGCCAACCGGCGTCAAGAATTTCTTCAGTGAGGCCACCGATAGCTTGGTGTTGGGCGGCATGTCGTAACCGTTCTTCTGCTGCATGGGATACAGCGGACCTGATACGTAAACGTACAGGACCTTGAAGTCCTTGCTTTGCGCAGGATCTTTATCGGTCACGAATCCGTTAAGCACCCAGGCATGGGTTCCGTGAGCCACGGATAATCTAACTGGCCTGCCCGTAAGCGCGATTGCACGTACGGCACTGCGCACAGCGGCACTGAAGGAAGAACTGTTCACCCAACGGTAGTCGCCACCGCCGAAGTGTTCAAGAGCCGCCACGCTACCCTGGGGATCACTACCCGCGTAGGGGTAATCATACATTGTATGCGCAACCGCATAGTCGTACATGGCCTTTTGGGTGTCGTAGCTTTTGTTGTTGGTGCCCTTAATGATGTTGATCATCATCTGGGTGGTTGCGCCCACGCACCACTTATAGGTTTTCTGGGTTACGAACGCGCCCTTGCGGTACAAGTTGAGTTTGTATACAGAAGGTGCGGGTGCGACAGAGGGCGTCGGCGTCGCTGTAGGCTCAGGTGTTGGCGAGGCAGTAGGTTCCGGATCCGGCGCTATCCTTTGACTCAAATACGGCGGCAAATCAGGCGATTCTGTTGTCGCTGATGGTGAGGGTGCGGGAGTTGCGCTCGGCGTGGGCACAGTCGTCGCTGACGGCAGACTGGGCGTGGGTGAAGACACGGCGGTGCAAGCTGCAAGAAGTAGACTCGCAACCAGTATTAACTTCGTGCGGTACATTTCGTCCCTTTCTTGTTTATTTGTGCGGTGTTAACGAGCTATTATCTAGCTATCATATATTCTAAAACAAAAATATTATAAAGTCAATAGGTTGAG
>MHSR01000009.1 GCA_001822815.1 Candidatus Terrybacteria bacterium RIFCSPHIGHO2_01_FULL_43_35
TTTTTGTTTTTAGAACGTTTTATGTTTAAATATTAGGTATGCCAGGTAGTAGAAATTCGATCGTTCGCCGCAGGCGAACTAAATATTTTATCGCTTGGTTAAAGGATGATTAGTTTTTCAATAAATTAACGTGTGAATTTGACGAATTTAAAATCGAATTCTCACTACCTGGCATGATGAAAAGAGTTTTGACCATAATCATAGTTCTTTTTGGTATAGCCGGCGCCTGGCTATTTTTTACAAAAGGCGGGCTTATCAAGGATTGGATTTTGGATATACAGCGGGAAGCCTCTTTGCCGCCCGCTTTAAGCTACAAAGATGCGCATCAAGAAATTATTCAACCCGCTTCGCCGGAGCTTCAGCGAGGCGAGTCGGCTTCACCACCATCTGGAGGAACAAATACCGGAGAGGGCGCATCTGAAAATCTTGGGTCCCAGAATACAGATATTGTTTCTCCTCCGCCCAAAAGTTTGAATTTAGACGTGCCGTTCACCTCACAAGCACCTTTTGCGATATGGGATGAGGTGCATAACGAAGCATGCGAAGAAGCCAGCATGATGATGGTCGCGAAATATAAGCAAGGCGTGTCTATAAACTCGCCTGAAGCAGCCGATCAGGAATTATTACAAATAGTTAAATTTGAAAATGAGCAGCTAGGATTCTATAAAGACACAACGGCTCAGGAAACCTTGAATATCGCTAGGGGATTCTATGCCTTTAAAAAATCACGCCTAATATATAATCCATCGGTTGACGATATTAAAAACGAATTAGCCGCAGGCAACCCGGTAATTGCGCCGGCTGCCGGCAGGATATTGCCAAATCCATATTTTAAATCTCCTGGGCCGCTTTATCATATGCTGGTTATTCGTGGCTACACCGCCGACGGCAAATTTATAACTAATGATCCAGGAACACGTCGCGGTGAAGGGTTTACTTATACTTACGACTCTTTAATGAACGCAATCCACGATTGGAATGGCGGAGACGTTTTAAACGGTCAGCGGGTTATTATAGTATTGGATTAGCGCAAAAGCGAAATCCAAATTACAAAATCCAAATGCCAAATCAAATTCAAAATCTAAAGTCTAAAATTTGATATTTGAGCTTTAGGCATTCATTTGGTATTTGAGCTTTGACATTTGGGCTTATTAAATATGTGTCTTTATCTTGCCGTAATATCTTACTTTGTTATTTTTCTTATACGGGCTGGTAACAGCATACCAAGAAGTCCTATCTTGGCCGCGTTACCCGCGGCAAAAGCTAACGGGATTGAAGCTATGCCCATCTGCGGCGAGAGATAATTTGCGGTCAGCACCGTTATTATCAAAGCCAGAAAAGAGGCACCAACCGGCCAAGCGGTATTTTTTGTCGCGTAAAAAGCCCGCGCTAAAAGATGCGACAGGCTTTCCAGAGGTACGGATAACGCAAAAAATCCAAGTATCATAGCCGTGTCCAAAACAGCTTTTTCGTCAAAAGCTCCTCCGCCGAGAAAAGTTTTTATGATGAGAGTATTGAATAGATAAATAATTATTGCGGCAGGTATGGTCAGGGCCAATATGCCCAACGCAGTGCCCTTGAATATTTTTGCGAATAGCCATCGGTCTTTTTCGGCAAAAGCTCGTGCCAGGCCCGGAAAGGAAGCTATCGCGAAGGCAATGCCTATCAACGCCACCGGAACGCTTTGGAAATTTCGTGCAAAGTTGATAGTTGTCACGCTTCCTTGACCGAAATTTGATGCGGCGGCTGTGAAGAACAGAAAAGTTAGCGGTTCAACCGGATGGCCAGCCATTTTTGGCAGCATAAGCCAGAAAAAGGACAGAAATTCTTTTGTTTTTACTTTAAGCGCCGGGACAGGAATAAAACCAGACATTAATATGTCTATTAGTCTTATTGCAAGATGGAGCAGCGCGCCGAATAATGTACCTATAGCCACGCCGAAGATTCCGAATGTCCCGCCAAGGAAAAAAGTTCCGGCTATTATCCCAAAATTGTATAGGACCGGCGCCAAACCATAAGCCAAAAATCTTCTCTTGACAACCAGAAGTTCTCCAATGGCAATAGATGCCGAAAAGATTATGGGCGCCAAAGCCAAAAGTCTTAACAATTTTATAAAAAGTGTTTTGTGGGTAGCATCAAAACCAGGCACTATTATGTTTACGGTATAAGGCGCAAAAACAATTATAAGTATTGAAGCGATAAACATTGTCAGTACCGCAAGGGTGATCACGGTCCTGGCGAAAAGCGCGGCTTCTTTTTTATCCTTTTCCTCAACGCCGGTAAAAATTGGAATAAAAGCCGCGCCCAATGCCCCCGCTACCAGGACATCCAATATCAATTCAGGCAGAATGAAGGCGGCGTTATAAGCATCCAAGGTGCCTGCGGCGCCAAAAGTACGGGCAAACATTCGGTCGCGTATAAGTCCAAGTAAATAACTCAAGAAAGTAAGCGTCGAAAGGATAAAAGCCCCTTGCGGCAGGTACATATTTCTTATTTTATTAAATACGAGCAGGAGTTTATTTGGCATGGACACAAAGCGTTTTGTGTTTTAATATTTCATCTATAGAGCACTTTCAAAAATGAGGAGACCTGATGCAAGTAAAGTTGTTTATTGGTAACGACAATATTGGACCCACTCAAGAAAAAATCAATGAATGGCTTGCCCAAAACCCAAATATCAAAATAGAACACGTTGTGGCTGGGAACTGGGGACAAAACTCTGTTTTTATTGAGAAAAGGATACAGATATACATTATCATTTTTTATTCGATAAAGCCTACCAAGACAGCCTCTTCTTAAAGGGGCTTTTGATTTGTCCAGCTCTACCCAGCTCTAATTCTTAATTAGGGCTGGGCAGAGCTGGATTTGATTAGCGTAATGGTTTGGTATAATATAGCATTTGCAAAACGGGTGAGCGGGCTCTGCCCCAACGGGGCAACGCCCCAGAGGGCTCAGCTTGCCCCGCCACAAAATTTTCTTGGGCACGTAGCTCAGCTGGTTACCATTCGATAAACTCATGGCAGGGAGCTCTTCACAATTTTTGAATATCGCGGTGGGCGGATAGCTCAGCTCGGTTAGAGCATTCACCCCGCCCCAAAAATCATGGGCATGTAGCTCAGTTGGCTAGAGCACTTCACTGATAATGAAGAGGTCCCTGGTTCGAGTCCAGGCATGCCCACAATTCAGTTTTGGGGCGGGGCAAGCTGATAATGAAGAGGCCGAAGGTTCGAATCCTTCTCCGCCCACATTAGAAAATCTTAGCGAGTTTACGAGCTTTAGATTTTCTATGTCCCGAGCGTATGCGAGGGGCTACCTAAGCAAACGTAGTTAAACCAAATCCGCATCGGCAAAATTAAAACTCCAAGTTTTATCTCGCCTGCGACAGCATTGTTGATGTTTAAACGCACAATACGTCTGTTCCGGCGTGTAACCAGCGGAGTGACATAAGCAGTAAATTGAGGCATGCTTTGCTCCTGTATGTTTTTTCAGCGAACTCTTTTTCATCTAGTACGACGTCAAATCATTAACCTATGCGTCAAGAATAAATTTCACGTTTTACGCGTGGAACTTGACAAATAATATTTTTTATGATAATATAACATTAGTTCCTTTCATTTAGAAAGGGCGCAAGACACCAAGGAGTTGTCTGGTGGAAAGCACCGAGTCCCAGCTTCCGGACGTAAGCGATGTCGCTGTTGCGACGGAGGAAGGGGCTCTTCTCGAACAGACGCAGGAAGCCGAAACAGCGGCCATCACTGATGTGATGACCCTGATCGCGGCTCACAAGCCCAGTGTTCCTGCGCGGCAGGAAGATGACGAGATCAGTTCGGATGATCTGCGTTCATCTGAGAGTGCTAACGTGATGATGGCCCAATGTCCGGATCACTCTTCCTTCAAGGTGCGCGTTGACGACGGCACAGTTCGTCAGGTCGTCATCTGGGAGTTCGAGGGTCGCAAGGGCGGCCAAAAAGATGAGGGTGAATGGAGGCGCAAGACGCGTGTCCTGTGCCCGCATCCAAGTCTCTTTGAGCCCAACGGTCACTTCATCAAGTCGAAGGCAGTTGAGGTTCGCGGCACGCACGGTCATCGCATCCGTGCCCACTAACCCTGAACAAGAGCCTGGTTCCAAAAAAGGAATCAGGCTCTCTTTTTTATTTTCTAACGCATAAAGTGACTCTTTGACTCGGTTAGCTCCTTATTAAACCGCAATAACCAAAAAGATCCTTTTTCTGATATAATTATTATGTAGGTAGCTAATATGAGCATTGATCAGCCTTTTGGTCCATGAATCTTGATTTTATATCTATTGGGGTAATAAATTTTTTAAATAGCCCGTTTACTTCGCTTGTTGCCGCGATACTAAATGGTTTGCTTGCGGTTGTAATTTTGAGTCGTAATCCTCACGGTTTACTCAACCGTATTTACGCCCTAACTGCTTTTAGTACCTGCTGGTGGGCTGCGGCTGAATTCATGGAGAGGTCTTCGGGCGTTGCGGCTCAAGCATTGGCGTGGGAACGTCTAGCAAGTCTTGGTTATGTTTCGACTATTTTTCTGCAATGCTGGTTTGCAATGCATTTTTCGGGCGTCCGCGCTTTTAACCGCAGGCTGTTGGCGGCTTTTTTGTCGTTTGCTTCCTTAGTGTCCATATTTCTTGTTTGGACCACGAATTTCATTGTTTTGGATGTTCGTAACTACAGTTGGGGTTTTGCTTCGGTTCCAGGGCAGCTTTTCTTCTTTTTACTGCTGTTGCTTGGCGGCGAACTTGTTTTAGGACTGCTTTTGTATTTGAAAGGGGCAATTAGTGACAAAGAAAGTTTAAAGCGCAGGCAATTTTATCTGCTTTTTGTTGGTTTTTTGATCCCAACAGTTATCGGTATGTACACCGACGGTTATTTGCCGCTTGTCGGCCAGGGTTATCATGTTGAGCTGGCGACGTTAACGACGACCATAAATATTTTGATTGTGGCTTTCGCCATGGTTAGATACGGTTTTTTGGGCATTGGTATAGAGATAGCCGCGCCGTTTGTTCTGGCAACGCTGGCAGACGCGGTTTTTATCGCCGGCCAAAAAGAAAAAATAGTTTATGCTAACCGGTCAGCGCAAAAACTCGCTGGAGCAGAAGAAAACGTTATTCTAGGACGGGCAATAAAAGATTTTTTGCCGGATTTGCCTCCGAAAGCTTTTACCTCTTTTTTCAATCAAGAGAGTAAATTTAAGAGCGATGATGGCAAATATATTCCGGTAAGGGTATTGGCTCAGCGCGTAGCTGATTTGACAAGCGGCACAAGGGGTAATGTTTTTACGTTGCAAGATTTAACCGAAATAAAGAAACTTCAGGAAGTTGAAACCCGCGCGCGTGCCGATGCCGAAGCGCGGCATAGGGGAGCCGCTCTTATACAGTCCGCCGCTGAAGGAATTTTTTCGACAGATACGGCCGGAAATATCAATCTTTGGAATGCGGCAATGGTTCGTCTGACAGGGGTCGAAGCTAAAGAAATTTTAGGCAAAAACATTTCTTTGGGGCTGCGGATTATAGACCGGTCGGAGCAATATGTTTCTTTGCACGACAGTATTTTCCGCAAGGTCTTTGAGAATAAAGAGACAGTCAGCATTTCTTTCCTTGACGGATATTTCCTTAGGGACAAGGGGAATGAAAAGATTGCTGTATCTATTACAGCCTCGCCGCTTTTTTACGACGGCGGTGAGTTGTTAGGCGCGGTTGTGGTCGTAGGGGATGAGACCAAGGCCTTTGAAGCCGACCGGACCAAATCAGAATTTATTTCTATAGCATCGCATCAATTGCGCACGCCTCTGTCAACCATAAGATGGTTTAGTGAATTATTGACTGGCGGGGACTTGGGTGATTTGAATTTTGAACAAAAAGACGCCCTGGTTGAACTGGATAGCGCTGTGGGCAGAATGATCGTTTTGGTTAACATGCTTCTTAATGTTTCTCGTATTGAACAGGGGACACTGGCCGTGATACCCGAGCCTTGCGATATAGTTAAGCTGATTAACGATCTTGTCCATGAATTAAAATATGAAGCCGAGCGTCGCGGACTTCTAGTGGAAGTACAGATTAAGGGCGAGATGCCATCTACTATAATAGCTGATCCGAAGCTAATGCGTTTTGTTGTTGAAAATTTGATTACTAACGCCATGAAATATACTCCTGCAAAAGGCAACATAAAAATTTCTATTTCCAGACGTGATCAAGATATCGAAATAAATATTGCCGATACCGGTATCGGTATTCCCGATGATGAACAGAACAAAATCTTTCAGAAATTCTTTCGTGCAACCAATGCACGCGAAAAAATTCAGGACGGCACGGGCCTGGGTCTTTTTATAGCCAAGTTCGCCGTTGAAGCTTCGGGAGGCAAAATTTGGTTTTCGTCCAAGAAAGACAAAGAAACTATTTTCTCTTTCACGATTCCGATCAAGGGCAGCGCGCCAAAAGAGGGGTTAAGACAGCTTACGTAAGACAAAGATTAAAGGTATAATAGTTATATCAGGAAGCATAAGCGTAAAGTTCAAAGCGAAAAGCTCAAAATAACAATGTAAAATTCAAAAGATCTTTTCGACTTTACGCTGTTGTTTTACATTTTGCGCTTTACGCTTTACATTTTATGGTTGACATACAAAAGCCCGTATTAATAATTGAAGACGAGTTGGGTTTATTAAACGCGGTGCGGATAAAGCTAGCTAAAGAGAATTTCCCGGTTTTGGCCTGTACCACCGCCGAGAACGCCGAAGAAATCATGAAAGATACCCAACCGGCTTTGATATGGCTGGATCTGTTTTTGCCGGGCATGTCAGGTCTGGAATTCTTGCGCAAAATAAGAAATGACAAAAAATGGGAAAAGTTGCCGGTAATTGTAGTGTCTAACTCGGGCAGTCCAGAAAAAATCAGGGAATCAAGAGAATTGGGCGTTGATACCTATTTTGTTAAAGCCGATTGGCGTCTTGAGGAAATAATAGAGGTAGTGCGCACTATTCTTTTGTCGCAGAAATAATCTCAAGCTTTTAGCGTATAGCGGTTAGGTCTATTGTGTAAGCCGCTAAACGCCCAATGCTGGTTAAGATAGTTATCCACATATAAATATTGAGACCTTCAAATCAGTTATGCTATAATCTATGGTAGATGCACCTGTTCAAAATACGAATAAGCCGCCAGTTCAGGTTCTGGTTGTTGAAGATGATCCGTTTCTTTCCAAAGCCTATAAGGTTAAGTTTGAGCATGAGGCCATTGCGGCCGATTTCGCCACCGACGGAGAAATGGCTTTGGTAAAAGTCAAAGATAACAAACCCAAAATAGTGCTTTTGGATATAATGCTGCCCAAGAAGAACGGATTTGATTTTCTCGCCGACGTTAAAAAGGACCCCGAGCTTAAAGACATACCGGTTTTAATCCTTTCCAATTTGGGACAGGAAGACGATATCAAAAGGGGAATGGAGCTGGGCGCGGTGGACTATATAGTCAAAACCAGCATGAAAATCCAAGATGTTGTTACCAAAATTCGTAAATATCTGGTTTAATTTTTCGAAGCTTAATAAGTCAAAACAATAAATAGTAAATAAAAAATAATTAAAATCATTAATAATAAAAAACATATGCAAACATCTCTAGTCAAAAAAGCATTACCACGAGGTTTCACCCTCTTGGAGCTTTTAATCGTTATCGCCATCTTGGCTATTTTGGCCGCCGTGGTGGTTATAGTTTTGAACCCGGCTGAAACCTTGGCTAAGTCCCGCGACGCTCAAAGGTTATCAGACCTTTCAACCGTAAAATCAGCTATCGCTTTATACCTCACAACCGTTTCAAGTCCTTCGCTGGACGGCGGCATTGCTGACACCTCTACAGCCTCCCCGCATTGTTTTGGGACAAGCGGTACATATAGTTCAATATGGTATAGCGATATTGATGAAATTACATATAATACTAAACCGACCGCCGCAGGATCAGATGCTACGACAACTGCGAACTGGGCTGGCGGCACAGATTACAATAATGCTGCAGGGTGTACGGGTGGTTGTTTGGCCTACGTCAATAGCGCCGGAGCCGGTAGCGCTGATTACACAGCCGCTAATCAATTTAAAACCAATGGCTTGGGTTGGATTCCTGTTAACTTGGATACTATAGTCGGCGGCAGTCCTTTGTCTAACATGCCTCAAGATCCATCAAATGTCGTTACCCCCGCAGGCCCGATTGGCGGCACAGGAGGCACTGGCGATAAGGTTTATAGGTATGGTTGCGATGATACCAAGCACCTATTTGAAATAGACGCCGTGCTTGAAAGCAATGCCTACACTGTTACAGATAATAAGCAAGCAAAAGACGGTGGCGATAACGATAATTACTATGAGGTTGGGAATAGCGTAAGAATTCTTCCTGCAACAGACGCGCTCTTCTAAGATTTCGTATTTCGACATAAAGATTTTCTCATGGATTTAGGAAGTCAGTCCTATGGTCTTTGGTCGCCAACTCCCCAAGTAATTTGGGGAGTTTTGGTGTGGAAGCTCCCCGTGATTGCCGGGTTGGCGATATGCGTGTTGCTGGCAATTGTGTTTTTAACGAAACTTAGTCCGCTTAAGCGCAGAAGGATTCTTCTGTTATCTTTTGTTATAGCCGTGCTTGCGATTGTTTTTTCGTCTTCGGCAATAACATGGCTGCAATATAAAGCTTTCACCACTGGATTCATAAAGTATGCCATGCCGCCATATAAGCCGATAACTTTCTATTTTACGAGTTATGCATTTTTCACCTTTTGGGCTACCTGGATTGTCGGCTTGGCCGTAACATTAGCGATGAGCGCCTATTGGTGGTTCGTAAAGAAGCAAAGCGGTGGTTTGCGCATAAATACTGACGAAATTCTTGTCTTTATGCTTTTTGGAACGCTTTCCGGATGGCCGGGCGTATTGGTTTATGTTATTACCATCTTACTTTTATATATTTCGGCTCTTTTTGTATTGAACGCGATAAAAATCAATTTACTGCAGATATTTTTGCGTAAAGCGCTCAAGCCGCTCGCTAAGTTTATAGTTCGGGGGGAGCAGGAAATCAGGATACCAATACTATATTTT
Organism: Candidatus Terrybacteria bacterium RIFCSPHIGHO2_01_FULL_43_35; assembly: GCA_001822815.1. Classification (GTDB taxonomy): domain Bacteria; phylum Patescibacteriota; class Minisyncoccia; order Terrybacterales; family GWB1-40-14; genus GWB1-40-14. Next base: position 9,085 of record MHSR01000009.1, read on the forward strand.
TTCTTGTTGGCCGCGCCGGTATCTCTTTTGGCTTCATCAGTTATTTTTAAAGCCTTGCATTTGAATTGGCTTTATATCGTCCCGCGCCTGTTAAACCAGTAAGATTTAGTTAGCGTGTTTGCGCTGACCCGCGCCGCATTTAATTTATCATGTACAAGGCCAGAATTTTTTCAAGCGAAGTTTCGCGTTATCGTATTTTGGCCGCCGTAATTTTTACGGCTATTTTTCTATTTACCATCAATATTGTAGGCGGAGAAACGTTCGGTGATACCGGTTACGAAATGAAAACTGGACAATATATTTTGGAACATCACGTGATTCCAACGACTGATATTTTCTCTTTTTCCGCGCACGGCGCGCCATGGATAGCGCATTACTGGCTTGCAGGCGTGATTTTTTATCTTATTAATGCGGCCGTAGGTTTTACGGGATTAATGGTCGTCGTTTCTTCTCTTGCGGTTTTCACGTATTGGATAGTGCTTAAGACAGCGTGGCTAAAAAGCAAAACCAGATTATTGCCTCTCATTATACTCGCCCCATTTTCTTTTTTGACATACGAATTGTGGGTTCCAAGGCCCCAAATTTTCTCTTATCTATTAACCGCCTTGCTTATTTTTCTTTTGGAAAAGTGGAGAATTTCTAAAAATGATCGGTTACTTTTTATCCTACCTTTGCTTTTTATACTATGGGCGAATGTGCATAGCGGCGTAGTGTTGGGCTTGCTCATCTTGTGCATATACGTTGGGTCAATAGTCATACAAAATGGCTTCACAAACAGGAAAACAATTATTTTTCTTGCGACCGCGCTGGTATGTTTTTTAGCAGCATTGATCAATCCCAATGGCATCAATACGTTATTATATTTTAAGATCATCGGATCTTCCGCAAGCGCCCTGCA
>MHSR01000010.1 GCA_001822815.1 Candidatus Terrybacteria bacterium RIFCSPHIGHO2_01_FULL_43_35
AGAATAGTTGAATATGCGGTGTATTTATTTGCATCAAATTGTAAAAGGGAAGTACTGACATGTTCGTCGCCTAAAACTTTTTTGATTTCGTGGCCACGGATATCATCACCCACTCGACCCACGCAAGCAGAACCAAGCTCTTGCCTTGCAAATGTCACCGCGGCGTTAGCGGCAGAGCCTCCAATAGTATAATAAATATTTTCTATAGCTATTTTTGAACCAAGCGCCACGCACTCACCAACGCCGGTCTTGAATGCGCTTGATCGTAATGTCTTGATGCCCTTACTTTTTATAAAGACATCACGTGTTATGGAGCCTATAGAAACGAAGGTGGACATAATTTATTAATCCTGATGAGTATCATGAACAAGATCGTCTATGTTTTTATGTATTGCTAAAGCCCCTTGGCCGAATATGGCGTTGCCGACTATAACCCTTGTCGCGCCGGCCTGAGCCAACTTACGAACGATACCGATCTTAGCACCGCCATCAACCTCAATAGGCAATTCAGGAAATTTACTGCGCATCGCTTTTATCTTATCAATAACTTCATCATGAAAAACTTGTCCTTGAAATCCCGGTTCAACTCCTAAAAAAAGCACGGCGTCTATTTGCGGCACAAAATCATATAAAACATCAATTGGCGTGCTTGGATTTATGCTCATGCCTATTTCTATATCGGCTTCTCTGGCGCTATTTATTATATATTCGGGGTTTTTAGCGGCTTCGGCGTGGAAAAAAATGCGAGAAGCTCCGGATGTTATCCATTCATCAATATGTTTTTCGGGTTCGGCAATCATTAAATCTATCTCAAAGCGCAAAAATGATTTTACTTCAGCTAGATCTTTAGGATTATTCCAGGTTGTATTTGGGGCGAATATACCATCCACCACATCTATCTGTACCCAAAAAACATAATTCTCAACCTGCAAAATCTTTTTCTTAATTTCCGAAAAATCTTTCTCTAAAATTGCGGGGATTATTTCAACGGCCATAGTCAACTAAAATACTAAATTCTAATATCTAAATCCTAAAACTTATCTTGCTTCTATTCTATCTGCTTGATACGACGCCCATGACGCTCTTCGTTACTAAATGGAGTTTCAAGCCAAACCTTAACAATATTTAAAATTTCTTCCTCTCGCATATAATCGGTGGCTATAGAAAGCACATTGGCATCATTATGCTCACGAGATTTTTTAGCCATTTCTTCATTGAAAACCTGGGCACAACGTATGCCTTTTATTTTATTAGCCGTAATATCCATGCCTATTCCTGAACGGCAAAGTAGAACGCCGCGATTTTCCGTAGGATTTTTGACGACTTTTTCGGCTACGGCATGAGCAAATTCCGGATAATCGTCTTCAGGATCAAAACTTTTTGCGCCCATATCTTCAATATCATAACCCCAGCCGTTTAAAGCCTGCTTCAATTTTTCTTTCATTTCAAACCCGCCGTGATCAGCGCCAAGAAATATTTTCATATTATTATAATAACTTTCCTACTCTCAAAACATGCTCCAATAAAGTATGGCTGTAAGCCCACTCGTTGTCGTACCAAGAGAATACGGTAACCAGATCGCCATCAACCACGCGCGTAAAGATGAGATCTATTATCGCCGCTTCGGTGGTGCCTTTAACGTCAGAAGATACAAGTGGCTCCTCGGTTACGGATACGATTCCTTTCCACCGTGGCGTTTGCGAGGCTTTACGGAAAATCTCATTTATCTCTTCTACGCTTGTCTTGCGCTTAGCAAGAAACGTTATCATGGCCAAAGAACCTTCGACTACCGGAACGCGCAAGGCAATACCATCAACCAAATTATTCAAGGCTGGTAAGGATTTAACTACGGCATCTGCCGCACCGGTGTGCGAAGGCACGATGTTTTGTGCCGCAGCACGACCTCGCCGGTAATCGTCTTTGCCGCCAGGTCCGTCAACCAATGATTGAGTAGCCGTGTATGCATGAACTGTTTGGACAATAGATTTTTGAACGCCCGGCTCTTTCATTAATATTGCCAATGGCGCCACGGCGGCATTAGTTGTGCAGGAAGCATTAGCGGTTATTTCTCCAAGCTGGGGTGATGACAAACGATCATCATTTGCGCCTATCAAAACATGCTCAACATCGCCTTTGGCCGGAGCAGAAATAACGACTCTTTTAGCGCCTGCGGTTATGTGCTTTTTTGCGCCTTCATCCGACGCAAAAAATCCTGTGGACTCAATAACAACATCAATATTTAATTTACCCCAAGACAGTTTTTCTGGTTCTTTTTCGGCAAATACCCGAATTTTTTTGCCGTCCACAATAAGCCAGCGCTCGGCACCATTTTCTTTTGTCTCAACCTTGCCATCAAAACGACCGTACACGCTGTCGTATTTCAACAAATAAGCCAAATTGCCGAGATCGCCGAGATCATTAATCGCGGCAACATCAATTTCCGGATGATTATAGGCCTGACGAAAAAACGTCCTACCAATACGGCCAAAACCGTTAATAGCTATTTTGATCATGGGTTTTGGGTTTAGGGTTTAGGGTTTAGGGTTTTAACTGTACCCATACCCCCTAACCTATGCCCTAATTTGAATTATATCACAAAACAGGTTCTATTTAGAGACCTTAAAAATAAAGCAAATATGGCTTGAAAAATACCTCGCTTATGTTATAACAACAGCGAAAGATCTTTACTAAAAGGAGCAAAAGTAAATGGCCTGGCCTAAGACATGGACATTTGTTCGTCATGCTGAATCCGAGGGCAACGTATTGCCTGGAGAGAGCCGCATTCAACTACCTAGTATCAACTCATAAATATGCCCTCACGGAACGCGGCAAGCGCCAGGCGGAGATAACCGGCGCATGGCTTAGAGAAGAATTCGGCATCTTCGATGTATATTACACGTCCTACTATCGCAGAGCGCAAGAAACCATGCGACTTCTGTATCCAGATGCACAGATATTCGAAGATCCTCGCCTTGCCGAAGCACAACGCGGCATATATCACGTACTCCACAGCGATGAGATAGAACGACTTTCCCCTTGGGAAACCGAACGAAGACGCCGCGAAGGACCGTATCACTACCGGCCGTGGGGTGGCGAAAACTAGGCCGATGTTGAAATGCGCGCCCATAGTTTCTTTGGAACCGTGGCACGCGATTACGCTGGCATGGATGTACTTACTGTTGTTCATGGGCTTTGGCTTATTCTTGCACGAAAACTTATACATCACTGGAATATTGATCAAACCGTTGCAGAGTTCAACGATCGCCCAATTGAAAACGCCTCAGTAACCGTTTACCGCGGCATTCAAAAAAATGGAAAGTCCCGCCTTGAGCTCGACACTCTTAACTTAGTACCTTGGCAAGACCAACTCTAAAACAATCAAAAAACCACCGCATGGGTGGTTTTTCTTTTTTATATAATTCTTAATTTAGGAGTCGCGTTGAGCGACTTAGCAGAAGCATAAGCTGCAAAAGAGCGCTGAACACAAACGAAGATTCGGAACTGGAGCGAGCGAAACTAGCGGAATTCCGTGAATTCGTGAAGTGTGAAGCCTCTTTTGCTTTGTGCTGAAGCGTTAAGCGAAATGCGACTCCTAAATTAACTTACGCCCAGCCGCGAAGTTTTATGGCTTTGCTTAAACGACGCAATGCGACAATGTAGGCGGCGGTGCGGAAATCGGTTTTGTATTCATAGCGCGCGGCATCTATCTCAGTTGCGGCTTTAAGCATAACGTTTTTCAACTTATCGGCAAAATCTTCATTACTCCAAGTATAACCCTGCTGATTGCCCACCCACTCAAAATAACTGCCTACCACACCCCCCGCATTGGCAAGAATATCGGGCAAAACAACAATGCCCCTTTCTTCCAATATTTCTTCTGCCTCCGGGGTTGTGGGACCGTTAGCCATTTCAAGAACAAGTTTGGCCTTAATTCGCGATGCGTTCTCCGCTGTTAATTGATTCTCTATAGCCGAGGGTATCAATATATCAACATCGCTTTCTAAAAGCTGGGCGCTGGTTAAAGTTTCACAGGCCACGTCTTCCTGTACTTCTTTTATTTTTACCGGATAGCAGACATTTTTTGCTACTTTCCCCTTCTTCTGTTGAGACTTCAGAACCGCGTCTATATCAAGCCCATTTTTGTGATAAAGCGCGCCTTCGGAATCAGAAACCGCAACCACCCTATAGCCGTTATGGAAAAGTATCTGGGCTATGGTTGCGCCAACATTACCGAAACCCTGAACGGCTACGGATATATCTTTTGGCTGACGGCTTTTAAACTGTTCGCTGTTGGCTAAAAACCATTCAAGAACAAAAACTCCGCCCTGCGAGGTTGAAGCATCTCTTCCGGCAATTCCGCCAAGTTCCACCGGCTTGCCGGTAAAGGCCGCGGGTACCGCGTATCCGTGAAGACGGGAAAACTCATCTACCATCCAAGCCATTATCTGCGGGTTGGTGTTAACGTCCGGCGCCGGCACGTCTTTTTCCGGACCGATTATTGGGTAAATCGCATCAACGTATTTGCGCGATAATTCTTCAAGTTCACGCGTGGACAATTTCTGTGGGTCAACGGCAATACCACCTTTAGCTCCGCCATATGGCAAACCCACCGCCGCATTCTTCCAGGTCATTAATGCGGATAACGCCGTCACCTCCTGACGGCTTACCAAAGGATGGAAACGGATTCCACCTTTATAGGGTCCTAAAACATCGTTATATTGCACGCGCCAGCCAGTAAAAATTTGCTGGCTGCCGTCATCCATGCGTATAGGCAAATTAACCTCTACCGAGCGTTTAGGAGCCTGCAGAATCGCAAAAGCCCGTGGATCTATTTTTACAAGTTCCGCGGCGCGTTTTAAATACGTTAAAGTATTTTTGAATAAAGAATCGGTCACGAAATTATTTAGCTCTTTGCAGCCACAGATAACAATCCTCAAGGGCTTTTACGGCATCGCCCATTGAGATGTTGTTTTGTTTGTATGGCTGATCTGTTACGTCGCCTGCGGCCCAGATGCCCTCAACATTAGTGCGCGCGGTCTTGTGGTCTATTGCCACCTCGCCGCTGAGAGTTATATCAACAAGGCCTTTCACCATATCGGAATTGGGTACCGAACCTATCTCAACAAAAATACCCTGCACGACGATTTCCTTGATCTCACCGGTTTTGGTGTCTTTATAGGAAAGGCCCGTAACGAACTTGTCGCCCTTCACTTCTGCTATATCGGCATTTACAAGCGGGACAAGTTTGGGATTTTTAAAAATACGTTCTTTTGTTATTAGATCGCCTTTAAATTCCTCGCTGCGATTCAAGATATACACCTTTGTAGCGTGCTCCAATAACTGTTCGGCAGATTCTAAGCCAGCGTTGCCGCCGCCTATTACAGCAACTTCTTTGCCGTTAAAAAGCGGTGCGTCGCATGTAGCGCAATAAACAACGCCCTTACCATCAAATTGTTCTGCACCCGGAACAGTTAACTTTCTTCTTCGCGAACCAGAAACTAAAATTATAGCTTTAGTTTCGTAAGATTTATTTTCGTCGGTCGTAACTTTAAAACCGCTGCTGTTCTTTTCAATTTTTTGAACCATAACACCAGTTTTTATTTCCAGAACGTCGCCGGCATACATACGCAAATGTTTTTCTAAAACTTCAGCCATCTCCAAACCGCTAAAAGAAGGAACGCCTATCCAATTTTGAATGTGGGCCGAAACGATAGATTGACCGCCGAAACTGTCGGCAACAAGCATTGATTTTATTTTCTTGCGCGCAGCATAGATGCCCGCCGCCACCGCGCCGGGTCCCCCGCCAACTATTACCAATTCGTACTGCATTCTAATACAGTAGTTAGAAGGTGGTAGTTAGTAGATTGGGTTCCCGTCTACTATCTGCTATCCGCCAACTACTTAATATTTAGTAATTCAAGTAATTTTGATTTGTTGTAGCCCACAACAAAATTATTGTCTATTTCGATGACCGGCACGCCAAGCTGACCTGTTTTTTCAACCATGTATTGTAGCGCGTCGCGGTCTTCGGCAACATTTATTTCCTGGTACGCTATATTGTGTTCATTAAAAAGCTGTTTGGCGGCCCGACAATACACACAGGTCAATGTTGTGTAAATTTTAACGGTCATAAAAATATTATAGCTTGTTTTTATTGTTGAACAAAATTGCTCCTATGGCCCCCGAATATTCACCAAGCTTTGCTACTTTAACCACAAAACCTCTGGCGGCTTGAGGCGACAAAATTTCTTTCTTGGCTAAATATACAGCTCGCTTAAGAAACAAATCGCTGTCTTGCGCGATGCCGCCGCCGATAACTATTGCCTCGGGATCCCAAATATTCACAATATTGGCCAAAGCTATAGCCAAGTATCCTGTCATAACATCAAAGACTTTTTGCGAACGCTTATCTCCTTTCCGGGCCTTAACCGCAATAACACTAGGGCTATATCCGCCAAGGCGCAGAAAGGCCCGCGTGGTGATATATTCCTCAAGATGACCGTGACCGCCGCAGGTACACTGCTTGCCTCCGGCAACAACAACACTATGTCCAATTTCTCCAGCGCCGCCATTAGCGCCAATTTCAAGTTGCCCGTTTGAAAACAAACCTCCGCCAACTCCAGTACCAATGGTCATACCAAACACGCGCCTAAAACCTTTGGCTGCACCCAGCATACTTTCACCAAGCGTAAAAGCGTTAGCATCATTACCTACAAAAAGTGGCCTTTTGACAGCGGCTTTAACTACCTGATAGATATTCCAATTATTAAACGCGGGAAGATTTGGAGAATGCAGTATTTTTTTGCTTGAAGCATCAAAAACGCCGGCTAACGCTACACCCACCCCAGTCAATTTTCGACCATATCCTTGTTCAAATTCATTAACATGACCGGATATCAAGCGCAACAATTCTTTTCTGGTTTTTGGCGTTTTGTGTTTACAAAAATTATTAACTCCCATGCGTGGCAACGAAACCACGACGAATTTTGTGCTGCTGCCACCAATATCCACGCCCAGATACAAATTTTGTTTTTTTGATGAACGCACAGTCATTTATTTAACTAAACCACTTATAAAAGACCCCGCCATATACGCAGCTGAAGCAGAAATTATGCCTACGGCAAGCATTTCTATGCCTGAAATTACTGGGTTTTTCTTTATTGCCAACCCGCTCAAAGCTCCAACCACAAAAATAGCCATACCGGTTAGAGCCGAGGCGGTCAAAAATTTATTTTCCACGGAAAAAACCGGAATATAAGCCAATAGAGGTAAAATACCGAAAATTGCAAAAGCAATTAACGTAACCAATGCGCTTCGCAACGGCTTGAATGACTCTTCGCTACTTAAACCAAGCTCATCATACATCATTGCATCAACCCATCTTTTTTTATCGGAGGTAATAACATGAACGGCACGCTCTAAATCTTCGCCTTCAAAACCCTTATTGCTATATATTTCTCTTATTTCCGCAATTTCCTCTTCAGGCTTATTATCGATCTCCCATTCCTCACGCTTTCGTTCACTTATTACAAAATCCTTTTCCGATTTTGTGCCCAGATAATTACCAAAAGCCATTGAAATGCCGTCGGCAATAATATTGGCAAAGCCTATTATAAGCACAACCGCAGGCGACAGATTCGCACCAGTCACTCCTGCCACCACCGCAAAAGTAGTTATTATGCCGTCATTTGCCCCAAGCACGGCATCACCAACTATTCCGCCCCATCTTCCGTGACCCTCGGCTGTTTTTTGGAACATTTTATCCATTGATATAACTTGCTAAATTTTGCGATGCGTCTGCCAGCACACCGATATCTTTAAACTCAACTTTGTTCTTTATAAGAGAAGTAAGCGTCATTCTGTCCTTTGGAACATTAATTAGTGTAGCGCCGATGATAAAATTGTTGCGGACAAAAAGTTGTTCCTGCCAACCGCTTTCTCCGCGCTGCACAATTTGAGCACCGTCTTCACCCGAAACATCGCCCACAAAACTAACCGGCACGCCGAAATAAGTTGCGCCGTATCCGGAAATGAAATCAACCGCGTGCCTGCCGCCCAGCATATTCTCTGCCGCAAGACGTCCCTGAAAAATAGAGTTGGTCCAATTGCCAAAACGCATCTTCCTGCCGATAATCGGATTCATAAATTTGGCTACATCTCCGCCGGCATAAATTCCTGGAACCGATGTTTCTAAATATTCATCAGTTTCAATGCCGTCCGAAACCTTCACGTGGCTCTCCTCAAGGAAATCCGTATTCAAGTCAATGCCCAAACCCATGCCGACTCCGGCACATTCATACGTTTCTCCGGATATTATTTTCACGCCTTCAACTTTTTCTTCGCCCGAAATATGATCAATGCCCGAAGACGAAATTATCTTGAATCCATTATTTTCAATGGTCGAAGCAAGAAGCGAGCTTGATACTTTATCCAGTTTGTCTGCCCAGTAATAAGGCCTTCTTATAACTATAATACCGCCTATGCCGTGCACGGCAAAACATGAAGCAAGTTCAAGGCCTATGAAACTGCCGCCTAAAATCACTATTTTTCTTTTATTTTCGGGTGATTTTTTGATGCGCTCAATTGTTTTTATAATAGAGTCGGCATCATCTATGGTGCGCAGATAGTGAACACCTTCCAGATCTTGTCCTGGAAGATCCGACCGTTTCACATCGCCGCCGGAAGCTACAAAAACCTTTTCAAAACTTATTTCGCTATCATCGCTTAAAATAACCTTTCGTTTTTCATCATCAAGTTTCACAACGCTTTTGCCGCCTAAAAATTCGATATTGTTGTCGCGCCAAAACGATTCGGTTTTAAGAAACACATTTTCCCGTTTTATCGTACCCTTAACATATGCCGGCAAAAGCACACGAGAATAGAGCGGCTTATTTTCTTCGTCCACGACCGCAATAGTACTTTGGGATTCTTTGGCACGTAAAATTTCTGCGGCCGTTGAGCCGCAGATGCCGTTGCCTATAATTACATACTTGAATTTTCCCATTATTTTTTACGCCCGATAGCTTTTTTTGCCGCATCCACAATATGATGGTCGCGCAGGCCGAATTTTTCCATAAGTTCGTTGGGCTCGCCCGATTCGCCGAAGCGGTTTTGCACAGCAATAAACTCCTGCGGTGCGGGATGGTTGCGTGCTAATACTTCGGCAACAGCACTGCCCAAACCGTTCATCGTCTGATGCTCTTCACAACTTACCACCGCGCCGCATTCTTTTGCGGCTTTTATTATTAGTGCCTCATCAATTGGCTTTATAGTCGGGCAATTTATAACGCGAGCCGAAATTCCGTCTTTGGCTAACACCTGTGCGGCCATCAATGCTTCATAAACCAATGGTCCGGCCGCGATCAAGGCAACGTCTTTACCATCGCGGTAAATATAGGCTTTGCCGACTTCAAAAGGCGTGTCGTCCGTAGTTACGATTGGCGTTTTTTCTCTGGCATAACGAATGTAAACTGGTCCTTTAATCTTTGCTGCTGCCGCCGTTGCCCTTCGCGCCTCATGTGCATCTGCAGGCACAAAAACAATCATATTGGCGATGCCACGCATGATACCGATGTCTTCAATAGCCTGATGCGTTGCTCCGTCCGGTCCCACCGAAACGCCGGCATGAGCCGCGGCAATCTTAACATTTTGATTGTTATAACAAATGGTTGTTCTTATCTGCTCCCAATTACGACCCGGAGAAAACATGGCGTAGGAAGAGATAAAAGGCACCTTGCCCACAGCCGCAAGGCCGGAAGCCAAAGAAGCCATATTCTGCTCCGCCACGCCTACTTCTATATAGCGATCTGGATACTTCTTCTGATACGTTTGAGCGCGAGTGGATTCTGAAAGATCGGCGCATAAAACTACTACATTAGGATTAGCATCGCCGGCAATAACCAAGCCCTCGCCAAAACCATTACGGATAGGCAACTGCTCCACTTTAGAACGGTCGTACAAAGTATTTTCAGAAACAAGTTTTAATTCTTTGTTTAACATATAAAAGTGTAAAGTTTAAAGCGAAAAAGGTAAAAGAACATCTTTTGCGTTTTTCGTTTTGCCTTTTACGTTTTCTTACTGGTGCTCGCTGGTTATTTTGCCGCCAAGAGTGCGCAGTTGTTCAAGGGCTTTTTTAGCCTGTTCAGCCTTGGGTGGCGCGCCTTTAGGTTCTATAGAGCCGGGCGGACTGCCATGCCACTCATAACGATATTCCATATAATCTACGCCTTTGCCGGGAATGGTGTGCGCAATAATTAATGAAGGACGGTTAAATATCGCTTTTGCTTCTTCAACGGCGTTAACAATTTCCTCAAAATTATGTCCATCTATTTCCTGAACATGCCAATTGAACGCTTCCCATTTTGCCTTTAACGGCTCAACGGGCATAACGTTTTCGGTGAAACCATTGATTTGAATATTATTGCGGTCTATTATGCCGATAAGTTTACCTAATTTATTGTTGCCCGCCCACATGGCTGCTTCCCAAATTTGTCCGATCTGCTGTTCGGCATCAGACATCAGACAATAAACCCAATTTTTCTTTTCATCCATGCGCAAGCCATATGCCATTCCTGCCGCTTGCGACAAACCAGAACCCAAAGGGCCGGATGTGGTTTCAAGTCCGGGTAAAGAAGTTCGGTGGGGATGACCTTGCAGGCGCGTGCCAAGCTTACGCAATGTTTTTAATTCCTCAATAGGAAAATAGCCGGCATGCGCCATGGTTGCATATTGAACCGGGCAAATATGACCGTTGGAAAGAATTAGACGGTCACGCTCTTCCCAATCAGGATTGTGCGGATCATGCTTTAAGATATGAAAATAAAAGGTTGTAAAAACATCCGCCATGCCCAATGGGCCGGCGGAATGCCCGGATTTTGCTTCAACAAGCATTTCAATAATGCTCTGACGAACCTCGTTCGCCTGATGGGTTAATTGTTTTATTTTCTCGTCATTCAAATAGGCCATAGTTTAATTATAACACAAAAACCTAAAAAAGCGGCTTTTGATATGGATTTTAAAAGCCGTTTCCGCGAACGGCTCTTGTGGGATAAATTCATCTTATATTTGTAGCGTAAACTTATGACAACATCTATTGGCCGTTTTGGCTATTT
>MHSR01000011.1:0-721 GCA_001822815.1 Candidatus Terrybacteria bacterium RIFCSPHIGHO2_01_FULL_43_35
ACCATCGTTGCGTTTGTACTTCATCATGCTGCCAATTTTAGAAAATTATTACAAGAAATAAGGCGCGTGACGCAAGGCGTGATTATTATATACGAAGATACGCCAGCGAATGCTTTGGAGAGAAAATTTTGCACCACGCATGGAAAAACATTTAATGAAAAGTTTGGGATTAAAAATTCAGCCACGTTTTTGTCTCAGGAGGAATGGCGCGAAGAATTTACGAAAGCCGGCTTGCGGCTTATTGATACAAAATCCGTGAATTTCCCTAACCCTTTTTATATAACTCACCGACGCATGTTTGTTCTCAAGGCTGATTGATATGTCTTTAGCTATTGGCATTGTTGGTTTGCCTAACGCGGGGAAATCCACGTTGTTTCAAGCACTTACGCGCAAGCAGGTGCTAATTGCCAGTTATCCTTTTGCGACCATAGATCCAAATAAAGGCATTGTTCCGGTACCGGACGAGCGCCTTTATAAATTAGTCGAAGTTTCAAAATCCGAAAAAATAGTTCCGACAACCGTAGAATTTGTTGATATAGCCGGTTTGGTTCGCGGGGCCGCACAAGGCGAAGGCTTGGGTAATGCCCTTTTGGGACATATCCGCGAGGTTGATGCAATTGTGCACGTTGTGCGAGTTTTTGATGACCCAAACGTCCCGCATGTCCACAACATAGTTAGTCCTAAAGACGATATTGAAGTTATTGAATACGAGCTTATTCTT
>MHSR01000011.1:745-27638 GCA_001822815.1 Candidatus Terrybacteria bacterium RIFCSPHIGHO2_01_FULL_43_35
CTTGCCGACAAAGCTACGGTTGAAAAAAGACTTGAAGCCTCATTGCCAAAAGTAAGGGCTGGAATCGCCGACGCAGCCGCAAAATCTTACACATCTCTGCTTGATATAGTTAAGGTTGCTCTTGACGAGGGGAAACCCGTCCGTTCTCTGGGATTGTCGCAAGAAGAAAAAGATTCGCTTGGCGATTTGAATTTATTGACTATAAAGCCGGTACTGTATGTTTTTAATGTTGATGACACCCATGCAGACATAACGCCTTATTTGCCGCAAGGAGTTAAAGGACTGGCTATAAACGCCAAAATTGAAGCCGAGCTTACCGATTTGTCTGAACAAGAAGCCAAAGAATATATGAGGGAACTTGGCATTACCGAGAGCGGACTAGATAAACTTATACGTTTGGGTTATGAATTGCTTGGCTTGATAACATTTTTCACGTCTGGACCAAAAGAAAGTCGAGCATGGACTGTAAGACAGGGGACTAAAGCGCCTCAAGCCGCGGGCGTCATACACACCGATTTTGAACGCGGTTTTATAAGAGCCGAAATTGGCAATTGGAAAGATTATATTGAATATGGCGGCGAGGCGGCATTAAAACAAAAAGGCTTGTGGCGTGTTGAAGGCAAGGAGTATGTAATGCAAGATGGCGACGTTTGTTTTTTCAGATTCTCGGTTTGAGTCGGCGTAAGGCCGCTCGTGTCTGCAAGGAATCCATCCATACCTAAAGCCGTTCCGGCAACGGGGCCCTCGCCTTTTAATGACACTCGCAGTCTTGCGACGACTTTGAGTAGCTGAAGTATTGAGAATATAAAAATATTAGAGATGATATAATTAGTTTGGAGAGGTCGTATAGTGGGTTTAAAGCGAGACTCGAAGCGTTAAACGGGTTATTACAAAATTTTATAGCGTAAGCGGAAGGGTGGCCGAGTGGGCTTGAGCCAACTGCTTGGCTCAAGCGGGCATTTTAGCGAAGCGTCCTCGCGAAGCGTTAAGAAATGCCCGGGAGGAAGGAGCTTTATTTAAAATTTATCTGCAGAGCGGTGGGATGCCAGAGTGGCCGAATGGGCCGCACTCGAAATGCGGTATACCCGCAAGGGTATCGAAGGTTCGAATCCTTCTCCCACCGCTCTGCGTATAAAATCAGATCTTTTGGGCTCGAATCCCACCCCTTTCGCACAAAGAATTTTTATCGAAATAAAAAGCCCCTAGTTATCTATGGAAAAATTTGAGCAAGAAAAATCAAAAGTTAAGCTTTTGTGTTTTGATGTGAACGGAACGTTATTGGACGATACGGCATTATTTTTGAATGCCATCAATGGTGTCTTTGGAAAATTTAATAAGCCCCTGTTGCCGCTTAATATTTTGAAAGAAAGATTCGGTCAGCCCTGGACTAAAATTTATCGTGAAGAGGGTATTGCACCGGAGATGGCCAGCGAGGAGCAACTTTATGGGCTATATAACGAATTATACGCGCAACAACCCAAACCCGAACCATTTGATGATTTAAAACCAACGTTGGAATGGTTAAAGGATAAATCGGTTATCCTTGCCATTGTCAGCACTCAACAAAATAATATTACTTTGCCGCTATTAAAACATTACGGCTTATATAATTTCTTCTCGCATTTTGAAGGTGGAGTTTCAGATAAAGCACATGCGCTTGGATCGGCGTTTAACCATTTTGGTTTTAGAGCCAAAGAAACTGCTTATGTTGGCGATCAAGAGAGGGATATTATGCACGCAAAGAATGCCGGCTGTATTAGTGTTGGTTTCTGCGGCGGACTGCATAATTTTAAGCGTTTGTCGGCAGCCAAACCAAGTTTTTTGATACGCAATCATTCCGAAATAAAAAATCTACCCATTTTCGATTAGATTTTCTGGACTAACGGGCTTAATTCTGATACGCTTTGAATAACCAATTGAAGATCCTTCAAAATCAATGAGGGAGTTAATATGTCCGAACAAACAGAAAAGCGGCTTAAATACGCAAAAGACATAGTTTTGCGCTGTATAGGCCCACGCGGCCTCTATGCCGGCACTTACAGATATAAGTATCAGTACTGGACAAGGGATTTTACTTTGGCCGGTCTCTACGCGCTTTTATCTCTGGGTCAGATAGATGTCATCAAGCGTCATTTGCTGAATACTGCCCGCAGGCAAAAAAAGTCCGGTAAAATTCCTATAATGTTCCTGCAAACTAAATTAGGGTTTGCGAGTATACATTTTAAAGATTGGATAGGCCACCCTCTTACCTTTGTCGATCAGTTGCGTATTTATTTCAAAAAGGGCCATTTGATGGGTGGCGGTTTCTCTTTTTCAGATATAACTCCTTGGACCAATGACGGAGAAACACTTTTTATTATTGGTTGCATAGAATATGTAAACGCCACTGGCGACCGTGAATTTCTGGATAAAGTTTGGCCGAATATTCAAAAGGCTATTCAATACATCGAAAAACATATCATAAAGCACGGTTTAGTTTTTGGCGGAGACTGGCGTGATGTCATGCCCAATCTTGATTACAATATCCTACTATCAAATAATGCTTTGCTTTATCGCGCCTATGTTCTTCTTGAAGAGGCCGAAAAAGCTGAAACGGTTAAGAAACTTATTAACGATCTTTTCTGGACAGGTTCTTATTATCGCGATTCTCTAGGCAGCGAAGATTTTGACACGTTGGGCCAGTCTTTGGCGATTATTTATGATATTGTGCCAGAACAACGTTTCGCCGCCATTCTTGAGAAATACAAAGAGATTAACAGCCAATATGGCTACAGGACCAATAATAATGTTCCAGATCGTTCTCTTATTACTCCGCGCATTCAGAAACTATGTGACCAGTTTGGTACAGTATGGCCTTTTATTGCCGGCTTCGGCATTCTTGCCCTGATCAAAATGGGACAAATTGAAGAAGCCAAAAAGCAATTTATGAAATGGCCCGGTTTCCACGAATGGTATGATCCTGAAAGCGGCAAGGGCTTAGGCGATAAAGAACAACTTTGGAGCGCAGCCATGTATTTGCGCGTTTATGACACCCTCTCGCCATATTTATCCTAAAATCGTCTAAATCAAATCTGTCTCTGTCTGGCCATCGGCCATATAGGGACTTTTATTTTTTATTTTTATATTTATAACGGTTTTAATGAAATTTTTGACCACAATCAGCTAAGGGGGTATGCTTATTGATGTATGGAAACCAACACTTCGACAGCCTTAATTTTAATAGCCGTAATATCTTTTATAGCTTCTTGCGCAGCCATAGCATTCGTATTTGTTTTAAAACAGCGCTTTGACGCCTTTTTCCATAAAGGTAAAGGTGAGGGACTCGAAGGCGTGCTCGCCGAGCAGGGCAAAAAAGTGCGCGACATGGGAGATGAATTGAAAAGGATACGCAATGATGTGGCCAGGATTGATGTTATGGCCGAGGCAAGTATTCAGAAGGTGGGCGCGGTTAGATTCAATCCATTTGACGATACGGGCGGCGATCAGTCTTTTGCCGCGGCCCTTCTTGATTCGGCAGATAACGGTATTGTAATTTCAAGCCTGCATTCGCGTGAAGGCACACGCGTATATGCCAAGTCGGTAATTAAAGGCGAGTCTCGACATCATTTAACCGAAGAAGAAAGAGAAGCCATAAGAAGGGCCATAGCCCATGAATGATAAATATCTAATTACACTAATATCTAATTTCTAATAATTAATGGCTAAAAAGCAGATTAAAAAAGAAAATTTAAACACCCGACCACCCATAGTGGTCGTTTTGGGGCACGTTGATCATGGGAAAACGACTCTTTTGGATACGATACGTAAAACCAATGTCGCCGCAAAAGAATCTGGGGGAATAACCCAGCATATCGGCGCTTATCAAGTGACGATTAGCCCCAGGGGCGAATCGTCATCCCGAGAGAATTTGAAGGATGATCGTGCGCAAGCTTTGCGCACGATCACCTTTATCGATACTCCAGGCCACGAGGCCTTCGGACAAATGCGCTCTCGCGGCGCCAATGTTGCCGATATAGCCATTATCGTTGTTGCTGCAGACGAAGGAGTAAAACCGCAGACCAAAGAAGCTTTGGACATCGTGAAACAAACCGACATTCCCTATATCGTAGCTTTGAATAAGATTGATAAACCCAATGCCCAGGTGGATAAGGTTAAACGCGAACTGGCCGATAGTGGTGTGTTGCTTGAAGGGTGGGGAGGAGATGTATCAAACGTGCCCATTTCGGCAAAAAGCGGGCAGGGTATTCCGGAATTGTTGGATTTAATTTTGCTTTTGGCCGATATACATGAATTAAAAGCCGAACCGAATGTCTTGGCTTCGGGTGTTGTTATTGAAGCGCATAAGGATTCCCAACGAGGCACCGTGGTAACGTTTTTAGTAAGGCAAGGAACGCTTAAGGTTTCTTCTTTTGTAGCGGTTGGATCACAATACGGCCGCATAAGAAGTCTAGAGAATTTTTTGGGTCAAGCCATAGACCAAGCCGGTCCCTCAACCCCGGTATTGATTTCTGGCTTGTCTGAGGTTCCGGATGTAGGCGAAACTTTTAGTGAAGTTGCGTCAGAAAAAGAAGCGCAAGAATTTATGAATAAGGAGAAACAGCGCCGTAAGTTTATAATGCGTATAGGCGGAGAAAATCCTGAAGTCATAAAAAAAATTATCATCCGGGCGGATGTTGTCGGGTCGCTTGAAGCCATAACCGAAACCTTAAGTAAAATTTCCTCTCAAATAGTCGGATTGGATATTATCAGCGCCGAAACAGGCAACCTGGGTGAAAATGATCTAAAAATAGCCGCGGCTTCAAAGGCAAGTATTATAGCTTTCAGGGTTAAGGTGCCGCCGTTAGTTGTTCAAATGGCCGAAAGGCTGGGGGTTAGGATAGTTGCTTCGGATATAATATACGAACTTGTAGACGGTATCCGTGTGGAAATGGAAGCGGCCGTGCCGCCGGAAATAATAAGGACGGATCTGGGAGTCGTTAAAATTCTGGCTACGTTCAAACAAGAGGGCTCTAAGCAAATTGTGGGCGGGGAAGTGCTTAAGGGCCCAATAAAAGGCAACACTATGACCGATTTAGAACGAGGCGGCCATCACATGGGCCAGGGTAAAATAACCAGCGTTCAGATGAATAAAGTTGCTGTTGATGAAGTTCCGCAAGGCAAGCAATGCGGATTGTTGGTAGAATTAAAAGGTATTAATATTTTGCCCGGCGATGTGCTGAAAATTTTTGTGGAGGAGAGGAACAGCCGGCCGCTTCTTTAATTTAGCCAAATATGGCCGCAACCAAAAGAATAGAAAGATTGCAAATAAGAATAAAAGAGGAGCTAGCGCAAATTATCACGAAAGAATTTGATTTTAATCCTGGAGTTCTGGTCACAGTCACGCGCAGTGAGGTTTCGGATGACCTCACGGCAGTCAGGATTTATTTAAGTGTTTATCCCGAAAAAGAAACGGAGGGAATTTTGGATATTCTGCAAAAACAGATATATTTTATTCAACAGATATTCAACAAAAGAATGGAAATGCGGCCTGTGCCCAGAATACGTTTTGTGCTTGACGAAAGTGTTAGAGAAGCAGATAAAATAGAACGCAGTCTTTACGATTTGAAAAATAAGGCATAAAAATATACATAAGGCGATCTGTCCCGCTGGCAAACAGTGGCGCGGTGGCGAAGTAGTAACGCGACGGTCTGCAAAACCGTTATGCATGGGTGCAAATCCCATCCGCGCCTCAAAAATTAAGTTCAAAACTAAAAGCGAAAAAGTAAAAATTAATGAAATTCGTTTTTGGCGAATAACCAAAATTTTAATTTTTGAATTATTTGTTGGGCGAGTGGCGGAATGGTATACGCGCACGACTTAAAATCGTGTCTCGCAAGGGATGAGGGTTCGACTCCCTCCTCGCCCACACAAAAGCGTAAAGCGCAAAGTGAAAAACTAGAAATATTCTATAAAAACAGTTAAGTTGAAAAAACACGCGAATATTATAAGCTAATATTCATAATTGCGGGTGTGGTATAGTGGCTATTACACGTCCTTGCCAAGGACGAGATGGCAGTTCGATTCTGCTCACCCGCTCAAGAGCGGAAATTCAGCGACAAAGTTCGCTGTTTTTCTTTTTGTATCAACAAATTTAGATGGTTCGAACCCTTCCAATTCCTGCTCAACTAAATCTCGCCCATCAAAAATAAACTTAAGTGGTTTTTGTAATTCCATCAACACTTTTTGGTCTTTGAGCATAAGGTTCGAACCCAAGCAGGCAAATATAGCTCGTTTAGTATCTAAATCTCCATTTGCGAACCAAACACGCGCGTAGCGGGCAAAATTGAAGGTTTTTTCGCTTAACTCTACCCATTCGTTAATAGCTTTTCCTTGAGCGTGGAGTTCTTCTTCAAGTAGGGATTTTTCCTTTAGTAATCGACTTTTTAATGTTTGATATTCTAGATCTGTAATAAATTGTCCCTCGGCATTTTCGGAGGATGTAAATTTAAGTACAAGATTATCTAAATCTTTAGTTATTTTTATGAGACTATTTTGTTTAGCTGTTAAACTTACCTCTTGCGTTTCCGCTTCCTCTTTTCTAATCTCATGTAAATATTCTATCGCCCATTTTTGGAAGCGATCTGAAATAGTTAGCTTTGCCAAGATATTATCAATTTGTTCACTTAAATTATTTAACTCCACTGATCGTTCAGGACAATCAGGATTTTTCCTTTTGGTGCAGTGATAATAAATATATTGTTGTACATTGCCCGTTGCGAGCTTCTTATATTTTTCTTCTGCGGTAATCATCGCTCCGCATGATCCACATTTCATTAAACCAGTAAAAGCAAATTTATGGGTTTTGGGTCGAGGTTTACCTTTTCTTCCTAACAAGAATTGTATTCGGTCATATTCTTCTTCGGTTATCATTGCTTCATGTTTTCCTTTTTGCCAATTGCCACTTTTCTTTGGCCATTCATACCATCCGTAATAGAAAGTTCCGGTAAACATTGTATAAAGTTTAGTCATTGTTATTTTCCGTTGTGGTCTTTGTCGAGTTGCCGGCATAGTCAAGCTAAGCTTATTGTTGGCTATTTCTACTAATTTAGGCACTGTATAATTGCCAGTTAACATTAGCTGAAATAGTTGTTTAACCAAATGAAAACGCTCAGGATCGCTTGATAAATCCTGCTCTCCTTTCAGTTTGGTTTTACTATTGAGATATCCAAGCGCTGCTAGACCAGGTCGCCAGCCGGTAGCAGCTTTTTTATCCATGCCCCGCTTAACATCAGTGCTTAATTTGTCTGAAGAATATTTGGATTGAGACATCACTATTTGCAGCATCATCTTGCCTTCGGGGGAGTTATCAAAAGTATACGAAACAAATTTTAGATCTTTGATATGCCCAGTATCCAAAAGATAGACAATTTGGGCAGCATCAATAGCATTGCGACATAGCCTATCTGGGTGCCAGGCAACAATGCCTTGCGCTTCGCCTTTCTTAATCCGTTCAATCATCTCATTAAAGATGGGCCGTTTATATGGCTTAAAAGCGCTTACTGATTCAGGCGACAGCTTCGTAATTTTTAAGTCCTTGAAGCGTTTTAATGCTTCCTCTTCTTGTGATTCTAAACTTAAAACCTGTCTATCCTTTTCATCAGTAGATTTCCGACAATAAAGGAAATATTTAATTTTTACTATATCTTGTTTCATAAACTAAAAGGGACGGTCTGGTTGACCCAGTTGCGTCTCCGTGAGGATAGCTTCTGGCAGACCGCCCCTTTCAGGACGGAAGCTATTAAAAAACTCACGGATATTGGGCAACGGGTCAACATCTGTATTATATCACTTTTACATGCAGAAAATTAAGTTCATGCATACTCGTCTCTGTCTTCTCCAAAGTTGATTTGCACTCCCAGTGCGACTTCTGGTTTTTTAACGCCGATTCCGATTCGATCAAGGATGTCTATATTGGCCCTCAAGCGCACCGCTTCACTTTTTGCTTCTTTGCTTAATTTAACTATTCTTGTCGCGGCACCATAACCCTGGTCCGTAAAATATTCTCTAACCTTACCTAATCTCATATTACGACTTGCCGTAACAGCTGCTGAATTACGATTTGTTAAGCCATATGCCTCAACAGCCGCATCAGTGCCGTTTCTCCCTTCGATTATTAAATCAGCAAATTTCTTTTGTTTGGGTGTTAATTCGTCTTTCATACATAATTATTTATAATCTCCTCATAAAAACTTAACAAATATTAGCATGTCTAGAGGGCGGTCTGGCACCAAATTCATGAATACCTGGCCTTCATCGGTCTTTACGCCACCGAGCTTTGCGTTTTGGCGATTTGCCTCAATTTGCTTTTGTGATACTTCGTTCATAATTTTGATTATTTTTAATCGATCCTCTTTGCCGACCGCATCTTTCCCGAAAACCTATAGGTGTCCTATTATCTTTTCTCCTTTGTGGGGGTATATTTACGGGAAAGTTCGTTTAATAGATATATACACCCCTAGATTTTCGGGAAAGATGTTGCAATAGAATCGACGTTTTCTTTGAAATACTCAAGCATCAATGCTTGATATTCTGGTTTTAAGATCCATGTATCGCTTTTGCCGTTTTTCCCTCGATCCGCTAATCCTAAGGCATTAATATCTTCTAATAATCTTCTCGCAGTGGTTGTCGGTAGGCCCATAGTAAGGGCGATGCTTCTGGATGTCCAATCTTCTTCTTGATTAGGCTCCGATTTAGGATTTATATAGCCATATTCATCAACTTTTTCTTCATTGACCAGTTGTTCTTGAAGAACAATCCCTTTTCTGTTATTTGCCAACCATAACAATACATTTCTTCTATTTTTCGGGAGAGAACTCAGCGAGATTTTTCTCAAAATTTGGCGATCATCATCATGTTTACCCATAATAATAAATGCTCGCGCTAGTTCAACAAGCTGTTTTGCGAAACGCATAGGCATTTCCGGAGCAGATACATATTCTATTTCACGAGTCCGAACATTTCTCCTCACGCCGCTTCTGGCCAAGGTGGCAAAATCACTTAATTGTATAATTTCATTTTCCCATTCCGATCCTATTTCTGGTTGTTCGCTGGGAATCTCTAAACTGTCGATTGCAGATTGAAACGCGGATCGCATGGATTTTCGGATATCCGGCATATTTGAGCTATTCTCCATGCTTTTTCGAGTCGCTTCCTTTCTGTCAGGTTGATCCATTCGGTACTGCATAAAGCGTTCGCCCATAATGCTATACATACTTTGGTACATATCAATCGCCTCAGTCACGCCTGCGATAAATCCTATTTTGCCACTCCATTTAAAATCAACGCCATTCCCGAAAGCTTTTGTATATTGCCCATCGTATATTTCTCTTAGCTGAGACAAGATTTCACTTCGCTCGGCTTCATTGATTTCTAATATGCTCGTAAAGTCTTTAACGGTTAATATCCCGTTTTTTAGCTTATCCAAAAGCGAATTTTGTTCTCCGCCCTTGCTTCTTAAACCGGATACAAGCGTATGTGCCGTAAGAGATGATAAGGGGTGAATGCCTGTTATATCGCTTAATGACATAAGCAATTCACTCTTGAGGCCACTTGGTGGAGAAATAATGAATAGCCATACCGGATCTCCTCTTAAGCGATGGGCTATCACCGTTGCGCAGATTAATCTAATAATTCCTTCATCTGCAACTAGAAACCAATCCCGTATCAAAGATTCCAATTCATTAACAGAAATAACTTCTTGCTTTTCGATTTTATCCCTAAGTTCATTGATGTTCATACTTATTTTTGTAATGTTTATTCGTAAATAGCTTGATACGTACACGAAAACCACTGTTTTAAGATGGAATCGTCCGTATTTTTATTGGTTAAGAAACTTACAACATCATCTATAATCTTTTCCGTATCGCAGCAACGGCAGCAGATATTTAACTGGGATAACAGTTCTTTAACCCCATTCCGTATCAGCTCAATGTTTTGATCACCCGACGATGTAATCGCAAACGTTTCCAATTTGAGCGTTAGTGGATAATTTCTAGAATCAATGGTGAGATATGCCTCATCTGTTTTGCGGTCAACCTTCCATACTGCGTATAATTTTTCATTAGTTGATGTTTGTTCAAACATATTTTAATGTTAGATTTTGTTAGAGTTTTGGTCATCAGAAACCACCGCCAGCCAATCCTTTTTCACTGGGCGATAGATATGCTGAAAGAGCGTGAGAAGTTTGGTGCCCAAAGCCATAGCTTTCTCGTCCGAAATCTCTTCACCAAACTCCGCAAAATACTGCTTTTTGAACTCATTGGTTTGTTCCGACGCTGATCTATTTTTCATACGCTCGAGACTTAATATATAAAAACCCATCAAGGACTAGAGCGGCTTTGTGCGCTTTGTCGGCACCGCTCCAGTTCTTGATGGGCTGATGCGCACAAATTAGCCAAAATAAAATACGCTCAATTTATGAACGCATTTTACTATGGCGAGTGGTACGTACCGGTTACTAACCAGTTGGTGTTGAATTAATAGAGTCTGGTTATCATGCCTCTGTGCCACCTGAACAGAGGCAATCCAAATGTTTCCTTCGACTTTCTATTTAAATTCATAACAGCATTTCTGACGGCTCCTTTCGCTTTTTCTGAGAAATCGCCCGCATCGTCATGGATCTTTTCTTCTTGTGCTATCTCGTCCCAACTAACTTCTACATGCGGTTTTCGTTTGCACATTGCTCTGCAAGTAAGAAAAAGGTTATCTGTCTCGGTTCTCCTTCCTCTTAGTAGCGGTATAGCAACGCCCCGATACTTCAATTGTCGATTCGTTTCATCGAAATATATCCTTTTTGGGTTTTCTTTTAGTTTGTTTATTGAGATCTTATCTGATTCTTGGCGTTTCAATTTCCTTAGATACCCTAATTTTTTGCTCGTTTCATTTCTGATGTTTTTCAATAGTTTTCGTGTTTTGCCTTTGTCTATTCTATACTCATATAATCCTATATCCGGTGACACGCTGTCTCCCTCAAGAAAGAAGCCTGTCAAATCCGAATTGATTTGATTGTTTAAAATAAAATCTTTAATTTTTTGACGCCAAAGGTTATAGTCCCTAAACACATCTTCTAAATGATTAGGGTTTTCCCAATAGATGTAACTATCTTCATGTGCTCGTCTTGTAAGGTTTATGCCCTCAAACTCTAAATCATTCAATTTGTCTATTACGGCGTCTACTATATTTTTGTTGTTGGAAGCCATTGCAATTTCGTGTATTTTTAATACACCTTAAAGGCACTATTTGGGATCCGAATTATTTTCCATATGTTGATTTTTGTTCTTAAACCATTCTGTAAGGCGTTTGTTTAGGCACGTTCTAAATTCTAAACCAGTCATGACTTGCTTGTTTAATTTTAAGCAGCGGTTTTTTAGGCGTTTATCATCAGTAATAAAACAGTCAGCTTGCTCAAAAGCCGTTGAAGCGAGCAATGCATCATGTATATTTCCTTCGCCAAGTGTTTGATTGCCTAAAACGTTCTCAAGAGTTCCATCCGGAGCTGTACTCGACCAACCAAGTCTAGAGATACCATCTACAACTCCATATGTGGCGGTTGTAGTAGAAGAATTAATAATATATAGCATCATGTCTCGTTTTTCGTCATCCTTGATGGCATTCGTTTGATCAATGTGCACGTGGGTAAATAGTGGTTTTATGAGGCCATAATCCTTTGATTGAGTATAAAATCGATAGAACTCTTGATCTTCAACGATTGTCGTAAAAATGTTTTGATCTAAGACTACTTTGATCATGATAATAGTTTTATTTGAAGTGTCGTTGATAGAGTAGGTGATTCGTGATATTTTGGCAATATAAAATTGAATTGCCTAAACTCAGCCACTTAGCTGGGCATGGCACAAAACCAGTGGAGAGTACCGAGCTGTCGGTACGGCTTTCCTTCACTGGTCTATATCCGAAAGGGTATAGGGGAGCGCAAGCTTCCGGGCTGGCCGGCAGCTTTGTGTTTTTCCATCGATAATATTTATGAAAAAACCTTACGGAAAACTCTTTTTAGTATTCGCGTTTCTTAGTGGGCTCATGGGAACTTTTCAGGATAACACCCCGCCTCATTCGCTCTCATCAGGAACGGCTACCTTTATTGTGGGGCTTAGTACATTTCTTGGTATCGCAACTATCATTTTTTTTGTGGCGTGGCTCGTAGCGTTTGCCAAACGAAGGCAGACGTTTAGAGAAACGAAGAGTACCGAACAATGAGATAACTTACTTTATGAAATTCCTCAACACCAAAACACTCGCCTATCTAGGCATTCTTCTTGCTGGCCTATCTGTCTTTTATGCACTTGTTATCGCCCCGGAGTTCGCGGATCGGCGTATCGAACGGTGCCTAGACCGTGTGTATGAAAGTGCTCGCGAAACATGGAAAAATTATTGTGGCATCCTCGGTCTTACTTTAGGAGAGGACGGGTTATGCCTCCTTCCCTCTGAACAATCAGATAAAGTAGAAAAAGAGCATGGTTATTCGAGGGACCGTTGCATCGAACGATACAAACGCTAGATATGCGTATCCTGGTCTAAAAATATGCAAAAAGCACCCATCTATATTTTGATAGTTCTAGCTGTATGGTTTTTCTCGGCGCTTCAGTTGCAGATCAATAAATTGGATCGCAAGTTGACCTGTATTCACACAGAAATAACCGCTTTGCCAGTTTTGCTCGATCCGGAACTGCGAGCCAACAAAGCCGCTCTCCAGGAACAAATGGATTTCGTCGCAGCAGCTTGCTATAAGGAGTACATTTTTTCAGGTGAATCTTTTGTTCCGAAATAAGAATTTGCCGCCAAAGATTGTATTCCCGAAAAACCATTTCCAAATGGTTATCGTCCTGCCAGTATTCAGCATCTTCCTCTTGGGCCAATCTTGTTATGTTAATACCCTCGGTTTCAAGTTCATTTAATTTTATTTCAGGAGGCACAAGATTAACTTCTTGGTTAAATGTCTCTTCTGGGGTCATAGTAATTTAGTGTAATTGTAATCTACCTAAAAGGTATCATTTTTAGTATCTTTAGCACGCATTTTTGAGAGACATTATAACGGTGTTACAAAATATGCTAAAATCGAGACGACAATTAAATATTGCCTAACCCCCGTAGTTCTACTGCGAGGTATGGCATAAAAACTATCCCTAGTAGAGAGCTCCTCGTCCAGAGCACTAGGGATAGTCATAGCTCGAAAGAGTTGTGGGTGACCGCAAGGTCATCGCTGGCGGGGAGCTTTGTGTTTCCACCAGCAGGCATAAAAGCTATCCCTAGTATGACCAAGCACCAACTCAAAACCAGCACCATTTACTGTGGCGACAATTTGGAGATGCTCAAGGAGGTTCCAGACGAGTCGGTAGACCTAATTTACATTGATCCGCCGTTCAACAGCAACCGCAACTACGAAGTCTTTTGGGAAGACACGCAGGAGAAGCGAGCGTTTGAAGACAGACATGGCGATGTTCAGGCATACATAACTTATATGCGCCCGCGTGCTGTTGAGCTATATCGCGTACTCAAAAAAACGGGGAGTTTTTATTATCATTGCGACTGGCACGCGAGTCACTATGTGAAACAAATGTTGGATGAGATTTTTAACTTCAACAACTTCCAGAACGAGATTATTTGGTGGTATAGAGGCGGGGGTATCTCAAAGAAACGATTTGGGAGGCGACACGATTCAATCTTCTTTTACACAAAAGGAAAGGAGTGGACATTCAATGTTGATGAGGTTAGAACGCCATATTCAGAGGAATCCTTGGCACGTCTAAAATATAAAGCAAGGGCATTTCGGGGCGATAAGGTTTATGATAATTACCAAGCAAATCCCTTGGGCAAACATCCTGACGATGTTTGGGATATTCAACCGCTTATGCCTTCGGAAAAGGAGCGTAGAGGATACCCTACACAGAAACCCGTGCGTTTGCTCGAACGTATTGTAAAAGTTGGAAGTAATAAGGGTGATGTTGTTCTAGATGCTTTTTGTGGGTGCGGTACGACATTGGTTGCCGCACAAAAACTTGGGAGAAAATGGGTTGGTATTGATATATCGCCTACCGCTTGTCGGGAGATGGCACAGCGTCTATGGGATGACTTCCGTCTTGATGAAGGTAAGGACTTTCAGCTAATCAACAAATTACGCGATGAGAAGCAACTGCGAGAGATACCACCATTCGAGTTCCAGAATTGGGCCGTCAATGCATTTGGCGGTATACCTAACCGCATTAAGGTCGGCGACTACGGCATTGACGGCAGACTCTATCCTATTGATCGCGGGAAGGTGAAAAGCGACGAGAGGGGTTTGTTCGGCGAAACAGATACTGATTACCCAATACAGGTAAAACAAAAAGATAAAGCTGGTCGCCCTGACATTGATGCGTTCCAAACCGCCATTCGCAGAGATAAGCGACGCAAGGGATATTTCATCTCTTTTGATTTCAGCGAAGACGCGATGAAAGAAATCCGGCGAATAACAAAGGAAGGTGAAATAGAGATAATCCCCGTTACGGTCAAAGACCTTTTGGATAAGTCAGGGTTTGAGGTTGCATAGAAATAGTGAATAGCAGCATGGGGTAAGTCAAAATCCAAAATTTTGTGTATGACCACTATCTGGCTATTAAAAACACGCTAAACCTTCCACCCCCTCCCCCCATCCAGCGAGATATAGTGAGTAGCGGGGTGGGCCGCATCCGAAAATAGCCAATATCTCGTTGGCTATTTTGCTTTATTAGCGAAAATAGATTATAAAAATAAACATGCTTAGTATCGAAAGGACAAAAGAACTTCTCAACGACCCCACTCTTTCGGACAAAGAGGCAGAAGAAATCCGAGATGGTTTACGCGATCTCGCTGAGATTATCTATGAGAAATGACAGGAAGACAGAAAGAAGTTAAAAATACTGGGAAGCTCCGCCTTTCGAATGTATGATGTATCTGAACGGAAACCAAACAAATCTTCAGGTTTGTAAGTCTGAAGACGAATTTGACAACTTTGTTAAGGGTTACATGGAATAAAATTGATACTTTAAATTATGAAAGAAAATCTAAATTCAAAAATTTGGTATCGGGCCCTGAAAGTCTTATTTGTTTTTATTGCCGCTAGCGGATTTTTAACCATTTCCCTTTTTGGTTATGCGCTCATTCCGCATGGTGATTTGTATTATGACGTACACTGTTCAAACGGCACTCGTGTGGCAACGGACATAGAGCCAACATTTGGGTTGCCAAACGAAAGAGTTGATCATGGGAACATTAGGTGTTCCCATGAAGAACTTACGCAAGAGCAAAGATTGGTTCCAGCTGGTGGAGGGGGCAGAATCTATGATGCCAGCGGGAACTTTAAGGGTTTGCCCGATCTAGCGTATACATATTCTTATGAATATAAATTAGCCAAGCAACAAGATTATGTTCATTGGTTGGGTGGTTTGGGCATAAGCCTATTAGTGTGGACTTTTGTGTTGTGGCTTACAAAGAGAACTTTTTTCTATGTTGTGTTAGGAGAACCATTTATTAGATTTAGGAGAATATAAGGCCATGAAAGAGGTTATCAAAAAGTACTTTGGATCAATACTATTATTGGCCGGGATTTTTATAGCAACCTACGCCTTACTTAGTTTTAGTTATAATAGGGGCTGCTTACTTCCCGGAGAATGTATGAATCCAGTAGTGTAT
The DNA here is from genome assembly GCA_001822815.1 of Candidatus Terrybacteria bacterium RIFCSPHIGHO2_01_FULL_43_35. Lineage (GTDB taxonomy): Bacteria > Patescibacteriota > Minisyncoccia > Terrybacterales > GWB1-40-14 > GWB1-40-14. The sequence goes on from MHSR01000011.1 coordinate 16,445, forward strand.
TTCTATAGCGATGAGGTTCGTCTTTTGGCTGCTTTTGGATTAGCGTTATTTGTTGCCGGACTGCTTATCATAAAAAGAAAGTAAGGACATACACTAAAATAGCCAAGTTGTTGGCTGTTTTTATTTACTTGCAAAAGTGAGAAGAAAAGGATAAGTTTATTAGAGTAATTTCTAAGCTTAATTTATGATTAGTGATTTGACTCCAATTGGACCACATAAAGATTTTGAAAGTATCAAAAAAATTGATGAAAGCGGTATTGAATACTGGACCGCTAGAGAACTTATGCCATTATTGGGCTATACAGAGTGGAGAAATTTTGAAGAGGTGGTTGGTAAGGCGGCCAGGGCTTGTATGGAAAGTGGCCAGGCTGTGGATAACCATTTCGTTAAATCCACCAAAATGGTCGAAATTGGTTCAAATACGGTACGTGAGGTAAGAGATTATAAATTAGATCGCTATGCCTGCTATTTAATAGCTCAAAACGGAGATTCGAGTAAGCCTCAGATCGCAACAGCTCAAACCTATTTTGCACTTCAGACAAGAAAACGAGAAATATTTGAACAATTACCAGATACGACCAAGCGTCTTTTTATTCGTAACGAAGTATCTGACCACAACAAGAAGCTTTTTAAAACCGCCAAAGATGCTGGTGTAAGTAAGTTTGGTCTTTTTAATGATGCTGGATATCAGGGTTTATACGGTAAACCTCTTTCTGAAGTAGAAAAAGAGAAAGGTATAAAGCGGGGCGAATTATTGGATATGGCCGGCTCTACAGAATTAGCCGCCAATCTTTTTCGTATTACCCAGACCGATGAGAAGTTAAAAAACGATAAAATTAAAGGAGATCGTGATGCTTCGCATACTCATTTTATGGTGGGCGGCAAAGTGAGGCAGACAATTAAAGATATTGGAGGAGCGCTTCCAGAACAACTTCCTACAGAAAAACATATAAAAGAAGTAAAAAAGGAAATTAAACATTTACAAAGAACCGAACAGAAAAAACTTAAAGGATAGGAATAGCGGGAAATAGCTTATTAGCCATAAAATTAGTTCTAACATCATTCACTAACCCGCTCAGCGAAAATCGTCTTATTGCCTAAGGCGATTTTTTATTACTGCTGAGCGAAGTCGAACCGGATTGTGATATAATAAAAGAAGTTATTTTTAAAGTTTAGATTTAAATATGGAAGACATGAAACCATTAAGCAACACGATAGATGTTAAAGTGAATAAAATTTGGATATCTGGAGCAATTATTATCGTTATTCTTCTGGGCGTGGGATTTTTATATAAAACGATTGCGTATCGTAAGGTTACACTTTCCGCAAAACCAGTTGGTATTGCCGATATAAGCGCGTCTGCAAATAACCTTCCTGCGCCAATAATTGTTGACCGACCAAAAGATGAGAATAAGACGGTATCTGTAAACTTGCGCGCAACACAAGTTGTCTCCACGCTTGCTGACGGTACGACATACGAATACTGGACATACAATAATCAGGTACCCGGTCCTTTTATCCGTGTAATGGAGGGCGATACAGTTGAAATTTCACTTACACATGAACACGCGCATGGTGGGGATCAGCACTCCTTAAATGAGCCCGATCATTCACTTGCGGTGAGTGGATTTATGCCGACAGTTTTGGCTAACGGAAACGATGGTCACATGATGGGTGCTGAAGAAATGGAGCACATGGAAGCAGGACACGGTGAACATTCAATAGATCTTCATGCGGTAATTGGTCCTGGCGGTGGTGCGGGGTTAACCAGGGTTGCGCCAAATGAGACAAAAACCTTTCAGTTTAAGGCTACGCGTCCGGGAATATATGTATATCATTGCGCGAGTCCGCATATTCCTTCTCATATCGCAAATGGAATGTATGGTTTGATTTTAGTGGAACCCAAAGGAGGCCTTCCGGCAGCGGATAAAGAGTTTTATGTGGTACAAGGAGAAGTTTATACGAAGGGTAAGGTAGGTGAAAAGGGACATCAGGAATTAGATAAGGATAAACTTCTTGCCGAGAAACCCGAGTATATTGTTTTTAACGGGCGTGTTGGTGCGCTGACAGGAGAGGGTGCGCTTCAATCAAATATTGGAGACAAAGTAAGGATTTTCTTCGGTGTCTCGGGGCAGCTTGCGTCAAATTTTCACATTATCGGAGAAATTTTTGATAAAGTTTATCCCGAAGGCGATATTGTATCTCCGCCCCATATAAACGTTCAGACAACATTGGTTCCGGGCGGGGGAGCAGTAATGGTTGAATTTACAGCCGAAGTTCCCGGGAAATATCTTTTGGTGGACCACGCACTTACCCGGGCGATAGATCGAGGAGCTTTGGGAGAACTTATTGTTAGTGGTCCGGATATTCCGGGGGTTATAAAAGCAATACAATAATTATTTTTATATTACTGAATTAAGATTTTTGTAAAGAAATGCAAGGATATTTTGATAGGTGGCGATATGATAAATAGTTGGATTGATGAGGTTAGCGAAAATATTTACTAAAAATAGCAAAAGCTAATTTTTCTTTACGTGATGTTAGACGTCTATGGGATTTTTAAATAAATTTGGGGGGAGCAAAGAAGATGCACCCAATAAAACGACCATTGTGCAGGTGCGCGGTTCTTTGAATGGCTTATTTGCGTCGGAAAGTAAAGAAATCAGAGATCTCTTCGGAAAGATTCTAGATGTTGCCGAACAATCTTTGCGCGGTGTTTTATTCATAGCGCCGGAGGAATTTGGTTTCAAAAAAATGTTAACTAAAGAAGAAATTGATTTTTGGTTTCGTAGGGTATCATTGGCGCTTGTGGCTTACTCGTATTGTTTCTTTTACGTGGAAGAGCAATCGCCATCGGCACAATACTCATTTAATAAGTTTTGGCAGAGAATGCTTGATTCATATAATAAGATTTTTAATGAAAATGTAACCATTGATGTCGTGGATCATTATGCGGCGGGTATGATTGAAGAAAGCAAGAAAAAATTTTCAAAATCCGGCAATGAGAAGCAGGCATTAAGATTGATGTTGAAGGATTATACTACGCTTGCTGGCGAACTTTTAGAGAAAATCTGGCATGAGAACGTTAATCAAAAGGCACTCGACGACCTACAAAATCATAAACCCGGCGAAAATACCAGAGCTTATGACCTTACGGCGCAAAAAATCGTATTATTGGGACGGGGGATATGGGAAACCCATTTAGAAATCGTTGCGCCGTTTCTTCCTAATTTGATGACCGAGTATAAAATTTAAATAACAAAACCAAAAACCGCCTTAAAGGGCGGTTTTATTTTAATCGAGCAGACTTTTGCAATTAATTCTTTCGCTAGAATTAATCAAGTGGAAGGTTCGGGATTGGAGATGCTCTTTTACGTCTATGTTCTGTCCAGGAACTTCAGCCGACTGTATATCTAAGGTTTTACCGGTTAGAGATACACAGACCCGATCTCCTTTATTTTCGAAATTATTTTCATATTCTTCAATTGTCATTTTTAACTCATTAAGCACTGATTCATCGGCGGGAATGAGATTCAAGTCTTTTACCTTCGGTTTGGCAAGTTCTGCTCCGGGTGAAGTGCAGCGGTGAAAATCAGGATAACGCGTATAAATATCCTTTGCATCAACAAGTATTAAGCCGTTTAAGATGATTGGGCTGATTAATTTTTTATCATTAAAATACTCTCCGCCAAAGAGCATATAGGTTTCTCGAAACTCGCCCAAAACCGAAAATTTTACTAAATAATCCTCCACATCAACGGTTACCGAGTCGTTCTCTACGTTAATGTGCTTGAGCGAATCTTTAATGAAGTAATTATAAAAACCGAAAATGACCAGCGAACCGATTATTATAATCAAAACAGCCTTCATAATGTAAGTATCGCAAAAATATGTATGCTGAACAATAGTCCTTAAAAGATACTGGTTATAAATGCAGAAAAGGCGTAAGCGATTTATTACATATTTTGGGGGGCGTCTGCTTTAAATTAGGATAGACTAGGTATCAAAAAACCTTTATCCAATAAGAAACTAGTTCTAACGTCATTCACTAGCCCGCTCAAAGAAAAAAACAGCCCTAGGCTGTTTTTATTTGTGCGCATAGTTGCTTCGCGAGCGAACCCATAATGAGACCAAAATGTTCGCAGCAGACGTAAGCGGTAAGGTTGTGCCTATTAGGCAAGGGGTCATCGTAGGAGATTTCTTCACCTACTTTGTGCGTGGCGGGAGACTTACAAACAGAGCAAAATTCGCCCTTACAGATAGCAGAAACAAAATGCGGCAATTTATTCCTCCTCGGTGAAAGTGCTTCTTATATATTTCTATATAAATATTGTCATGTCAACCGATAAGTCGGCGCCAAGAACCGTTCTTCCATAACAAAACAGGTCATTCGGCTCTGAGGGTCTCTGGCTCGAAGAGTTGTAACGTCGTTGCATATCCCGCTTACTAGACAAATAACGCCCTTGGCGCTATTTTATTACAGCTCCTCTACAATACGGAAAGGAAGATTAAGGTGGATCAAGACAACTTCACGGCTGAGGAAAAGGCATTTATTGAGACGCTTCGCGCAAACGGTAACCTTCTGGAAACAACGGATGAAAATGCTCCACTTCCCAAAGGGGTGACGCATATCCTTCTACGCAAGCCCGGCGAAAAGCCTCGTCTTATCCGTAAAAGGTTTTCCTAATTAACTCCAAGCCCCTCCACACGGGGCCTTTTTCTTATTTAACGCGGACAACAAAATGATTTTAGCGTATTAAGAAATGAGTTTTAACGTCGTTGCATATCCCGCTCAGCGAAAGAATCGCCTTTTAGGCGATTTTTGATATAATGCAGATAAGTATTAAAATTAAATTACTTTTTAATATTCTGTATTAAATTTAATTTCACCCCTTGATATTAAAAGGGAGAAAAATATGAATAGAGAAAATCTGGTAGAAGGCGTTGAATCATCTGAAGATTTTAATTCTAATGTTGAAAGGGGCATAAGTGAAGCCCTGTCTTTATTACGAGAGAGATATGAAAATCAGCCAGATGAAAAAGATAATTTACCATTTCATAATGTAGAACACACGCAAAGGGTGATGAGAAGGGTTGAAACAATACTTAGAGCCATTCAAGAAGCTGACCCAGGCCTTGTAAGTGACCACGATGTAGAAATTGGTCGTTTAGCATCTGCCTATCACGATACCGTTCAACAATGGGAAGAAAATAAAATAAAAGATGGTGAATTTACAAAAGTTTTAAGAAAACGCTTTGCGGGGAAAAATGAAACAGCAAGTAGCGATGAAGCCGTTACATTTATGGCAAAAACCAATGAAAACGGGGTTATATTTTCTGATGACGACAAAGCGACTGTCCAAAGAGCTATTGACACTACCGTGCCTGGCTGGGATATGGAAAATAAAACGGTAGCGCAGTCTAATTTGAAAGAAAGCAGTTCTTTAGTTGAAAGGGCTTTGGCATTGTCAGACCTTGGTACCGCAGGAATGGATGGGCCTGAAAAATTTGCTAAAGAAGGCAGTTCACTTTTTCGTGAAGAGAATTTAGACATATTAGATGCTATTCGTAGTGGAGATACTATTCCTAAGGATAAGCAAGAATATTTCAAAACAAGAATGGTTGGCTGGTTAAAATCGCAAGCAGATTTTGTTAAAGGACGCCAAGCACGATTAGAGGCTGAACTTCAATCGATACCCGCACAAGCCCGTAAATCAGTAGCTAAACTTTTTAGTAAATTCGAAGAGTCAATTAAAGCATCAAAGGAAGTTGCGGATGAAGCTGAAAAAATGACCTTTAAAGAATTGGTAAGATATATGGGGTATTAGAAAATTGAAAAAAGTTCGACCGAAAAGTTTAGAATTTTTTTTTGATTTTCGCTTCCTCGTATTGATAATCTTGGAATAAAAAAGCGTTCATTAGTGGTCTGCCAATACGTTTTAACATCATGGTTCGGCTGCGCTCACCACAAGTTTCACTAGCCAGCTCAAATTTTTCACAGAAAAATTTGTCCCGAGCGAAGTAAGAGGCTGCATTATCCCGTATTTATGGCCCATTTTTTATTACGGGCGAAGAGAGTTGGGATTATTTACTTAAATAATTTACGAGGCAAGATAGATATTCTCTCGTAAATAAAAATCGGCTACCTTTATGCAACCGAATTTTTTTATTTCAACGACCCCAATCAGTTTTTCCATAAATCCTGCTTATTAAGCGTTCAAACCATATAATGCGCCATCCAAGCCATGAAAACATCACAAGATAGTATACGAAATAGGGTAGCCAAAGAACAATGCGCGCAACAGCGAGGAATGGTTCGGCAAGAGCATTCTTATAAATTCGCTTAGTACAAAAGCGACATTCAAGTATGTTCGAGCCGAATCGAGGCTCAATATATTCATGTCCAGTATGCCCAGCGCATTGCTCGGCAAATAAGCAGGGCGTTTCGCAGCAATCGATAATAGTTTCTTGTGGCAACTGCCACCGCGACCTAGTCAAGAAATCAGAAAAATATCGTTTCTCAACTTCGCTCGGTTTAAACGAACCCTCCTTATTTTTTAAAATTCTAGCCTGTTCTTCGAAATCGCGCTGTATGGCTTGGGGATCGGTATGATATTCACGATGAATTACGCAATCGTTTTTGTTAGTCATTACAACCCCGCTTTAAAGAGCCTTAGTTGATATTAAGTTTAAGTTAAGATCTAGCGATTGTCAATTTGCTTTGGTCGGCAAGTTGAAAATAAGTGGCGGAAGCGTCCCGAGAAGCCCAGCTCCAATTTTCAAATTGGGGCTGGGCGACGAGGGGCTGCATTTTTAAAGGCTGTTTTGTTGCGGGCGATACGAGTTAGAATGTTTTTCAATTTTTATGTTGACCTAAGATATTCTGGGAAGTATTCTATAAGTATTAATTTTAACTGCATTAAAAGTATGTCAAGTTCAGAACTACCAATGCCGCAGGAAGAGAGAGAGGCGAAGGGAATAAATCCTGAACAAACGGAAGCATCAGAACTCAGGCAACAAGAAATCAGGAATCAGCGTCAACGTCTCGAAGATGAAACCAGGAAGCTTCAAGAACAATTTGCGGCACAACTAAAACAACTTCAAAAAGACTGTCTTCATCCTAACGTCCATGAATACCGTTATATAGGAGGTCGCGATGAGGGGAGAAGAAGAGAATGTCGCGATTGCGGATGGGACGATCAAAATTAGGTATTAAAAATCTTTTCCCGCAACAAAACAGGCTCCCGTCTTTGGTGAGGTTCGCTTCGCTTAGTTGGGCGAGCGGCCCGCTCATTGCAAAATAGCACATTTGTGCTATTTTATTTTTGTCCTTTGACAACAAAAAGGAAATAAAGTGAACGAAGACAAAAGAGACGGACGACAGGATATATCGCCAGATATTATTGCGCGTCTAATACAAAGCTTGAGACGAGGAAGATACGTTGGTCCCCTTGAAATACAGCCTATAAATTGGACTGACACAAAAATTTACCGTGATCTTGTCCAAAACTTTTTTGATGGCATGAAAGAAGTTGTCGGACGACCTACGCTTAGCGGCGTTTATTTTTCTGACAAAACGGTTGAAGAAGGCGTGAATCAATCAATGGTAGAATTTACCATTCGATCTCCTGCAAAATATGACCATCGTTATCTCATTCATCATGGCGGTACAACCAAAGCGGCTGATGAAACCGTAGTAGGCGAATTTGGCGAGGGCTTGAAAATAGCATCGTTTTTACTTCTTAAACGCGGCATAACGGCACAAATAGAACTTGGTTCGGGCCATTGGAGAGCCTATTATTACCTTGAAGAAGTGCCGCCTGACGAATATCCTGAAAAAGTTCGAGGCCTGTATTTGCGTGCAGAATTTGTAGAAAATTGCATTGAGGGGAATTTTTTAAGATTCAGTACCGACGAAGATACCGCTCAAGGAGTACGCAATCGTCTTAAGGAGATAAGGAGTTTCTTTTGGCATAAAGATAACCCCGATTTTCGCGGACCAACGTATCAAAATGAATTTGGCGGTTTCAAAATACTCCCGAGAGGCCAAAAAGGAAACCTTTATGTAGCCGGACAAAGACATGAATACGGAAGGCCCGAAGCGTGGAGCGACGCAGTTTCTGGGGCGCATGTGTGGACGTTTAAAAAAGCGTTGGAAGGAACCCGAGATAGGAATTATGCAGCAGGTTACGAAGTAGCAGGCAAAATACTCGAGCCCCTTGTTCGTTCAATGGCAAAACGCGATCTTTTCATAGTTTTTCATGCAGGAAGCGAATATTGGTTAGCTTTAGCTACTGATGGATTAGAACAAACAGTTGCCGATACCATTATGGGCCAAGTCATTGCCAGACTAGCACAAGAATTATCTGGAGCAGAAAAACAAGAGCTATTAGGAAGATTGCCGGAAGATATTTTTGCCAAAAGCAGTGTTAATCAAGATAAAGAATATGAAAAAATACTTGAAGAGGCCGGTTTCCGCAAGGTCATTAGTGCATTCAGAAGTTTCGGCGTTCTCACTGCAAAAGAAAAAATTCTTTCGCTTATTGATACCGCAAAAGAGCCAACACTTGAATCATGGGAAAACGATCGAGTGGAGGTTCTCAATCAAGCCACTCGGGTGTTTATTAGTCGCGCCGGACCCAGCATTATAGATCGATACACGAAGTTTTTGAAATCACCCGCTGATACATTGACGGCAGGTGATATGTTGAATCGTCTGTCAATAACAAGCGTTCTATCTGGCATGAAATCTAAAAAGACTCCAGCCATTACCATTAGAGAGATCGACACGTTAGAGTTAAAAAATAGTCGTGTGCGCATAGCATTGCACGGATTTACAAAAATATTTCCCACGAACATCTTTCTTAAGCGGCAGATACTGCAAGGAGATTTTTTAGGAGCGCTTTTTACCTGGACGCATGAGTTCGCCCATAATATATCTGGAGAAGATGATTACACGACAAGATTTGCTGATACGGAGCGATATCTCCACGAACTACTTCTTATAATTAGCTTTGAAGACGATGAATTAAAGAATCTGCAAGAGACGTGGGATAAAGCTATAGCTCACGCTGGTTCCGAAACCGAAATTGCAGTGCCGATTGCTGAAAATACTCCATCGGCGCAGTTGGAAGTTGCCGTCCCAGACACGAATTTTAGAGTTCTTTTTTATCGTATATTGTCGCTTTTGTGGCTTAAAAAGAAATAAGGTTATAGCGTTAAAAATAACGCTATTTTTATTTAAAAATTCAAATATTAGACATAATATTGAATATTTTGTTATGATAAGAAACGCCATGGTTTCTAAGAAAAAATTACGACACCTCATTTTTATAAGTTTAGCCGTCGTTATAGGTGTTTATTTTTATACGGGTGGTTCATGGCAGACGAATCATTCTAAAGACGTTCATCACAGCACTCCAGAAGCTTTGGCAGTAAAGTTTGAATATTTAAGTAAGAACGGCAACTCCGCTTGTTCTGCTGATTTTACTAAAGCAGTGGAGCGAGGATTACAAGACACAAGTATCCAAGGTTCATGCTGCAGTCCCATGGATTTTCATCGCTATACAGAGCAGATAGAGGGGCTTAAAAAATATTCTAGATATGCCGTAATTCCATCCGATCCTTATGATATAGATTCTGAATTAGCAAAAGAATTAGCGGCACACTATGATGATATGCTTACCTCAGAACAACAAGGAGTATATGACTATGCGATGGAAAATTCACACGAGAAGGGTCCTTGCTGCTGCAAATGCTGGCACTGGTATGTTTATGGCGGCTTGGCAAAACTATTAATTCAACAATATAATTTTTCAGGAGATCAAATTGTTGACGTGTGGGATTTATCTGATGGATGCGGTGGAGCGGGAGAACACGCACATTAAGCAATAAGCCGGCTCCAAGCCTCGATTTCTCTCACCACAAGTTAGCTCGCTTATATTGCAAACAATATAGATGGCGTGCTACATTTGTTTTGGTTCGTTGAAATCCGAAGGCGGCATTGCTGAAATTGACCCGAACGAAAACAATTAAACCAAATACCTGCTTTCAAAGCAGGTTTTTAATTTGGCACGTAAAAACAGGCATGATATCCTTTACTAAGATTAGTAAAAGGCCCAATGTTTTTATGTTTTTTTCGGTTCTAGCTATTGGTTTGGCGGTGATGGCGGTTTATTTATGTTTAAGGCTTCTGGTTAGCGGTGCTCTTGGTTCCAGTCCAGAAATCCTTGCGGCAGCCGTTCCTATTTCTTTCGCGCTTTTGGCCGTGATGTCTTCGGTGTTAATGATTTTTTTGCCTACGACTATAGCTGGAAGCGTAGCCCTCGCTATTTTAATGGTCTTCGGAGTCTTTTCTTTTTTAAAATTACGTCGCGAGAATAAGAAACTTTGGGAAGCTAATTTGAAAGATAGAGCTTCTAAAATAGTTAGTTATGCTGTTTTTGTAATATTTTCGTTGATTTTGGCGAGTTTAATTACCGCTTCCTTTGTTGAACATCAAGACGGCTCAATTTATATCAGGAAGGGGGCTACGGTTGATGTACCATATCATTTAGCGCAGGTTATACGCATAGGTACTGTAAATAAGTGGGATTTTGAGGAGCCAAATTTCAGCGGCGAATTTATACGTTATCCTTATTTTGTTAATTTAGTATCCGGACTGCTCCTAAAGGCCGGAGCGCCGCTTAATTTTTCTTTTCACGCCCCAGCAGTTTTGTTGGCAGCATCTTCAATATTTTTGTTGGTATCTTTTTTTGGATTTCTAAAATTTGGCAGAGGCCTCGTAGTTCTTTTAACTTTAGGTACATTGTTTGGAAGCGGTATCGGTTATTTCGCATTTTTTGATGGCCACGGCGGCTTACCAATACGTCAAGGCGTGCCATATCCTATGCAAAACATAGCTTACGCAGGTATGATCCCGGCGTTCTTTATCGTTCAGCGGACATTTTTATTGGGCTTCCCTCTACTATTGATATTTTTACGTTCATTGATTTACGGATTGAAAAATAATAGTTTTGGCGCTTTGGTTTTGTCGGCTATTATCGTCGGCCTTCTGCCCACCTCACACACGCATAGTTTTATAGCAGCCATGCTGATAGTATCTATAACCGTTTTGTATTTATTTTTAACTAAAAATAGGCAGTTTTTTGCTTTAGTAAGAGCCTTCGTTTATTTTGCCTTTCCCTTAATTATT
>MHSR01000012.1 GCA_001822815.1 Candidatus Terrybacteria bacterium RIFCSPHIGHO2_01_FULL_43_35
CACCGTTCTCGCTCTGTTGCTATGAGTAGTTGAGTATTATGTGTCATTACCTCCATGATACGGAGGTGTCAGATATGATCGTATAGCATACCCGTCGATATTGACATATATTGTCGCCTGTTGTATGCTCTAATAAAGTTTAGGATAGGTTCTTTCAAAAGACAAAAAGGAGTTGTAAAATGCGCAAACGCCTGACACGTCCTGTTGTTGTCGTGCTTTCTGTTATCGTAGCCATTTCGGCACTGGTAGGTATTTCTGTTTATCAGCCGGGCAATGTTACCCAGCCCGAACCCACAAGCGATGTTTTGTGTCAGCCGGTCGTTCCTCCGGATATAGACTTTACTGCACTCAACGATGTGTATCAGATCATTTTGTCTAATTCTGTATATCAATCCAAAGCCACTGATCCCGCGCTTTTGCTCAAGGGCGCCATGAAAACAATTTTCGGATTTGTGGGCGTTAAGGAATCTGACATTCCTCAAGAATATGTTGCCATGGTCGATCAGCAAATTGCCGCAGGCCGTGTAGATTTCGGCGTAATTCAGCAGGTTTACGACAAACTTTCCAATGATCCTCGCTATAGCGTGCTGAATAATCCTGAGCGAAAGGAAGACATATTCGAGAGTGCCGTCAACGGCATCATTAAGGCGCTTGGCGATCCATTTGCTGCATATACCAGGGCCGAGGCCTACAAGAGTGGTGTTTCAGACTCAAGCGGAAAATACGAAGGCATAGGAGTTTCAACCCGCGAAGAGAATAACGATATAATCGTTGGCACCGTTTTCTCCGGTTCTCCTGCCGAAAAGGCTGGTATGAAGGCCGGTGACGTCATTCTTAAAGTTGACGGCAAATCGATTTATGGATGCAGTACCCATGCCTTGACCCAGAAGATTCGTGGCCAGGCCGGAACCGTGGTGGTCATCACCGTACGGCATCTTAACGGTAAGTTAGAAGATCTTCCCATCACGCGCGGCCAGATCAGGCAAAACGTTGTTTCGTCCTGTCCAGGAGCAGATCTTCCCGACGGCCGCGGCAACAGCACGCGCGACCTTCCTTTAGATTGTCCTCTTGTTGACCGCGACGGCAATTTTGTTCAAGGCATACTGTATATCAAGATGAATGAGTTCACCGAACAGGTGCCTAAGGATTTCGGAGCCATTCTCCAGAGCGTTCCCCGCCAAAACTATACCAAAGGCATCATAATTGATCTGCGCGGTAATCCCGGCGGTATGGTTAAGTCTTTGCAGGAGACGCTTGACTATTTCATGGGCCCGGATGAAGTGATGTTCATACAAGAGACCGCTTCTGGTCTTCAGATACGCATGACCTATGATCGTTTTGATTTGGCGCGCGGCGTGCCAGTTGTTCTCCTTGTTGGTCGCGATCCGCAGCAGAAGCCCGGAAGCGCTGACAACTCATACAGCGCTTCGGAAGTATTCGCTGGCGCGATGCGCGATAATCACCTTGCGGTGATAGTTGGCGAGAGCGCAACCGGCGGCAAAGGCACCATCAACACGACATTTCCTATCCGCAAAGGAGAATACGGTGCTTTGTACCTCGCTATTGGTCTATGGAAGACGCCCAGTGGTGAATTCATTGAACGCATCGACACTGATGGCGACGGCTATAAAGAGACGGGCGGTTTAACTCCAGACGTTTTAGTTGAGTGGACAGACGAGGATTATGTGAAATTCTCGCGCAATCCTTTGTGGGACCCGGTCCTTTACAAAGCGATCGACATTCTTTACGGCAATTAATCTTCAAACAATTTAATAACCCTGTAATAATACAGGGTTATTTATTTGTGTATTTATCTTTTGTTCGGATTATAAGTTAGGCGCGATTTTATCGAATCCGGCATGGGCACGCGCAAAAAGTATTCACGACCAAAAACTTTTTTCATGAACGCATAACGTATCGGATGGTTTTTCTTGAGTATATCCGGCCACATAACGTAAATAGAAAAAGCTTCGGCAACGTCTTCGTGTATCTGCCAACCCGGGGTTAGGATAGGGTAGATCGTAGCAGGCAATTCACGCCAGACAATTTTTTCGCCGCCCGGTTCTATTGCGCCCCGTTCGGCCACGGTTTCAAGGAAGACCTTGAGCGTTTTGCCGTCTTCTGTGCTGTAGAAGAAATAATAATGCGCCAGTTCATGAAGTGCTACATATACCATCTCGTTATGCGAGAACCCGTCTTGGATTAAGGGTATCCAGTTAAACGGGCAGCCCGTATCTGCCGGTTTGGTATTGAAGGCCACGCCTCCACCGTTGGCATAGCCGTTTACGCAGGAGTTGCTTTCTGTAATTATGGTTATGTTCAAACCGGATTGTCCGCGGATGATTTTAACCACATCTTCGGGCAGGTAATCTATGGCTTCGTCAAGCGCCGTGATCCAATTTTGAGCAACCGTTTGGTCTAAGGCGCTTGAGGCATCAACCTTGACCCAGTCATAAGTGCTACTTAAGGGTCTAGCATAAGACTCGTGGGGTTCAGTTATTAAGATTGTCACAAGAATTACTGAGAGTAAAAACAAAAACTTGTTTTGATCAGCATTCATGCCGAACCACCATCGATATTGGTTTGTTAATGATCTTAATTCTTGTTTACTCTTATATAACTCTTTTGTAAATAACGGTTCAAATTAAAATCCCCCTGATTGCACGAGGGGGATTGTTCGTTATTCTATATAGTCAGGCTTGTCTGGCGATTCAGCTGTCTGCCACACGATAAGCAAGGCAAGCCTTGTTATGTTTTTGGCTTTTTGACCGTCAATCTTGTCGGCAGTATCTGTTGGCTTGTGGTAGTCGGCATGTTCTCCGGTGTTTAGAAAAAGCACGGGTATTCTGTTGTTAACCGAGCTTGCGCGGAAAATAGAAGCATGATCGCTTCGCCAGAAAATTTGTTCCTCGCGCAATTCTTGGCCAGGCAGTATTAGGTTTAGGCTCAATACGCTATTTGCTTTTTGAGCCATGCGCCACATATCTGGATTTCGGCTCGGCATATCATCAAGCTCCGGCGAGCCGATGATCAAGACGTCATTGTGGGCATTGCGGCCGATCATATCAAGATTGATAACTGCGACCATTTGATCGAGCGCAACAGGCGGGTTTTCGGCAAAGTATGCCGAACCCCACTCGCCCCAGTCTTCGGCGTCAAAGAACGCAACGATAACGCTTCGCTCCGGTCTTATGCCTTGGCGAGCAAGAATGCCTAAAGCTTCAGCAACTTCAAGTACACCCGATGTTCCGGAAGCATTGTCATCGGCTCCAGGATAAAGTTTTCCTTGCTGCATACCCCAATGGTCGTAGTGGGCGATAAGTAGAACGAATTCGTTTTTCTTTGAAGTTCCTTCAAGCACACCAATAACGTTTCGACCTCGAGCATTGATGCTGTATCCATAGCCCCGCCACTTTGCGATATCATTAAGGCTTGTGGACGGATTCTTAACGTCCGCGAAGTTAAAATTTTGGAAATAAGACCCAACGAAAGGCTTGAAGCCATAAGAAGAAAGCTGACCGGCCAGATATTGTCCAGCTTTTAAATTTCCTTCGGTGCCGGCATTGCGTCCCAGCGGTTCGGGTCCGGCAAGATATTCTATATGGCCCAGGATTTCTTCGGCGGTTATTGAATCAAAGCCCGATGTCAAAATACTGAACCAGCCTAGCTTCTCTGGGCCAGTATTCTTGGTATCTCTGTAGCCGGCATAGTATCCGCCGGCAAAACCTACGATTGTAAAAATGCAGGTTATAACTACGGCCACAAGACCCAACCATTGTTTGCGTGCGTACACGGGTTGCTCCTTTATTTCTGATTGTCAAAGCGTTTTGTTTATCAAACCATTAAATTCGTTGTCAGTCAATAGTTGACAAAACAACCTTTAAGTTATATGGTTATTAATAATTAACCTGTTCTTTGAATTATGGGAGGCGGTTGTAGAGATGCTGATTCACATTTTCAGACGCATGCTTCTTATGATCCCTGTTTTTGTCATTGTTTCGTTCGGCACATTCATGCTTGCCCGTTATGCTCCTGGAGATCCCGTGTTGGTTCGGGCTGGCCCTCGCGCCGACCCTGAAGTTGTGGAGCGCATTCGTCATGAACTTGGACTTGATAAGCCGGTTATAATCCAATACGTGGATTACATGGGTGGATTCGTTACCGGTGATCTTGGCGAGAGCATTTCTAAGTATCCAGGCACGCCCGTGGCCGAATTGATATTTCCGCGAATGTTTATTTCGGCACAGCTTGGAGGGATGGGCTTGTTTCTCGTATTCTTCATAGGCATAGCCGTAGGTATCTTAGCCGCACTCAAACGCGGCAAGTGGCTTGATCCATTCTTGATCAGTATAAGTCTCTTTTTCCACTCGATACCCTCGATTATTTTCGTGCCAGTGCTATTGTACATCATGGTGTTACAACTCCATTTGGTCCCGGCCTCGGGTTGGGAAGGCATTTTCTCTTTGCGCGTTGTAATACCTCTGATGGTATTCACTTTGCCGGGCATAGTTGGGCCGGCGCGTCTGATGCGTGTTACGCTTCTTGCCGAGTTGGGTGAGGACTACATTAGGACCGCGCGAGCCAAAGGCCTTCCCGAATGGAAGATCGTCTTAAAGCACGCCCTGCGTAATGCTATGCTGCCGATGACAACCGTCATAGGCCTGTCTCTTGTTTCAATCCTTGAGGGGTCGTTTTTCATCGAACAACTCTACGGCATTCCCGGCATCGGGAGTTTGGCGTTAGACGCGGTTTATGCGCGCGATTACGACATTATCATGGCCTTGACCATGATAGTTTCGGGCGCTTTCCTGGTGGTTCAGCTTATAACCGACATTATCTATACTTTAATTGATCCCCGCGTAAGCCTTGAAGGTTCTTCTTCAGAATAGAAGTTCTTTTTCAAGTGTGTTGAAACGCCTCGTATAACACGAGGCGTTTTTCTTTTGACAAACGTTGTCAATTTTTATATAGAGAAGCAAAATGTACATTTATAAAGAAAACTCAGGAGAGAAAACTAATGGGTCTTGGTGTTCTCAATAACGGTCTCGCTAACACTCCGCCCATGGGCTGGAACAGCTGGAACAAATTTGCCTGCCAAGTTGACGAACGGCTTATAAAAGAGACAGCTGAAGCTATGGTCTCAAGCGGTATGTGTGATGCCGGTTATCAATATGTTGTTATTGATGACTGTTGGAGTAGGCGCTTCCGCGGCAGGCACGGCAATCTGCGCGCAAGCACAAAGAATTTTCCTTTGGGCATTCCGGCGCTGGCCGATTACATCCATTCTTTGGGCTTGAAATTCGGTATCTACACTTGCGCGGGAATCAAAACCTGTCAGGGTTATCCCGGCAGTTATAAGAAAGCCGATCGCGATGCTCAGCTTTTTGCCGATTGGGGAGTGGATTACGTAAAAGTTGACTGGTGTTATACGCGTAAACCATTTGTGCGTTCAGTTCTTGACCCGCGTGTTGCTTATGGCGAATGGCGCGATGCTATACTTAAAACCGGACGGCCGATTGTTTTAAGTATATGTGAGTGGGGTGGATCAAAACCTTGGGAGTGGGCAGGCGATGTCGGGCATCTGTGGCGCACTACCGGAGACATAGGCGATAAGTGGATTGCTAGCGTAAGTAATAAGCATATATTCGGTCTCGGAGTAATTGATATTATTGACCGTAATGCCGATCTTTGGTCATATGCTGGGCCAGGCCACTGGAATGATCCTGATATGCTTGAAGTTGGCAACGGTGGCATGACTTTTGAAGAATACAAAACGCATTTCTCTTTATGGTGCATGATGGCTGCGCCATTAATGACCGGTAATGATTTGCGCAATATGTCTGAAGACACGCGCAAGATTCTGACTGCCAAAGAAGTGGTTGCCATAAACCAAGATCCGTTTGGCCAGCAAGGCCGCCGTGTCTTGACGACTCAAAATGGAATTGAGATTTGGAAGAAAGACTTGCGGCCAATTGTTCCTGAAGGTGATGTTAGTCTGCAGAATGTGGCCGTTGCGTTTTTCAATCGCAGCGACGTGTCCCAAAGCATCAGGTTTGATCCTGCCAGTTTACGCATTTATTATCCGCGCATGCGCATCCACAACCTGTGGGAACCAGCTCTTGTAGATGAACGCGAATCTCATTACGGCTTTTGGGATAAGACAATGCAAATTGCTGTTGACAACATTCCTCCGCACGGCACCGTCATACTTCGTTTGGAAGAGCTGTGGTGGGATCCGATAGGTTGGAATTGGGGTTAAATAATAACCTTGGAGTAACGGCTGTTTTTAAAACAGCCGTTTTAATTTACCCAGTAGAACTATCTCGATAGTTAGCCCCGCGGTTGCGGGGCTAACAAGGCGTTTTAAGTCGAGATGATTCTACCGGGTTTAATTGACAACGAATTTTTAAGCATATATTATCTTTCTTAGCGAACCTTAAAAACAGGAGATAAAAGTGGTTGCCGTTATCCCTGCCGCAGGACTTGGCAAGCGCATGGTCGAGCTAACTAAAGACTTGCCCAAGCCAATGCTTAAGGTCTGGGGCAAGCCTATACTTGAGCATATTATTATGCAGATGCGTAAAGGCGGGATTGATACGATAATTTTGATAGTAGGCTACAAAAAACAAAAGATCATGGATTATTTTGGAAACGGCTCACGTTTTGGGGTAAACATAGTTTACGCTATTCAGGATAAACCCCGCGGGCAAACCGAAGCTTTGTTGCGAGCCGCGCCTTACTTGGATACAGACATGTTTTTTGTGCAGATGGCCGATATTCTTGTACCATGGTGGTGGTACGGAACTCTTAAGCTTTACGTCACAAACAACATTACCGGAGGAGTAATAACCGTCAATGCAAACGGTGATTATCGAGCAGGAGCCGGTGTAATTCTGGATGAAAATAATAATGTTCTTGATGTGGTAGAGAAGCCTCAAGACCCTGAACAAAAATTTGAATGGAATAATTCAGGCATCATGCTGTTGAATCGCCGAATAATTTCTTATCTGCCCAAGGATTTTAATGACACGCAAGAAATTTATATCGCCGAAATAATCCAAAACATGCTTCGTGCCGGTGAGGCCTTTCGTGGCTATCCGATTGAAGCGCACTATTATGATTTTAAGAATAGAGAAGCCTTTGAGCATTACCGAAATAGGCGCACTCCATTGTTTCTGCGCTGATTAGCAAAATCAAAAGCCGCATTCTTAGGAATACGGCTGTTTTCTTATATATATATATTTGATTGCACCATCCTGTGGTGTGGTTATAAACATGTCTCCAGGCACGACTTTTTTGTCGGCAAGATCCAAAATGCTATTTTGGAACTTATTGATCTC
>MHSR01000013.1 GCA_001822815.1 Candidatus Terrybacteria bacterium RIFCSPHIGHO2_01_FULL_43_35
ATTTCTGCTTCGCGTCTTCGGGCTTGAAGTAATGTTGCGAAAGTCTCTGAATACTTTAGAGCGACGGGCCGACGGATCTTTGTGTAGTGAGCGCCCCACTTAGATCCGTTATGCTGCTTAATTCTTCTTTTAAGATTATTGGTACATCCGACATAAAAAGAACCGTCGGCGCATTCAACAATATAAACACGATATTTCATGTTACTGTGGGCAATACCGTTCGTAAAAATAGCGGCATTTTCAATGTATTGCCGCTAATCTAAAAAATATTTTATACTGCGGCACTATTGACCTTCCTGGCTGTTAGTATCGGCGGAACTTTCAAGCGCCGTTTTAAGCGTTGCTTTTGCCGCCTCTAAAGATGCTTTAAAGTCATCATGCGCTTTTTTAAACGCGGCTTGTTTTGTTTCAACAAGAGGTTTTATAGTGTCGGATATTTTATCAATTGCCTGTCTATCGCTCTTGAACTTTGCGCGAGCCGCTTCAAGACTGCTTCGCAAAGTAGTTCTTACGGTTGCCGCATTTACGCCCGCGACGCAATCGGCTTCCGCCTTGTTGAAAGCGTCGGATATAGCAATTTTATAAGCATCCACCGCCGCATCACGAGCTGTTTTGCGCGCTTCCACGGCATCGTCAACGCCGGAACGAAATGTTTCTATAGCTTGGTCTACAGCGGCACGCCGTGTATCAATCGCTTCAAGTAAAATAATCTTGAACGCATTTACGGCTTCTTGCTGAGATTCATTCTGGGCCTTGGCTTCGATTTTTGCAAACACTTCGTCAAGATGCGCATCCTGCGTGTCCCGATGCGCCGCAAGTTTTGCGTCACGTTCTTCTCTTTTGGTCTGCAGAGTGTCTTCTCGTTCTGATGTTTTTGCTGAAAGAACGTCGGAACGGTCAGACGTGCGCGTTGCGACCGTATCATCCAAGGCAGATATTCTGGCACACATGCCAGTCGGAGGTGTCGGCGGAACGTCGGCTTGAACAAAAATATTCGCTGGCATTGCCAAACTCAAAACAAGTGTCGCGGGCAAAGAGAAAATGCGTATGATTTTATAACTCATTTGGGTCATAGGATTGAAAGAAGGAATCAATTTCTTGCCCGTCGGAGGTCGCGGAAACGGCGTCGTTGTCTTCATCCGCCATGACGTTTTGATCAGCGGCCTCTGTCTGAACAAAAGAATCAATTAAAACGTCTATGCTTTGCGCTTTAGCGCCTATACCATAAGGAAGCTGGTTACCGCCCGGCGTTTTATTTATAAATACCAAAACAGCGACTGCGGCAACCGCGATAATCACTCCAGCGCTCAATAAAATTGTCTTTTTATTTTTCATGCCGATAACTTAAGTTTAAAGACTTTTAATGACTATCTGCAGTTTCTTCGCAATTTAATCTTACCATGGATCATAATATATTTATCCACATAACGCCGGCGGTCTATTATTTTAAAAATAACACGGTCAAGCGACTATACTACTCTTTATCTAAAAGCTTTTTGGCCAAATTTATGGGTTTTGCGCCAGCAATATGCATCGGCTCGCGAATATCAAGGTCTGGCTGAACTTTTGATTGAGTTCTAAAAGCAATAGACATAATACCTATAACTTTATTGGTCTCAACGTCAAAAAGAGGACAACCGCTATTGCCAGGATTACTTATAGCATCAACTATAAACCAATTCCGCGCATGCGCGAGGTCAATACCGTCTTGTTTTATATTACTAACCATTGCACGATTAACGATAAGCGTAATTCCAAACCCATCGTTTATAAGCTGACCCGCGTATGGGAAACCGACGAAATAAACGTCTTGTCCAACTTCAACTTTATCAGAATTTCCAAGTTCACTGGGTCGTAAAAGCGTTTCTTTATAATTATTAACTTGGAATAAAGCCAAATCGTAATTATCCACTTTTTTAACAAAAGTTAGCGGGAGCCAGGTATAATGTTCCAAACCATTCGCTTCTTGTTTAACCATAGCCATAGCCATAAGCACTGCTTGAGATTGCGGTGGCGTCTGAGTATAAATATGGGCAGTGGTTAAAATTTTACCGTCATCAGAAATACAAAAACCGCTCCCTATAATTGTTATTTGATTGAGAGCTGGACTAAATCCTATTGCAACAACAGAATTTCTAATTTCCTTTATTTTTTCGCTTATTTTTCTTTCGGACATTTATTGTTTTTGTTGATTTCATAATTGCGGCTTCAGACGAGCCTAAACGGAAATTTTCTCCGGCTGCATTTACGCAAATCGCCAGAATACATTGATTTAAATCTGCTGCTTTTTCTAAAACGGATTCAGCTAGATTCATTTGCCATCCATTTGAAGTATAAATCCACCACGATGACATACCGTTAAAAGACCTGCCTAATTTTGTTGCCCAAATATTAAATTCTTTTACCGTTCCAGAGGTTTTATCGGCTTTAATAATAGTACTTTTTTGATATAGATCGTGAATATGGGTTGCAAGGTTAGAGTCAAGAATGGTGGCATTTTTAAAATTTGACCCGCTGGATTCATTGGCAATACTGGGTACTGTTATGGCATTATCTCCCTGCGAGATCTGCGAACTTGATTCGGGTATAAATACTCCTGTAGCCGAACATCTTGTTAAATCCATTTGTATCACTTTTAACATAGTTTACGCGTTATCTCAAAATTATTAGTGATTACGCCTAAATTAAACCGCAACGCTGCCGCCAGAAGGCGTCGAAACTACGCCTACGATGTTGGGATCAATGTCTATTTCACAAACTCCGCCCACACATGCTAATTCCTTTGAACCGACGGTTTGATCTTCTTTTTCGTAAATGACGATTTGCGAGAAATCTGTAGGCGGCATTTTGGCAACGAGTTCGTTGTATCTTTCCTCGCTTATTTCTTCATACGGCGCCAACTGATAAACGTGATCGGTGCGCGGCAAAAATGACAGACCGCCCAATTTATCCCAATTTTCATACAGCCAGTTTGAGGTTGATATCCATTCATCATTCCCTACCGAAACCGTGACCGAGGGATTATGCTCAGTAAAATTTTCTTTAACCAATTTCCAATACTCAAGCTGTTGTATCGCCGTAAGATCATTACGAAAAACTTTTGTGCCATCTGGAGCTTTGACAGGAAATTCCAGAACATAAGTTGTGGCTGAACTTTCCAACTGACCAACTTCGGGATAATACGGAAATTTTTGTTCTTTAAGCATCTGGAACAACGGGTCGGTAGCCGAAATGCGTACGCGCCGGATGTAATATGGCGAGTGGCGCGGATGCATACCCGAAGAAGCGTCCACCAATTGCGAAACGGTGCCTGACGGCTTAACACAAGTGATGCAGGTTGATTCGTTAATGTCGAAACGCTTAGCGTATTCTTTATTCACCAAAAGAGCTTCGTGTTTCATGGCCTGCAAAACTTCTGCATCTTGCACCGCGGGGCAATCCCATTGCCCGGTTATTGAAACTCCAAGCAAGCGTTCTTCTTCACAATTCTTTTTCCATTCTTCGGAAATAAATTTGAAATCCGTAAGCGTGGATTGATAAGTGCCCAAGATAGTTGCCAGGCGCGTTTTCCTGACCAAAATTTCCTGCGTGTCTTCCGGCCGCGCCACAACTTCGGTTAAATTGCAAAATTGTTTTGATTTCAAAACTATTTCTCCGCAGGGATTAGTGCCTGACGTTTGGGCGTCTTTTTCAAAAACCTTCCATCTCCGCTCTGGCAACTGTTGCTTTAAGCCGCCGCGGTTGAAAATACCTCTCTCGCCAGTACCGCTTTTGGCCAAAGACAGCCATTCCTCCAAAAATTGCGTTGCAGTAGGCTTTTCGTTATACACAGCCGAGTTGTTGGCTAGTGATCGCTCAGGGTTAGTAAGGTAGAACTGGCCTACTTTGGCATTGCGCATTTCTTCATCGTCCAAATCAGACAATGAAATCAAGGCGCTACGGCGAACTCCGCCCATAACTACCACTTCGCCTATTTTGCAGATTATATCGTGGACGTCTATATTCCTTAAACGCTTGCCTTGGCGAGCAAGGATTTTGGCGCGAGAGAAATCAAGAAGTGCGCGCAGGGGTTCTGGCCCAGAACTTCGGCCGCCCATGGTGCTCAAATATGCTCCAGCCGGACGCAAAAGGGAGTAATCAAATTTGATATCTTCGCCGCTATACCAAGCCTTGAGGCCGGCGGTGAAAGCAGTACCCCACCCTTCTTTGCTATCTTCAATTATATATGTAGCGAGGGTCTTGCCGGTTTGTTTCTTTATAATAGGAAGCTCCTGCGCTGTCTGGCTCTCCACCGAGAAACCAACACCAGTCCCGCACATCAGCAAATACATTATTTCGGCAAAGTCTGTCAGACGCGACGGAGCGATAAAAGAACAGTTGTATGCGCAAACATTCGTTTTTCTTGCGGCTTTGCCCGCACCCCACATTAACCTCATTGATGGCATCACTTCATGTTTCAAAATCGCTTCTTTAATTTCCTGATATTCATCCGGAGTAAGTTTGTCGCCGATATTTTCGCGCATGAAATTTATATAACGGTCAACGGTTTCAATCCAAGTTTCTCTTCTGCCTTCTTCTTCTATCCAGCGTGAATATGTCCGGTAATAAATAAATTCTGCCAGAGGATTGCGGAAATATTTTTTGGCTTCCTGCGCCAAATTCTTCACGTTGTCTGGAACAAATTTCTGCTTCTCGCGAATTTGCGTGCGCTCATTGCGGTAAAGAATGTAGGCTTTGGCAGTGCGCGGGAAATCTTCCAGCACCAAAGACTCTTCAACAAAATCCTGGATCTCTTCAATGTGCGGAATATAAGTTGGTGGATACTTGTTGGCCATATTTCGCACCACACGTTCGGCAACCCTAGATGGATCACGGGTTAAATCACCTTCGTGCGCAACCTCCATAGCACGATAAATAGCATTAGAGATGCGGCTCTGGTCAAAAGATACGACTCGCCCGTCGCGTTTTCTTACTGAAACAAATGGTACGGAATTTTTTATGGCCATAAATTTTTTAATAGTTAAGGCTTGCCCGGCTCCAGTTCCAGAAAAAACTGGGGCTGGACTTGTCCAAAATATTTTTGGATGACGAATATTTAAATTTTTTGTTTGTTGACCCGTCTTTCGACGAAATTTGGCGAAAAAATGTTTATTGCCGCTTTTTGTTCCACACTTTTATAATTTTAAACGACTAAAGAGTCAAAACACGCCGTAAGGGGGCGTGTATTCGCTGTTTTATTGTCTGAAAATTATTGACTCGTGGTTTTTCACAAAAATTAATAATTATTGGCTTAGAAGAACTCTTAAGTCCAATACTACCATGCCCGCGAAGTTTAGGTTATCCACAAACGATGGAGAATTTAGTCAAAATGAAAACAAAATCCGCCAATTTGGGTTGACGGACATGATGATGATCTCTTCGTGGTCAATTTTAGACGGGAGTTTCGTTAAAATCGGGCATCCTACTGGTTTTTTCTCCTCATAAACGCCGGAACCTCAAAGGGGTCTTTGGTGTCCTCATCAATAACCACTTCTTTGGGATTTTTGGCGTCGGCATTGGAGTGGTTTGAGCTTTCGCGGCGGAAAATCTGCAGATTGCTCTGCGATTTTGGTTTCTCTTTACCCGGGAAGCCAGAGGCAATTAGGGTTATGCGCATAGGACCGCGTCTAGACTTATCTTCCACGACCGCGCCAAAGATTATCTTGGCTCCCGGATCAATGGATTCAGTAATTATTTTAGCCGCTTCGTTCACTTCCTGCATGGTCATGTCTGGGGTGCCAGAGATAGTGAACAATACTCGACGCGCTCCGTTTATAGAAAGGTCAAGCAAGGCAGATTCGGCAGCGGAACGAGCCGCATCCTGCGCGCGAGTTTTCCCTGAGCCTTGTCCAATGCCTATTAAGGATGTGCCCGCTTCCTGCATTACCGCTTTGACATCGGCAAAATCCACATTAATCAAGCCTGGCGTGGCAACCAAATCGGAAATGCCCTTGACGGCCTGACGCAAAATATCATCGGCCATGGCAAAGGCTCCAAGCACTGAAGTTTTCTGATCAATAAGAGTTAATATCCGATCATTGAAAATAGTGATGATGGCGTCAACATTTGCGGCTAAATTTTCCCATGCGACCTCGGCTATGTGGGCACGCTGTACGCCCTCAAAAGAAAACGGGCGCGTCACCACACCGACCACCAATGCGCCGGTCTGGCGCGCGATTTCAGCAACTATGGGCCCTGCACCGGAACCTGTCGAGCCGCCCAACCCAGCGGTAACAAAAATCATATCGGCGTTATCAACAACATTACGTATATCATCGCGTGAGTTTTCGGCAGCTTGTCGTCCAAGAGCCGGATCCATGCCTCCGCCGAGGCCTCGCGTTACATCTTTGCCAATTAATAATTTTTTGTTGGCTGAAGCATGATGCAAATCCTGCGCATCAGTATTTATGGCGACGAATTCTATTCCGCGAAGGCGCGACTGCAGCATGCGGGTGACGGCCTTGCCGCCAGCTCCGCCAACACCAACAACTTTAATGCGAGCCAAACTCTCAAATTGTGGTTTTACGGAAGGCATATTTCAAATTAAAAATTAAAAACTAAAAATGGAAAATTATGGTAGTAAAGATTTCAGAAACCGTTTTATCTTGTCGCCTCCAGAACTTGTGCGGCCTCCAATAGCCTTTGTACCGCCCCAGGCGATATTTGGCAACTTAAAAGATCCGGGTCCTTTCTGGCTTTGAGCATCAGCAGCCAAAAGTATAAGCCCTAGAGCCGAACCCAACGAAAACGCGTTGCCCAAATCGGCCCCGTCTAAATCCGCGGCATAACCAAGCTGGGTTGGCAGACGGAAAGATTTCTTGGCCAATTCAAGGATGCCAGGCAAGGCGGCCGTTCCCCCACTGATGACAACGCCGGCCGGCAGCATGCGCGAGCGTTCTATCTTTTTCAATTCCTCGTTGGCTAGGTCAAATATCTCCTCAAGTCTGGCTTCTATTATCTCGGCAACGGCTTTGCGAGAGAATTCGCCTGATTCGCGAGGGTCTAGATCAGCTACATTTATAATATCTCTTTTGGTAATACTGGAAGGCAAGGCTGAGCCAAAATCGTTTTTGATGCGTTCGGCAACATCTAACGATGTCTTGAGGCCTATGGCGATATCGTTAGTGATGTGCGCTCCGCCAATTGGGATAACCGAAACATGCATACAGCTGCCTTCTTCAAAAACAGCTATGTCCGTAGTTGTCCCGCCTATATCCAATAACATGACACCAAGCTCCTTATGGCGCGGCGTCAAAACGGCTCTGGCAGTGGCAATAGAAGAAGGAATGAATTCCTGCGGACGAAGATCAAGCATTTCCAAAACTCTTTCTAAATTACGTAAAAAAGGACTGGCTCCGGTAATAAGCACGGAGTCTACTTCAAGGCGCACGCCTGACATACCAACAACATTTTTCATGCCGCCTTCGCCGTCAACACGGAACTCTTTGGGAATGGCGTGAATTATCTCGCGATTCTGCGACAAGGCTATCGCCTGCGCCGCGTCAATAACACGGTTAACGTCTTCTTCACCTATCCTGCCATCGGCACGGGCAACGGCTACCACGCCGCGGCTGGGCAAAGCTGAAATATGCGCGCCGCCTACCGCGACGTAAACTTTATCAATTGAAGTGTCGGCCATACGCTCGGCATCTTCTATGGCACGCGCAGCGACTTTGGCGACTTCATCGGCATCCACAATTAATCCGCGGCGCAGGCCCGCGGAAGGCGCCGTACCTAAACCAATCACTCTGGGCTTAGAAGAAACCTCGTCCTTCTGCGCGACAACAACACGTATGAAGGAAGAACCTATATCTAAACCGGCGAAATTGTGAGAAGAGGCCATAAATTAAATATAGTATTTAAATTTTATTGTGGGGAAAACAGACTGTAAAATTTTCTCCTCCATGGCTTCCATTTTTTGCCTGTTTTTCTTATCTTTCTCGTGCTCAAAACCGGCTAGATGCAAAATACCGTGGATTATCAATAACGCAACGTATTCTTTAAAGCTCATGTCCCAGGCACTGGCTTCTTCTTTGGCAGTTGAGACTCCTATGAATATATCACCGATCGGCCCCGAACCTTTGGCGCCATCAGAGAGATTAAAAGATAAAACATTTAGAGCATGACGACCTTCGGCTTTGCCGTATCCTTTTTTATATCGCCGAGCCAGGGACTCCATTTGCTTTTGCGTAGTGCAAATCACGGCAACTGAAGACGGTTTGCTGGATGCTACAAAAAATAAAGTCTTATTAACAACTTTTTTTATAAATTTTTCTCCAAGATCGGTCTTTAAAAAACTCTTAAAAACAACATCGTGTTTCATCTGAAGCGCGGTTTTCCTTCCTGACTTGATCATGCGCTAAAAATTACATGTTCTCCAATTCGTCAGTCTTGCCCATTTTAACCAAGTGTTCATATTCCTTCTGTTTCTGTATCCGGCGCATTGCCGCTTCTCTGCGTTGGGTTTTTGATGGTCGGCGACGATAGAAACGCAATTTGCGCGCGCGCAACAAAATTCCCGATTGCTGTATCCTGCGGGAAAAACGTCTTACTAAACTGGAAGCTGTTTCGTGCTCTTTTTTTAAGACTTCAACCATTGTTTTTTGAATCTACAGATTAAGAATTTGGAATTAAATATTTGCTGGTGGCTCATTATTGTTCCATCCTCCAAGCAAATGCAGATGAATATGATCTATAATTTGGCCGCCGCCGCGGCCGACATTAAATACAAGCTTATAGCCGGTTTTGTCTATACCGCTTTCTTCAGCAATAACCTTGGCGCATCGGATAAGCTGGCCAATCAACGGCGCGTCGCCATCTTCCATTTCCGCCACCGAAGCCACGTGCTTGCGCGGTACGACCAAAATATGAAAAGGGGCTTTGGGCTGTATATCTTTAAATGCTACGCATTCCTCTTTTGAAGCCACGATGTCGGCCTGCCGTTCCCCTTTCACGATAGAACAAAAAATACAGTTTGTCATGTATAAAAGCTTATATCTTGATAAAGAATAGCGCAATAAATCTGGAATACATAATCCGTAAATCTATTTCTTGGCTCGGCGGCTTAAACGGGCTTTCAAAAAATCATGGAGTTTAGGCATCTGAACGGTCAGTTGTTCACCGTTATGCATATCCCTTACAATTACGGTGTTTTCCAAGGCTTCTTTCTGTCCCAATATCAGCGTATAATCAACGCCTAATTTATCGGCAAGCTTAAGCTGAGATTTAATGGAGTCGCGGCCGAAAGAAGAAGCAATTTTTATTCCGCTTTGTCTCAATTCTTCAAATAATTTTAGGCTCTTGCGCTTGGCCAGATCTCCAAGCTGTATCAAGAAAACCCTTGGTTTGCGCGGTTCGGGAATTTTAAGGTTGCGCCGCTTAAGCTCGTAGATGATGCGTTCCACGCCAGCCGCGGCGCCAAATGCTGGAGCGGGCCGACCTCCCAAAATTTTAACCAAATTATCGTACCTGCCGCCAGCTACCAAAGCAAACTTGGGCGGGCTTTCTCTAGACTGGCTTTGTTGGTTATCTTCTTTTGCCGCCTCCCCTTCTCCTTTTTTGTATTCGCTAATAACCACTTCCTGCGGCCATATCTCAAAAACGGTACGGTTATAATAATCCAAACCACGTACAAGATAAGGATTCAAAAAATAAGGCAATGAGATTTCTTCTAAGAATTCAAGCAGTGTCTTGAGATGCTTGCGACAATCTTCACAAAGATGGTCGACTATCTGCGGGGCATTCTGCTTGAAACGCGCGCATCTTTCATCTTTACAATCGAGCATGCGCATAGGATTGACTTTTATCCTTCTGCGGCAATTGGCACATAGCTTATCAATGTGCGGACGATAATAATGCACCAGAGCTTTTTTGTAATACGGTCGGCATTGCGAACAACCTATAGAATTTATCTGAATAGTTATATCTTTGAGCCCGAATTCTTTAAGTATATTGGACATCAATTGTATGACTTCGGCGTCTATGGCGGCATCTTCCCCTCCAATAACTTCAAAGCCATACTGCCAAAATTGTCGGAATCGCCCGCGCTGTTGCCGCTCGTGTCTGAACATTGGTCCCCAATACCAAAGTTTGACCGGCTGTGGCCAGACATGCATACCGTGCTCGGTGTAAGCGCGAACGATGGGGGCAGTGCCTTCGGGACGCAAGGCCAAAACTTCTCCGCCTTTAGTTTTTAAAAAATACATTTCGTGTTCAACGATATCCGTAGACGTGCCGATGCCTTTGGAAAAAAGCTCGGCTTGTTCAACTATGGGTGTGTCTATTCTTCCGAATCCGTAATCGCTGGCAAGCTCCGAAACGGTTTCATAAACATAATTGCGAACGTTCTGATCCTGCGGCAAAATATCATGCATGCCCGACGGCGCAAAATAGTGTCTGCCTCTTGATCTTTTATGATTCTGGTCTTGTTCTTCCATAATCGTAAAATTAAAATTTAAAAGCGAAAAATGAAAAAATTTGGTGACCGGCTCTCGCCGTGGCGAGAGACGATTTCATTACTTTTTCCTTTTTAGTTTTTACTTTTAAGCTTTGCTTAGTACTCCGGAGCGGCAAATACCGAAAAGGCAGTCGGAGGCCATGCGGTCAAAAATACCTTACCTATTAAATTTTTCCTTGGAACCGCGCCCCACACCCTTGAATCCGAACTTTGCGTACGGTTATCCCCGAAAACAATGTATTCGTCTGGACCAGCAATAAATTCTTTATCTTCAACTTTATAGTCTTTGGCTATATAGGACTCGGAAAGATCTATTTCCTTGCCTTCGCTGAAAACCGAAACTTTGCCGTCTTTTATCGCGACCCTTTCCCCGGGCAAGCCGACAATGCGCTTGATATAAAACTGGCTTGGATCGCGCGGGTAGCGGAAAACAATCACGTCTCCTCTTTGAGGCTCGTTAAAACGATATGATAATTCATCTATCAATAAATAGTCGCCGTTATGAAAACTTGGCACCATAGACGCCCCTCGCACGAAAAACGGCTGAAAAACAAAGGTTCTTATGGGAATGATGATAGCCGCTGAGACAACCACTACCTTAACAATATCAAAAGCCGTATTTAAAAAATTCTTTATCGATTGCATGCCCAAAAATTATAGCATAATTAACGCCTATAGCAACGGGGCGCATTTTAGGATATTTACCGCGATTTAACAAGTAAGCCCGCTTCGCGTGCCACAAAATCCACTTGCGGCCAACAAATTATTGTTCCATCATTTAATCATGCGCTTTGCAATCAAATTGGCGTTAAGAATAATTATACTGGGCTTATTCATGGGAGCATTTTCGTGGTTGGTCTTAGGCAGTACACGTTCATTTGACTTACGCGGAAACACGGCTACGGGCATAATTAACGCGGTCAAAACATTCGCTGCCGTTCCTTTTGTGTCGGAGAAAAAATTGTCTGGTGAAGATAATTTAAGAGTAAACGCGCTAATCTTGGGCGAGAGCGGACCAGGATACGAGTCGCCCTTGCTTACCGATACTATTCTTGTTGCAAGTATAAATACTCAAACTAAGGAATTGGCGCTTATATCCATACCGCGCGACCTATTGATACAAATACCAGGGAGCAAGCTGGTATCTCGCATAAACACCCTTTACTTAATGAAAAAGCAGGCTGATGAAATGGCGAGCATTGATGATTTTAATAAACATGCCGAATATATAAAATCAAAGGTGGAGGAAATAACCGGCCTGGAAATACCTTATGTTGTTTTAATAAATGTTTCTGGTTTTGAAAGCGCTATAGAGGCCTTGGGCGGCATAAATGTTTATGTTGACCACGATATAGTTGACCCCCAATTCCCCACCACCGGATACGGCCACGAATATTTCTCTTTGGAAAAAGGCTGGAGATTTATGGATGGTGCCACCGCGCAAAAATATGTGCGCACGCGGCACGATATACGGGGCGATTTCGGCCGCATGGAACGCCAGCAACAGGTCGTCGGAGCAATAATAAACAAGGCTCGTGGACTTAATTTAATTTTGGATTTTTCAAAAATATTTTCGCTTGTTTCGACTTTAGGCAACAACATTCAAACCAATGCCGATACGGGAGAAATAAAACGGACCTGGTCATTCAGCAAGAATATTGACGTAAACAAAATAAAAAACTTGGCTATAGATGGCGGCCGGCCTGATTCGCTGCTGACAGATTACAGGCCATATCTTGGCACGGGCGTGGCTTCAACTCTTGTACCACGCGCGGGTATTTTTAATTACAGCGAGATACAAAACGCTATAAGCAGCTTATTGCGATAAAAAACCGCTTCTTAAATAAGAAGCGGTATATTTTTTATCGGCCGAAACCAAATAGTCCAAGCAACATTGCACCAAACACCAATACGCTACAGATAAGCCACGAAGCCAAAAAGACCAAAATCAATTGAAGAGCGCCCATAGCAGATAAAATTCCTACAAAGGAAAGAATAAGCATTGTTATCGCAAAGACAAGTGCGCCCAAAAACAAACCGATGACTAACGCAAAAATTATACCCTCGGCAACCTCTTTCATGAGCCGCCTACTTACTTGGCGCGTAATTTATTTATAACAACTTTAATCTGTGTCCAGAAAGACAAGATCATTAGAGACACAAGACCCACAATGACGACAAGCGTTGCGGCCAACTCACCAAACCACTTGTAAACAAGTATGGCTAAAACAATGGTGGCTCCGCCCACCAAAAACAGCAGTAGGAGAAAAAGGGCTAGCCCTAACAACAGCTTGGACAATTTATTGTCCTGCGCAGCTTTGATAAATTCCATTATAAGCATGCATACGACACAAACGGAGCCTAAAAACGAGAAGAAGTACGCGATGGTTTGCATTGGCTTGGGAATATCATTGAGGAACAAAATGAACGGCGAATCTGGATTCCACATGACTACTACCCACAAAATTCCTACTACAGAGCCAAGTAAAGCGCCGGCGAGGACTTTAGCGAGTTTCGGTAGAGTCATTTTCTTCTCTTTCCATGCTTTGGATTTTGAATTTTCAAACAGCCATCACTTCTTAGCACGGCAAAAAAAATAGTCAATTGGTATGCCGCAAAAGAAAAATCCGCAGACAAACTACGGATTATTATTTTTTCAGTTTAGCCAAAGAATCCAAATCGATCCGGGGGCCAAACATTAGTACGGTAAAATAACTTATGTACCAGCAAATCCAAAAGCCATCTAATCCAATGCTTGTCAGCGGATTTAAAAATGGATAACTAATGTGCAAAAGCCAAACTGGGGCCAAAACAACTGCGGCGGCAATAAGCGACATGACTCCAACACTAATAGTGTAAATAACCATATTAATAACAAGTTTTATAATTCTCATTATCAAACGGCTCAAGAGCGTCCCCTTTCGTTTGGCCTTTGGAAGACCAATGTAGTATTATATTAAAGAACCTTTTAATTGTATAACACAGCACAAAAATTATGTCAAACTTATACATTGTATTCGGTCTTGGCAACCCTGGCTCAGAATATGCAGAAACCAGGCATAATACCGGCCGCGATATCGTTGCCCGATGGTGCAAACAAAATGATTTGCCGGAATTTACCGAAAACAAGAAATTTCTGTCGCTGGTTTCGGAAGGCAGGATTAACAAAAGCAAAATTATAGCCGCTTTACCGCAAATCTTTATGAACAACTCCGGCAAGGCTGTTTCGGCTGTGGCTAAATTCTATAAAGCCAAACCACGGCAAATAATTATCGTGCATGACGACATGGATATACCCGTGGGCCGCATGAAAATATCTGTAGGCAAGAGCGCTGGCGGGCACAAGGGCGTAGCTTCCTGCTTGCGCGCCTTAAAAACGCTGGACGTGGCTCGATTCAGAATAGGCACCGGCAAATCTATCAAGTGGCACGAAAGAGATTTAAATAAATTGGTTATTGCAAAATTTTCTCCCCCTGAAGAACAACAGCTCAAAAAAATAAATAAGGCCGCATCAGGAGCCCTGACTTTGGCGATAAACGAAGGCGTAGAGGCGGCGATGAACGAATATAACCAGCAATGAAGGCGTGGTAGCCTACGATAACTAATTAAAAACGCCTCAATAAAAAGAGGGGTTATTTTGCATTTTTATTTTTGACTTTTTAATTAAAATCGTTATCATTGATAAGTTGGTTTGAGACTAATGGGAGAAAATAAAACGGTAAAACTGGAAATATTAATCATTGGGATTACCCCAGAAATCCTGGGTAAGCCCGTTTTGTGGTACGCGCAGAATGCAGCGCGCATAAAAGAGGCATTGCGCATGGATCCGTCATGGAAAAATAAAGCGGTCGCGTTAAGCGAAGGCAACAAGGCGGTGCTTGCGGAACTTTTAAGGCAATTGGACGAACTGGGTTATGAAAAAGTATTGGACGTAACCAGATACGGAGAATTTGCCCACCGTGGAGGAATTGTGGATGTTTTTCCCATCAACCTGGACAAGCCCATACGTATAGAATTTGCCGGCAACTATATAGAAGATATCCGTGAAATAGAGCGAGTATCCGACATAGCAAGAAGCGATTGGGAAAAAATAACCGGCCGCGCGCTTGAATCAACAGCGGCTGATTTCAAAGAAGGAGAATATCTTGTGCACCTTGACCACGGCATTGGACGATACGCCGGGAAAACATCGCTAAATATAGGTAATCCTTCGACGGACTCAGGACTTCGCTCTTCGATGAGCTCAGGGCAAGAATATTTTGTTATTGAATACGCCAAAGGCGACAGGCTTTTTGTGCCGATTAACCTTTCGCGCAAACTTAGCCGTTATCTGGGGTTCAAGGAACCGGCCATAGCCAGACTTGGCGGCACGCTATGGCTCAAAACCAAACGCAAGGCCAGAGAAGACGTGCTTGCGCTGGCCAAAGAACTTTTTGATCTTTATGCCGCAAAAGAAGTTTCGCAAAGACCTTCTTACCACCCGGAAGAGGTTGAAAAAGATTTTGCCGCAAACTTTCAACACGAAGAAACTCCGGATCAGTTAAGAACAGTTAAAGAAATAATGGACGATCTTTCTAAAACAAAGCCTATGGACCGACTGGTTTGCGGCGACGTTGGTTTCGGCAAAACCGAGGTGGCTTTGCGTGCAATTTTTCGAGTCGTCTTGAACAGTAAACAAGCCGCATTGCTTGCGCCCACAACCATTCTTGCCGACCAGCATTTCCATAGCGCCAAAGAGCGCTTTGAGAAATTTGGTTTAAAAATAGCGTTGCTTACGCGCCTGCAGAGCAAATCTGAACAGAAAAAAATAATTAAAAGTTTGGCTGTCGGCAAAATTGATGTCGTTATAGGAACGCACAGGATACTTTCACGCGACGTATCCTTCGGGGACCTGGGCCTTCTGGTTATAGATGAAGAACAACGCTTCGGCGTCAAAGCCAAAGAGGCCTTGCGCATAGCGCGGACACACCTTGACGTATTGAGCCTCTCGGCCACACCGATACCAAGAACTTTTTATTTCGCTCTTGCGGGCCTGCGCCCCATATCGCGCATACAGACTCCTCCGCCAGGAAGACAAAGTATCCATACCACTATCGGCCCATGGAACAAGGAAGTGGTCAAAAAAGCCATCGAAGAAGAAATGGCGCGAAAAGGACAGCTTTATTTCCTGCACAATAGGATATTGACCATTAGACAAACCTACACGGAGCTCAAATCCCTTGTGCCGAAAGCAAAGATCGCTGCAATACACGGAAGAATCGGCGAGGATGCGCTTATACAAACAATGAATGATATGCGCACGGGTAAAATAGATATTCTTATTGCCACAACCATAATTGAAAACGGATTGGATCTGGCGCGCGTGAACACATTAATAGTAGATGACGCATCAAAACTGGGTCTGGCTCAAGCCTATCAACTCCGCGGACGAATAGGACGTGGACACCAAAAAGCGCATGCTTATTTCTTTTGGCGTAAGAAAAAACTCTCGAACTTGGCCAGCATGCGCCTGGAAGCCCTGAAAGAAGCCGAGGAAATAGGCTCCGGCTGGAGCATTGCCGAAAGGGATATGGAAATACGAGGTGCGGGAAATATACTTGGCAAGGAACAATCTGGTAATGTAAACCGGGTGGGATTAAACCTCTATTGCCAAATGCTTGCCGAAGCAGTAGAACAAATCAAACACGATACAATTTCTAATTCGCCGGCTGGCGAACTAATTTCTAATGCCCGATCAAATACGAAAAATCACAATAAATGACACTGAATATCCCGAATCGCTAAAACATATCCATAATCCGCCCCAGCAGTTGTATGTGCGAGGAAATTTAAATACACAAGGCGTCTTATTAGGCGTCGTGGGCTCGCGCGTGCCGACAACATACGGCAAGCAGGTAACTCCTAGAATAACCAGAGAAATTGCGTCAAGCGGCATAACTATAGTAAGCGGACTAGCCTTGGGCATAGACGGTTTGGCCCATGAAGCCGCTCTTGAGGTGAGCGGCAAAACAATAGCTATTTTGGGGTCGGGCATAGACGATCGAAGTGTCTATCCTTCTAGCCACAGAAATCTGGCAGAGAGGATAATAAAAAGCGGAGGCACTGTAATTTCTGAATATCCCTCTGGAACCAAACCGGAAAAATATCATTTCCCCGAACGCAACAGGATAATTGCCGGCGTATGCCAAGGCATTCTTGTAATTGAAGCCAAAGCAAAATCCGGTGCACTGATCACGGCCAAATTAGCCGTGCAGGAAAACCGCGATGTTTTTGCTGTACCTGGTCCAATAACTTCAGAAAATTCTTTCGGCACAAACCGCTTGATACAGCTTGGAGCAAAAGCGGTCCTTGACGCCAATGATATACTTGAGGAGTATGGAATGGACAATAACGCCTTGAGGGTGGTAGAAGATAATCTGGATGAGCAAGAAAAAATAATCTTTGGAATACTTAAAGGGGGGCCATCGCACGTAGATGAAATAATCATCAAAAGCGATATTGCCGCCGCAGCGCTAAACGCGCTTTTAGTTACGATGGAGATTAAAGGATTAATTAAAAGTCTCGGCGGAGGAATATACGGGTTATAATGCAAAAATCAAAATTTATGAATCCCGTTAGAAGCCGCGATCGCAATAGCTTAGCAGTAAAAATATCTATTTCATATATAATATATAGTATCAATACAAATAATTTGCAGATTAAGATTATTGATCGCGATCTGCTTCTAACGGGATGAAATTAGTCATTGTAGAATCTCCAACCAAGGCGCGTACCATACAACAATTCCTGAGCAAAGATTTTGAAATCGTGCCCTCATACGGACATGTACGCGATTTGCCGCGCTCAACTTTAGGGATAGACATAGAGAATGATTTTACGCCCAAATATGTCATACCACGCGCTTCGCAAAAGCGCGTGAACGCGCTTAAAAAACAGGCCCAGAAAGCCGACGAGATAATACTAGCAACAGACGAAGACCGGGAAGGTGAGGCTATCGCCTGGCATATCGTCCAGTTGATAAATGGCCCCAAAAAAGACGCTCCTGCGAAAATAAGCTCCATGAAACGCATAGTTTTTCATGAAATAACACGCGAAGCAATAGAAAACGCCTTGGCCAACCCCAGGCTCATAGACATGAAGCTGGTTGACGCCCAACAAGCCAGAAGAGTTTTGGATAGATTGGTTGGTTATCAGCTTTCTCCTTTCTTGTGGCAAAAAATCGCCCGCGGGCTTTCTGCCGGCCGGGTGCAATCGGCGGCTTTAAGATTAATAGTGGATCGCGAAAGAGAAAGAGATAATTTCGCGCCTCAAGAATATTGGACGATTGAAGCCGAGCTGGCCAATTCAAAAGGATTGGATTTTAGAGCGCGGCTTATACAACAAGACGGCAAAGAAATAGAGAAGCTAGACATTAATAATAAAAAGTCAGCTGAAGAAATAAAAAACGCCTTGGTTGATGCGGACTGGTCTGTAAAAACAGTAAATAAAAAAGAGCGGCGACTGAATCCTCCTCCGCCATTCAGAACAAGCACCCTACAACAGGAGGCATGGCGCAAGCTTAAATTCTCTGCCAAACAAACCATGCTTCTTGCTCAACAGCTTTATGAGGGAGTAGAAATTGACGGCGCGGCTGTAGGTCTTATCACGTACATGCGAACTGATTCGTCCAATTTGGCCGAAGAGTTTTTGAATTCAACACAAAAATTCGTTGCCGAAACACTGGGCCCACAATATGTTCAGGGAAGCAGGCGTTTTGCCGGCAAAACAAAAGGCGCACAAGAAGCTCACGAAGCCATAAGACCGACTAGTCCATTTCACGCTCCTGATTCTCTAAAAGGAAAGCTTGACGCCAGACAGTGGAAACTTTACGACATGATATGGCGCAGAACAGTGGCCTCACAATTACCCCAAGCCATATTTGATACGACCAGCGTGGACATATCGGCAACAGCAAAAAAATCTGAATACGTGTTCCGTGCCAATGGATCTGTATTGCAATTCGACGGCTTTCTGAAAGTTTGGCCGATCAAAAGCGATGATGAACAGCTGCCGGAATTAGAAGTAGACGAGAAACTAAAGTATATAGATTTAATAACCGAACAGCACTTCACCGAACCTCCGCCAAGATACACCGAGGCTTCACTAATAAAAGCGTTGGAAGAAAATGGTATCGGGCGACCCTCTACCTATGCGCCGATAATTTCAACCATACAGGGCCGCAATTATGTTGAAAAAGACGAGGCGCGCAGGTTAAAACCCACCGAAATTGGCCTAATGGTTAACGATATAATAGTAGCTAATTTTCCAGAAATAGTTGATTTGAAATTCACCGCCACCATGGAAGAAGATTTGGATAAGATAGCCGGAGGCAAGATGGCCTGGGTGCCGGTAATCAAGGAATTTTACGACCCGTTTTCAAAACACCTGGCTGAAAAATACGAGACGGTTGAGAAAAAAGAATTGGTTACGGAAACTACGGACGAAATATGTGAAAAATGCGGCAAGCCTATGATCATCCGTTTCGGCAGGTTCGGAAAATTCATGGCTTGCTCCGGTTTTCCTGAATGTCGCAATACCAAAACGCTTAAGAAAGGATTGGGCGTTTCGTGCCCATCATGTCTCAAAGGAGAAATTATTGAACGCAAAAGCAAGCGCGGAAGATTCTTTTATGGATGTTCCAGCTATCCAGACTGCACTTTTGCCTTGTGGGAAAAACCAACCGGAGAAAAGTGTCCTACCTGCGGCTCGCTTTTGGTACAGAATAAATCGGGAAAAAGATGTTCCAATAAAGAGTGTCTGAATGCTAAAGGTTTGGAGAAGTAAAGCAGGAATGGACCACACAAGCGCAGTCCGTACAAGTGGGATCCGTCCCCACTAAACATGTACTACGATAGTGGTTAGCTTTTAGTTAAAAGAAAAGCCTCATCATAAGATGAGGATATTATTAATCATTCATTGCGGCTGAAATAAACGCCATAAAACGAATAAACACAGTAACAAGAGAATAACTGCAACAGCAAGAAAGACGGTTGCAACCAATATCATTTCTATCTCCTTTAAAAGAGCTTGTCGAGTAGTAGGGCATAGCAAACTACCCGATTGCGGCGGATAGCGTCTGCTATCCGCCTTGTTTGTTGTCTTAGTGTATAGCATAATCCCATATATAATGTCCAGAGCTGATTTAGAAAAATTAATAACAACCGTCCAACAAAATAACCCCAATGCCGATGTCGGGTTAATTGAACGCGCCTATACATTTGCCGAAACGGCGCATAGCGAACAGACGCGCTCTTCCGGCGATCCCTACATAATCCATCCGGTGGCCGCGGCGCAAACATTGGCGGAAATGAAACTGGACGATTCAACTATTGCCGCAGCGCTCTTGCACGACGTGGTTGATGACACGCCTTTCACTGTTGAAGACATCAAAAATGAATTCGGCGAAGAAATAGCTTTTTTGGTTGACGGCGTGACCAAACTGGGCAAAATAAAATACCGAGGTGAGGAACGGCATGTTGAAAATCTACGCAAGATGTTTTTGGCCATGGCGCAAGATATAAGAGTGGTTTTGATAAAACTTGCTGATCGCATGCACAATATGGAGACCCTCTCGGCCCTGCCAGAACAAAAGCAATACCGCATAGCGCTTGAAACTTTGGAGGTTTACGCACCGCTGGCTTCGCGCCTTGGTATGGGCGAACTCAAAAGCCGCCTTGACGATCTAGCATTCCCTTATGTGTACCCCGAAGAATACAAACTCCTGCTCAGTAAGATAGGCGATCTTTATGAAAAACGCGAGGCTTATCTGGAAAAAGTGAAGCCTATTCTTTACGCCATACTTGATAAAGAAAATGTCCATCCCCTAGCCGTGCATGCCAGAGCCAAACATTACTATAGTCTGTGGCAAAAAATGCATAGGCTGAATATGGAGATAGACAAAATATATGATTTGGTTGCCTTAAGGATAATAGTAAAAGATATCCCTGCCTGCTATGAAACCCTGGGCATAATCCACAAATATTGGAAGCCATTGCCTGGAAGAATTAAGGACTATATCGCTCTGCCCAAGCCAAACGGTTATCGCTCCCTGCACACCACGGTATTTTGTGAGGATGGAGTAATAACCGAACTGCAAATACGAACACAGGAAATGCACCAAGAAGCGGAATACGGCATCGTCGCGCACTGGAATTATGAGGAAGAGGGCAAACCCGATCATGGTTCAATAACCTCAAGAAAACTGCGCTGGGTCAAACAGCTATCCGAATGGCAGCATGAAACGCAAGGAACGGATGAATTTCTGGACGCGTTAAAAATAGATTTTTTCCGCGAAAGGATTTTTGTCTTCACGCCCAAAGGCGATGTCATTGAACTACCCGAGGGCGCAACGCCCTTAGATTTTGCCTTTGCCATACATTCACAGATCGGTGAGCAGGCTTCCGGCGCCAGAATTAACGATAAATTCGTGGGACTTGATACTCCGCTCCGCAACGGCGACGTAGTTGAAATCATCGTCCAGAAAGGTAAAAAACCTTCGCAACAATTAATGGAGGTTGCCAAAACAACTGCGGCGCGCTCGCATTTGCGCAAATCTTTGCGTTCACAAGGTATTGAATTAGCGCCTAAAAAAGAGCCGGTGCGTGTAGAGATGATCTTGGGCGTAGAAAACCGCGTGGGCCTACTTAAAGACGTAACCGCAACCTTAGCTAAATTCGGCGTAAATATAATAAAAATTGAAGGGTCGGAAAAGAAAAATTTAGCCGAAATAAATATTGTAGCCAATATATCCTCAAAACAAGACTTGCCGCGTATAATCGTGCGGCTCAAGAAAATAAACGGCGTAGCTGATATTAAATCGCGATTCGTATAATCCAAAGCCAAGAAAAAACAGCCCTTTAAATCAGGACTGTTATGCTTTATTGTATTCTAAGTCATTTCCCAGATCTTCTCTTCTGTTTTAGCAAGCGCTAGATTGAGTTGAGCAACATCAGTGGGATGAAAACCCTCCCTAATCTCAGAGCCAGTAACCCATTTTGGATGATATTTGATAGCCACTCGTTCTTCGTAAACGATCTTACCTTTGCTGTTGTAGACTTGAATCAACCACTCCAGCGGTTCAAACCCGCTTATAGGTGAAAACACTTTAATTTTGAAATTGCTTACTTGCTTTTCGCTGTAAGGAAAAACTGGGTTCTTCCTATTACGGCGCGCGTCGTGGGGTATAAGAATTCCAGCCCATGAGGCTCCGGTGCCGGTGCCCGAAGCAAGTTTGCCTTCGCATTCAAGCATATTAACAGCGGTCCATACATGTTCCATATCTGCGCCAAATTCCATTGCGTTTTCTAGAATGGCGGATACAAGTGTGCCTGGAAGGTAGTTTGTATTACCGCCCAACCACTCATTGTTCTGTGATCGCGTGAACAGTTCAAATACGGCATTCTTGAATGCATCGCTGATATAAGGAAACTTGCTTTCATGACTATCCAAATCGTGTTTTCCAGCAAGCTCTTGGCTGATTTCGTATCGCCGCAAAAACATTGCGGCGTTTATATATTTACAATCCCAACCATGCCAGGGATCAAATTCCCCGGATTGTTTATTTAGACCGCATTCGCACGCAACCATATATTCAACATAATCGATTTTTGCCGTCGTCTTAACCCAGACCACTTCGTGTCCATCAATAATAATCTTACTGATAACTTCAACTTTGTAATAGTCGTTTTCGTATGCATCCGGTAGCATACAACAACTCCTTTTTGTAAAAGTTCTAATTTATAGCTTAAATGAATGGAGTTTGGATGTCAAAAATGAAAAATCCCGCTTTCGCAGGATTAATTTTTATCCAAGAAGCGTTTTTAGCACCCTATCCATTTCTTCTTTACTGCTGAAACTTATTGATATAGAGCCACGTTTGCCGTTTTTTAATATGCGCACCGGAACGCCAAGTTTAGCTTTAATTTTATCTTCCAACTCCCCTCTTTGCGCACTGGCTTCACGTTGCGGGATCCTGCGGATACGCGATATCAACAGTCGCGCTGTTTCTTCTGCGCCGCGCACAGATAATTTTTCTTTCTGGATTTTTGAGAAAAGAAGTCTTTGAGCCTTTTCGGTTTTCAATGCCAGAATAGCCCGTGCGTGCCCCTCGCTTATGGCACCGCGAGAAATACCTTCCTGAATAAGCGAAGGCAGGCTCAATAAACGCAAGGTGTTGGTGACAAATTCGCGGCTTTTGCCCACGCGCGCGGCGATTTCTTCATGCGTAAGTTTAAAATCTCCAAGGAGCCGCTTAAAGGCCATGGCCCGTTCAAGCGCATTTAAATTTTCTCGTTGAACATTCTCTATTAAAGATAAGAGTAGGTTGTGATGTTCGCTTTTTGTCTCTCTGATGATAACCGGCACGCGCGGCAGACCGGCTATTTTTGCTGCGCGCCAGCGCCTTTCACCGGCAATAATCTCATACACAACATTGGCGCCTCTTTCTGAAGTTTTTTCCTTTTTATGGACAACCAAAGGCAGTAAAACGCCGTGTTCTCTTATTGATGAAGCCAGTTCGTACAAGGCATCTTTATCAAATTCACGTCTGGGCTGATTTGGATTTGGCTGAATGTCCTTAATATCCAGCAAATAAAGAATCTCTTGGTTTTTACCAGATTTTTTAGATACCTTTTTGTTTTCTTTTCTGGCCGGAATCAGCGATTCAAGGCCTTTACCTGATTTCATTTTGATTTTATTCTTCGCTAATATCCTCTTCCAAATCCTTTTCTTCGTTGTCGTTTAAAATGCCTCCATGAATGTTCAATATTTCCTGCGCAAGTTGTTTGTAGGCAGTCGCGCCTGGTGAGTCGGGGGCCGCGTGGTATATTGTTTGTCCTCGTCCTGGCGCATCTGCCAATGCCACGCTTCGTGGAATCACGGTATCAAAAACTCTGCCTTCAAAAGAGCGCCGCAGATCCTTAGCGATATTTCGCGCCGAAACATTCCTCCTATCATACAATGTTATCAGCGCGCCCAGAATATCTAACTTTGTTCCGATGTTGTCACGTATAAGATTTATGGTGTCTTGAAGCTGATTTAAACCCTGTATGGAAAAGAATTCGCACTGAACTGGGATCAAGACTTCATCTGCGGCTACCAAACCGTTTATAGTAAGCAAACCCAAACTCGGCGGACAGTCTATAATTATGTAATCGTAGTCGGCCGCAAGATTATGAAGCAGGTTTTTAAGCTTAAATTCCCTCTCGGGCAAATCAACCAATTCAACGGTTGCGCCAGCGAGGTCAGGCGCGGCAGGAAGAAGGTCGTAACCGAAAAATCCTGCTGAGCGCATAACATCCCGGGCAGGAACCTTTTCAAAAAGGGCATGATATATATGAACGGCTAAATTTTCCGGTTTGATTCCCACCCCTCCGGTTGCGTTACCTTGCGGGTCAAGATCAGCAAGTAGAACTTTCTTGCCCAATACCGCAAGATAAATACCGAGATTCATCGCTGTTGTGGTCTTGCCGGTGCCGCCTTTTTGATTTGCTATAGCAATAATTTTAGCCACAAATCCAAATTAACACGAGCGTTTGGGCTTGGCAACGAACAAAAAAGGCTATATTATTTTTGTGGGCATGCGGCAGAACAGTATATTTGCCCTCACTCATCAATTTTGCCGAAGTGGCGGAATGGCAGACGCGCACGACTCAAAATCGTGTGAGGAAACTCATGAGGGTTCGACTCCCTCCTTCGGCACAAACGCAAAATTTAGTGCTGGGGCGCGCACCGACTTCTAGCACCAGAATGAATTCGGTGCGGTACAGGCAAAATCGTGTGGAGAAATCCATGAGAGTTTGACTCTCTCCTCGCTCACATAGCATAAAAAGCAAAAATCCCGCAAACTACGGGATTTTTGACTTGTTTCTAGAAACAAAGGATATCTATTTAACCGCGTCCTTCAAAGCTTTCCCGGCTGAAAATCGAGGCACTTTGGTAGCTGGGATCTGTACTGCGGCGCCAGTCTTTGGGTTGCGTCCGGTGCGGGCCTTTCTGTGCGCAACTTTGAATTTACCGAATCCAGAAACGGCTACATCCTCGCCGCTACTCAAAGATTTAGTGATGGTGTCAAAAACGCCATCAACAACTCGTCCTGCTTCAGCACGAGAGCCGCCAAGCATTTTTTGTACTGCCTCAACGATTCCGTCTTTTGTCATATATTTCACCTCCTTTGAAAAACCTTGGAAAAGGCTTATTTTTTCTTGTTCTATTGTACCAATTCGCTCCAAATGAGCCAAAAACGTTGTCCACAGGGCTATTTTTAAACTTTCTTTAAAAAATTAAGTGGGTTTTGGGGTTGGGCGACTTAGCGAAAGCATTTGTCTGCAAAACGTAATTAAGCGCACAAGTGAAAACGAGGAAAAGGCTTATATTTATTGGCCGTTACGTGTTTTCACGCAGTGCGAAATGCGTTTTGCCAAGTGCTGAAGCGTCAAGCGAAACCCAAAAATTCACTTCTACTTTGCGTACTCTATCGCCCTGGTTTCCCGTATAACATTCACCTTTATTTCACCGGGGTACTTTAAGGTCGCTTCAATCTGATCGGCTATTGATCGCGCCAATTTCTGAGCCGCCCAATCATCAATATCTTTGGGCGTAACAAAAACGCGCAACTCTCTGCCAGCTTGAATGGCAAAAGATTTCTCAACTCCTGGGAATTCGTTGGCGATGCGTTCAAGATCCTCAAGGCGCTTGATATAATTCTCAACAGTGTCGCGGCGGGCTCCTGGTCGTGCGGCCGAAATACCTTCGGCAACTTTAACGATAATGGATTCTGGGTTTTCAAATGGATATTCTTCGTGATGCGACTGCATAGCTTTAATTACCTCTTCATCTACGCCGAACCGGGCCAATAGCTTACGACCTATTTCAACATGCGTGCCTTCTACTTCATGATCAATAGACTTACCGATGTCGTGAAACAGGGCTCCTTTTTTAGCCACGCCAACACTAGCACCGACTTCGGCGGCAATCATGCCGGCAACATGCGCGGCTTCAATTGAATGCAAAAGGACGTTTTGACCGTAACTTGTCCTGAATTTCAAGCGGCCC
Source organism: Candidatus Terrybacteria bacterium RIFCSPHIGHO2_01_FULL_43_35 (assembly GCA_001822815.1). Lineage (GTDB taxonomy): Bacteria > Patescibacteriota > Minisyncoccia > Terrybacterales > GWB1-40-14 > GWB1-40-14. The sequence continues at coordinate 25,586 of MHSR01000013.1, forward strand.
AGTAAATAAATCAACCGCGGATCAATGCCGATAATGCCCACGTCTGTTACTGCGGCTTCACCGGCACGTCTGATTTCAGCTTCAATCTGCGATTTGGCCTGTTCTACAACCTCTTCGATACGCGCAGGCTGAATACGGCCGTCGGAAATCAATTTTTCTAAAGCTATTTTTGCCACCTGACGCCTTATGGGATCAAACCCTGAAATAACGATTGCTCCGGGAGAATCGTCAACCAAAACCTCACAACCCGTGGCTCGCTCCAGAGCCTTGATATTCCTTCCTTCTTTGCCGATGATACGGCCTTTTAAATCTTCGTTTGGTAAAGCCACAACGCTTGTAGTCACATCGGAAGAATGCGACCCGGCATAGCGCTGAAGGGCCGTAACTATTATGTCGCGCGCGCGCTCGGCAAAACGTTCTTCGCCTTCAGCGATTATTTTCTGAGTTCTCCGTGCCAAATCATCACTGATACTGGTCTCAATGCGATTAAAAAGTTCGGCTCTTGCTTCATCAAGCGATAGACCGGCAATTGTTGCAAGTCTTTTTATTTCTTCTTCTTTCAACTGTTCAAGTTCCGCGCGCAAGCCAGAAACGCGCTCGGCTTTTTGGGTCAAAGCTTCTTCCTCGTGGGCTAACTTTACCGCTCGCTCATCAAGCTTTTGTTCTATGCGCTGAATGCGCTCTTCGGCCGCACTTAAACTGCGTTCGCGCTCGCGCGCCTCGCTCTTAGCCTCGGAAATGAGCTTGACGGATTTATCTTGCGATTCGAGAAGCGACTTATTGGCCTCTTCCTTTGCTGCATTGATTATCCGCTTGGCTTCGGATTCAGCCGAAGACACTTGCTGAAGAGCCAAGTATCTACGGAGTATGAAGCCTATTGTGGCCCCAAGAATGATGAGTACTAAACCAAAAATCGTCTGTACATAAGACGCCATAAATTAATATTTGTGTATGCGTTCTCCCAACCATCGCTTTTAGACTTTAAGTGCGCGTTGGGCTAAACAAAAATGCGCAATATATTTTTGTTCAAACCCAGCTCCAGTTTCTTAGAACCCTTTGGCTTATTTTCTTACCGATAAACGTGGTTCTACTAAATAAATCACTAATTTAAAAACTGGGGCTGGGGAAAGATCAATAAATGGTATATTGCCGCACTCCCTTGGTTTAGCATAACGCGGCAGAAAGCAACACAAGTGCTAAAAAACAAAAACCAGAATACTCGATATTCTGATTTTAAGGATACAACGTGTGGGCTTAGTAGTCAATATATTATTCAACTGTCACCGACTTCGCTAAATTACGCGGTTTGTCTACATCGCACCCTCGCGCTACGGCGGTGTGATAGGCCAAAAGGTGCAGGGGAACGGTGGTCAAAATAGGCGAAAGTGGTTCCAAAACCTTCGGGATGAATATCGCGGTATCGGCGACTTTCAAAATATGCTCGTCCCCTTCGGTAGCAATGGCCAGAATAGGTCCGCCGCGGGCTTTTATCTCTTCTAGATTAGAAATGGTTTTCTCATACACGGAATCTTGCGGCACTATAGCTATTGTTGGGAAAGAAGAATCTATCAAGGCTATAGGCCCGTGCTTCATTTCCGCGGCGTTATACCCTTCGGCATGAAGATAGGATACTTCCTTAAGTTTCAAAGCCCCTTCTAAGGCGACTGGGAAATTGTATTTGCGGCCTAGGAAAAATATGTGCTCGGCGTCTTTGAGCCAGTTAGCCAATTGCGCGAAAAATTGCTCCTGCGCCAATATCTGGTTTATTTTTTCGGGTATGGTTATAAGTTCATTCAGTAGTTCTTTAGCGCGCGATACTTCAAGATTCCTCATGCGCCCCATGAAAACTGCGAGCATGTTCAAAACAATAAGCTGGGACAAAAAGGCTTTAGTTGAAGCTACGGCAATTTCTGGTCCAGCGTGGTTATATATTCCGGCATCAGTTTCGCGGGCCACCGATGAACCCACAACATTAACTATGCCCATGGTAAGTACGTTGCGTCTTTTGGCTTCGCGTACTGCGGCAAGCGTATCTGCGGTTTCGCCGGATTGCGAAACAGCGATTAGAACGGTGTGACTGCGGTCATTTAAAATGGGATTGCGGTATCTAAATTCAGCCGCGTATTCAACTTCGCATGGAACACCGGCCAACTCTTCAAAAAGATACTCGCCTATCAAAGCGGCGTGATAAGCCGTACCCATGCCGGTAAGAATTATTCGGTTGGTTTCGGAAAGACGCTTGGCGATATCTTCCAAGCCGCCTAATTTCACTAAGCCCTGATCCGCCATGACGCGTCCGCGCATGGTGTTTTGAATAACTTCGGGGCCTTCAAAAATTTCTTTGTGCATAAAATGCGGGTGACCTGATTTTTCCGCTTCTTCAAGCGTCCAGGGAATTTCCACCAGACGCTTAACCAAGTCTTCTCCGCCAAGATCTTTAATACGGAACCCTTCACTGGTTAATGTAGCCATTTCGCCGTCTTCAATAAAGATAACTTTTTTTGTAGCGGCAATAACCGCCGATGGATCGGAAGCCAGCAAAGTTTCGCCATCGCCTATTCCTATAAGCAGGGGCGAAGAATTACGCGCGGCAACTATTTTTTGTGGGTCGCCTTCTGAAATCACTGCCAGCGCGTATGTACCTCGAACGCGGGCCAAAGCTTGGGCAATAGCATCTTCAAGCGTACCTCGAAACAAACTTTCTATTAAATGCGCCAAAACTTCGGTATCGGTATCCGAAGAAAACTTATGACCTGAGGCCATAAGTTCATTTTTTATGGGGATATAATTTTCTATTATGCCGTTATGAACAATAAAAATTTTGCCGGTGCAATCGGTGTGAGGATGCGCATTAATATCATTTGGCACACCGTGCGTCGCCCACCTGGTATGCCCTATCGCTACGGTTCCCAATGGGACGCTTTTGTTAACTTCGCTTTCAAGTTTGGCTACGCGACCGGCGTTCTTCAGAAATTTTATCGGCTCGCCGATGTTGTGTACCGCGATGCCTGCGGAATCGTAGCCTCGATATTCGAGCCGTTTCAAACCATCCATTACAATGGGTGTAGCTTGTTTATTACCTATGTAACCAACAATTCCGCACATGCTAGTTGTTGCTCCCGAACCTTGCGAGGGATTGCAACAACTGCATCCCGAGCGCAGCGAGGGAGTACCTTAATGACGCTTGCCCACGAGCCGCGCGAGTGTTCCGACGATACGTCGGGACTAAAGCGCAACCGATGGATTACCTGTTAATGTTGGTGTTGCCCACACCATGCGTGGATGCAATTTCGTGCATCCCGACGCACGGTAAGGACTACTCTAACAACTTATTACTTCTATCATATCACCTATCATTTATTGCCCAAACATCTAAAAATCGCCTGTTTTGAAGGCGATTTTAAACCACTATATTCAACAGTTTATCCTGCACATAAACGATCCGGTGTATTTTCTTATCCTTGGTGTACTTGAAAACATTTTCAAGATTAAGTGCTTTGGCCACAACCACGTCTTCAGCCAAACCGCTTGGCACTTTAAAAGTAGCACGCATTTTACCGTTAATCTGAACAACAACCAAAACCTCGTTCTGTTCTAAGGCAACTGGATCATAAACGGGCCATCTTTCTTGTTGCACAGAATTATTATGCCCCAATTTTTCTTGCCAAAGTTCTTCGGCTAAATGAGGCGCGAAAGGAGAAACTAAAAGCACCAAGGTTTTGGCATCTGCTAAACTAACATTTTGCCTGTCCGCGTCATGGAGCGCGTTTACATACTCCATCAGTGAGCTGATAGCGGTATTAAATGAAAAATTCTCTATATCTTTAGTGACCACTTTTATGGCCATGTTGCGCGCAAAATGAGTAGCGGCACTTCTGGTATTATCTTCGTTTAGAATTTTGCCGTCGTTTATCAAATTATATATACGGCTCAAGAAACGCCATAAACCTATAATACCGCGCGTATCCCATGGTTTCTGATCTTCAAACGGTCCCAGAAAAAGCTCGTACATTCTTAAAGAATCCGCGCCGTATAAATCTACAAGTTCATCCGGGTTGATTATATTACCTCTGGATTTAGACATTTTTTGTCCGTCCTGGCCCAAGATCAGACCCTGATTGATCAATTTAGTGAAAGGTTCTTTGGTTGAAACCAGGCCAAGATCAAAAAGGAATTTATGCCAAAATCTTGCATAAAGCAGATGCAAAACGGCGTGCTCGACACCGCCGACATACAAATCAACGCCCATCCAATATTTTTCTTTTCTCTCGTCAACAATAGCCTTGTTGTTTTCTGGATCAATGAAACGCAGATAATACCAGCAGGAACCAGCCCACTGCGGCATAGTATTTGTTTCGCGTTTGGCTTTTGTACCGCAACGCGGGCATTCGGTGTTGACCCAACTGTCGATTTTTGCCAATGGCGATTCTCCGGTTCCGGTAGGTTCGTAACTTAAAATTTCTGGCAGCGTGAGAGGCAATGCCTCTTCTGGCAATGGCACAGCTCCGCATTTTGGACAATGAACTATCGGGATTGGCTCACCCCAATATCGCTGGCGGGAAAAAATCCAGTCGCGTAATTTATAGTTGACCATACCTCTGGCCAAACCATGCGCCTGCAGCCAGACAATAATCCTTGCTCGGGCATCTTCATTCCAAAGACCGTTGAATTCTCCCGAGTCTACCATGATGCCCTCGTGCGTGTGGGCTTCTTTTAACAAACGATGTTTTTTGTTGTCTGGAGTAATAACCTCATTTATAGGCAGGTCATATTTCTTGGCAAAATCAAAATCTCTCTGATCGTGAGCCGGAACGGCCATTATGGCTCCAGTTCCGTAATGCTCAAGGACATAGTCGGCCACAAAAACAGGTATTTTCTTTTTATCGGCGGGATTTATAGCCACTACACCCTCTAATTTAACGCCGGTTTTTTCGCCCGCCCCCCCCTGCCGCTCGCGGTCGCTTTTCTTTTTAGCCGCCTCTATATACTTTTCAACTTCGGACTTATTAGCAATGTGGCCTTCAAGCTTGTGCATCAGGGCGTGTTCCGGAGCCATGACAACATAGGTGGCGCCGAAAACAGTATCTGCCCTGGTAGTAAATACGGGCAATTCTAATTTCAAAGCAGATTTTTTGCCGGTCTTTTCAAGTTTAAAAATTATTTCTGCGCCATCAGATCTCCCAATCCAATTGCGCTGCATTTCTTTTATGTTTTCTGGCCAATCAAGTTCGTCCAGATTATTAAGCAAACGGTCGGCATAAGCAGTAATCTTAAGCAGCCATTGTCTTATATTTTTTTTGATCACTGGCGTGCCGCAACGTTCACACTTGCCATCCACAACCTCTTCATTGGCCAGACCAGTGCCATCTTTTGGACAGAAGTTTATAGGCGCTTCAGATTCATAGGCCAATCCTTTTTCAAAAAGCTTTAAAAATATCCATTGCGTCCAGCGATAATACTCTGGATCGGTGGTATTTATTTCACGCTGCCAATCGTAAGAAAAACCCAAACTTTTAAGCTGGCTTCGGAAGCGCGTAATATTTTCCCCAACAGATTTTGAGGGGTGAGTTTTGCTTTTTATGGCGTAATTCTCTGCTGGTAAGCCAAAAGCGTCCCAACCCATGGGATGCAAAACGTTTTTGCCGCGCATGCGCCAGTAACGACTCAAAACATCTGTAGCCGTGTATCCCTCGACATGACCGACATGCAAACCTTCGCCGGATGGGTACGGAAACATGTCCAGAACATAATACTTGGATTTTTCATATCCGACATCCGGCAGATCTTGCGCGGCAAAAAGTTCTGGATGTTCTTCCCAGTATTTCTGCCATCGCGCTTCAATTTTTTTAGGATTGTAGGGCACAGTAAAAGTTAAAAATTTAAAGCGAAAAATGTAAAATTAATCCAAGATTTCTTGCATTTTAGATAATACTATAGATCGCGCGTTGTCTTCGCCAAGCATATTAATAAATTTACCAAAAACGCTATCCATATCTAAATCACGTCTAAAAATAGGTTTAAAATTAGAATAGGCAACAAAGCCTATCCCGTTTGCTGTTTTATTGCATCGGCATTCTAAAACAACATCGGTGTCATCAATACCACTATCTTTATAAATCCCAGTGTGATTTGACGATAACCAAATATCGAAATTTTTAGTAACAGCTATTGCAATGGCCTTACCGTCTTCAAGATCTCTTTTTAAATAACTTAAAGAAGAACCTTCTCCAATTTTTACGCGCAAAATGCTAGACAGCTCTTCTGCGGAATATCTTTCTTTGTCTTCATCTACCTCTTTAATTTCGGCATGTGAAGTTGGTTTTTCTCTGGGGCCCATGTTTCAAATTAAAAATTCAAAACTAAAAATGGAAAAACGCGGTGTAAAAATTAAAATTATTTCAATGCTTCTTGAATTTTTTCTGTAACGATTTCAACAAATTTGTGCGGAAATATTGCTCCAAAATATTTTGAAATTCCGACTTCCATATCGCCGTTTAAATCTTCATCATATACAAATATCATTCGGCCTTTGTCTTTTATAAATCTTCCCCTGAAAATAACTTCTTCGCCTATTTCTACCGTTGTTGTAGGCAAAAGCGTGATGCTGAAATCATTTTTTACCTCGGTTATAATGCCGGATTCGTTTTCCTCCAGTCCTCGCAAAATTTCCAGTTCTCCACGCACAAAAGATTTTTGCTTAAAATCTTCGAGGGTGTATATATTCTCTGATGTAGAACTAAATTCTGATCTCTCGTGCATGCTATTGAATAGGTAAATTAAACATTTTTTTAGCGTTAAGAACAGTTTGCTCCGCTACTTCTTCAAATGATGTGTTTTTGACTCCCGCTATGTGCTCAACAACATATTTTACGTTGACGGGTTCGTTGCGTTCGTCCCTATGCGGAACCGGCGTTAAATACGGAGAGTCGGTTTCGGTAAAAAGCTTATAAAGCGGCGCATCTTTAATAATTCTATCCCACGCGCCGTTATAAGTAATCATACCCGTAAAAGATAATCCGAAGCCTAACTGCATATATTCCTGGGCCTGAGCTTTGTTGCCGGAAAAACAGTGGCTCACGCCGCGCAGGCCTCGAGGCACATATTCCTTTAGTATAGCAAGCATATCTTGATGCGCATTACGCTTGAGACCATCAACCTGGCCATCGCGGCAATGCAATATAACCGGCTTGGTAACTTCAAGTGCAAGTTCAAGCTGCTGCCGCAGTATATTTTCCTGATGTTTTCTATCGTCTTCAGTAATTTCAAGGCGTTTTACATAATCAAGACCAGTTTCGCCTATGGCCACTACAAGCGGATGCTTGGCAAGTAGCAACCATTCATTCATTTCAAATGTCTCATTGCTGGTTCTGGAGGCGTGATCGCCCCCCGCTTCTTCTTCATCGGGATCAAAAATTGTTGGCTTTGTGTGTATAGGGTGCAAACCGATCGCCGGAAACACAAGACCGCGATATTTTTCGCCAAATTCAATTGCGCGGCGCGAGATAGCAAGTTTGGTTGATGGCGCAACCATAAAAACGCCCGCTTCTTGCGCGCGGCGTATAACCTCATCGGCATCATCCTTAAAAATATTGAAGTGAATATGGGCGTGTAAATCAACTAACATGCGTTAGAATTTGACATTTTGAATTTGGGATCTAGAAATAGTAAAATCTAATTTCAACATTCTAAATTCTAGGGAACAACGGCTCGCCTTTGTGTGGTTTGAGCCCTTGCTCCTCCCATGAACCCTGGGCCGATTTATCCAAACCTATCTGCTTAAAAATCTTTTCGGCGGTTTGCGGCAAAAACGGCTCAAGCATCCAGCCCATATTGACAATTAAATAGAGAAGGTTTGGAATGGCTTTTTGCCAATTATCACCTTGCCACGGCTTTTCGCGGTCAATATAAAGATTGCCTTCACGCGCAAGCTCATAGATGCGACTTAATGCCTCGCTGAAGCGAAATCTGGCCATAGCCGAGCCGTAAAAATCCCAGGCGTCGTTAACCGAAATTTCGAAATCGGCTGAAGACATTTTTAATGGTTTGGGGGATTTCTCCGCCAAAGCGCATACTCGCGCAACTAAGTTACCCAGACCATTGGCCAGTTCTGCGGAATAAACATCAGCCATGCGCTCAGGGGTCATGTCGCCGTCTTCCATGGCAGGAATTTCCTTAAGCAAAAAATAGCGCACGGCGTCAGCTCCGTATTTGGCTATGAGCCCAAATGGATCAATAACATTGCCCAAAGACTTAGACATTTTTTGGCCGCCGGATTGAATATGACCATGCACCAGAATAGTTTTGGGTAGAGGTAATTTAACGACCATAAGCATGGCCGGCCAAATTATGGCGTGAAAACGCATAATGTCCTTCCCTATCACATGTGCATCTGCGGGCCAGAACTTTTTGAACAGTTCGTCTTCGCTGCGGCCGAAACCCAAAGCGCTAATATAATTGACCAGCGCGTCGGCCCAAACATAAATAGTATGTTTTTTATCGCCAGGAACAGGTATGCCCCATTTTAAATCCTTGCTTGGCCGCGAAAAACTAACGTCTTCCAAGCCCTGGTTTATAAAATTCAATACTTCTGTTCGGCGATGTTCCGGAATTATTTTAATAATTCCCTGTTCATAAATATTAGCCAGCTTTTCTTGGAAATCAGAAAGCTTAAAAAAATAATTCTCTTCTTTTATGATTTCTGGTTTCCTATTATGATCCGAGCACAAACCATTTACCAAATCGCTTGGCACTTTGAAAGCCTCGCAACCAGAACAGTAAAGGCCTTCGTAATATTTTTTGTATAAAACCTCTGCCGCGTTTAAATTTTGCCACATTTCCTGCGCCCCTGGCCAATGAACCTTCTTATCTGATGTGCGGATAAATGAATCATTGCTTATGTTTAAGTCTTTGGCTAAATCACGGAAACGCTGGCTTACCTCATCAGCGAAAACCTGTGGGTCTTTGTCCGCTTCTTGCGCGGCTTTAACAATTTTCTGCCCGTGTTCGTCCGTTCCCGTTAGATAATAGACGTCGTCTCCCAAAAGCCTTCTGTATCTTGCGATAACATCGGCTTGGCACAATTCCAAAGCAAAACCAACGTGTGGCGGCGCGTTAACATAGGCAATTGCGGTTGTAATGTAAAATTTTGATTTATTCATTATCTTTAGGACTTACGCGCTTGCCGTTTTTCTCGCTCATCGGTAAGTATGCACTAGTTGTTTTCGCTCCTATCTGCGGGGACGATTATTGGCACTGCCACAAATTGGTCATCTTCCGGCAAACTCGCTCGCTTTCGCTCGCTCAAACAGTGCCTCACTACGACCAATTCGTGGCGCCAATGTACGTCTCCTCGAATGTCGCGAAAATCAACTAGTGCATACAAAAAGTCAAGCGCGTAAGGTCCTAATCATTGAAAAATCTTAGAAAAAGTGGGTTGGCGTTAATATTTAAATTATACCTTAAAATATTAATAAAAGATTATCGTGTATTCGCCGCGCGGCTTTTCTTTATTGATGTTCTCTATCGCCTGTTCAAGCGTGCCGCGGAAAATGGTTTCAAATTTTTTAGTTAGTTCTCTGCCCACAATCACTTTGGCGTTGTCACCCAAAACGGCTCTGGCTTCCATGAGTGTTTTGGCGACGCGGTAAGGAGATTCGTAAATAATTTTTGGCATATCTTTAAAGACGGCCAGGTTATTGAAAAAAGTCTTTCTGCCTTTTTTGGTCGGCGGATATCCCAAGAATACGAAATTCTGCATCGGCAAACCAGAAACCGAAGCAAGTGCCGTCAGGGCGCTTGGACCAGGTATTGGCACAACTCTAAGCTCCATGCCAAGTATGCCATAAAGTCTGGCTACCAGTTCATTGCCTGGATCGGAAATGCCGGGCGTGCCGGCATCGGTGACCAGCGCGCAATTTTTGCCTTCGCGCAGCAATTGAGCAATATGAAAAGTTGCTTTCTCGCTACTGTGCTGATGGTACGCCTCAAGAAACGTGTTAATGTTATAATGTTTCAAAAGCGTTTTGGTTACGCGCGTGTCTTCGGCAAATATAAAATCGGCTTCCTTTAATATGCGGAGCGCGCGCAAAGAAATGTCTTCCAAATTACCTATTGGAGTAGCTACAATATAAAGGTTTCCATACATACCTTTTATTTGTACTCGCAATAAAGACAAAAAGCAAAACCGTTATGATAGCTGGTAGTTAGTAGATGGTAGATAGAGACGACTTTTCCTAACTACTAACTACAATCTACTATCTTCTAATTATGATTTTAGCCGTCCACATCCTTTTTGGCGCCGCTGTCGGCAATGCTGTTGGTAATCCCGCACTCGGGCTGCCAACTGCTTTCGTGAGCCACTATTTACTCGATTCGCTCCCCCACCGCGAGTATGATATTGACCGCGTAGAAAATCTCTCACGCACCGGATGGCGCCGCGCCGCAATAGATTTTATAAAAATATTCATTGATTTTTTCGGCGGGATGGCAATACTCGTATTCATCGCGCCAGCCTCTATTCCGCTCCCATGGCTTCTTTTGTGGGGCTTTTTTGCCGCGCTGCCAGACGGTATATCTTTCTTGCATTATTTATGGCCAGATAATAAACCGCTTGCAGCTCAACAACGCTTCCACAAACTTATCCATATAAAACAGGATAAAAAAGAAACTCCATGGCGTCTCGGGATTCCTTTTCAAATTGCCGTTGCCCTTGCGGCTATAGTACTTTTGAACAGCCATTCGCTCGTGCACTAAACAAAAAGTGTCCGTAAAGGACGCCGAACTCAATTTATTATTGATCGCGAGAACGAGAATCTCCCCCGCTGGAGTTGTTTATTGATTTTTTTCAGTCGAATCTTTTTCGGTCGAATCTGGCGATGGATCAGGATCTGCTATGCTAGACAAACCAATCATAACCGCGCTCACAGAAATCACAGAGAGGCCCATTGTAATTGCTAAGATTGCAAACGGGTCCGCGTCCGCGTAGAGGGTAGCGTAGAGGATAGGTAGAACAAGATTACTGATCGCTGAAACGACTTGCACCATAAAAAAGGCAATCACGACCATCACAAAGAAACTAACTGCAGTAACGATGCCAAATCTAGCGAGCTTAACGAGATACCGCATTTTCTTGTCCCCTTTCTCGGGTTTTCAAAGGGATTCTTTGTGAATCCCGTACTATGTATGTTTATACACTGTTATTGTATTTCTGTCAAGCTCTTCGGCTAAAACTAAAAGGTCGCCGCAGGCGACCTTCATTATCTTCTTTTTTAGTTCTAGAAAAACGTGTCCGCCTGAACGATTTCCGAGGAAACGTAAATTGGCGCCACGAATCGGACGCCATGAGGCACTGTTTGACCCAGCCCCAGTTTTGCATTAACAAATCTATTTTTATCAAACGGACTGTTAGACAAAACTGGGGCTGAGGAGTTTGCCGGAAGGTGTCTGATTCGCAGCAATGCCAATAATCGTCCCCGCAGACGTGAGCGAAAGCATGACTGCGCTTTTACACCTTTACTTTCCCTTGGCTAAAATCGCTGAAAAATTCTATAAGCACGGCCGCAACTGGAACGGCCAGCAAAATTCCGGGAATGCCGCCGAGGCGGGCGCCTATTAACAACGAAAAGATGACGATGATAGGATGCAAACCTAATACCCTTTTGAATATTATAGGCACAAGTACATTGCCCTCAAGCTGCTGCAAAACAAAGAAAAACAAACCAATCAAGATTGCCATGGCCGGATTCTGGAAAAATGCGATGGAAATCGCGATTATGGCTGTTGCAATAGGACCGACTATGGGAACAATCTCTAAAATACCGGCGATTATGGCTATTATAAGAGCGTAATGGATCTGCTCACCCAAAAACAACCCTATCGCAATAAGACCAACATATGTAGCAACGCCGATAAGCACGGCCAATACGACCTGCCCCTGGAACCATTGGCCTATTTTTTTCTGCGCGCGCTTCCAGAGATCAACCACATAAGGCTCTTCCGATTGACTAAGCATCCGCAAGAATTTCTCTTCGCCATCCCTCTGTAAGGCCAGATAGAACGACGCCAAGAATACCGTGATTATTTGAAGGCTCCTGCCGACTACTCCCGTAAAAATACCCGGAAGCGTGGGTATAAACTGAGCAATATGCGTGTTGATCTCTTCAAAATAAACCTCAAAACCTCCGAATGCTGGGTTGCTCGGATTTATGCCGTATCTGGAGAGAGAATTTAATATGCCGGTGGCGTAAAATGAAAAATTGGTTGCAAAATCCGTAAGTTCACTGGCTAAAGGAGGCAGGATGGTCCACAAGAAAATAGCCAAGCCAATGATCGCGGTGAAGTAAACAGTCAAAAGAGCCACGATGCGCGGAATGTGCTTATTTTCCATGCGCGTAGCTAAAGGATCGATAGCCGCAGCTATGACTATAGCGAAAAGCAAAAGTATTATTATATCGCGTAAGATAAAAATGGATAAAACAATAACTATAGCCAGCATCACTCTGACGATAGTTGAAGAAGGTATGTGTATGTAAACGTTATTGTTCATCCCGTTAGAAGCAGATCGCGATCAATGATCTCAATCTGCAAAATTATTTGTATGGATACTATAATATGACATAGGTATTTTTACTGCTAATCTATTGCGATCGCGGCTTCTAACGGGATTCATGATTGGTTTATCGTGAAAGTATTCTCATTATACCATCTTTATTCTTATGCGGGCCAATCAAGGCTAGATTAAAGCGCGATGGTTTAAAAACGTCCTGGGCTACGGAAATTACATCACTGGAAGAAACTTCGCGTATTTTTTCAATGTAGTGTTCCGGTTTCTCAATAACATTCTTCAATAGCTCCTGCGTAGCAAGATAAGAGGCTACTTCATCCGTTTCCTCAAGACCAAGAAGAAAGCGACCAACTAGATAATCCTTGGCTTTCAACAATTCTTTATGGTTGACTGGTTTTTTGGCTATCAAATCATATTCCCGGCGTATGGCCTCCAAGGCCCTAAGAACTTCGGAGTTCTTAATGCCGGCGTGCGACATGATGTATCCAGAATCGGTATCAAGAGAGGGCGAGGTGCCTATATAATAGGCCAATCCCAAATGATCGCGCACGTTCAAAAACAGACGCGAACTCATGTTGCCGCCCAAAATTGTGGCAAGCACCAACAATGCGAACCTTCGCGGATCACGATGATTAAAAGCTCTGGCCCCGAAAGCGATGTGCGTCTGGTCGGTCGGCTTGAAAGAAAGCGTTACTTTCGGTTTGGTTTGATCTTCGTAAACCGGCGGTTTAACCGAAGATTCTCTTTTGGGTAAGGTGGAAAAGCGCCTGCTTATTTCGCGCGTAGTGTGTTTTGGGTCAATATTCCCCGCTACGCAAACAACCGTCCCTAGTGTACCGTAATATTTCTTAAAATAAGCGAGAATGTCTTTGCGGGTTATATGACTCACGGATTCTTTGGTGCCGCCCACGTACCATCCTGCCGGCTGATCGCCCCAGACAGTCTCTTCAAAAAGATCTTCGACGAAACGCGTTGGCGTATCAAAATAGAGATTGAGTTCTTCAAAGATTACTCGTCTTTCTTTTTCTATCTCTTTGCCTTCAAAAAGCGGGCTGGTGAGCATATCTGAAACTATATCCAGAGCCAAGTCGGTGTGTTGAGCTGAGGCTTTAACCCAATAGCCGGTATACTCTTTGGAAGTGAAGGCGTTATGTTCTGCGCCCACCCCATCCAAAACAGCAGCCACGGCTTCTGTTGTTGGCCGGTGACGTGTACCTTTAAAAAAGAGGTGTTCTAAAAAATGAGAAATGCCGTTTATTCTTTTCTGTTCGTATTTTGATCCGGCGGCCACGAGAACAAGCACTGTTACGGCTTGAGTTTGCTTCATAGGCGCCAAAATAACACGTAAGCCACTGGGCAATTTAGTAAACTTGTATGGCAACATCATAACAAATTTTAAATTTCTAATTTCAAATTAATCATCCGCTTTAATAAACGCCCCAGTGCTATATCGGTGTATTTAAACATAAGATGGTTTGGGTATAATTTCAAAATATTGGGCCAGCAGAATAAGCACAACAATAATTACAAAAATTATGAAATTAACTATTACAGCTACCCGAAAAGCCTTGAGCCAAAGACGGGGGTTTTTAAAAATGACTTTAAGATATGCCCCCAAAATAACTGCAAGAATAACTAAGGACGCGGCCAAATTCAGGGCTTTCTGTAAATCATTATGAACCGTGCCTTGCTTATCGGTGAAATCAAAAAGGAACTTGTGTTCTATAAGAAAACCTCTATTGAGATAAAAAAGTGAAGTAAGAACAAGGGCAAATATTATAAGCTTGTTTTTAATGACGACTTTTTTAAAATAGTCAACAATTTGCTGTAATAATCTAACCATTAAAATTGTTCGGAAAAATAACTTATTAGCTCAGAAATAGGTTTCCGTATCTGCTCCATTGTATCACGCATGCGTATGGTTACGGCATTATCTTGCAAGGTGTCAAAGTCTATCGTTACGCAGAAAGGCGTACCTATCTCGTCCTGACGACGGTACCTGCGGCCCACGGTTCCGGCCTCATCATATTGTATTAACCAACGACCGCGTAAACTTTCAGCCACGCCACGGGCTTTTGCAACCACGTCTTCTTTATTTTTAACCAGCGGCAAGATCGCTATTTTTACCGGCGCCACCTTAGGGTTGAAGGAAAAGAAAACGCGCTCCTCTCCCTTCACCTCTTCTTTGCGATAAGCGTCTATGAGCGCCACCAACGAGCAACGGTCCACTCCGCCCGAAGTTTCAATAACGTGAGGCATTGTACTTTCTTTTGTTTCTTCATCAAAAATGCGCATGTCTTGGCCGCTATATTTTGCGTGATTGCTTAAATCCCAATCCCCGCGATTGTGGATACCTTCAAGCTCTCCCCAACCCCAAGGATATTCATATTCAATATCTGCTGCAGATTTTGCGTAATGTGCTAGCTCGTCTTTTGCGTGGGGATGAAATTTTAACTTATCTATGCTTATGCCGATCGTCTCATACCAACTCATGCGTTGTTTTTTCCAATATTCAAACCATTCCGTGTCATCTTTGGGATCGTAAAACCACTGCATTTCCATTTGCTCAAATTCCCTCATGCGAAAAGTGAACGGCCCAGGGGTTATTTCATTCCGGAAAGCCTTCCCTATCTGAGCGATACCAAACGGTAATTTTTTACGACTTGATTGGGCAACAGAAGAAAAATTAACGAAAATGCCTTGCGCGGTTTCGGGACGCAGATACGCTAAACTTGAATCATCTTCAACTGGCCCCAAGTGAGTGCTGACCAATAAGTTGAATTTCTTGGCTTCGCCAAGCTGGCCGCCACAATCGGGACAAGCCTCACCGGCATGGTCTTTACGCCAACGCTTGTGACAAGATTTGCATTCGGCAAGCAAATCGGCAAATCCGGCCGAGGTATGACCGGAAGCTTCCCACACTTTTGAGGACATCATTATGGCGGCATCCAACCCAACAACATCGTCGCGTTTATAGACCATTTCGCGCCACCATAAACGCTTAATATTGTTCTTCAATTCAACGCCCAGCGGTCCATAATCATAAGAAGACTTAAAGCCGCCGTAGATTTCCGAAGATGGAAAAATAAAACCACGGTGTTTAGCCAAAGAAATTATTGTTTCTAAATTCATATCCATGTGTGACTTGAATCTATGATTGTATCTTGCTTAACAAAAATAGCGTCTTAATAATAAAAAGGTGCTCGAGGGCAATGTAATAATTACGGCTGAACCTTGCCGCCTGAAGATGTATCGTCTGGAAGTTGCGTGGTTACCTCATCTACTTCAAATTCGCGCATTACACTCGTGAAAACATCCCGTCCGGTAACCTTGGCGCTCAAAACCAGCGGCACAAATTTATCTATATCTTGAAAGCTGGGTATAAAACTTATCCTGAAGGAGAGTTCTCGTGGTTCACTTTTAATACCGATTCCCGCAGGCAGATCCCCGATGTTCCAGCGCAACTCGCGAGTGTTTTGATCCCAGATGATGGGTTCGTCTTCCGGGAAAAGTACGGCCACAAAATTTACTTCAGGAGCCAAAACTCCTCGCACGGTAACATTCTGCATGCCATTGGTGCCGCCGATAACATCCCAAACAACCGTATAGGTTGTGGTTTGTCCGACTCGCGGAGGCACGGGACCAGAATTTTGTCCGCCCGGAGCGTTGTTATACAGCACGCCCTGATTCAATATAAGCTTGCCGTTTATCCTGACCTCGTTGTTGGTGTCACCTAATTTTAATCCTCCGCTTTCGGCGTAAGAGCGGACGATAAACTTAGGGTTACGATCGTCTAAGGTGTTGAAGGGCGGGTTATTCAATATTCTACCTTGGAATATGAACTCTTTTTGCGCACCGGGATTTATTGATCTCAAATCTAAAACCGTCGTTCCGTCAAAAATCCATTTTTCGCTGTCTTGCGATACCGATGTTTCTGTGGCGCGCAAACTGTTTATCTGAAAATATTTATCTGGTAAGAAGACGGTTAAAACCGTATTTTTAATAACTGTATTCGTGGTGTTGGTAATAAGCACCTTAAGATCAAAAGTCTCGCCAGGGTCAATTGCGGTGACTGCCGGATTGATAGCGCCCTGGAGGCGCTGGGATATTAAAAGCGATGAAATTGTCGGCCTTATTGTCTGGTTTTCTTCTTTGAAGGTTTGTATCAATCTTGAATGATCTTCACTTAATTGTCCCACCTTGAGTACGAAATCTCCGCCGGGCGCGCCGGGAGTAAATTTGCCCGTTATTGATATTTCTCCGGTGCTTACGGGATCAATAGTACCTAAATCCCAAAGACGGTAATTTTCGGAGGTTGTTTCTGGGGTACTGGAAACAAATTCAAACCCTTCTGGCTCATCAAGCTGAAGGCCGATATTGGAGATAGGAATCTGCGCTTTGGATTCCCATGAAACTCTAAGGGTAAATTCTTTTCCTGGTGAAGGAACTTCGGGTATAGAAAGAGCTATATCAATCGGCAAAGACACGATTTTTATAGTTCTAGTTGCCTCTTTGCTGAATCTAAGCGACACAGCTTGCGTGCGGAAAGATAGTTCCGCTTTGGGCGTTATATCCCCACCGGGCAAAGTCGTGATCACCATACTAAAAGCAAAGGTTTTCTTTTCTCCAGGTGCCAATGCCGCAACACCGTCATTTTTTACCCGTATGTTTGGGTCATCAGGGGCTTCGGTGCCGCTTGGATAAATAAAGGCCACGCGTACGTCTTGGAGCGCGGTGTCGGAGTTATTGATAACCACGGCATAAATATCATGCTTCTCGCTGGAATCCACCGCCTGCTCGCTGACAATACTGAAGTCTATGCGATCTGTGCTAAAAAAAAGAAGCTGCGAGGCCGTAAAGGCGCCGCCGATAAACAATGAAACTATGCCTATAATTAATAAGGTTTTTGTCCGAGAGAACATGATGGAAGCTAAAAACGTAAAGTGCAAAACGAAAAATAACTAAACGCGCGAAACGCTTTTGGCTATGCTTTAATTTTTTCGATATTCTTTTGCGCTTTTCGCTTTAAGCTTTACGCTATTGTAGATTATACCACACGCTCTAAAAACCATGACACCGCAACTGGATTTGCTTCAACAAAGAAATCTTCTTTAAAAAGAAAGGTTATTAAGACTTTGTCCAAATGCTCGTAAACATGCTCCGGGATCTGGCCCGATATCCCTTCGTCCATAATGCGTTGAAGCGCGTATAGATCCTCTTTATCCAGTAAACATGAAGACGATTTCTCGCAGGAGCGACATAAAATCTCGCCTGAAAAGTTAAAAACCGCACCGTCTTCAAATGATTGTTGGCACTGCGGGCATTTTTCAGATAAAACAAAGACCCCGGACATTTTAAGCATTGACCAGAAAAACCTCTGCACGATTACCCAACATTTACGATCGCCTTGCCCGGCTTCAGTTCCAGAAAAAAACTGGGGCTGGGTGATCGCCCGAAAAGAAGCCAAAATGGTCAAAAACATGCGCTCGTCTTTTTCCGGCTGGACAACCAAAACGTCAATGATAAATGTTAAAAGTGTTGCGGCAAAAATATCTTTATAGCCAGACTCGCGCGTTATGAATGTCTCGATAGTTTTGGCGCCAGTAAGCAAAAGGTTGTTTTTGCCGCGCACAAAAGATAGTTCAACCAAAGAATAGGGCTGAAGGTCGGGGCGCAATTTCGCTTCCATCTTGCGTGCGCCTTTAGCCATAAAAGTCATTTTACCGAAAAGTTCAGTGTAGACGGTGGCCAAAATATCCGCTTCGCCGGATGTTTCGATTTTAATTATTATTGCGCGCGTTGAATCCATAAGAAAAGCGTAAAGTGTAAAACGAAAAGCGCAAAACAACAATGCAAAACTCAAAATAGATTAGTAAATCTACCGTTACCACTAATTTTCTTATATTTCTATACAAATTGAAAGGCCTCGCGTAGAAGAATTCTGTTTTGGTTGAGCGCTGTAATGGAAGCCGGTTAGCTGGCGGGCGAGTTCGTGAGCGTCATTAAGGCGAAGACCGAATTGGCCGGAACGGCTGTATAAATGGAGGGATCCCTTGCAGACGCGAACGAATACGCCCGCCTGATAATTTATTTTCCTTAATACGTGAGCGTTAAGCGAAACCAAAATCTTATTTCGTCTTTCTAATCCCAATCCATATTTTACTGTCGCCAAGTGAAAACTCCCGTTCAATGATAAATGTTTCGTTCTTGCGCTTCTCCCCCGTCTCCACCCGTTTGGCATAAACATCTTCTTTTATTTCCTGCGCGCGCTCCATAATATCGCGTCCAAAGTTTTCACTGGCCCAAATGCGTAAAGTTATCCTCTCTTTTGGTTTCAAACCGGCATCTTTGCGAGTGTTTTGTATCTGCCGTACAAGCTCGCGCATGGCGCCAAGCAACATGAGGGTAGGCGTTATGTGTATATTCAGAGCCATACCTTGTTCGGTATCACGAAGCCATTCTTGCCCATCTGGCAAAGAAGAAAGTATAGCCACGCTGCCAACGTTCATTTCTTCACAAAGAACTCTAAAAAGACCCTTATCTAATTTTTCTTTATTGGCGACTTTGGCCGTAAGAACCAGGGACGAAAGCGGCTGGCGCACTTTATGTCCGCTTTGAGCCCTTAGTTTAAGCGCAATCTGAATTTTGGCGCGCAAAGCCTCCATACTTTTTTCAAGTTTGGAATTTTGGGTTTTTTTATTTATTTGAGGCATGCGCTCAAGATGCACCGAAGCCTTAAGCCCCAAGCCCAGCCATAACTGCTCGGCAACAAACGGAGCAAACGGGGCGGCCAGCAAAGCGGTTTGTTTCAAAACAAAACTAAGAACTTCTGTCACCTGGACAAGCTCTTTTTTATTTTTGGGATGCTGAAATCTTTCGCGCGAGCGTCTAATATACCAGTTGGACAGGTCATCAATCACAAAAGCGCTTAAAGCACGTGTGGCGGCGGTGATATCATAATTATCCATGCGCTTAATAATCTGTTCGCTTGCGGTGGCAAGACGCGATAATATCCATTTATCAAGAATATCGGTTGACGCTGGCGCTTTCGTATTTTTTAGCGCGCTAGCGGCGTAAAGCTTAAAAAAGGATAGAGAATTCCAGAGCGTACCCAAAAATTTCTGCTGCGCGTCTTTAAGTTCTTCTTCGTTGAAGCGCTTAGTGTCTGACGGGTGATTCATGGTGTAGAAATACCAACGTACGGCATCGGCCCCGTAAAGATCGGTCATATCCCACGGGCTTATCGCATTGCCCAGAGACTTGGACATTTTTTTGCCATTTTTATCTACCACGTGACCGGTCACAACAACATTCTTATACGGCGTGCTTTTGCCGAGCAAAACAGAAACAGCCATGAGGGTATAAAACCATCCGCGCGTTTGATCTACGGCCTCGCAGATGAAATCAGCCGGGAAAGAAAGAGCTTTTTTATTTCCGCTCTTCTCAACGCGGTTTTTATTTTCAAAAGGATAATGCCACTGGGCAAAAGGCATGGCACCGGAATCAAACCAGACATCAATTACTTCACTCACCCGTTTCATAGGATGCGCGCACTTTTTACACGCAAAAGTCAGGTCATCAACAAAAGGACGGTGCAGATCCAAACGGCCAGTATCGTCTGAAGGCGGCATTGAAGAAAGGATTTTTTCTTCTTTAGCAAAATCGGGATATGTCAGTTTGGGCGTACCGGCTTTTTTTGTCTTGAGATACGGCTCAACATATTCTTTATCCTCCGCGCCAAGCAAAATACCCTTAAGCAGCAGTAAGGGATCGCCGTGCCCAACCAACACAATGGTTTTATCGTTATAGATTTTCTCGAGATTCTGTATAAAATAATACATGCGGTTTCTAAGATCGAACCAATTTTCGCCATTTAATGGCTTTTTGTGCCAGCGTTCGCCTGGCTTGTGTTCCAGGAAATCGTGATATTCTTTTATCGGCATGCTGTTGAATGCTCCCAAATCAAACTCGCGCAGTTCTGTTTCTTTTTTGGGCTTGATACCGCACGCTTTCCCCATAATTTCCGCCGTATCATTTGCCCTTTGAAGTGGTGAGGTGAAAATAATATCTGGTTTGATCCGCGCAATTCTTTTTGCGGCAGCGCGAGCCTGTTTTATACCGCGAGCGGTCAATGGATTACGTTTGTTTTCGGGCCAAGAAGAAACCCAACCCTGTACATTAGCCCTGGCTTGGGCATGACGAACCAAAATATATTTATTTTTTGTCTGTGAACGGGACAAAAGCTCTTTTATTGAGCCGATGACTTCAGTTTGACCACATTGTTCGCATTTCCAAACAGGCAGTGGTATGCCCCAGTAGCGCTCGCGCGATATTGCCCAATCCTTAACTTCGTTCAGCCACTCTCCGAATCTACCTCTTTTTATGTGTTCCGGTACCCAATTTACTTTTTCATTAGCTTCGCGGAGCTGTTTGCGCAATGCCGACATGCGTATGAACCAACTTTGGCGGGCGTAATAAAGTAGTGGAGTTTTGCATCGCCAACAGAAAGGATAATCGTGAGTATAAAGTTCTTCCTTTAAAATAAGGTTGCGCTGATGTAAATATGAATTTATCACTATTTCTGCTTCTTTTGATTTGACCGGCAAGCCCGCCAGACCAGCATTAACCGTGTTCAAAAATCTTCCGTCCTCGCCTACTGTATGGACTTTCGGCAAGCCAATCTTTGAGCCCAAATTATAATCGTCCTCGCCATACATGACCGCGGTATGAACTACGCCGGTGCCGTCTTCAGTGGTCACGAAATCGGCGGCATAAACTTTATGACTTTTTTCGTTTTTGGTTTCTGGGATATCAAAAAGGGGTTCATATTCAAGCCCCACTAACCTTGAACCCTTAATTTCGGCTAAAATATTTAACGGCTCTTTAAATAAACGCGCTGCGGCATCTTTAGCCAAAATATAAACTTCACCGCTGCCAACCTGCGCTTGTACGTAATCTATGTCGTTGTTTACAGCCAAAGCCACGTTACCCGGCAAGGTCCAAGGAGTTGTAGTCCAACTTAATATGTAAGTATGTTTTTTGTCTTTTATTCTAAATTTAATATAAACCGAATTTTCGGTGACCGATTCATATCCTTGAGCAACTTCGTGCGAAGCCAAAGCCGTACCACAGCGCGTACAATAAGGCACGACCTTAAAATCCTGCTCCAATAATTTTTTATTCCATATCTCTTTTATTATTCGCCAAACGCTTTCTATGTAAGAATTATCGTAAGTAACGTATGGATCTGTAAGATCCAACCATAAGCCTATACGCTCGGTTAAGCGCTGCCATTCATCTTTATAGCGCCATACGGATGCTTTGGCTTTCGCGTTAAACTCGGCAATGCCATAATCTTCAATTTCTTGCTTGGTTTTGAAGCCCAATTCTTTCTCAACTCCAATTTCAACCGGCAAGCCATGTGTATCCCAACCGGCTTTACGCTCAACCAAAAAACCTTGCATGGTTTTGTAACGCAAAAAAGCATCTTTGATTGCGCGAACCAAAACATGATGTATACCTGGCTGGCCGTTGGCTGTGGGCGGACCTTCAAAAAAAACAAAACGCGGTGCGCGGGCGCGCCTCTTTAAACTTTTGGCAAAGATTTTATTATCTTCCCAATATCTAAGTATTTCTTTTTCTTGTTCGGCAAAGTTCATATCAGACCTATTATTGTAATAATTTTACCATACTAGGTAGTAGAAGTTCGACTAAAAATTAGTGGGGTTAAAGAATTGATCAATAAGAGCGTTGGTTTTTATCTTTACTGTTAACAGTGAATTATAGCTCAATAACGCGCTGTTCGCACTTGGCGAACGGTCGAACTTTCACTACCTGGCACAGAAAGCAAAAAGCCTGGTATTGTCAGGCTTTATTATTAATAGGCTAAATTATTAGTTTCTCCACCCGCTTTTTGGACGAGATTCAATGGTTATAAGATCATCTGGCGCCACAAGATAGTATGTGGAATAACGCTGAAGATTTGCATTGAAGCTGTATATCGAAACAGAAGTCATCTCTAAAACAGAATCGCTAAAAGAGGTGTTGGCCCAAATAGAACGCGGTTGGTGGTGAGTGTAAAAAACTGTTTTGGTTCCGTCTTCATGGATCCAGGTTACGCGCCATTCAAAATCATTTGGATCGCTGGCATCGCCAGAAGCTGGCTGCTTATTGATCTCAACGCTGTGGGTGGGATCTACATTAATAGTAAGGGTATTGTAAATATTATTTGTAAGCACTACGCCGTTGGCTTCGCGCGCGTTGGCCAGAACAACTTGCGGGTCTCTACCCTGCACAAAAACCGGTTCGCTATCGGTATAGTAATCAAATGCCTGAACGTTGCCTTGATTGTAATAAACGTGCCAAGTATATTCTTGGGCGCTAGAATGCTGACCGTCACCTAACTCAATATCTCCTACGCCAGAGGCACATGAAGCCACCAGAAAAGTTAGCGGTATAACTAACAAGGCCGCAATCCGTTTCATTATTACCTTCCTCCTTGCGTTGCGTGCGCCAAATATCTAGGCGCGATTTCGTGGGCAAAAACGACTTCGGGCAATGCCCTATACTTCTTAATTATTTCTGCAATAAACGCGTCGGGTACAAGGCTTAGCAAATAAAGGTCAGTCGCAATGACAAATTCAAAGGTGGCACCTAAATTCTTATTAATATCGGTGATGCGATCTAAAGAAGCGGACCGGAGAAACTTAACGGCTATAAACTTATGAGCGCGCAAAGCCATACTCCTTAGCTCTTTGAAACCATTGGATTATTGACAAAAAGCTTTAACTAAAATTTAACCCCGCTAGAAGTCGCTGTCAAATGTATAAAAAAATTGCCCAAATTTTTTATACCGAAGACTTCTAAGGGGGTCAATGATTAAAAATGACGAGTATTTATTGATTAACAAAACTGCCTTATTTATTTTCGGTACCACCAGTATCGGCGGTTTCTTCGCCAAGCCGCCGGAAAGAACCTTTGCCAAAAATACTCTCTATTAGACGCGCCAACGGAATTAAATTGCCGCTGAAATTTGCTCGCGCAAATATATCAAAAACCTCTTGCCTATTCTCAAATCGGCCGTGACTTTTTTCTATAATTTCATCTATCAATCTCCAAAGTTTATCACGTTCATTCTTGCGCCCAACAAATACATCTCTTCCTTTAGTTTTCGGTGGAAATTCAGCAACTATAGTAGCGATGGTTTCTTTGTCTGGTTCTATTTTCTCAAAAATCGTGAGTATTTCTCTGGCAGAAGGTATAGAATATACTTCTTCCATGGCTTCCCGCTCATTCTGCTCTTGTGTTGGATTAAAGCGGTGAACAATATGCAATAATGATTCTTTCAATTTGTTTGTGGCTTCTATCTCTTCACTATATAATGGATTATTTTGCATTTCCTCGTCGTAAAATTTCTTGGCCAATATTTCGGCAATAGCCTCTTCTATATCTGAAAAGTGTTTTATGCGACTCTCTCGATCTGATACGATAATGCCGCTTCTATACATACGGTGCTTCTTTTGCGCATCTATTTGCGCAGCTTTGTAGGACAATTGGTGGAACATTTCATGCACAAGCGTTGTGGCTACATCTACATTCGACTCCAGATCGCGATCCACTACTATCTCTTGTGCCAAAGACCTGTGTATACCGCCGTAGAATTCCCCGTTGGTGAGTTCGGATGCTCCTCCTGATCTTACAAAATGTATTTTATGTGGCGGTATTGGCTTAGGGTCTCCGCCGTAAAACTTTGCCATTCTATATGCAAATTCTTCTGCGTTTTGAATAATCGTCTTGTCCTGTTCAGTAAGCCGTATTTCGTACTTGGCAATATCTTGATCGCCAATTTGCAGAAGTTCCTCTTGTAATTCGTGCTTAAGTCTAGCTCGCTCTCCCTCTGTTCCGCCCACCACTCTTTCAAATTGTGTTTCAAAATTTTCTAGCATGATTCCATAAAACCATGGATTTATTGCTTGCGCAAACCTTTCGATTTACTCGGGTCTTCGACTCCCGCGGGACTGAGTCCTCGGGACGAACGTCTGAGAGTCTCAGACTCGTTGAGGTAAACAAAAACAGCTCTATCTAAAACAGAACTGCTTTTGCGCCAAATATCTTTAACAAAAAGTATTTGAGCGTGGAACGAATTTACTTATCTTTTCTTATTTTCAAAGTTGGTGTTGGTGGTGGAACTAGCCTTGACCTGGCCTAGGCTGGCTCGCGAGACGAACGGGGTTGGGCTTTCAGCCTGGTTGGGAACAGCTCTCGTTGTATCCCGTACCTATTTCTACCACCCGCTTTTATCCCTCTAGGGGATCCGATCTTCCGGTATCAGACAAACCGTCGTATTAAGGAAATCGGATGAGCTGTCAATCCGAAACCTTTTTCCACCACCAACCAAAAACGAATTTTTATAAACGCGCTTTTGGCTAATGACGAGATTTATACATGTTTGAAAATATTTTTGAGATTAACCAGCCCTAATTTCAGATTTGCTAAAATCAGGGCTGGACTGACTTTTGTCGAGGTTTCACTTCTCCGCCTCGACCTTCGGATCTTCCAGCTCGACACCGAGCTCACGCGCCGCGCCTTCGGCCAGCTCGCGCTTCTCCGCGGGCGAGAGCTTGTCGATCTCGACCTTGAACCCGGCCATGTCCTGGCCAGAGAGCTTGCCGAAGTACTTCCAGAGCACCACGAGCTCGGTCGCCTTGGCGGCTTTGGCGCCAGAGGTGTCCATCTTTGGACTCCTTCATTGCTTGATACGGCTTAAACAATCTCTACTAATTGCAAGAGTTGTTGCCGCGCCTCAACAAACTTCCTGTATTAGAAATTTGCTCAAGTGCGGAACTACTGGTTTTTTCTTTAAATATGGTGAAGCGAGGGGAAATTCTTACTTGAGTTCCCCTCGCTTACTTAACGATCCTTGTGGATCTGGTGACTAGAGCAGTGCGAGGCGGACGCGTTCAAGTTTCGCGTGCCAAGCCCCTGAACCACCAGAGATGCGTGTCTCGCGCGTCGCAAGATCAGCCATCTCACGATCCCGCACCACAGCCACGCTGACGGTGGGCGCCTGATTGCTCGATCCGTGGTTGTAGGCGAAACCTTTCTGGCGTGCCACCTTGCGGATGTAGGTAAGCTTCCTGCTGCGCAGGAAGGAATTTGGGTCTGCCTTGACCTGGTTCTTCTTGGTGTGGCCTTCTGAGCTCACGTCTCCTCCTTACTTGGCTTTTGCCTGCCCGCTTCTTTGGTTTTAGTTATTTAAAGGTGCGGATGGTGATGGGACTGGTATAGCGTAAGACGCCGAACGGCGTCACGTGCTTAACCGATGAATGGGACTGGGCTTTCGGCCTGCTCGTTTCAGAGTAGCTCTACTCCAGTAGCTTTCAGTACCACCCATATTTATCAACACGCTCTTTTTGCCTGAGGCATGGCCTGATCTTGCGGTATCAGGAAACCGTCATCTTCCCCATCACCACCAACCAAAACAAACATGTTGTTGATGCAAACTTGCTTTGGTTGATGGCAATCAATGATTTAGTTTTTAAAAAACATTCTCATACAAGACGAGACCCTCGGGCATGATCTTTTAGAAGATCACACCAGGGAGTCTCCTCTCGGAGTCTTACCTTCACCGCATCACGCTTAGCCCGCCAAAATTTTAAAATAAAATTTGTATGTTTGCGGGGGTTGATGCGTTTTGACAGATGCTACACGCCAAACCGACGCTTCGGTTAAATCGCGGATGCCTCTGACACTGCAAATCATTATACAAACCTATTGCATCCGCTCACGAAAGAATCAGTAAGGCGGTGACGACACCAAGCCTCCCAAGCTACTTGATGTCCTGCCTATGCATAGAAACTGTCAATGCATACTGTCAATAACTAAAGTATATCATATAAGTTTTAACTTGTCAAGAGCAAGAGGGTTGCTTTAGGCTTGTTTTGGATATTTTCTTTATTCTAAAAGGGTTATATTAAATTGTGATTTGTCAGAATATGCTGACATGTATGGGTTGAGTATGGTACTTCTAATTCAAACTTCGATATCGCCAGGCACTATTGACATTTATACCACATAATGATATAATTTTATTGTGCGGCATAAATGACCGCATGAAAACAAGCTCTCTTGAAGGAAGAGAGCAAGGAGTAGCGTTATGGGCAACGGGTAGGTAGCGTCTGAAGCAAAAGAATGTGGTATGCAAAACAAAGGCGCAAGGTAACTATTTACTAGACGCGCCCAAGATGAAAGCGGTACCAATGGCTCTAGATCAAGCGCTGCCTTAACCCTCGGTTGTCAAACAGAGGATCGCAGAGCGATAAGAGCCCTAAAGACAAGCTTCAACGTTAACCCCTGGAAAAGGCCGCGCCTATCCAGACAAAAAACCCAAATCAAGCTCTCTTTGTTCTTTCTTCACCAAGGCCGCCACTCTACTCGAGAGGCGGCCTAAACTTTTATACAAAAACTGCTTTTTATGCAGAGTTTAAAAGACGGAGCACTGCTTTCTGTTATTTATTTCCAAGCCAGAGAAAACAAGGCTCTCAACGTTTCAGCAATTTCCTTACTTTCAATAATGATGCCCATGGGTTTCCCGCGAAAGACGGCCATGGCTACTTTGTTACCATAAATAATCAAGTCGCTAGCAATACCCGCTTTGAGAGGCAAATATTTTGTTTCAACTCCCTGCGCATATTTCGCAATCGGTCCGGCTTTATGCGTATAGAATGTCTGTCCGCGAACATGTTTCTTGGAGCGACGCAAACGGTAAACTTCACGCTCACTTTCAGAAAATAGCTCTTCATATTCGTCTCGTGGGAATATTTCCACTATAGAACTAGTCTTGGTGCGCAGAAAATCTTCCTGCATGGCCTTCAGGCCTTCCTTGCCCTCGAAAAAACGCACGCGCGGATGTTCCCTGGCCTGATCATAAAGGGCTTTAAGACGAGGAAGAATTTTTTCGGTTTCGGTTCGTTTAATTTTTAATTCCTGCTCGTTGCGATCTAGAAGTCGCATCAGCCTTTCGGGAAATTCTGCTGAAAGCAATCTCTTGCTTCCCTGTTCGTGCCAACTAACCAAACCAAGCTTAGCTAATTCTTCAAGAGCCAAATATGCCGTGGGTCTTCGTATGCCAGATTTCTTGGCGATATCTTGTACAGTTGCCTGACCCAGTTCCAAAACCGCCAAATAAACTCTGGCTTCCTTATCCGAAAGTCCTATGCTTTTTAGTTCTGGCTCGAACATGTGCTAGTTGTTGCCCACGACCCAGCTCTAATTTCTGAGCGTTTGGGCATTTCTAAAATTATAATGTATAATTTTATCTTGGTTTAAAACTTTTATCGAATTGTTTTTGGTAAATTAGGGCTGGATCGCGGTTGCAACGACGTGCATCTCTTCGAGTTCATCGAATCTGAGATTCTCTGAATCGAATGATCTGAAGACTCATCAGACGTTCGTCTCTTCGAGCCTGAGGGCTCCGCAGAGCCTGAACGGCCCGAGGACTCAGTCCCGAGGGAGTCTGAACGACCTAAGGAGCAAAGCGACGAGGGATTACTTTTCATTTATTATAGCATTAAAAAGATTGAGCCCGGCCCGAGTTTTATCTAAAACTGGAGCTGGGCTCTTTGTTTTGGCTTAGCGGTTAAAACCAGATGACGGCCTGCGTTCTACCAGACGAACCTGCACCGGAACAGGAACCAGAATCAGGCGCGGCGCTGGTCTAGGTGACACGCGATCCAGAACGCTTGCGCCGAAATTCTTGGCTATCCGCGAGAGCTTGGCTCCGCGGGATGAACGATTCACCATGGAATGTATCCTCCTTACGGCTTGCTGATATGAAAAGTTCTGTTGGGGATAACGAGAACTACTAAATACTATAAGTTTAAGGACTAAGTTTAAGAGTCTCGTTACCCCACTAATTACATTATAACACTAAAATAATGTTTGTCAAGAATTCGCCTCGCCTCCGTTTATCTGTTTTTACATTCTTTCCGGAGCATGAATTCCCATTAGGCGCATGGTGTTGGCCAAAACTATTTTTGTGGCGCGCACCAATGCTAAACGCGCAAGAGTTAAATCCTTATCCTCGCCTATAACTTGGCAATCGCGATAAAAAGCCGAAAAAACCGTGGCCACATCCGTGGCATAAACTGGCAGACGGCTGACTTCATATTTGGAGGCAATATCTTCTACTAATTCCGGCAGAATAATTAACTTCTTTATCAACTGCGTTTCTGAAGGGTGCGCCAATTTTAAAAGCAAGTTATTTCTTGCCGACCCCTCAACAATCCCCTCTTGTTTGGCTTGCCCTGAGCCAGCCGAACTGGCTTTGGCCAGAATGCTTGCACATCTCGCATGAGCATACTGCACATAATAGACCGGGTTTTTGTCGGATTGTTCGCGTGCCAAAGTCATATCAAAATCCATATGGCTATTTGGTTCGCGCATCAAAAAGAAGAAGCGCGCAGCATCCAAGCCTACAGTATCAACTAATTCTTCAAGGGTTATGAATGTTCCGGTACGCTTGGACATGCGCACTTCTTGCCCGTTTTCCATCAAACGCACAAGCTGAACCAAAATAAAATCGAATTTTCTTGAGCTCGAAACAAGCCCCAAGGATGCAAAAACTCTGTTCAACGTAAACATATGGGCATGGTGGTCGGCGCCGACAATATCTATGACTTTATCAAAACGGCGCCGCTTAAATTTATCCCAGTGATAAGCTATATCCGGAAGCAAATATGTGGGCTCGCCGTTTGATTTAATCAGAACTCTTTCGTTAATATTGTCGTTTTCTTTAAGTCGCAACCATTGGGCTCCTTCCTTTTTTTCGATCAAATGTTTTTTCTGAAGAGCTTCATAAGCCTCCTTAATAAGCCCCTGGCGATGTAGGCTTTTCTCCGAAAACCACACGTCGAAACGTATTTTAAGTTTTTTTGTTATTCTTTTTATATCTTCCAATATCATCTTTGAAGCCGTGCGGCTTATTGCTTCCGGGTTCAATTCCTCCGGCTTAAACTTGGAAATTTGCAGTTTATAAGCCAGTTCCTGTACGTATCCTCCGGGATAAAGCTCTTCGGGCGGATAAGGAATTTTGTAATCCCCGCCCGAAACCTTACCGGCTGCAATTACCGACCAGCCCAATTTTTTTATCTGCTCCCCGGCATCATTTACATAATATTCACGAGTAATTTTGTATCCGGCAAAATCTAAAACGTTAGACAGAGCATCACCCAAAAACCCTCCACGTCCGTTTCCCAAAGTAGGCGGACCGGTAGGATTTGCTGATATAAATTCTACCTGCACATTTTGCTTATGTCCGATATCTATACGGCCATAATTGTTTTTAGCGCTTAAAATATTCTTAATTTGTTTGGCTAGATATTCAGGAGAGAGTGAAAAATTTATAAACCCCGGTCCGGCAACTTTTACGCTTTTTACTACGGCATTAAAGCGCTTATTTGTTTCAAGTCCGGTAATAATATTTTCGGCTACGGCATGAGGAGATTTTTTGCCTATTGCGGCCAAAACCATGGCGATATTTGAAGCGTAATCGCCGTATTGGATATTGCTGGCTGGTTCAACGGTAAAATTTATTTTTTCCATGTGAAAGCCGGCATTTTGAGACGCCGCAATAATACTCTTTATCAAAAATTGCTTGGTTGTGGCTACCTCGCCGGATCCTTTAGTAAATATCTTGTCCTTGGGTGATTTTGTGGCCATAACTGTATATTTATTATAATACCATGCTAAATTGGGATTAGAGATTATGACAACCCTTGCCGAAAATAAACGGGCTGGATTCGATTATGAAATCCTCGAAAAAATGGAGGCTGGTATTGTGTTAAACGGACAGGAAACCAAGTCTATAAGAGCTGGGCAAGCGTCTCTGGGCGGAGCGTTTGTAACGGTTAAAAACAATGAACTCTGGCTGACTAATATGAATGTAGCCCCGTGGCAACCCAAGAATATATCGCACAATTACGATGAAGCCCGTCCAAGAAAACTATTGATGCATAAAAATGAGATCGCATCGCTCATAGGCAAAATCAAAACCCGCGGCTTGACGGCCCTGCCCTTGCGATTATATACTCACCACGGTAAGATTAAAGTCGAAATAGGCGTTGTTAAATATAGGAAAAAGCACGACAAAAGAGAATTGATAAAGAAACGCGACGCCCAACGGGATATTGCCAGAACCTTAGCAGAATAAAAATGGGGATGCCGGGCTTCGAAAAGGAAAAGTGTAGCGCGCGCAGGACGAGGCCGATCAACAACCTCGAAAAAAGTTGATCACTTACAAGTGCAAACTTGTTCGCAAAAGTGCAGAACGCTTTCCGCGTTCCAGCATTTGCTCTTGCTTAAATTAGCTTGAGCCATCCGGCCCTGATGCTCGATAAGGAAACGCCGGGTGCCATACATCGAGCTTGACTAGCATAAGGACCTCGCTTGCGCTACGCGACTCAAACAGGGGTAGGAATATCTGAAATTCTGCCGTTCTTTGACCGGATATTCTGACAAAACATTACAGAATGGCTAATCCTGTAGAAGCGTGCCGCATAATTTTTCTTTGACGTGGGTTCAACTCCCACCATCTCCACAAACCATGCCGACAATTTATAAATAGTTTTAACTATCTGCAAAAGTTTAATTATTATCAGCGCCGTCCGCAGTTTCAACGAGGACCGCGCATGAACAATCAAATCAAGGCTTCGCCTGTGCGCGTTATAGATGAACAGGGTAAAAACCTAGGCGAAATGGATACCCAAGAAGCTATTCGCTTGGCCTCCAGCCGTGCCTTAGATTTAATAGAGGTTTCTCCAGATGCTATACCGCCCGTGTGCCGAATAGTTAACCTTGGGAAATGGAAATACGAACAGGCCAAAAAACAGCGGGCCCAAAAGGCGCACCAAAAACAGGTTGAGTTAAAAGGCATACGGATAACGATGCGTTCTTCCCTTCATGATCTTGGAACTAGGGCGCGGCAAGCTGAAAAATTTTTAAACGAAGGCAACAAAGTGCGCGTGGAAATGCTGCTCAAGGGACGGGAGAGAGCAAACGAAACATTCGCCAGAGGCAAATTTGCGGAGTTCACTTCCCTCCTTTCTGTATCTTATAAAATGGAGCAGGATATAAAACGCGAGCCCAGGGGCTTGTCATTAATCATAGTCAAGGGCAAATAATTCATGAGTAAACTTAAAACAAGAAAGGCCGTGTCTTCGCGCTTCAAATTTACCAAAAGCGGCAAAATACTCTATAGACCAATGCGCCAAGGGCACTTTCATGCCAAGGCAACCGGAAAGGCGCGCAGAAAGAAAACTAAGCTTATGGTACTATCCAAAAGCGATGCGCGGGCATTGAAAAAATACGCGCGTTATGCGAGAAAGTGGGGGCACTAATTACCTTAAATTAAAATAATGTAATCCTTCGACTACGCTTTAGTCCCGACGTATCGTCGGGACACTCGCGCGGCTCGTGGGCAATCCTTCGATAAACTCAGGATTGTCCTGAGCAAAGTCGAAGGACAACAACTAGCATGTCTAGAGTAAAACGCGGAAAAACAAGAAACGCCAAGCGAGGGCGACTACTTAAACAGACCAAGGGTTTCCGTTGGGGGCGCAAATCCAAAAAACTTGCAGCAAAACAGGCCTTAATGAAGGCGTGGTCTTACAGCACGCGCGACCGCAAACGTAGAAAGGGCGAATTTAGAAAACTTTGGCAGATAAGAATAAACGCCGCGTCGCGCCAAAATGGATTAAGTTATAGCCAATTAATGAATCTGATACACAAAAAAAACGTGGCTCTGGATCGTAAAATCCTATCCGAAATCGCAGAAAAATATCCTGATGTTTTCAAATCCATAGTTGAAGAAATAAGAAAGTAGTGTTTCAAAAAACCCCGCTTCAAAGCGGAGTTTTTATTAGTGTTTAGCAAGAAACGCCTCGGCTTTCTTTATCAGATCTTTAGCGTTCTTGTATGTAGCAAGTTTAACGGCTTCATTATACGGCAACCATACATAACCGGTATGTTCGTGCGATAAACGGACATTACCGCCATAAGCTTCACCCAAGAAAAATGTTACTGTTTTTAAGGTTCGGGTAGGCCGGCCACGTTTTTTTTGAGCATAAGACCACATCCAATATTGCATAACCTCTCTAAAATTATTAAAGAGTTTAATGTTTTTTAAGCCAGTTTCTTCAAATATTTCTCGGCGCGCGGCTTGTTCTGCCTTCTCCCCCGCCTCAAGATGGCCTTTGGCAAAATCCCAGTGTCCGGCTTCGTAATGCAGAAGCAGATACTGCCTTATTTTTTTATAGCGCCGGAAGATAATCGCACCGGCTGAAATTTCTGGTCTCATGTGTTAGTTGTTGCCCGCGAGTTTGCTCGCGGATGCAACATGCATCTCTTCGAGTCTGAAGACTCTTCAGAGTCTGAACGACCCGAGCGAAGTCGAGGGATTACCTGCCAATTTTGCCCTCGCGGCAGCGGGGTGCAAAATTGTGCATCCTGAGCGGAGCGAAGGATTACCTAAAATTATACCATCAATTGACTGCAGATAAATTGTTTGATATTTTACCACTGCCTCTTGAGAAGGAAGTCCGCGCCTGTCCCAAGAGAAGATGGCCAGTAATTGGCCCAAAGGAGACACAATGAGCAGTACATCGACAAAACCGTATCGCGAAACCCTCCCCGCCAATAGGAAACTTGCTCTGCATATGCTAG
Source organism: Candidatus Terrybacteria bacterium RIFCSPHIGHO2_01_FULL_43_35 (assembly GCA_001822815.1). Taxonomy (GTDB): domain Bacteria; phylum Patescibacteriota; class Minisyncoccia; order Terrybacterales; family GWB1-40-14; genus GWB1-40-14. The sequence continues at coordinate 58,866 of MHSR01000013.1, forward strand.
AACAGCTTCATGAATTAAAGTTAATCCCGCGTTCAACCTATGATGCGGCAGAGTGGGGTCCCATCTCCGTCCTATACACAGACCCTGGTTATTTGGACGACAAAATTACCAGAGAGAGAGAAGTAACCTTTACCTTCGAACCTGCTCGCAAGGACACAAGCCGAGGTACCAAAGTAACCTTGCGTTTGGTTGGCGAGCATGGCGCCTACAAAGACGACAAAAATCGTCGCGATCTTGCTACTCGTGTTATTTCTGATGATGAAGACATTTACAATATGCACGATCCCAAGCGCTTATACATCAACTGGTGGGTTAAACGTATTCAAATAGTCTGGGCTAACTATACTGTCACGTTTGAAGATACTAGTTCTTCGTTCCGAGGAAATGTTGGACCGTTAATTAATCATTTTGCTGAACGTTAATAACGTTTAAGCGCTAATCATCCGTTGCGGACCGGGTGATTTTTATTTGACATTATTAACAATTTGTTGTATTATTTATATAATTGCGATCCCGCAATCACTACAGGAGACAATAATGAATCGTCGTATTTGGCTCCTAGGACTGCTCTTTGTCATTCTCGTGTTTGTTATAAGCGGTAACCTATTCCCCTTTTTGGTATTCGCGTCAATTATCTTTGCTTTAGCGATCCATGAAGCGGGTCATGCAGTAAAACTCATAAAATACGGTATCACCATAAGAGAGTTCGGGCTTGGAATCGACGTGATAAGTCTAATTAAAAAGCGTCCTGCAGGCCCCGGCATCCTAACTATCGGCCCACATTCCCTTGCCCTGGGAACTCGGCGCATAAGGATTCCGCGTCTTGTCCTCCATCCCTTGCTCATCGGAGCATATGTTGACCATCCTGAAAGCGAACGCGAAAAACTTGATGCCCTGCCTACGGCTGCAAAATTAGAGATTTATAGCTCTGGAGCATACACAAATCTCTTGATGGCGGCCATCTTATTCCTTATGATCTTCTGGCTTCTTTTTACGCTATATATTGCCCATGGCATCTATCCTTCAAAGTTCCTCCTGCTTCATTTACTGGCAGGCACCGTTACGTTTGCTATACTGGTCGCCTGGCGCGCATTCTTTATGCGCATAATGGCCAGTCTCACCGCTGTAATAGGAACTATTGCGCTTCCCGCAATTTTCATTCTACTAGGGCCGGCTGTACTTACTGGAATAATTGGCATTGTGGTATTGGCGTTCAATGCCAAAAATATTTTTGACGTGCTCATGATTGCTTTTGCCATTAACCTATCAATGGGAATTATAAATCTCATACCGCTAGGTATTACTGACGGCCAACAGATTTTGCACACGCTATCTGAACGAGTCGGCGCTCCGCCGCGAATAAACCTATTGATGCGCCGCATGGGTCTGATAATGCTCGTAGTCGTGCTTGCTGTTTCTATTGCCAACGATCTTGCGACGTATATATTCTAAAAAACAAAGCGCCTTGCCTTACGCAAAGCGCTTATTTCTTTAAAAAGAATTTTATCTTACCCAACGGCCAGGCGTTAATAACGTCGTTTTTCAATGCCCAACTGCGCCTTGTCCTTCGGCGAGCTCAGGACGCGCCGCGGCTGCATTATTTATCTTTTAATGCTTTTAGCATCTGTTTAAGGGGATAAGTATTGATTACGCTCCTCTTTTCAGTCCAACCTCGTCGTGCCTGCGCAATGCCGTAATGCAAAACATTAAGACCGGCTATTGAATGCGCATCTGAATCTATGGCTATTTTTACTCCGGCGGAAACGGCTTTGCGTATATATTCGTCTTTAAGATCAAGACGCTGCCAATAGGCGTTGGCCTCCAAAACCGTGCCGGTTCTCTTTGCGGCGGCAATAACTTCATCCATATCAACCTCATAAGGGGCGCGTTTATTTATTATTCTGCCGGTGGGATGGAAAAATATATCAACGTGCGGATTTGATATGGCTTTTATGATACGTTTGGTCATATCGTGTCTGGACATATTGAAATAAGAATGTACTGACACGCCAACCACATCTAATTTAGCCAAAATTTTATTAGGCAAATCCAATGAACCGTCTTTCAAAATATCACATTCTGTTCCTTTAAGTATGCTGATGTCTTTGAACTTTGTGTTAATACGATCAATTTCAGCCATTTGCTTTAAGAGACGCCGCTCATCGAGCCCATGAGTCATGGCCAGGCGTTTGGTGTGATCAGTAATGGCAATATATTTGTGGCCGAGCTTAAGCGCTGCGCGAGCCAAATCTTCAATTGAATCTTCGCCGTCAGTCCAGTTGGATTGAACTTGCAAATCTCCCATCAAATCATCGTAGCCTACAAGCTTTGGCAATTTGGCTTGCCGCGCTGCTTCAATTTCGCCGGTGCTTTCTCGTAATTCAGGTTCTATATACTCAAGATCCAATATCTTATAGATTTCTTCCTCGGTTCTGCCGCAAATATATTTATCTCCTTTTTTGCCTCCAAAAACCCCGTATTCGCTTAGCTTTAACCCCCTTTTTATAGCCAATTGCCTCAAAGTCACATTGTGGTCTTTATTGCCTGTAAAATAGTTAAGTGCTGCGCCAAAGGACTCGCGCGGCACGACACGCAAATCCAGATCGAGGCCATTTTTTAAACGAACCATAGTTTTTGTTCCGCCTTTGGCGTAAACATGGATGACCTCGGGCATGCTGACAAAATAATCCATGACCTTATCTGGAGAAGAAGAGACAACCAAAAAGTCTCCGTCCCCTACTGTTTCTTTTCTGCGCCTGATAGAGCCGACTATCTCAATCAATTCAACTTGGGATAATTTTCTTAGGCGATCTCTTATACTTAAAGCTAAGGGTAAAACTTCGCCCAACAAAAACCTTCCGCCGTGCTTTTTGTGGAATTCTATGCCCTTAACTATTTTTTGCTCGGTTTTTTCACCGAAGTGCTCCAATTTTCTTATCTTTCCGGTCTTAGCTGCTTTTTCAAGATCGGCAACATTTCTGATCCCGAGTTTTTTGTATAAAGTAATAATCATTTTAGGACCCACGCCTTCAATGGCCGACAACGCCTCTACATCAACCGGTATTTCTTTCTTTAATTCCTGGTAATATTTCAGGTGGCCAGTTTTTACTAACTCCACCACTTTTGAGGCAATAGAAATGCCCACCCCCGGTATTTCTTCAAGGCCTTTTAATCCTGACTTTTTATATATTTCTTCAACCGGTTCCTCTAATGATTCAACGACCCGTGCGGATTTTTCATAAGCACGGGGCTTAAATGGCACGTTCTTCATCTCAAGGAATTCGGCTATCTGGTAAAGGATGCGAGCAATTTCTTGGTTAGTAACCATGCTCGATATATTATTTATGGTCTTGGTTATTTCCGTTAACGCCTCTCCAGGCATTAAGCGCTTTTGAAAATTCGGTGAAGAGGAAATAAGCTAGTGTTTCGTAACAAAGCGCGGTCATACTTTCGGGAACATTCCAGCGTGGAGTCAAATAGCTAGCAATAAACATAATCAATAATGTGCCCCACCAGATATAAACGAATATTTCTCCGCGTCTTACGCGCGGAGCAACGCCGGTCCAACGCAATGTTTCCTTATGAACTATATAAGCGCCCAACAAAACAATATAACCTGCTTGTATTGTATGCGGCGTGGCCATGTCAAAGAAAAACTCGGTCCACTCCATAAGCAGGATGACAAACGTCCATAGCATCAAAAACCAAAACATCCAGTCCTTAACCTGGACTAATTCTTTTTCATAACGAAGACATATCTGAGCCAGTTTATTTGGGGGTATAGATAAATATTCCTTATCAGGATCAGATGAATTTTGATTATTGCTCGTGTTTTCCATATATTTATTATACCTTGGCCAAACGCATACCCCAACTTTATTGGATTTTTATATTGTTGTTAACGAAAAGGTTATTTTTCTAGATGGCTCTTAGAGTTATCGGGGTTCACAAAAATATTTAAATCTGCTTGAGCCAACATTTGGGATACTGAACCAAAAACACCCCTTGAGGGGTGTTTTGTCGAGTGATACCGCGCTGAATTTAATTCGCCCAGATAACAAAGGTAAACAGCTTATTCCCATTACCTAAGTCACGTTCAAACAAAGACGGCTTGCCATCCGAAGAGGCGCGAATAGCCTTGCCCCATTCCGCAGAATTCTCAAGATCGTCGTTGTTTCTGCCATGCGCTGCTCCAGAAATTGATTGGGAGATGGTGATACCCGAATCGAGATGGGTGTAGATTGCTTTAAGCTGATCGTAGTCATGCTGATTTGGATGCTCGTTTGAAGGATCGTTGTCAACCGCTCCACCCACGCCGCCATCCGGGTCATTGGTGTAATCCATACAGCTGCCTAAATTGGCATTGTTAAAAGTTTCGTCCTGATGAGCGAGACCGAAATCATGAGCAACTTCCTGACACATAACGAGCCTTCGCCAGGCAGGAGTGTTATAAGGAATGGTATTAAAATACGTATCGTTCACCTTGGCTGTGCCCGCAACTATATGGTCTCCGCTAGCCCAAATTTGGGCTAAGCCAAGCCAGCCGTTACGCCCATATTTAGCACTACAAACCTCAACGCGACCGCTCGTGGGTACGCAGTTCTTGGGTGTAAGTCTGCCCTTGGTATTATTGGTGCCGCCAGCGACAATAGTTGTATCAAGTACGGACGACACGTTCCAGTCAGATGAGGCTCCAGTAAGGTAAGCGTCCCAAGTGTTTGAAACGTTATCACCGAGCTTCAGAGTAACGGTGTTGCTTGTGCGCGACCAGTGATAGGCGCCCCAAGAATGATCTGCGTATGCAACGGCCGCAAACGCGCCGACTAGCGACACAAACGCAACGGCCAAGAGGACGCGGTAACGAGAACAAAAGATGTGAAGAATCTTATTCATAATATTCGATGTTTTGAATTAATTGTGCTTAATATCTATGCCCATCTTACCACTTACTGCTGAAAATTGCAAGTCCACTGTGAGTGCGTTGATTAGTTGCAAAAAATCATATGCTGGTTAAAAGCGGGTGACGCCAGGTGTCTCCGCATTCGCCGAAATAGTAAAAATCGTGTACATGATATTTCCGGCCGCGTCTCTCAAGGGATGATCGTCTGCCATATGAAACACTCCGTCCCCGTTATCGTTGTGAAGCATGGCGATCAACTCTTCTCCATCTTGAGTAGGACGCGTAAGCGTAATCTGAATTTTTTCTGTTGCGCCCGGGGCTAACATATTACTGTTGCCAATTATTGCTCCGGCTGTTTCACCAACGCTTTCGTGTATCACCACAAACCCGCCCCCAGAAACGTCAACAAAATCTACTACGACAATATCAGATGGCTTTTGCTCGGAAACGTAAATCGCGTTTTCGCCGATGCGGAATCCGGTATTTGTATCGGTATTTTTTAAAACGTTTTTATTTGCCGCCCGTTCAAATCCGCTATCGTAACCAAAGTAATACCCGAGCATAACGCCTAAAACAAACGCAATAATTATAAAAGGTACGGTTATTTTCATTTGGTATATCATAAAGTGTATTAAGGATTTTCAGAATAATTTGTCCTGGACAGCACTTCCTTGATTGCCGCTCAAAAAAATCTTACGTTCATCTTCAGAAAAAATCTCTACTTTACCGAACTCGCCGTCATATCCCGGTTCAATATGCAATTTGCCTTCGCGTATTCTTTTCAATCCCTCCCCTATTATAGGCAAGCTCTCCTGTGCCACTTCTGTAGTATCGGTATTAAGCAGAATTTCAAACTCATTGCCAAAAGATTTCAATAATTTTTCATACAGTTCGCTTACTTTTTTTGAAGCCGTGCCAACGCCAAAACATGAGGCTATTATTTCTTCAAGCGGCACAAATGACTTGAATTCTGGCGCGCCTGCCGGCTTGGCACCATCTTCCCTATTTGATAGATCGTTAACCCTAGACACCACCCCGACCGTAACTCTACGGCCGCAAACACTGCATATACCGCTATGTTCTTTGGTCTCTTTGGGATGCCATGATACTTTACAAAGCCTATGCCCGTCGTAATGATATTTTCCTTCTTGAGGGAAAAACTCTATTGTTCCGACTAACTTTGTTTTATTTCCTTCTCGCAAAGCGGCTTTTGAGGGCGCGCCATTTTTTATTGCTTCATGCATGGCGGCGTACCCCATTTCGCCCTCAAAAATATTGGCTTCGCGGCCGATTTTTCGGCCGGAATGGCTATCGGAGTTTGAAATCAAGGTCACGGAATCAAGTTTAGAAACGCGCCAGTTCATCAACGGGTCGGAGGACAGACCGGTTTCTATGGCATATATTTTGGGCGTCATTTCATCAAAACATTCTTCTAGGGAATCAAAGCCTGACATGGAGCCAAAAACTGAAAACCAAGGCGTCCAAGCGTGCGCCGGAATGACCATACATTGATCGGAAACGGAAAAAACTATTTTAGCCAGCTCCTTAACATCCAAACCCAAAATTGGCCGGCCATCGGAATGAAGATTGCCCCGCCACCCTAATTGCTTATTTATTCCCTCTGCCGCTTCAAACGAAGGAGCAAAAATAAGGGTGTGGATTTTTCTGACTTTTGCGTTTTTGGAATAAATACTGGATACCTCAACTGTAAGCAAAAAACGTGTGGCGGTTTTTATATCTGCTGTGTTTTTTAAAACAAACAACCCATCTTCAGGCGCTGGCTCAAGCTGCTGTTTTAACTCTGAAATCCACTCTGGATGCGTAAAATCCCCCGTGCCCATAACGGCAATCCCCTTTTTGACAGCCCATTTATCCAACTCGGCAATATTCATATCCTTGGAAACGGCGCGCGAGTAGTGGGAATGTATATGAAAATCAGCTATAAATTTAGACATAATCTGCAGAATTATCTTTTATAAGCGTATCGCAACGTGTCAACGCATGCAAATAATATTGACGTAATAAATTTTTTGTGCCATGATATAAATAATGCGTTGCTTGATGTACGGACAACGCAAAAAGGAGGCAGAGGATGCGAGAAGACCGGAAGATTAGCGAGCAAGAGGCTGATCGCCTTATCGCTGAAGGAGCAGGCACGATGTTTGATGTGCGTGATCCGGATGCGCAGATACCACCCTCCTACTTCGAGCCGAAAAACGGCAACCCGCACATCGTCGTCATAGCTGACGATACCTACTATGTGCGGAGCATCGAGGATCTAGAAAGCGGTCCCGATGGGGTCATTGTTCGCTTTCTAGATGAAAGCGACGGCAGGCCCCTGCCTTCGGCAGATGAAGTGTTCAAGTTTAGACAGCTGTAATCAAACAGCAGTTTAAACCAACAACGGCTCGATCTTCGATCGGGCTGTTTTTCTACGTACTAACATTACGATATACTATTGCCAAATTAGTTAATATATAGCTCTTCGCAGCAATACTATTTGGCGGGCGGCCTTGTGAGCAACATGAGGGCCAAGGACCCTTTGTCGGTACGACTTTATAAATGGAAAGGTCCCCTACAGTTGCGAACAAGGGCGCGCGCCAATAACTTAATACGACCCCGCTGTATTGACAATACAAAAATTATGTGCTAATATATACACACTGAAGCTGATCTCCCCCTATACCATGAAGGTCAAGGGAGCTCTCAGCCAAACCGAACCTTGAGCCGGGCTGAAAGGCTTTACGGCTCAAAGCTAAGGCAGGAATAGGTGGCGCTGACAATAAAACAAGGATGTGTACATACTCCTTGCTTTACCCAGCACCACCGGGGTCAATGTTACCGGCATGCGGAACATCCTGTCCGGGGGTCCGAGCCATGATCAGCTTGGATTGCAACCAGGAAAAGACCTCCAAAAAGCTCTTTCGTAACCGCCCCACGTTCTCTGACGCCTGGTCCGGGCTACTGGACCTTCTGTTTACTAACTGTCAGGGGCGGCAAATAAGGTGCGGGGAGGATCCATTCGGATCCTCCCCAAACCCCGACATCGTTTGTCGGGGTCGTTATTTTTTATAGAAACACTATGACGGTTCACCGAACCGTTTATCTTTTAATCCATGACTGGCCAGAATTCCAAGCAACAACCAAAACAGTAAACGTCCTTGCTGCAAAGTCCAGGAGAAATGGTCAAAAAAACCGACAAATAAAATTAGCCCCAAAGAAATCCCGGCGGCTAAAACAAAATTGTTGTTTTGCCAAGATAAATTCTTAATCTTTGAGGCTGTGCGATAAAAAACAGAAAGCACAAGACATATAAATATAAAAAGAGATATTAAACCGTTCTCCGCGGCTATTAAAAGATAGATATTGTGCGCCGGCTGGTAAACCCAGTCCTTTAATTTAAATCTAGGGGTGGGTTGACCGATATTTTCAACAAAGTCTCCTGGCCCAACCCCAACAAGCGGTTTGGCTTCAATCAATTCAATGGCGGTTTGATTATAAAAAAGCCTGAAGCCAACGGCCTGCTCTTCTCTCGCCACGGAAACTCTGGGCACAATAAAAGGAAAAAGGGCCAATAATACCAATACAGCTGCAACCGCATTAACAGATATGGTGAAAATAATCATACGCAAAACATCAGAACGCGGTCTTATAGTTATTTTAGCCTTTTCCACTATGCCGGCGTGAAAATATTTTGCGATAAGGAACCCAAAAAAGATGGTTTCTCCAGCCAGTAATCCGACCCATACAGCTCGGGAACCGCTAAGCGCTAAAGCAAAAAAAGATAGCAGCAGAAAAGAGCCAAATATTATTTTAATTAAAATTGCTCTTTTATTATCCCGATTGTCTTTCAAGTAATTTAACAAAAGGGCGTTAATAATGAGAACGGCTACGGCCAAATATGCCGCCAAAACGTTGGGGTGAGGCGTTGTGCCATAAACACGTATTACTGTCGCTCCCGCAACGTGCATTTTTGCAACTCCGTTTATCAACATACCCAATGGCGATTCGCCAAGCAACCGCAAGCCTAGATCACTTTGGAATTTGAACTGTAAAAGAGCTATTAAAGATTGCGCGATCGCTCCAAGACCCATGCCCACTGCAAGAACCTTAAATAAGACATCGGGCTTAAGAAATCGCGGGATAAAAAATAGAATAAACAATTCAAGAAATTTAATAAAGGTCCAGGCGGCAATGTGCTTATTGGCCGCAAAAGCTAAAGAGGTAACGATAGTTATCAAAAATCCCAACAGAAATATTTCAACAATTACTTCTGAAAGACTCTTTTTGAATTCCTGGGTTACCTCTGCAGGATAAAATGATTGTCTCGCGATGATCAGAAAAGCGACCGCCGCAAGCAATATATCCGTTCCCCACAACCAGGCGCTTGAATATTCGTTGCCTTCAAGGCCGTGACCTAAATCGGCAAGAAAAATCCGCGTTTGAAAAGGTATGGCTAAAATAAAAAACGTAAACGCGATGGCCAAAAGGCTATCGTATTTTTTTTGTTTGCCGATAATTTTAGTTGTGCGGTCTGCCATATCAATGTGTTAGAAATACTATAGCCTCTCCTGCGATGCCGAATAAAAAAATGGTTATTAAAATCAACGGAGCAAGCTTGTTGACCCTTATAAGCGATTCAAATTCGCTCCGCTTACTAAGTTTCAAGAAAATCGCTGCTATCAATATACCGTCGACTCCGCCCAATAACGAACCAACGAAACCGATAACTGTGTTAAAACTGCGTATACCTATCAAAAAAAGCAGCAGCGGAATAAATACCGCCGTAAATCCAGCACTGATCTTTTGGAATTTCAAATCATAATTTAGAGTATCAGCAAGATACAGGCCGATGCTAACGAACGATGTTGCTATGGCCAAAAAACCTATTGCAAGGGCTAATTTTATAACCCACGGGTTAAGTAACAAAATGAGGCCCGTTATGGCCTCAGTAGATGTATTTTCTCCGCTCAAGCTCAAAACAGCAAAAGTGAATAAAATATAGCTTATAAGCGGTAATGTAGAACCCAATAATATAGCTTGGCGCAGTTTATTCTTTTTGGACGTAAGTATTTCTGCCGCCTTCGGAATTGCATTTGCTCCGTAAAGTGAAAATAAAATGACTCCATATGGCAAGAAGGAATTTTCTGGCGAACCTTGCGGAATATGCGCCAAGGCACCTTTATCCAAGAGAGCGGCTACCAAAACGCCAAGACCCAAAAACATAGCAATACTGGCTAAAATTTCAAAACTGGCAACGGACCTTATGCCCAAAAGCACCATTGTGGAAAGTATGGCCCAAATTATAATTGCGGCTTTTTCAGGAGAAATATCTATTATGCCTTCAAGAAAAAGTGAGGTGAATTTCCCGCCGACTATCAAATAAACCAATAGTGCTCCGGAAGTTCCAATGATGGTACTGATAAAAGGAATAAATTTGAATTTTTCGCCTAAATTATTTTCTACCAAACCGATAAGTCGTCTATGGCTGTTGCCGTTAATTTGGATGGAACCGTATAAAAGATGCAGAAACAATATAGCACTACCCAAAATAACAAACCAAAAAAGCCCCGCCGCGGGGCCCGAACGTGCAATGGTATGAGGTAGAGCAAAAACTCCTACCCCGAATATGGTACCGGCTATTGTGGCCGTAGCGCCCCAAAAACGCCGTTGTTCCTCGGTCATAACGACTCGTGGTGATCTGGTGGTTTATTATGAACAACCCAGTGTTCCGGCTCAACACGTTTCAGAAAAAAGAAGATTAGAACGACCAAAACTGCGGTTACAACGCCTATTAAATACATACCGAAACCTATAGCCGTGCCTATGGCGGCAACAACCCAAAGTCCGGCCGACGTAGTTAAACCCTCAACACGGAAGCCTCTAAAAACTATTAATCCCGCGCCCAAAAAACCTATGCCAACAACTATCTGCGAAACTATGCGGGTTGGATCATAATTATAACGGAAAGTGGGATCTGCTGTTTCGCTTAATGGAACCAGGTGGTTAATTCCGAGCAACGACACTATGGTAAAAAGGCATGCGCCAAGCGAAACAAAAGAAAATGTTCTCAAGCCTGCGGATTTGCCGACAATTTCACGTTCTATACCAACGATTGCTCCGAGGCCTGCGGCAAGCAACAGACGGAAAACCGATTCTACTTCAGGAACATTATGGAAAATATCAATCATGGATAAAAATTATATTGCGTCTAATTAGCTAAAAATACCTTGTCTCCGGCTTTTGTTTTCTGGTCAAGTTTCATGCCTATTTCATCTCCGGTGCTAGCGCTTGCTATTGCCTTATGATCGACTTCCATAGAGGAAACTTGTTGGATGAAATCGGCACTTGCGCCTTTAACGTGTATACTATCCCCTATTTTAAGTGGTCCTGAGAGCTTAAGTACGGCAACTCCGATATTGCCGTAAAAGTGTGTTATGGTAGCAATTTGTTTCTCTTCCATATATTTATTTTATGCGTCTTCTATTTTTTTGCGAAGACGTATTACTTCTAATATTCTTGGTTTGACTTTCTTCTAGCAATTTTATAACTTTGGCAACTAGGCGCTTGGGATTGCTATCGTAACATATGGCTCCCGTGCCGCGATGGGCTCTGGCTACCAAGCTTTTAATAATTTCGGTTACTCCGCCAGAACCCACCAAAACACCTATAGGTTTTTTATCCTCAAATGCAATAGTGAATTCATTGAGAGTTCCCATCCTACCGCAAATCAAAATTACGGCATCGGCGGCGCGCGTAAGCAAGAGATTGCGCCCGGAATAATCAAAACCCGTATAGACTATTATATCAAAATAATCTGTAGGTAGCCTATAAGTTTTCACATGAGCTTCTTCAGAGGCTGCTGGCGATAAGCCTATGGAAAGACCTCCGGCTTCTTTTGCGCCTATAGCTGCCCAATAAGGAATGCCGTTGGTCGCACCAGTAACCAAAACCCCTCCTTGCAATATTATTTCTCGTCCAACTTCTTTGGCAAATTCTGTCGCCTTAGGTGAACACCAATCTGTCTCGGCGGCTCCGGAAACGCAAATCTTATATTTTTGATACTTATTAGACATAAAGAAGTGCAAAACGTAAAACTAAAGGCGCAAAACAAAAACCCAAGCCCTTAATATACTTTAACTCTGGATTGCTTTTACTTTTTCGCTTTGCACTTTACGCTTTTATTATACCTCGCTAGATAAATTGTGTGAAATTATTATAGAAATAAGATTAGATTAAATCACCAAACAGCCCCGGCAACCAAAAAGTCTTGATGGACTTTTTGGTTCTCGGCTTTATCGTAATTTTCTAACGGGACAGGCTACAACTCGTGCTTATCGTCCATAAACGGCGCCTGCGCATCAAGATTCAAAAATTCTTTTATATGGCTGACTAAAGCCAAGGAAGCGGCTTCTTCGCCGTGGGTAACAAAAATATTTTTGGGTGGGTTTTTTATTTTGTCTAGCCAGGCTACCAAGCCTTCTTGATCGGCATGCGAAGAATAGGCTCCCAAACCCTTCACTAGGGCATTAACTCTGACGGATTGGCCCAAAATGCGCACCGAACGCGCGCCGTCAAAAAGTCTACGGCCCAAAGAGCCGGCTGCCTGATAGCCCATAAAAAGAAGTACGGAGTTGGAGTCGGAAAGATATCGAACGGCGTGGTGCAAAATGCGCCCACCTATCATCATGCCCGAACCAGCAATGATGATTTTGGGCGGCGGTACGCCATTGATTTGTTTTGATTCGGCAACCGTCGGAGTCATAACCATACCAGGGAAGCTGAATAATTTGTCTCCTGAAGCGATCAGCTTCTTGGCTTCAACGTTATAATAATCAGGATATCTTTCATAAATTTTTGTAGCGTGAATGGCCAAAGGACTATCAATAAATACCGGGATGGGCGTAATTTGTTTTTGTTCAACAAATTTATCTATCTCAAATAAAATTTCTTGTTCTTTTTCAAAAGCGAATACAGGCATCATCAATACGCCTTTGTTAGCTATAACTTTTTCTATTATCGTTTCCAGTTTTTTATTACGCTCATCTCTTACTTCGTGTATTTTATTTCCATAAGTAGACTCGATTATCACGTAATCGGCTTGTTCAACTGCTTCCGTGGGTTTCAGTAGAGGCGTAGGCGGATTACCTAAATCCCCGGAAAAAACTATTGTCTTCCCTTCTATCTTTAATTCTATTATTGATGAGCCCAGGACGTGCCCCGCATCAAGTAACCTGAAGGATATATCGGGGGCCAGCTTAGTCTCTTCTCTATAATTGACGGTTTTGAATTGCCTAATGGTCTCAGTAACATCGGCGTCAAAATACAACGGTTTTCCGCCGATATCCTGGGATTCTTGGAGCATCAGCTCGGCTGCGTCGCGCAAAAGTATCTCGGCAAAATCTTTTGTCGGAGGCGTAGAATAAATAGATCCGCGATAACCTTCCTTTACCAACTTTGGTAATTTGCCCGTATGATCCATGTGGGCATGAGTTATCAGCACTGCGTCCAGTTCACTTGGCTCAAAAACAAATGGCTTAATGTTTGCGCCCTCATAGAAACGACAATCTTGGGACATTCCACAATCGACCAAAATCTTTTGGCCTTCGGTTTCAATTAAATACTGTGAGCCGGTAACCTTGCGCGCCGCTCCCAAAAAAGAAAGGGTCACTGACATATGACCCATTATACATTGAAATTCTGTTTTTAAACTAACTGCTAAGTCTTGATCTTACGGGCTTTAAGTCTTCGGTAAAAAAGGCTTAAAAAAATCATGGCCGATAAACTAAAAAACACAAAACTGCCGGCGTTGGCAAGCGCCGGATCCACGTAAGGCAGGGTCCAATGCCAAAAATTGACCCACAGAGCCTTGTCTCCCTGAGCCTGAAGAAAATCCCTTACTGCATGGTAAAAGGATAGTACCGCGGCTGTAAGATACACGAAATTTATACTGTCCATATAGAATGTATAAGTTATATAATAAGATTTACTTTTAAAATAATCAATGCTGTGCCCCCGCGAGGAATTGAACCCCGATTTCAGCCTCCGGCTTGCCCCGCGCTAAATTTGTATTACCTGTGCGTGTCCTCGAGAGGAATCGAACCCCCAGTCTCCTCCTCCGGAGGGAGGCGTTTTATCCATTAAACTACGAGGACAAATTTTAGTGCGAGGGCGTTGTCAGCCACCTTATGATAAAGTCGCGTGCGATTTTTGCCACGCCGTAGCGTGATCCCACCTTCTTAAAAAATTAAATAACTGTGACAGAAAAATGCGAATCCGCCTGTGGCGGAAACTATAAGCGCATTATACATCTATAACTACCTTTGAAAAGTTTATTTGTTCAACGATAGTACCCGCCGCATGCGCTTTTCTTTGATTGTTTTTGACATAGATATAGCCATTTCTCATTGTGGAGAAAACCGCCATATGTGTCTGCACATTACCACTATGTATTGACTTTTTCTATAATAAGTATATACTATATTTACTCAGTTCTCACCAGCATACCAAAAAGGAGCTCTCCATGTTTCGGCTATTCGCCTGGCTCCAATCACACAACTCCTTTAAGACAAGTGATAGACAATGTCGGCTTTGTCGTCTCAATCCCGGACGATGCCCCGTGTGTAGGGGGTCCCGCATCGTACCAGGCCTCCTTTTGGGCTACCCGTGTTTGTTATGTAAAAACTCCTCGGGAATCTGTCCGGACTGCGACGGCAACGGCGTCCGCGAAGAGGCGCCTGCAAACGGTGGCTAAAAAGCTTCATTGCTTCAAAATCTCCGGTTCGATAGAAACCCCTCGTGCGCATATCCCAGACGAGTACACGACCGCCCATTCTGCGGCACGGGCAATGCGAAATGTTGCGAGGCGCTTAGAGGAACGGTATGGACTCGCCGAAGGCGCTCTTTATACTGGAAACCTCAGGGCGGTCCCGTGCAACGAGGACCAACCCAACGATAAAAAAATCCCGTAGCAATACGGGATATTATTACGCCAGCGAAACGTGGCGTTCGTTGAATGTTTCCGGCCCCATGTTGGCTTCGCTACATCTTTATCCGCCCGTTCTGCGCGTTGCGAAGCCGGCGCTGAAACAAAAACTTTTCCCGCACGAAACGCCCGCGAAACGCGCTGGGTGTTCTATACGCAACTTTGTCACGTTTTGCCGCTTTCATTGAGTATTTTTTCATAATCTTAAACTCGGCAATATGGCCCCTCGTTGTTCAATCCATCCACGGTGATATATTTCTATACCATCCTGCAATATGAGCAAAAACCAGAATATGGCAATTAACAACGCGATCTTGAACCAATTTTCTTTCGCGAAGTTTACTATTTTTTTTGAGTAGTGTTGATTTTCCCATATAAAGTTAATAAAAAATATAAGACTTACGCGCTTACCTTTTTGAGCGGATTCCGAGGCCATTTTGGCATGGTTCCCGAGCGCGAGCGAGGGACAAAATGGCCAAGGCCTCGGAGCCCCGCGCTGGCGGGGCGAGAATGAGTGAGAAAAGAGTAAGCGTGTAAGTCAAATATACCTATCCGCCACTACTGACGCGGCTATAGACTCTGGCTTCCATTTAATATTTTCCAAAGGAAAACCGTAACCCAAAAGCATGCCAATTATTTCACGCATAATAACCGAGGTGCGGCCCGACTCCCCCACATCGGCATGCACTTCAATATTATTAGATATGTCTTCACCTAAAATCTGCTTGAGTCGCGATCTTAATTCTACCGTCAAGGTTCCGGTCAAAATAACCTCTTGATAAATCCTTTTGGGGTGGAAACCGCCGCTTTTATATTCTTTACCCTTGCCCCAGGTTATAGTTCTCCAGGCTCGCGCGCCGTGGCCAACTCGCCAAAGAACAATCGCGGAGACAAATTTGACTTCGCCGTTTATTTCTTCTGAATCCGTGCCGACCGAAACTTTAAAATTATCTCCTGGCATTGAGCTGTATGAGGCGACAATAAAATCAACTACTTCCAAGAAGGAGCAGGATCCGCTGGTTATGCTCAAAAATGGCTGTTCGGATAAATTATTATCCATGTTGGGCACTTTAACAAAAGAATAACCTCCATGCAAACGCGTGGAGGTTTATTTAACTTTACTTGGTTTTTGTGAAATTCTTTTGCCGATTAATCGAAACGGGTTAAAAACATCTATTCTTTCGATATAAAGAGTGAAATATGCCAGCAGAGCCAGTATCGCTATCAGGAAAAATGGCGCAGATATGTTCTCATAAACCTTGACAACAATCATGGCGTCAACAGGACCTTGACCAATGACGTCTTTCAATGCCCCGGCTAAATTCTCGGCATTATTCTCGGTAAAGAATTGTCCGCCTGTTTCTGAAGCCAAATAGCGAAGTTCCGTGTCATAGACCAGCAGAGGTTTCGGATCATATCCTGTTACCTGTCTGGTTTTTTTGTCGCGCAACCAGATATGCTCTGAATTGTCGCCGATATTTACGGCAAAAACCTTGATGCTTTGGTTCTTTAAGTAACGGATGGAATCCGGGGTGTGGGGCTCGACGATGTCGCCATCGCTAATCACAACAATGATCTTCTTTTGGGTTTTAGGTGTAAACTCGGTCGGCAATCTATACATGGCTTGCCAGACTTCGCTACAGTTATCTCTGTTGGTGCATGCCTTCTGCAAAGAGCCGGCAACGAGATTCACATTCAACATGTCATCCAAAGTCGAAAAGGATGTGGTGAACGGCACTTGCGGCACTGTTATGTTCGTAAAAGCATAAACTGCTATCGGAATGCCGGGTAATTCACCAGCAACTTCTCTGATTAGATCCTTGGCTCTGTCTATACGAAGTAGTGAATCGGCCTGTTTGGATCCGGCCATGCTGGCTGAAAGATCAACCGCAAACATGATTTGCACGTCAGATCTGGCAGGCACGGACTTTACGGTCTTTTCGGTATTGATTTGCGGCTGAGCCAAACCCGTCGCCATGGCAGATATAAATACCAGGCCCAAGATTAGTTGTCCGCGTATAGAAAGACTCTTGGGTTCTTGGCTGAAGCCAATTTTCTTGCCCAAACTAATCTTAAACGCACGGTCTTTGACTAACACGACAACGAAAGGGATTAACAACAGTATGAGCAGAAAGGCATGAGGCTCCAATAGAGTCATCTTAATACCCTCCTTGCCCAGGATCTATGCCGCCTGGCCCTTCATCCTGCCCTCCTCCAGGATCGACTCCAGAAGGCGCGGACGACATTCCGTTGTCGGTATAGAACCTGCGCAGTAATTCCAAATTCCATTTGGCATCAACATTATTAGGATCTATATCAAGAACTTCTTCATAGAATTGTTCAGCGGCTTCTAGGGCTTGAGCGTTCTTATACAACATGCCCTGTTCAAGCAAAATTGTAGCTATGGCGAATGCTGAACGGCTAAGAACGTAATCATTACCCTCCTTTTTGGCTTCATCATAGGCTGCAGCAAACCCATCCAACGCGTCACCCAACCAAAATGAATATTTATTGAGCGTAAAGTAAAGATGGTATTTACTCAAAGCGTCGTTATAAAGGGACGTCTCTTTGTTCTGTTGGCTGACAATCGGGGATAGAGATTTCCAAGCAATAGCTTTGGTTTGGCCTGCAGAAAATGCTATCGCGTCGCGCCTAGCCTGTATTTCATCATGCGACATGGTGAGGCTCCAAAAAATGAGTATGACACCGAGTATAGCCGCCAAAAGTATAGGCGGAACAGCCATCCCTTTCTTGAATACCAGAACTGGTCTGTTCATTTGCTTCTCCTGAAGATCAGCGGTCGGCGGATGTAGATATTAAACGCAATGACAGCAATAGTTACAATCAAAGCAAGCAATGCCGCGTATATCTTATCCTGCGTCATGACCGAAGATAAAGATAATTCATCATAGGAGTAAAGCTGTTCTGGTAATGGTCCGATCACCTCTGTGTCATTTTGATTATTAACCGAAATGAATTTTATGTTATTAATGACCGCAAAGGCTAACACTTTAGCAGAAGACCATCTACCACCTTTTATAGCGATCAATTCTATAGCAATACCCTTATCGTGGGCTTTCTGCAGAGAATCCAGAAATCTTGTTTCGGAATTATCTTCCATATCGCCTATGAAGACGATACGTTTGGCCTTAGAGTTAGTATGAACGAGGGTTCTTGTTGCGTATTCAACACCGTTGGCGCCGTCTGTTCCTCCGGTTAGGGGGCCCATAAGTGGGGTTGTAAGAAAACCGTATTTCAGAAACGGAGCAAAAAGTGCGTGGCTATCTGTGGGTACGGATATTGGTGAGAAGGCATAGGTGGCAAAAAATACCAGACCTATGTTTTCGTTTGGATTCGCCCCCAGAGTCCGCAATATAGCCTGCTGAGCTAACTGGTATTTATCACCCGTAGTCATGCTTCCGGAAATATCAACAACAATCATGGTGTCGCGACGATCGCTCGTCTGCGGATTAGAGCTATTAGATGCAGAATATCTAGGGTTGCCGGATGCGGCATAACTTAGCAATGCCGTTACCGCAAAAACCGCAGCAACCATCATCAAACGGATGCGCTCGGCTCTTTTAGCATGTGGCCTTAACTCTTCAAGGGTTGCGTATTTCATTCCGGAAAGATTCTTCTTACGCAAGAAAAGTAAAATAAGAACCGCGCCGACAAAGAAAAATACTCCTAGCGTCACCTCTAAAGAAGAGAGGACGCGTAAAAGATCGTAATCGTAGATCATTTAACGTCCTCCTTTCCATTATCGTGGTTTATGATGCGACAGAACTCATCAAGAATAGCCAAGACATCGCCCTTTTGCGGCAATGTTTCCTGAAAGGCGACTCTTTCGGCTCGCCATCTTAGTTTGTTCAAAAGGCTACGTTGCTCATGGTCGTACTCTGCTTTGCGGCTTTCGTCTTCAAGTAAACCGGCGCAAGCCGCGAGGATCTTTCGGTGATTAACACCTGGCGCAGAAAGTTTGCTACGCAACAGGTCAAGTTTTCTTAGAAGTTCGTTTTCGTAAACAAGCGGCTCCGCCGTTTGTTTGACGTCGCTGGTTTGCTCACCGCGCCACATGCGCCTGAGAGCAAAAACTCCCGTGCCAATAAGAAGAAGACCCAACAAAAGTATGCCGGCCCAAAACTCAAGACGAGAGAGCACTATAGGTTCATTCGGCCTGCGCATAACAACGTCTTCAGTTTTGACTTTGGGATCTATTTGCTGAGAAACAAAGATCGGTTCCTGTTTAACAACTAAATCCTTGTCCGCGCCTAATTCCTTATAGGGAACGTGTATGTCGGGCAAAGAATAGCTGTTGCCCGGGAAACACGAAACGCACTGCACGCGCCAATAGATGGTAATTTCTCCGGGACGAGTCTCTATTCTGGGCTCGCCGCGCGCAAAGAATGGGTCGAATGAAGCAATTACTTTTTGCGGGTCAATGCTGATGGCATTTCTTGGATAACGCACATTAAGTTTAATTTGCAATTCATCGCCTAGGAAATTACCTCTTGGTGAAGTTTGTACTTGAGCGATTATGGAATCTGGATCTTGATTTTCCACTATTGGTCCAAAGAAAGCGATCAACCCAACAGTTGCTGTCAGGAGGATCGCCGGGATTGAGATCTTGAATAGGTTTCGCTTTCCCATTTCATCCTCCTTTTTTTGTTGTTTGTTAGTTATCTGTTACCTTTACGCAAACGGGAGTCTGCCCATTCCAGAAAAACTTCTTCGCAGTATTCTTCATCGCTAGAAACGAAGGTCAAGGGATCAACGCCTAAAGATCTAAAGAACGCAACGGCGTCTTGATAGTTATGCTCATGCTGATTGTGCAGACGCCTGGCTTCACTTTTGGTGATAAATATTTCTCTCACGACACCGTTAGTTGCATCACGTAAGGGGATGGTAATACTATCTTGCGGAAAGGTCATTTCCCACTGCGGATGACGAATTATTACTGGTTGTAGATTAAAACGGTCAATGGCGTCACCCAACAAATCTTCTGATGGTAACACGAAGAAATCCGAGAGGATAAAAACCAAACTACCGCGGGGTAAATTGTGCTTAAGAGTAAAAAGTCTTTCTAGACATTCGCTTACATTATCCTCGTCTCCAAGAAAATTTTCGTTGCTAGAGGAGCGTCGTATACGCGCGATGCCCTCGTCGCCTTCTTCGGGCTTTCGGAAGTGTTCTTCGCCTTTGGCAAAATCGATGTAACCAATGGTCAGATGATTCTTAACGGCTCCATTAATTATGGCACCTGAAACCACTTTCATAATCTTGTGCTTATAAGATTCCCACTTTTCTGTTTCTGGGTTAAAAACATCACAAGCGCCCATTTTTGGCGAGCGGTCAAAAACCAAAAATACCGTTGGGTTGCGCTCGGCGTAATTCACTCGCACCATTACTTCTCCATGATGCGCGCTGGCCTTACGAGCTATTTTGCGAGCATCATCACCGTGTTGATAAGGCCTGATGCCCTCAAGATCATATCCCTCTCCACGGAAAACGCTTCCCCAGGTACCAAGATGCGAACTGTGCACTCTTTCCAGCGGCGAAAGATCAACGTAGAAATCAGGAATGATTATTTCCATGGCTTAGCTCCTTTGATTTTCAAGGCGCTATCCTTGTAAAGGCAATAGTGATGCCTTTCTGTTAGGTATCGCTATATAACATTAATCCTTATGTGTCAAGCCAGTTCGAGAATTACGGAAAAAATTAACGGCTAAAGAAGTTTTGTGTCTTTAGCCGATGTATATGTTTATTTGCTTGAAAAATGGCGGCGATCCTCTAATAATATTTCTTGGTTTGTGGTATGACTGTTGATTTTTAAAATAAATCGATTGGAGACGTTAATCGTGGTGCGCCATGGTTAAATCTTCCTTGTTTTTATTAGCAAATGTCGAGACAAATTCACGGATTTTTTTATCCGTTTCTTCCTGCGATAAGCCGTCCCTTCTTATCCGTGCTTTTTGGCCGCGTATATATTTTCTTAGGCCTGCTGGTAATCTCTTTTTCATAGCAGGAGAAGGATAGCTCAAAAAAATACTCTTGGCAACTGGGCCATTAAATCATCGAGGGATAAATCATTTATCTGCTTCTCTGAGGGCCTTAACTGCTATTTGCCGGTCATCCCATGAAATTTTTTTGCCTGCGGCCACAGCCATTAAAGATTCGGAACCCTTACCGGTAATAATTACGGTTTCCCCGCTCCGAGCGATAGAAATAGCTTTTACGATGGCCGCTTTACGATCGATCATTATTTCATAATTCTCTTTTTTGAAATTACTCTCCTTTAAGCCGGCTTCGATCTCGGCAATAATTTTAACGGGGTCTTCGTCATAAGGATCTTCGTTAGTCAAAATAATTTTTTGACAATAACGCACGGCAATCTTACCCATCTCTGGCCTTTTCCATTTATCCCGGCCGCCGCCAGCCGCTCCCAAAACGCATATTAAAACCGAGTTGGCGCCTAGCGCTTGGTAGACCGATTCAAGCGCTGCAGGCGTATGAGCATAATCAACAAAGACATTAATGCCTTTTTTATTTGGTATTTGTTCAAGCCTGCCTGGTATTTCTTTTATTTCCTGCAAGATTTTAGCCATGCTGTCCAACGACAAACCCTCGCTTATGCCGGCCGAAATAACAGCCAGCATATTTTCGATATTTAAATCACCTCGTAGAGAAGATTGATATTTGGTGGTCGCAATATTAAAATCAATGCCGCTAGCATTTACTTGCTCATTTTGAGAAATAACCTCTTGAGCCGCTTGGGGGATAGCCGCTCTTGGTTCTTGATCGTGTTTTCTGTAGACAAAAATTCTGTCGGCTCCAAACGACAAAAAGTATTGGGCTTTAGGATCAGCTAAATTAATGATTGATGTTTTTATTTTTTTATTGCTTTTAGCTAGCGCTCTAAACAAAACGCCTTTGGCTTCACGATACTTAACATATCCGCCGTGACGCTCAATGTGCTCTGGAGACAGATTGGTAAAAATTGCTGTATCAAAATCTACAAAGGCGTGGCGGTTTTGTACCAGACCTTCGCTCGTAACTTCAATTACGACGTGGGTGCAGCCGGCTTTAACTGCTTTGGCTAAAAAACTCTGCAGAAAAGCACGGCCCGGCATAGTCATTTTAAATTCATTCGGCCATACTTTATCTCCTATTTGGAATTCTATGGAAGAGGAACTGGCAACTTTATAACCCGCCGCGGTAAGCATTTTAGCTAAAAGATAAACAACCGTAGATTTGCCGTTCGTGCCGGTCACGCCGATTACCTTCAATTTTCTTGATGGAAATCTAAAAAAAATGGCTCCGCTCATGGCCAGTAAATAATGGTACTTATTAATTACTATTTCTGGAATTAACTTTCTTAGTACACCTCTCATGAACGTAAAATTTTCCTTATGTTCTGATATAAGACATAACCAAAACGAGCAAGCGGCAAATCAAAAGCGTTTTCGTATTCTTCCTCATACCCACCGAAGCCTTTTTTAAAACGCGTTATACCTTGCCACTTAATATTATCTATCCCCCCCAAATCGTAAAGCAAGAAACCGTTCTCCTTTGCACTAGATAATATACGCCAATGCAGCAAATACGGAGCCATGACATCCCTGTGGTCCAAAACAGTTCCGCCGTGAATATAAACGGCTCTTGCGCCAAAATAGATGACAAGAGCCGCAGCCAGTGCGGTATTGTTATATTCGGCAAAATACAGTTCGCCAAAAGCTTTTTGCTTGAGGTGTTTTATGCCCGAATCAGTGCAAAAATAATCTATTAACTTATCGTAATATCCTTGGGCATAGCCCTTAATACCTTGACGCTTGGCGGTTGAAAATATTAATTTAGAGAAAATCTTTTTGTCTGAATCGCGAGAGGCGGCTTCTGATCTTCTTATTATAACGCCTCTCTTTAGGGCGATGCGTATATTATATCTTGTTTTTGGATGCATTTTTGTCTGCAATTCTTGCTCGCTTAGGCTTAAATCCACAACCAAATTCTTGGCTGGCTGCAACGCCCTACCGATATTAATAAATCCCATACTGCCCAGAAAAGACATTTGGTTTTTTTGCTGCCCTTTTAAAAAAGACGGCTCCAGACGCAGAAAAGTTGATTTTTGCTGTTTGCCTATATTTACGGCCTGGTCCAAAAAATCCTTCCACAAATATAAAATATCGCCGGCAAAAATCGGTCCGCGAGGCACATAAATATAATTCTTGCCGAAGGGAAGATTATGTTTTATTAATGAGGCCCGAAATCCGCTGGGTGGCGAGGAATTACCTCTGTTATCGCATATGGCCCAGGTCTTTCTTCCGCATAATTCTTGAAATTTCGCCCATTCCAGTGATTGCAAAAAGGAGCCGCCACGGGCGGACACAAAAGCGTTCCAGTCTTTTTTGCATAAATCCTGTTCAGACATAGCCTGTCTTATTTTCCGCCTAGAATTTTTAATGCCGCCTTGACCTTTTCTTCAAGATTCATATCGGTACCTAGCGGAATGTTTCTTAGGGCATCACGAGATTCTTTTTCCGAATAACCCAGCTTTTTTAAAACATCCAGAACATCGGCCGAGATCTGCGGAAACTCTCCCATGACCAAAGCCAAGCCTTCATATTTTTCTTTTAGTTCTATAAGTATTTTTAGGGCTTTCTTCTTACCGATACCGGCAACTTTGGTCAAAACCTCATCGTCACCTGAGGCAATAGCTCGCTCTATATCTTCGACTGAAGCTTCGCCCAAAATAGCCAAAGCGCTTTTGGGGCCCACGCCAGGCACTTCAATGAGAAGATCAAAGAAAGCGAGTTCTTTGGCGCTTAAAAACCCATATAGTTCCACTGTCTTATTTTCGCGAAGAAAGAGGTGGGTAAAAATTTCCGTATCCGAGTTATCGACTGGTAAGCGCAGTAGGGTTTCTTTGGAAAGAAATGTTTTGTAGCCTACGCCTTGTACGTCTAAAACAATATATTTGTCTGTTTTTAAAATAATTTTGCCGTTTAACCAAGAAATCATAAATTAGAAATTAGACATTAGAAATTAGTCATTATAAGTATATTGTATGCCTTTTCAGCTTAAAGCACCATTTAACCCTGCCGGTGACCAGCCCATGGCCATCAAAAGTCTTGTCTTGGGCCTTAAGCAAAACCTTGCGTCCCAAACACTGTTGGGCGTCACCGGTTCGGGCAAAACTTTCAGCATTGCCAATGTAGTTGCCGAAATACAAAAACCCACCTTGGTTATTTCACACAACAAAGTTTTGGCTGCCCAGCTTTGGGAAGAATTCCGGGCTTTTTTCCCTAAAAACGAGGTGCATTATTTCGTTTCTTATTATGATTATTACCAACCGGAGGCTTATATTCCCCAAACCGATACGTATATAGAGAAAGATTCGGCTATCAACGAAGAGCTGGATCGCCTTCGCCACGCAACCAGCCAGGCTGTTTCAACCAAAAGAGACGTGCTGGTAGTGGCATCAGTATCCTGTATATACAACCTTGGCTCGCCCCATGAATACAGAGAGCTATCTCTTAACCTTACGCGGGGTCAGAAAATTACTGCCAAAAAACTGGCTCTTGCTTTGGTAAATCTGCAATACGTCAGAAATGATCTTGACCCGTCGAGAGGTAATTTCCGTTTGCGCGGAGATAAAATAGAAATATATCCTCCAACCGGAAAAGAAATATTTATTCTTGAGCTTGGCAAAAATACTATTAAACACATAGGTTCGGAAAAACCTGAATTTAGATTCAATCCTCGTGGAGGTACAAAAAAATCACTGGGCTTGGATAGCTTGAGGGTTTTTCCTGCAAAATTCTGGGTATCGCCCGCCTCATCAATAGCTCTGGCGCTAAACAATATTGAGGCCGAACTATCCGAGCGTCTAAAAGAACTAAAAAAGGAAGGCAAAATACTTGAAGCCGAGCGCTTAAAACAGCGCACGAATTTTGATTTAGCCATGATAAGAGAAACCGGATATTGCCATGGGATTGAGAACTATTCGCGGCATCTGGAGTTTCGCGCTCCAGGAGAAGCTCCCTATACTTTATTGGAGTATTTTAATGAAGCCTACGGGAAAAACGGGTGGCTTTGTATTATAGACGAATCACACATGACCATTCCCCAAATCAGGGGCATGGTTTATGGTGATTTGAGCCGTAAAAACCTTTTGGTTGATTATGGTTTTCGTCTGCCGTCGGCGCGCGACAACAGACCGTTAACTTTTAAAGAGTTTTCGGAGAAAGTTGGCCCGATTATTTTTACTTCAGCTACTCCAGGAAATTATGAGCTTGAAAAATCAGAGTTTATACCAGAAAGCGGGGGTGGAAATAATGTAGCCAAAACAAAACATGGAGTCATAGAGCAAATAATACGCCCCACCGGCCTCTTGGACCCGGCAATAGAAATAAGACCGACACGGGGTCAAATTGAAGATTTATTAAAAGAAATAAAAAAAAGATCAGAAAAAAACCAACGCACACTGGTCCTTACTATTACCAAACGCTTGTCGGAAGAACTTGCGGCATTTATGACCGAAGGGGGTATAAAAGTTGATTGGCTGCATTCGGAGGTGAAAACTCTTGAGCGTCCGGCACGATTAGCCAATCTGCGGTCTGGAGAAGTTGACGCCATTGTAGGCATAAATCTACTCCGCGAGGGACTGGATTTACCAGAGGTTTCTTTGGTGGCCATACTGGACGCGGATAAAGAAGGTTTTTTGCGCAATTATCCAACGTTGATACAAATGATTGGCCGAGCATCTCGGAACGTGGACGGCCATATCATTATGTATGCCGATAACATCACGCAGTCGATGCGCGATGCTATTCATGAAACCAAACGCAGGCGGCAGCTACAGAATGAGTACAACAAAAGCCATCATATAATCCCCCGCTCTATAGAAAAACCGTTGGTAAAATCTGGGTTGACGGATAAAAATGATGGCGAAAAAGAATTTGAAAAAATAGATTCTTCGTGGCGCGGTGATCCGCTAATTATAGAACAACTTAAAAAAGAAATGGCCGAGCATTCTAAAAACCTCCGCTTTGAAGAAGCGGCGCGAGTACGCGATCTGATCAAAAGGTTGACAATAAAATAGTAATATGCTATAAAAATAGCAACTGTTCGTTGCTGCACAGCCATACACGAACTGAGTCAGTGGAAGAAATTGGGCCGTGTTCGCACTGGTCGTACTAGATCTTGTTATTATGGTAGTTCTGTACTTGGTTACAGACTGGAATCTCGGCGGCATGCCTGCAGAATTTATTGTTGTCTTGTTGATATCCACCAGTGTTCTTGATGTTCATAGTACTGTGCTTGGTGTAAAAAGATTCGGTTCAAGCGAAATCGAAGGCAATCCAGTAGCGCGTGTACTAATCAACAAGTTGGGGCCGGTTGGCGGATCGCTATTCTTGAAATCGTTTTTGATACCGCTTGTTTTCATAAATCTATATGTGGGATCGTCTTTGCTCCCTCTAGCTGCCTTGGCAATAGTCTTTGGGTTGGTGGCCACAAATAACTACCTCACTATTTGGCATCTCAAATTATAATTATTTCCGTTGTGGTTATACTACAAATAGTCTTCTTCCCAAATTAATGGTGCTGTTTTAAATAAATGTGCATAAATGCGCTCAGAATGAGCGCATTTTAGCTTACTGGGATTTCATTTAATCAACCGAATTAAATGCGGGGTTGCCATTTTTATTAAAACTGATAAGCTATCCTAAGATAAAAGGTGGCCGTAACAACAAACCCCAAATTTTTTAGTTAAACTTATGCCCGTAACCACATCAGCAAAAAAGGCGCTTAGGCAATCAACCAAACGCCGGCAAGCAAACCAAAAAAACAAACGCGCCGTAGATTCTGCCGAAAAACAAATCAAAAAGCTGGTTAAAACCGGCAAACGTCAAGAAGCCTTGCAATATCTGCCCAGGGCTTATAAGGTTTTGGACAAGGCGGCCAAAAAAGGCGTTATCGAAAAAAATACAGCCGCACGAAAAAAATCACGGCTGGCCAAATTGATAAACCGCAGGTAGTTTAAGTTGCCGCCACTAGCAGTGTTAAGGCCAGGCGCGCGTCAAACGCGCCTGTTTTTATAGCTAAATCATAATTAGCCAAGCGCTCAAAAACCGCCCCAATTTCTGCTTGCGGCCATCTTTTAAGTTGCGCGGAGAGTTTATTGACTACGTATGGATGCGCTCCCAATATTTTTGCGGTGTTTAAGGGCAATCTTCCTGCTTGATTCAATGCGAAAAGCTGTGCAAGATATTCAAACTGTTTAACCAGTAAATAAAAAAGGCCGTTTACGTCTTCGCCTTTTGCCGCCAGCATTTCGAGTTCATATAAAGCGCGCTGTTTGTTTTTCCCCAAGAAGTAATCTACGAACGGAAAAACACCGGAATCTATGCTAGCCGGAGTTATTTCTTCAACTATACTCAAGGTAATTGTTTCTTTATTTGCACCGCTCCAAGAAGCCAACTTATGGCACTCGTTGCTTAGCATCCATAAATCTGGTCCGATCGTGTTGATTAAAAAAACCAAAGCTTCAGGGGTAATTTTTATGCCGCGAGCGGCAAAAAACTTTTTGATCCACAGTGTTATTTTATCCCGCTTCAAAAAGGCAAATTCCTGAACCTTACCGTGTGTTTTTAAAAGCGCTGGAAGCTGACTTTTGTTCTCGAGCTTTCCTTCATGGAAAACGACGATATTATCCGTAGACTTATCCAGTTTGAATTTGCCGATTAAACTTTCTAAATATTCATAAATATTCTTCTCGTTGCTGGCATTATTTACAACAATTAAACGGAACGGTGTAAATAATGACGGCGTCTCAAGCTCGTGCTCAATAACGCGTATATTGTCCTCGCCCGCATCAATACGCCGAAGATTCAACTGCTCTTTATAGAGACTGCGGGCGCGCGATATTATTTCATTAACCCTTGTCAGGCTACGAAATGTATCTTCACCGTATAAAAGATAAATCATATTAGATTAGCAATTAAGATACCGGCGTATAGGAGATGTTTGTTTTTTGATCGATGTACTCCAGCCATATTTTACCTGGAACCAAAGGTATTTCTTGACCCTGCTCGTCCAGGAACAACAGACGGGCGGATAAATTATTGATGTCTTTATCCCAGGTCGCTTTAATCTCCTTTCCCGTGCGATAAATAATAGCCTCTCCCCTTCCGGTCACCTTGACATCATTATACTGCCCTTCAATTTGTCGTGACGTGGTCTTGATAATAATTACGTTTGGGGACGCCACCTGCAAACCAGTATTTTTATCTACCTCTTTTGTTCCGCCTCTGAAACGAAGAAAGGTTTTTTTGTCAGGATCAAAAACCCATCTCACTGCAAATGTTCCGGGGTATTTAATATCTAGGTTAAACCACTGTTCTGCAAGTTCCGTTTGATCTTTATTGATCCTTTTATAACCATAACCTGGATTTTGTAGAACCCGAAAGCTGGCACGCTGAGATGCGTCGCGAAGGCGCTGGAGGTTTGAAAATCCATTGTTGGGCGCTGCAATGCCCTTTTTCCTGTAATAAGCGCCAAATCGATTTTGGAGTGCGTCCAGATTATCTATAATTTTTTTCTTCAATTCATCAAGTGCGAAATGCGACCCGCCCCAATGAGCGAAAACAGCATCAAAAGCCGCTGCTAGAGGAATAAAATCATCCCTGGCGCTCCTAACAGATCCTATTTCTTTAGCATCGGTACATTGGAATAAAGCCAAAAACCTATTAATGCCCCTGGTGATTACTGGCATTTCTATAACCACATCGGCTTGGCCTATACCGGATAGGGGCCTGGTCACGGCATCACCCGCCAGCATAACGCCAATTGGCCTCAAAAGATTTTTATTCTTAT
The DNA here is from genome assembly GCA_001822815.1 of Candidatus Terrybacteria bacterium RIFCSPHIGHO2_01_FULL_43_35. GTDB lineage: Bacteria > Patescibacteriota > Minisyncoccia > Terrybacterales > GWB1-40-14 > GWB1-40-14. The sequence continues at coordinate 87,623 of MHSR01000013.1, forward strand.
CTAAACCGTCTGGACAGTAGTCTCCGACCAGGGAATCATTTTTAACTTCTCCTATTGTCTGCCCCGCAGACGCTGCTACGCCATACGTTTGTTCTAAACTATTATGTCTATTTAGTAGAGTATTCTCAAAAATTACATTGCGTTCAGTATTCGAAAGCATTATATATAAATAAACAGCCGTAAGGCCAATTGTCAAAATGGCTATCAAAAACAGTGGTGCTGACTTTTTGATCCGCTTTGCCATAATGTAATGGGGTGGCTATTAAATATCCTCGATCTTGCTCGACCGAGGATCTTATCTATTTTAACAAGAAAAAATAGTTTGCTTAAAACTAACGCTTCGTGCTCAAAACATTCTTGATTTTTGTTATTATTTCTCCAGGAGTAAAGTGAGCCTTAATTAGAAAATCCGTTGCCCCCAAGCTTAAACCTTTTTCAACATCTTCACGCTGCCCCAGGTTTGAAAGTATGACCACGGGAATGGTTTGGCTGTCTGGCATTTCTCTTATTTTTTTCAAGACCTCAAAACCGCTCATGCCGGGGAGAATTAGATCAAGTAGAACAATGTCCGGTTTCTGTTCGGATAACTTGCGTAATCCGCTTTCGCCATCAACTGTCTGCATGACATCAAATTTTTCTTTCTCAAGTTTCTGGGCTATCAATTCGCGTAAAAAACGGTCATCTTCTATTAGCAAGACTTTAGCTATAGTAGCGTTGTCGTTTGCGTTAGTTGGTTGTTCATTGGCCATAAGATTTTATTTTAAGTGAATTATAACGCTTTTTTCATTATACAACAATTCTATAATCGCAGCAAACTCTGCAAATAAATTTGGGGTAGGCTATTCTATTTCGGGAACGAAACCGCTGTCTTTTTGTTTAAAGGGGATAGTGAAAGTAAACACCGACCCATGACCTTCTTGCGATTCCGCCCATATTTTACCGCCGTGTCGCTCTATTATATTTTTAACTATGAAAAGTCCCAGTCCGGTCCCGGAACTTTGCATGCGAATAACGTTTGAAGCTCTGAAAAATTTAACGAATAATTTTTTGATCTCGTCTTTGGGTATGCCCACGCCAGTATCGGTTATTGAAACTCGAATTTCTTCTTCTAAGGCCTCGCTTTTAATCGTGATTTTCCCGCCGGCCAAAGTATAATTTATGGCGTTAGACAGAAGATTATTAATTGCCAACCCAATTCTTTCTTCATCTATGGCAATTAGAGGAATGGGTGCGGGCGAGTGAATAAACTCTAGTTTAATGTTCTTGCCTAGAGCTATCAAATAAAATTCTTCCTTAACCGACTCAATGATTTTTTCTATGTATGCGCTCTTAAAGTTGTAGCCTATCCTGCCTTCCTCAATTCGAGAAACATCCAGAAGTTCATTAACTAAAGCAATCAATCTTTCGTTCGCGGTCGAGGCACGTTCTATGGCTTGCTTCTGTTCGGAAGTCATAGCCCCCCAATCCTCATCCAAGAGCATCCTGAAGGTCCATTTTATTCCAGAAAGAGGGGCTCGGAGCTGGTGTGCGGCTATAGAAATAAATTCCGATTTGAGCTTATTCATTTTTTCTTCTTGCTCATTAGCCTTATCTATATATTCTGACATTTCATTAAAGTGCTGTGCCAGATCGCCGAATTCGTCGTGATTCCTTACCGGAACCCTTACGTTTCTTTTTCCTGCTGATAAATCTCCAAAAGCCTTACGCAAATCAAGTATGGGCTTGATAAAAGAGGTGCTTATTAAATAGGCAATTAGTATTAAACTGGATGACGCCAGAAAAACAGCTAAAGTTATCAGTCCTACGAGCTCCAGGACTTTATCCAAATCGTCTTGGACCGAATGCCCTACCAACACGACACCTGAAAAAATGATTGCTCGGAAAGCAGCCTCGTATGCTTGTATTGAGAAAAGCAGGGCAAAAATAAGTGGCAGTACGCCAAAAACCGTCACGGTAGCCAATATCTTTCCCGCTATTGAAAACCTGAATTTTTTGCTGTGCGTTTTTGGTTCTGGATATTTCGCTAGTTGTTCGTTCATAAACTAACTATTTCTTCCATAATAGCATGTCTCCCCAGCTTGACCCATACGAAACCGATACTTCAAGCGGCGCTTTCAGTTTAACTGCTTCTGTCATTGCCTTTATTATTTTGGGCGCCAAGTAATCCAATGAATCCTGGTTAATTTCAAACAAAATCTCATCGTGAACTTGGAGCAGCATGTCCCCAGAATTTTCGTTTTCTTCAAGCGTCCTTGTACATTCCAAAAGGGCAAATTTCATAATGTCGGCAGCCGTGCCCTGAATGGGCATATTTACTGCGGCCCTCTCCCCTTGCGCGCGCATGACGGGGTTAGGCGACAAGGCTTCTGGTATAAACCGCTTGCGCCCAAACATTGTCTCAGCAAAACCCAGTTCCCGAGCTTTATTTTTGGTGTTTTGTATCCAAGTGGCTACATCCGGAAATTGACCGAAGTATTCGGCTATAAAATCCCGGGCTTCGTCATGGTTCATATCCGTTTCTTCTGCAAGCCTTTTGGAACCCATGCCGTAAAGAATTCCGAAATTCAACGTTTTAGCTCTACTCCGCATATCTGGTGTTACGTTTTCGATTTTCACATGGAATATTTTTGATGCGGTCAGTACGTGGATATCTTGGCCTAGAAGAAAGGTATCAATCATTGTGCGGTCTCCGGAGAGATGCGCTATAACCCTAAGTTCTATTTGTGAGTAGTCAGCGGATAATAAAAAACGTCCTTTTGGCGCTATAAAAGCCTTACGTACGGCACGACCGTATTCCGATTTTATAGGAATATTCTGCAAATTTGGTTTCATGGAACTTATCCTGCCGGAAGATGTGCCCAACTGTAAAAAGGTGCTGTGTATCCTGCCGTCTGCAGGAGATATGGTCTTAGGTAAGGCATCTATATAAGTTGATAATAATTTTGCGATTTCTCGCCATGCCAGTATCTTTTCCACGAATGGATACCTGGTCTCTAGGCGTTTTAACTCACGGAAGGCTGTGGACGATTTGCCGCCTGTGGTTTTACGCAATATTCGCGCCTGGTTTCCGAGCATACCGACCAGGATATTTCTAACCTGATCGCTTGATGCGGGGTTAAATTCTTTTTTGGCTAATTCGAACAATTCTATTTCAATATCTTTCTTTTTCTTCTTGAATTCTTTGGAGATTTTTCTTAGATATTCTGGATCTATTAAAATACCTTTTTGGGTCATACGATCAAAAATTGGCACGAGGTCACGCTCCAATTTTGATATTGTACTTGAAAAAATTCCTGCCGCTTCAGCATTTTCAATCATCTCTAGTATTTCTTTTTTATTGTGACCGCTCTGTGTATTCTTATTATTGTTGTCTTGAAGCCTTTTTATAAGCGTAAGAAACCCCCATCTCGTGAACAGGTCTTTGGCCGCGGCGATTTCTGGCTCTTTCCACGCCAGATAGTCAAGAGAAAAAACTACGGGCGCGTCTTTTCTTATGGTAGCAAGGGTTCTTGCGGTTAAAATTTTACTTTTGTTGTTTAGCAGGGCATCTTTAAAACGTTTCAGTAATCTGATCCTCTTATCCTCACCTTTATCCATGGCGTCATATAAGCCTTCAAGTGAACCGAAATTTGACAGTAAAGAATGGGCGCTTTTATCACCCAACCCTCGGATTCCAGCAATATTGTCTGATGAATCGCCGGCCAAAGCCTTGAAATCTGGTATGCGTTCAGGAATTGCACCAAATCTATTCAAAGCGTCTTGCGCCTGAACACGCTGGAGCTCCGAAACTCCTTTCTTCAACGCCAAAACCGCGGTGCGATCGTTTATCAACTGCCATACGTCACGATCGCTGCTTAGAATAAGAATATTTAAATCTGGATAGTCTCTATATAGACTGGCGGCAACAGTACCAATTACGTCATCGGCTTCAAAACCTTCGGCGCTCAACATCGGAATTTTCAATGCAAATAGCAAATCGGTTATTTTTGAAAACTGTTTTTTAAGATCGTCGGGCGGCTCGGGACGAGTAGCTTTGTATTCTGGGAATATTTCGTGTCTAAATGTCTTTACCGGCGTATCAAGAGCGGCCAGGGCGTAATCTGGCTTAATCTCGGCAAGCACGCGTAGCAAAAGATTGGCTAATCCGTAAATAGCGCTTATGGGCTCGCCAGATGGTGTTGTCAACGGTGGCAGCGCATGCCAAGCTCGATGGAAAAGCGCGCTTATATCAATAATCAAAACTTGTTTTTTATTAGGCATAAAATACTGTTACTTATCAATGCCATCGATTGTTATAATCCTGGCGCTTGATTTTCTGACGTGTTCAAAATTTATATTTACTGCTTGGCTAGGTAGACTCCTACTAATTTTCTCAGCCCATTCTATTAAAATTACAGCGCTGGCATCATTAAATATATCTTTAAGGTCCAGATATTTAATTTCTTTTGAATTATGAATTCTATATAAATCTAAATGATAAAAAAATGCAAAAGTTTTTTTAGCCCGCGGTTTTATTCTATATCTACGCATCAAAACGAACGTTGGGCTCTGTATGCGACCCGTTATCCCCAAGCCGCGACCAAACCCTTGAGCAAAGATTGTTTTACCTGAACCAAGATTGCCGCGCAGGCATACTACCGTTGCATTTTTTGTCTCCGTGCGTTTGATCAACTTTTGGGCGACGCGTTTTCCTATTGCGCGGGTTTTGATTTCACTTTTTGAAACAATACGCATGTTATTTATATAGTATACTGCCTGCATTGCGCCAAATACACAAATACCTTGAGATAAAGGGCTGGGGGGCTTAATATAGAATAGATGGTGAATGAATACCAACAAGATGATTTAAGTCGCGCGCGCGAGCAGAAAATACATAAGTTACGGCGTCAGGAGGAGGAGCATTTAGCCCAAACGATAGCGTCTCAAGGTGGGTTGCCTTATAAGGATTTAACCTTAACGCCCGTTGATGGAACCGCCTTAACCATACTCTCTAAAGAAGAGGCTGAAAACGCCGGCGCAGTAATAATCTCAAGGAAAGATAGCGTTTTAACCGTGGCGGTAAAAAATCCTTCTTCGTTCGAGGTTAAAAACTTGCTGGAAAAGCTACGCAAAGAATCTTGGAGGCCGTCGGTTGTAGTTGTATCTCCATTTAGCTTTGAGCATGCTGTTTCATTTTTTGAACGTTTTGCTTATTTAAAGACAAATATAACCGGCGAAGTTACGGTTTCCTCTGACCTGATTAAAGAATTTCTATCTTCGATTACGGATACGGAAACCTTGCGCAATAAAATCAATCAGGTTTCGCCCAAAGATACTTCTAAACTGTTAGAGTTAATTTTGGCCGGAGCAATGAAAGTTGATGCTTCGGATATACATATTGAGCCTCGTGACGCCGAAGCAATAATTAGACTACGCATAGATGGCATTCTTTATGATTTGTTTGGTATATTACCCGCGGCCTATCATTTTCTTCTTGAAAGAATAAAGCTGCTGTCTGGTTTAAAACTTAATATTACTGACAAAGGACAAGACGGTAGATTTTCCATTAACGCTGCTGACAATGAGGTTGAAATAAGAACGTCAACCTTGCCTGGGGAAAGGGGCGAATATGTTGTCATGAGGCTTTTAAACCCAACCAAACTCGTTTCGATTAACAAACTAGGACTCCGTAAAGATCTGCTCTTGGTTTTAAACAAAGAATTGAAGCGTCCCAACGGCATGATTTTGACCAGCGGTCCAACCGGTTCCGGGAAAACAACAGCTTTGGCAGCGTTCGTTAAATCAATATCCTCGGAACAAATAAAAATTATAACCATTGAAGATCCAATAGAATACCACCTAACCGGAGTTGAACAAACCCAGGTTGCTCCGGAAGATGGTTATGATTTTGCAAATGGCCTGCGCTCCATTGTCAGACAGGATCCAGATGTTATTCTGGTTGGAGAAATACGCGACAAAGAAACCGCTGAAATAGCAGTTCAGGCAGCACTAACCGGGCATCTTGTATTTTCGACACTACATAGCAATGATGCCGCCGGCGCCATCCCGCGCCTTGTAGAATTAGGAGTAAATCCAGAAAATATAGCTCCGGCTCTTAACCTAACAATGGCGCAAAGGTTAATACGAAAAATATGCAAAACTTGCGCTTCCGCAGAGAAGATCTCGTCCCAAGAACTAAAAAGTGTAAAGGTCGCTCTCGCCAATGTGCCCAAAGGCCTGGTAACCGTAGAAATTAATGAGCATTTGAAAATATTCAAGGCCAAGGGTTGTAAAGACTGCAACGGCACGGGTTATAAGGGACGAGTGGGAATTTTTGAACTTTTTTTACTTGATGAAACCATGAAGGCTTTTATAGCCAAAAACCCTGGCGTTTATGATATACATCTCAAGGCCCAAGAGCGTGGCATGGTGCCGATGCAACAAGATGGCATATTAAAAATCCTCGACGGCGTAACAACCTTAGAGGAAATCGAGAGAATAACTGGCCCTATAGGTTGAGATAAGAGCTGCCGGCGCAAAACTCTAGGCTTGGGAACCCAAGAGTAAAGAGTGTTCCCGTGGAGAAACTCAGTACGAAACCAAGCAACCCGACAAAAGAAAACCCCTAACCCGTACCTACTAAATACCGACTACGCGTGCAGTATTTAGTAGGTACGGGCTTCCAGCAGCTCGTAACTCAAACTATTTGTGGTATTTATAGTATATCAGAATAATTATAATTTGTCAAGCGCTTTATGCCCTTACCCCCAGACGGACAACCCGTTGAAAAAGAAGAGGATTTTTTGGCCCAAACCCTCCGCCCGCAGACTTTTGTGGAGTATATAGGCCAACAAAAAACGAAAGATAATCTTTCGGTAGCTATCGGCGCTGCTCAAATAAGACGCGAGCCCCTAGAACATGTTTTAATTCACGGCCCGGCCGGTATCGGCAAAACAACTTTGGCGTATCTTATCGCTAAGGAAATGCGCTCCAGTTTAAGAGTAACCTCTGGACCGGCTATAGAAAAAGTGGGTGATCTTGCCGCGATACTAACGAATCTAGAAGCTGGAGACGTGCTTTTTATAGATGAAGTACATCGTCTCTCAAAACTAATTGAAGAGATACTTTACCCAGCTATGGAGTCACGGTCACTTGATATTGTGCTTGGTAAAGGCGGCGGAGCCAGAACTATACAGTTGCCATTACCGCCGTTTACTTTGATTGCAGCGACAACGCGTATCGGTCTTCTATCCTCTCCCCTGCGTTCACGCTTTGGCTCTACTTTCCGTTTAGAGTTTTATTCCGAACAGGAAATAGAAGAGATTTTAAACCGTTCGGCGAAAATTCTTGGCGTGTCGCTGACGCCAGAAGCGAGCAAGAAATTAGCCGTCTCTTCGCGTTCAACGCCTCGCGTTGCCAATCGCTTACTGAAACGCTGTCGTGATCTGGCCCAAGTTGAGAAACACAATATCATAGATGAACAAATTGTCTCCCGGGCTTTGAAAATGCTGGAAATAGACGAGGTTGGTCTTGAATCTTCCGATCGGAAGATTTTACGTGTTTTAATAGAACATTTCAATGGTGGACCTGCCGGAATACAAGCCATAGCAGCTTCTTCTTCTGAAGAAGAAGAGACTATTTTAGAAGTCTTTGAGCCTTATCTTTTAAGAATAGGTTTCTTAACGCGCACGCCTCGCGGCAGAGCGGCTACCAAAGCCGCTTATAGGCATTTGGGTGTTAATTTTCCTAAAAAAATAGATGATGCCCGAGACCACAACAACGAATCTATGCTGTAAACTATATGACAATTGGTGCATTTTTTATCTTTATTCTCTTTTCCGCAATCCTGTCTTTAGCCGCTATTATCATAGCATTACATTTTTGGCGCTATGGCGTGCAGGGAGACAAATCCAAGCTTTTGAGCATGATTTTGATGCTTAGTTGTATTGTGTTTTTCGGTACGGCTCTGGTGATTTTTATTACGGTACCTTGGAACTTGCTTGAACAAATCGTAGGGGGAATATAACCTGTATGATATCTCTTCACGAAGGCGAAAAAATCTTATCCGTAAACAGAAAAGTATGGTTTGCCTTTGCGCCCATATATGGTTCTGCCATTGGCTTGATGACTATGCCTCTTATAGTATTGCCCTCAATCGGCGTTCTTCTTCCAATTAGCATAAATCAGCCGTTTCTTGGGGTGATGCTGCTGGTGGCGATATTTTGGATGTGGGCGGCGTGGATTTGGTTATTTTTGTCGCTACTTAATTACTATCTTGATATATTTATTTTAACTAATGAACGTATAATTCATATTGAGCAAAGGAGTCTTTTTAACCGGGTAGTTTCCGAAATACGTCTTTCGCGCGTTCAAGACATTACCATAACCATACGAGGTTTTTTGCCCACGACGCTTAACTATGGAAATATACGCATACAAAGCGCAGCAGAAATACCAGAATTTGTGTTTACAGAGGTACGCTATCCAGAAAAACTGAAAGAATTGATAATGCAAGAACATCGCCACGCAGTTGCTCAAGAACATCTTTTGAGCAGACCGGTTAACCCTGCGACCAAATAAGAATGGCCCGCGCCGATTTTGCTTTCGTTTTTAAAAGCGGTTTTTCTTACAAGACTGTGGCTGCGTTTCTACTACCTGGTATGCGTAAGTCTACGCTTATTTTAATTTTTCTTTTGGTTGTGTTTCCGCTTTATGCCCTAGGCAATAGTGGTATTGTTATAACTGAAATAATGTATGATTTACCCGGGGCAGATACCGGACGTGAATGGATAAAAATATTTAATACGAGCAACGTATCTTTAGATTTAACGGACTGGAAATTCGTAGACAGCAGTGGTTCCCATGGTATTAATTCCCCACCTATCAACGGAGGACAGGGATCAATAGTTATTAATGCGGGACAATTTGCGGTTTTGGCCGATAAGGCTGATTTGTTTCTCAAAGACCATCCTAGTTTTTCGGATACAGTCCTGGATACGGTATTACGTCTAAAGAATTCATCGGATGCAATAAGTTTAACCTTACCAGATGGCACAGTAGCTACAAGTGCATACTATACTTCAACCGGGGGCGCCGACGGAAACGGCAAAACCCTTATGTTAAATGCGGCTGGGGCATGGCAAGAGAATCCTACTGTGTACGCGACGCCCCTCCAAGACAACAGCATAAAAATTGTGGACTATGCCAAACCTCCTGACACCGATGATGGTATTCACGCTCCGCATACCGCTTCTGCTACTGACGGGGCTATTTCCGGACAATCAAATTCTTGGCCCAAAGAAATTGCTGTATTTTTTGGCGCAGGGCTGCTGGGCTCACTTGGCGGTTTGATTATATTTATGTTAAGACGCTTCAGGCCTTAATTTTAGAGTATAATAAAAATAATTATTAATATTACTTTTGTGTCGGGACATTCAAAGTGGTCGACAATCAAACATCAGAAAGAATCGCAGGATAAAAAACGCGGTCAAATTTTCAGCAAGCTTGCTCGCGCAATTTCCATTGCCGCAAAAGACGGTGCAGACCCAGATAAAAACGCCAGGCTCCGCATGGAGATGGAGAAGGCACGAAAGTTCAACATGCCTAAAGACAATGTTACCAGGGCTATAGAACGCGGCAACGGCGCTACTGACGGAACAGCGCTTGAAAGTTTTACATACGATGCGTATGGGCCTGGCGGCGTTGCGCTTATTATCGAGGGGATATCGGATAACCGAAACAGGACCGCCGCTGAAATAAAGCGTATTTTAGCCGATCACGGAGGCAAAATGGCTGGAGAGGGTTCTGTAAATTGGATGTTTTCCCGTAGTGGAATTATCCGAACTTCTTTGCCAGAAGCCGCAAGCGCAAAAAAGGAAGCCTTATATTTAGATATCATATCTGCTGGCGCAGAAGATATTATGGAAGCCGTCAACGGACTAAATATAATGGTGCCGGTCGAAAACATGGAGGCGGTGAAAAAAACTTTGTATGATTACAATATTGAAATAGACGTTGTTTCTACAGAGTGGGTACCGAAGAACCGTGTTGTTGTGGCCGAAGACGATAAAAAACCCTTGGAAAGGCTTTTTGAGGCCCTGGATGAACACGATGATGTACAAGAGATATATTCTAATATGAAGGAATAATTAATATGCCCAGTCATACAACTTCGACTGATCCGATTTCATCGAATCACAAACAACCGTTGAGGTTATAAAACTGGAAGTTATCTAATCAAATCAATTTCATAAAATTAGCCGAGTCTAATTGTCGAAGTTGATATACTGGGTATGCGCATACTTGGCATTGATCCTGGAATAGCTACGACAGGGTGGGGTCTTATTGAAGTTGCCGATCATAAATTAAAGTGTCTTGATTTTGGCACCATACAAACCTCCAAAAATCTCGGGTCCGCCGAAAGATTAAATACGATTGCTTTAGAGCTTAGTATTATTCTTGATAAATCTTCTCCGGACTTAGTTATTGTCGAGGAGATTTTTTTCGCTAAAAACCGAAAAACTGCTGTAGCGGTTGCACAGGCGCGCGGCGTAATTATGGCGGTCGCCCACGGACACGGAGAGGTGTTAGAAATGACACCGCTTCAGGTTAAACAATTTATCGCCTTTTCCGGAAAAGCTGGCAAGGAAAGGGTGGGTGTAATGGTTAAAAAATTTTTGGGTATGCGTAATATCCCCAAACCCGATGATGCGGCTGATGCCTTGGCCATAGCTGTGTGTGCGGCTTTTAACCGCAACAAAATACGTTTATAAACATAAAAAGCCGCGCCAAAAGCGCGGTTTTTATTTTAGTTAAACAAATAATTCTACGGTTTGGGTTATTCGTCTCCGCCATCTGATTCTAGATCCTCTTCGTCGGACAGATCTTCATCTTCCGAATCCTCTTCCGTAGAATCGGCGTCGTCTACGGCCAAATCTCCCAAATCATCGTCTTCTGGAGCGTTGATGATTGTATTTTGATTAAAAATTTCTTCAAACATACTGCTCACCTCCCCTCAAAACAAAAGTTTAATGATGTTTTGATAAGATCAGCCTCGTTAGAAATTTACGGTAACTTTTCCGGTTAGAAAAGGTCGCGGCCTTTTCTAACTCCTTCTTGTTTTTTGCAAAGGCCAAAAAGTGTTCGCGGCCAAAATCCTTAATTTCTGTAAATTTCTAACGGGGTCAACGCCATTATAAACAGGCAAGAGGCGGTGTCAAGTTATTTTTGGCTAGATCTAGGCTTTATTTTATAGGCTTTTTTCCCGTACTTCACAATATGTTCTTTTGTAATATCAACTTGGGGGTAAGGATTATCTGTAGCGAGCTCTCCGTCTATATAAACCGCACGCTGGGAAATGAGACGCCTTGCTGCACTTGTTGTTGCCGTGGCTCCGCTGACAGAAAGAAAATGCGGTAAATCAAAAGTCTTCCCCTGATCTTCTGGGCCAATTTTTTCAGGGGTTCTTGTTGGTATCTTTTTTTCTTTGTTTACTCGTATGAATTCGTCTTTAGACTTTTCTGCTTCTTCTTGACCCCATATCCATTCAACTATGGTATGTGCCAATAATTCTTTTTCGTCACGAGGATTTATTTTTTTAGTCTTCATTGCGGCGCTAGCTCCATCTATTTCCTCCTGCGGTCTATCCGTCAGCAAGGTAAAATACGTAGATATCACATCGTCAGGGATAGACATTATTTTACCGAATTGTTCCTGTGCCGCCTCGCTTAATCCTATCGTGTTGCCTAACGATTGCGACATTTTTTTCTTGCCGTCTGTTCCAGGAAGAACCTCGAGAGCGATAATACCTTGCGGTTCTTGGTTGTAAATTTTTTGCAGGTGTCTTCCGGCTAATTCATTGAAAATCTGGTCTGAACCAATCACGGTCAGGTCTGATTTAAGCATTACAGAATCATACCCCTGCAGGATCGGATATAAAAGCTCGTGTAGCGCCACCTCCTTGCCTTTTTTTATCCTTTCTTGGAACATGTCTCGTTCTAATATCTGCGCTGTAGTGAAATTAGCAAGAATAGAAAAAAGTTCTTCAAGCTTCATCGTATCGTACCATTCGCTATTGAAATGCACTTCTAGTTTTTCTGGATCGAGAATTCGTGAAATCTGCTCAACATATGAATCTGCAAGTTTTCTAACTTCGGCGGCGTTTCGCATGCCGCGTGATTCCATCCTGCCGGTCGGATCCCCGAAGCGCGCGGTAAAATCGCCCACAAGGAAAACTATCGTGTGGCCTAGATCCTGCAAGGCTTTCAGTTTACGGTATATAACTGCATAACCAAGATGAAGTTGGTTGCCGGTCGGATCAATACCGTGTTTTATGCGCAGTGGTCTGCCAGAAAGAATATTCTTTTCTATCTCATCCTCTTTGATCAGTTTTACTACTCCCCTCTTCAAAATATCCTGCTGTTTTTTTCCCGTGATATTTTTGGTCATATATACATAATATTAACACATTAATAACATTGCGGCGGTGTGTGCTTGGCCTGGTGGGACTTGTTAAATTTTGCTTTTTGACTGGCTGAGTATAATATTAATATGTCTAGATTTAAACCTTAGTGGGCTTGGCGGTGCGTTATGAGAAAAACGGTTTATCTTAAAAGTTCGCGCAGGGCTTTATTGTTTTTATGGAGAAGGGCCGCGCTTTTGGTTAGAGGGTCAGTTTTATTATTGATTTTTGTCCTCATTATAACTGGTGGTATTTTTATATGGGCAGCGAGAAACCTTCCTCCGCCCGAAGCTTTTGCTTCGAGGCGTGTTAGCGAATCCACTAAAATTTATGATCGCACGGGAACGGTGCTTCTTTATGACGTTCACGGAAACGAAAAAAGGACCGTTGTGCCGCTGGATCAAATACCTATTTTTGTACAGCAGGCGTTTGTAGTTACAGAAGATGACCAATTTTACAGCCATATAGGCATAGATATTCAAGGAATAGGTCGGTCTTTTATTAAAAATTTGACTAACCAAGACATTCAACAGGGTGGTTCAACCATCACCCAACAGCTGATACGTAACGCGATTCTAACTCCTGAAAAAACGTTTGGCAGAAAAATTAAAGAGATAATTTTATCGTTTGAAATAGAAGCTAGATATTCTAAAGATGAAATTTTGGATTTTTATTTGAATCAGATACCATTTGGTTCAAATGTCTACGGGGTTGAAGCGGCCAGCGAGGTATACTTGGGCAAGAAGGTAAACGATTTGTCTATAAGCGACAGCGCCATAATAGCCGCTCTGCCAAAAGCACCTACCTATTACTCTCCTTGGGGATCTAACAAAGAAAGGCTGTTGGAGAGAAGAGATTTTATATTGAAGCGCATGGCTGATAAAAATGTTATAAATCGGGACGAGCTTGCCGTAGCCTTAGCAGAAAAACCCACCTTTTTGCCACCTAAAAACAACATACGTGCTCCTCATTTTGTTTTTGAGGTTCGAGAACAACTAGAAAAACAGTTTGGTAAGGATGTCGTGGAGGAAGGAGGATTAAAAGTAATAACCAGTATAGATCTTAATCTACAGGATATAGCCGAGGAGATCGTTTCGCGCAATGCTTACCGGAATGAAAAACAGTGGCGCGCAACCAATGCGGCGCTTGTGGCCATCGATCCTTTATCTGGTGAGGTTTTGACGATGGTGGGCTCAAGAGATTATTTTGATCTAGCCCACGATGGCAATGTTAACGTTACGACAAGACTTAGACAACCTGGTTCTTCTTTTAAACCAATAGTTTATGCCTCGGCTTTTAAACGGGGCTTTACTCCAAATACTGTACTTTTCGATGTATCTACGGAATTTGCGGCAAGTGGAGCTACGTCCTATCGCCCCGATAACTATGACGGTGCATTTCGTGGACCTGTAACAATGCGCACCGCCTTAGCTAACTCCCTTAACATACCGTCCGTAAAAACGCTATATCTAGCAGGCATTGCAGAAAGCATAGAAACGGCTAAGGATCTTGGGATAACAACGTTAAGCGATGCGGATACTTACGGCTTGGCTTTAGTTTTGGGCGGAGCAGAAGTAAAATTACTGGAAGAAACTTCTGCTTTTGGTGTTTTTGCTACAGAAGGAATGAAGGCTTCTCCTGCCATTATACTCCGCATCGAAGACAATCGTGGTAATACGTTGTTTGACTATAAGCCTCGCCCAGTAAGAGTTTTGGATCAACAAATAGCCAGAAATATTACTGATATTTTATCCGATAACCAAGCTCGATCTCTGGTTTTTGGATTATCGACTCCTTTAATACTTGGCGATAGACCGGTTGCCGCAAAAACCGGCACAACACAAGACTTTAGGGACGGTTGGACGGTAGGTTATACCCCATCTTTGGTAGCTGGAGTTTGGGTAGGAAATAATGACAACACGCCTATGAAAAAAGGCGCCGATGGCGTTGTCGTTGCCGCACCAATATGGAACGACTTCATGACTAAGGCATTAAAAAATAAATCGACCGAATCTTTTAACAGGCCAGATCCGATTATCACCGGCAAACCAATATTAGATGGTAATTTTGTTGTAGAAACTCCGGTTAGAATAGATCGTGTTTCTGAGAAAAGAGCCACATCGGCAACGCCACTAGAATTTGTTGAAGAGCGTTTATTCCGTGAGGTTCACTCGATACTTTTTTGGGTTGACAAAAACGATCCTCAGGACAATACTCCAAAATCACCATCGGATGATCCTCAATATGACAACTGGGAAACGGCTGTACAAAATTGGGTCGCGGCCAATAAAAACGCTTTGGGCGTTTTGGGTCCCCCTCCGAACGATTTCGATGATACTCACACGCAAGAACGCGCTCCTAAAATATCTTTCCTCACCCCAAAGGAAAATTCGTCTGTAGCCAGCTATCAACGTTTGCCGGTAGAAATATCGGTTGATGCGCCTTTCGGAATAAACCAAGTTTTGGTATTAACAGATGGTTCTGTTGTGGGACGCCTTTTTGAAAGTTCTTTAGGGACAACTCTAAAAGGCAGTTTTTATCCGCAGTGGAAAAAAGACGATATCACGCCCGGAGATTTCCAAGAGAAAGAACACCTTGTCACTGTTAGGGCTTTTGATCGCGTCGGGAATGTGGGCGAGACAACGATTTCTGTTTATCTGCAATAGTTATTATAATTTCCTTTACTGGCGTTTTTGGAAAGCGCACCTCTAGCGCTTTTTTTATCTTATCGCTTAACAGGTAGACTTGCGCCGCCCACTGCGCATTCGGGGCGCTTATAATGAGTTTATGGTTTCGGAACTGTTTTATTGTTACGCTATATTTTATTTTTTTATTTTCGGAAAACTCCTTTTTTAAGATACTTGTAGCCGCCTCTTCAATATTTTTTTCGTTTAGTTTTTCTCGCACCCCCAAAGCTTCTACTCTTCTGGGTAGTAAGGTCTTGATGTTCGTAAACATGATAATAACCTCTCGAAGCTTTATTTTATAGCTTAATCGGCATCAAAAGATAAAGTTGTTTGTTTTCTTCTTTTTCTGGTCTTATCATTCCTGGTTTGTTTTCTCCGCACAAGTAAAACGTGATGTTCTCGTCTTTAAAACCTTCTAGTCCGTCAATCAGATATTTTGAATTAAACACCGCGTTGACGCTTTCTCCTTTTGCGCTTTTGGTTTCTACTTTAGTTTCCAATACCCCTTTGTTTGGATCTTCACTTTTGATTTCTATTGTTTTTGCTTCGGTTTTAAAGGATAAATGGATATCATTTAAACGACTGGTTAATATATTAGCGGCTCGTACCTGATTTAAAAAAACTTCTCTAGCAACAACGAAAGTGGTTTTTGTTTCTTGGGGAATTATGTGTTTGTAATTAGGATAATTACCGTCTATAAGCCGTGAAACAAGGCTGGTTTTTCCAGCTCTAATTTCGATGTGGTTCTTATCCAACAAGAAATTTATTTTACTTTCTTGAACCGCTGAAAAAATTCTTATTATTTCTTGGGCGCATTGAAGGGGTATAATATACTGGCCCTCTTTCTGCTCCTTATTTATATCAATTTTTCTCTCCCCTAATCTAAACGTGTCCGTCGCCACAAGTGTTAAGTTCCCGTTAGAAAAATCTAAAAAAAGGCCGGAAATTTCGGGCCTAGATTCAGATACGGCAATAAGTGGCAGTAGAGATTGTAGATTAGACAAAAGAGAGCTTTTCTCTATTTCGTTTTGGTTCTCTTCGTTAATTTTCGGAAGAAGTGGAAATTCGTCCCCGTCTTCGTGTTTAATCTTAAAGTTAAGTGCACCGTTTTCTATATACAGAAAAAGGGTCTGTTTTGTTGTGTAAAGATGTATTGGTTCGTTTGCGAATGTACTGGAAACGTCGCTTAAAATTTTTGCTGGAACGGCTACGCTACCCTTTGTTTTGATTTTTGCTGGAACGATAGTAAAAGCCCCTAGTTCAAGATTAGTTGATTGAAAAGATAATCCAGAATCCTCCGTTTTTATTAGTATATTTTGTAAAATTGGTAGAGTAGCGTGTTTATTCCAAATACGTTCAACAACACGAAGACCCTCCCTAAAATGTTCCGGTAAACACGTAATATCCATAATTAGTTCTTCTATATAATTCTAACGATTATTAGTAGCCAGCTTTAAACAGGAAGTGATTAAATAGTTTAAAATATAAAGGAAATTTAAAAAAACATTCTGAATAACTTGCGGATAACCGGTTCTTCACCAGCTCCTTTAGATTGTATTACTCGTGTAAACGTAATCTTTCTTTTATAGTATTAATTTCATCAAAAATTTGGCCGTTCGTCCTACGTTCCTCCTCGATCTTTTCGCAGGCATGCATGACCGTAGTGTGGTCACGGCCGCCGATTTTACGTCCGATAAAAGGATAAGAATTCCTAAGTTCTTCTCTTAGGATATACATGGTTACCTGACGAGGTCGAACAACCTCTTGACGGCGACTCTTCTCTAGAATCTCGCGCTCTTCTATGTCATAAAAATCAGCCACAACCCGGATAACATCACGCCATGAACACTTCTTTTGAACTTTTATTGTACCGGACAAAAGTTTGTGTATTTCGTTTGGCGATATGTCTACTTGTCCACTAGTAGCTGAAACTCCTTTAACCATGGCAACTCTATTTAAGGCTCCTTCAAGCTCGCGTATATTTTTTTGTATTATGTTAGCGATAGCCGTAAGGGTTTGTTCCGACAGCAATAATCCCCTTTCTACGGATTTTGTTTTCAAAATAGCCATTCGTGTTTCAAAATCCGGAGGGGTTATATCAGCTATCATCCCCCCTTCGAAACGCGATCTCAGCCTTTCCTCAAGAGTGGGAATGGCTTTAGGCGGTCTGTCTGAGCTGAAAACCACTTGTTTGTTTTCTGTTGATAAGGCGTTAAAAGTGTGGAAAAGTTCTTCTTGAGTCCGTTCCTTACCGGCTATGAATTGAATATCATCTATAATCAAAACATCTAATTGCCGATATTTTTCTTTAAATTCGTCTATAGTTCGGTTTTTAATCGAGGAAACAAAATCGTTGGTGAATTTCTCACAGCTTATGTACCGTATTTTTAAACCAGCGCGTTTTTTCATGAGCGCATTACCAACAGCTTGTAAAAGATGCGTTTTCCCTAGCCCCACTCCGCCATAAATAAACAAAGGATTATAAACCATACCAGTTCTTTCAGTCACTGCTTTTGCTGCCGCGTGAGCCAACTCGTTGAATTGTCCGATAACAAAACCATCAAAAGTATAGCGCGGGTTCAAATTAGTTTCGCGGTCAACTTGAGAATGTTGCAGGGGCAGAGAAAGAATGCTGGGAGCAGAGGCTGGATTTTTGGCAGCATGCGATACCCCGTTTTCTCTGTGTTGAGTTTTGCCTACGACGAATTGAATATCTCTTATCTCATTATCTTTTGTGCGCAAAGATTTTAATATAGGCTTTCTATATTTGGTTTCTAGCCATTCTTTGGCAAAGGCATTTGGTACGCTCACCACCGCCAAGCCATCTTTTTTGTCGTAAAGAACCGTTTTTTGGAACCAGGTAATAAAATTAGCCCTTGAAAGAGATAATTCTAATTCTCCTAGCACAAGCTGCCATAGATCATCTTTGGTCATACAAATAAAATAATACTAATTATTGATTCTTGTTTGCAGAAACCATTATAGATCATCCGCAGAAAACCACGACAACCCCTCAAGAGCCTGTTTTTGTGCACACTCTGTGGACAATATATGGAAAACCAAACCAGCGCTGTTATCTATAAATAAAGGTTATATCAAAAGCAAGAAAAAAGCCAGTTTTATAACAAGAAGTAAAATTAGTCCGGTTTGACCAACTCAAAACACGTGGTAGTATAAAAAAGTTTTATTGTTAACAAAGGAACTTAAAATATGCTGACACGCTTTCCCAAAAAATCCAAAAAAAGAAAAAAACACGGTTTTCGTAAAAGAATGCGAACTCCCGGCGGCCGCAAAACCATATCCCGAAGAAGAGGCAAAAAAAGAGCTAAACTCACAGTTAAATAAAAGCACGGCTTAGCAAATTTAGTATGTTAGCTAAAAGATACCGCATTCCCAAAATAGATCTGAAGAAAGTCTTTGTAAGCAAAAATAAAGTTTTCTATAAAAACATAAACATTAATTTTGCAGCAAATAAACTTTCGCATCCCCGCTTTGCCGTATATGTTAATATGAACAAATCTATCAAAGGAGCTGTCGGGCGTAATAGAGCAAGGCGAATTTTGTTTGACGAAATAGCCAAAAACCAGAAAATATTTGTTAGCGGGTTTGATGTTTTGGTTAAAGCGCGTATGGGAACTGCCAGAGAGCAAAAAGAAACCAGAACTAATCTAGATCACGCTCTAAAACTAATTACAAACAAAAACCCAAATGTTTAATTTTTTTGAGACCTTTTTTAAAACCACAATTATTTCCGTGATAGTTTGGTATAGAGAATTCTTGGGCAATAGTAAAATTATCGGTGTTATCGCGCCATTCCCGTGCAGATTTTATCCAACATGCTCTCAATACGCGCAGGAAGCCATAACAAAAAAAGGTTTATTAAAAGGAGGTTTCATGTCCTTTAAACGTATTCTGCGTTGTCACCCTCTTGCTCGCGGGGGCTATGATCCGGTAATTTAGATTTTCAAAATGGATCCAATATATTTATTCCACGAAATATTATATAAGCCCATATTTAATGCGTTAATAGGCTTATATGTTTTATCTCCGATTAGGGATTTTGGCTTGGCCATAGTTATTTTAACCATATTGACCAGGTTGTTTTTCTATCCCATGTCCAAAAAGGCGGCTTATTCGCAAAAGTTAATGGCGCAGATACAGCCGCAGCTCAAAGAGATACAAGAAAGACATAAAGATAATAAGGAACGCCAAAGTAAGGCCATGATGGAGTTTTATCAGACAAAAAAATTCAATCCCTTTTCCGGTTGTGTGCCCATACTAATACAATTGCCGGTTTTATTCGCGCTTTTTGCGGTTTTTAAAAACGGTCTTGACCCCCAATCATTTAAAGATCTTTATTCATTTATACCTAATCCAGGAAGCATAAATGATACAGCGTTTGGAATCTTAAAGCTAACAAGCCCCACGCCTTTCATTCTTGCTATTGCGGCCGGATTCGCGCAGTATGTGCAGTCGGCTATGATGCTGGTTAAAACGCAAAATAAAACCGCAAAAAGCGGCGATAGCAAAATGGACATGAATCAGATTATTTCGATACAAGCCAAGTACATATTTCCCATCTTTACTGTATTTATCGCACTAAAATTTCCAGCTGGTCTGGGATTATACCTATTGGCCACAACTCTAGTCTCAATAGTACAGCAATATTTTATCAACAAAACGCTTGCCAAAGAACAAATCCCATCCTAATATTTATAAGACCGGAGAAAAAGACTAAGCTAAATATATGGATTTAACTTTGGATATAAAAAACAAAATAGAAAAACTTCTTAACGCCGGAGGTATTCCAGCGGAAGTTTCTGTTTCTCCCACCAACGAAACTGCGTTCTCGGTGTTTCTATCTATTAATGATGAAGCTGGTCAGTTTATCGGCCGCGGAGGAGAAAATTTAGACGCTATTGAGCATTTGATAAGACTGGTTGTGAACAAAAATGCGACAGAGCCAGCCAGAATTTTTGTTGATATAAACGGCTACAAAGAAAGACGAGCCTCTATTTTGCGTGAAAAAGCAAGGACCATTGCAGACGAAGTAAGATTGCGCGGCACTACCGAAAGTTTAGAACCCATGAGTTCCTTTGAGCGACGCATTATTCACCTGGAACTGGCCGGAAGAGGAGATATTGTAACAGAATCCGTTGGCGAAGAGCCATATCGGAAAGTCATAATTAAGCCAGCTTAAAAAATAAGCCCAGCCCCAATTTTTAAAAAATGGGGCTGGGCAAGCGCACATGGTAAAAATTAATACCATAGCCAGTAATGTTTTTGTAGCAGGCGGCGGCCGAGTAATCGGCGGCCTTTTTGCTTTCGGTTCAATAGTTTTAATAACAAGAGTTTTAGGACCGCAAAAATTTGGAGAATATTCCACTGTCCTGGCCTTCCTGTATATTTTCAACGCTTTAGCCGATTTCGGTCTGTACGCTTATTTAATAAGGGAAATAGCCAGAAGAAACGATAGTGAAAAAGAGATTATCGGTCACGTTTTGTCGCTACGCATGGCTATTCTTGTTTTGTCGTTGGCAGCCGGTATTATAATCGGCCACCAAATACCCTATGACCATGCGATAAAAAACGGTTTTTTTGTCGGTGCCATTTCTTATTTTTTCTTATCCTCATCCCAGGTTTTGATGGGTGTTTTCCAGAAATATCTGGTTATTTGGCAGGTAGCCTGCGCAGAAATTACATCTCGCTTTATCCAGTTAGCGCTTTTTGTGTACCTATTTCTGAATAAAGATAGTAGTGTCATGCTATTTCTTTACGCCCTGGCTCTCGCATCTTTTACCAATTTTGTTTTAACCTGGTGGTTTGCGACAAGACACGTTAAATTCATCTTGTCCATAGATATTCATAGATGGGGGGAAATAATAAAAGAAAGCCTCCCGATAGCCTTAGCTCTTATATTCACACTAATTTATTTCCGCCTAGACACAGTTTTACTGTCTTTGTTTAAGCCGGCAGAAGATGTGGGTATATATAATATCGCCTATAAACTGCTGGAAAATATAATATTTTATCCCTCAATGTTGGTGGGTCTTATCATGCCCATTTTATCAAAAGAGGCCTTTGTAAATCCCGAGCGCTTCAAAACCGTCTTCCAGCGCACGGTAAAAATTTTGTTTATAGGAGCTCTTCCTATGCTGGTTGGCGGATGGCTGCTGGCGCCAGAAATAGTAGGACTTCTTGGCGGAAAACTTTTTATTGATGCGGCGGCTCCGTTTAAAATTCTTCTAGCCGCTACGTTTTTTATTTTCTTCGGCACCCTCCTAGGAGCTGCCGTGATAGCTTTGGGTAAACAAAAAGAAGCCATCCCGGTATATTTCGGTGCGATGCTTTTCAATGTAACCGCCAACCTTTTGTTTATACCAAAATTTAGCTATATGGCCACTTCCATTACCACGCTTCTAACCGAGTTTTTTGTGGTTGCTGGGCTCGTTTTTTTGGTAAGAAAGACCGTTGTTTGGCCGCAAAAACTATTTGTGATCAAAGTGTTTGTGGCCGCTGTAATCATGGGCGGTTTAATATTTGTTTTGCGGGATGCAACAAAAAGTACGCCGAGTATTTATACGCTGGCCATTTTTATTCCGTTATCCTTTTTGATTTATGGCTTGAGCCTGTTGGTCCTCCGTGCACTCAACCGCGAAGAAATAAAATTTTTCTTCGGTAAAGCCGAATAGAAATATGATTATCGCAATTTTTTTACTATTTGCCATGCTCCCCTTTTTGCCAGCTTTAGCCGTAGACGTAATATATATACCTGTCATAAGAATATTGGCGCCACTCTTGGCCGCCATCTGGCTTATCAAGGGGCTTATAGACAAAAAAGTAATCTTACCGTTTTCTCTTCCGGCAATATACCTGGTTTCATTTTTGGTATTTTCGGGCTTCTCAATTCTGTGGTCAGAAAACCCGCTTTTGGGCATTCGTAAACTGGTTCTATGGATATCCATTTTCCCCTTAAGCGCGGTATTTTTTAGCGCCATAAGCCAAGGCGATAATAAGGAAAAACTAATAAAAGGGTTATCTTTTTCAGCAGCAGTTTTGAGCATTTTTGCCGTTATCCAATTTACGTTTCAGTTCGTAATAAACCCCGAAGTTATAAACGTTTTTTTGGCCGAAAAAATAACGCCTCTTTTCGTGGGCATGCCAACCGCAGAAGTAATAAGAAGCAATTCAAGTTGGTTCGTTGATATAGGCGGGAAAACCATTTTGAGAGCCGTAGCGAATTTCCCAGATCCGCATACTCTTGCCTTATTTTTGGGTTTAGCCTGGCCGTTTGTTGTTAGTCAAGCCATTTTTTCTAATGAAAGGAAAGAAAAAGCTACCTATGCTATTTTTTCTGCTGCGATAACAGCGGCGATTATATTTACTTTTTCGCGCGGTGCCTACCTGGCATTGCTCATTTCGGCAGTAAGTCTAACGATTTTTGCCAGAGCGGCTATAGCCGCCTCTAGCAAAAAAACCAAAATCCTTACCTTTATAGTAGCGGTTCTCGCGCTCATGGTAGTTGGCCCGCTTGCTGGTCCGCGTTTGGCGAGTTCTTTTGATACCAGCGAAGGCTCAAACTACGCCAGGCTTTTAATTTGGCAGGGCGCGTTTGATGTTTTTGAGCAACATCTCTTATTTGGCGTAGGTTTGGGCAATTATGCTCTGACGCAAGACGAATTTGTTTCCAGTCGCTCCCCTATTAACGCGCACAATACCTATTTGGAAATAGCAAGCGAACTCGGGCTATTCGGTTTGTTGTTGTGGACCAGTATTTTCATATCCAGCTTTTTTATACTATTGAAGAAGCAAGACCCGCAAAATAATAAATATATTTACCCGGCTATAGCCGCCATGATTTTTTACCTGGCACACGGATTATTTGAAACGAATATTTATTCTCCGCAAGGACTTGTTCTATTGACGTTTATTTTATCCTTGGTGATGTGGCTGCATGTGAAGCAGAAAGAAACAAGATTTTTTAACACGTAAAATGGATATCATCATAACTCAACCAATTTACACAACACTTATTTTTGTAGCTATTGCTGCGGTGGGTTTTATCGCCGCCATTAAACCGGAGCGCGGTTTTACAGCGGTTATTTTTTTGACCCCGTTTTACATTCTGCGCGTAAGGAATTTATCAATACCCACCAACGGCCTTGAGCTTTTAATTATTGCCGCAGTTATAGGCTGGGCATTTTATTGTTTACGCAACAAAAAGATGTTTTTTACTGCGGATATAAAAATATTGGCATTAAGCGGTTTTATAATAGCTGGCGCGGTACTCTCGGCATTGGCAAGCGAGCCTGCCTTGCGTTTGCCGAGCTTAGCTATTTTCCGCGCATTTATTTTCGAGCCCATTATTTTTGCCTTGGCTCTGCAGGCGGCCATAAAACAAAAAATATTCTCAAGCTCATCAATCATTAGGGCCTATGTTTTTTCAGCCAGTTTTGTCGCTTTGCTTAGTTTGGCTGGCGCCTTGCTTAATCATTTCAACAACTCTTTATTCGAAGGATTTTTAACTTATGATGGCCGGCTCAAGGGGTTTTACCTATCCCCAAACCATCTGGCCATGTATTTGGCACCAGCAGTGCCATTGGTTATAGCACAAGCGGTAAGCCGTCTCATGTCTGCAAGGGATCCCTCCACACGCATAAGCCGTTCCGGCAAGGGGTTCTTGACCTTAATGACACTCGCCGGCCTACCGCTCGCAGATATTTTTTTAGCAAGTATTATTTTAAGTGCTTTATTTTTAACCAAATCTTTCGGCGCTATCGCAGCCACCGCTATTGGTTTATGGTTCTTTGCCACCATCTATTTTAAAAATAGGCGTAAGTTATGGCTTGAAGTAAGCGCGGTGCTGGTTTTGCCGCTTTTGTTTTTAGTAGCAAAAGAAGCGCAGGTTCTTTTCGTGGATCCAGAGCGCTCATCTTTGGCCTCGCGTTTGATGATATGGCGTTCGGCTTTAACAATATTGCGCGATCACCATATTTTTGGAATAGGGCCAGGCAATTTCCAAGAATATTATCTGGCGTATCAAAAATATTTTTCGCCATATCTTGAATGGGCCGTCCCGCAACCGCACAATTTGCTTTTAGCTTTATGGTTGCAAACCGGCATTTTGGGCGTGATCGGCTTCGTGTGGCTTATATTTAATCGTTTTAAAAAATTAGTCAACCGGTTGAAGTCTGACCTCAACCAATCCGATAAAATAATAACCGCCGCAGTTGTTTCCGCGGTGGTTATAATACTTATGCACGGTTTGGTTGATACAACTATTTGGAAAAATGATTTGGCGACAATGTTTTTCGTACTGCTAAATTTATAAGAATTTAAGGCTGACGGCAGAATGGCAAAACTAAGCCTTGAGCGCCGCCTTCCCATACGCAGCCAACGGCCTCACAAGCCGCCTTGCCTTGATTAGTGCAGGCGGTGCAACTGGATATAGAACAAGTGGGTGTAATTGCTCCGCCACCGCCGGAAGAAGTTCCTTGAGGAGC
This sequence comes from Candidatus Terrybacteria bacterium RIFCSPHIGHO2_01_FULL_43_35, assembly GCA_001822815.1. Lineage (GTDB taxonomy): Bacteria > Patescibacteriota > Minisyncoccia > Terrybacterales > GWB1-40-14 > GWB1-40-14. The sequence continues at coordinate 112,252 of MHSR01000013.1, forward strand.
GCAACAATACACATCATGGAAGGCCTCTACGTATCCAGTTGTAGAATTGGTGGTATAGCTTCGTTCTATAGCGCATTCGGTGCGGATGCCACCGCATGTATTGGCGTTACATACGGAATTCGCCTCATCCACACTTACATTATCCATAAGCTTACCGCATTCTGAACGCTGACTGGGACATTTGGCGCCATAAGCATTATCTGCTGTAGGCAGGGTTATTGTTGCAAAATTCACCAAGCTACCATTTATGGCAGCTAAAATGATGTAGGAACTCAAAAGCAGGACCAGTCCAAGAATGGCGTTGGTTATCCTTTCCTTGGCTTCGTTTTGAGAAGTTGAATTGCCCGCACCTGCGGCATATTGGATGCCTGCGACAACCATCATTACCAAAGCAAGGAAACCGGCAGAGCCTACGCCCAGCTTGAATACATAGACGATTAGATCCGGAAGGCTGCCGGTGTTTGTGCCAATTGTTGGATTAAAAGAACCAATAATAGGCAAGCCAAGTCCTTTTTCAAACGGGATACCTTGGTTCGGGTCGTTTATGGTGCATATCGTGGCGGCATTGCTTGTTTGAGCAAAGTAAAAAACCGAAAAGAAAACAATTAAACCTAACATTAAAAGCGCGAATTGCGATCTAATCCTCACATTTTTCAAGATAAATTTAACCATATAAGTTTTATTGCAAGTTTGTATTAAAAACCAAGCGCGTGGCCGATATTGGTCAAAGCATCGCCTATAAAACCGGCTACGCCGCCGACAGTCCCTACAACAAGCAGAATGATAATGATAAATGGAACAAACAGCATCATTATACCGAATACTAACCCTCCAATTATCAAAAACGGCACCAAGAAGCCTAAAGCCAGAGGATTACTTAAGAGGCGCTTAACCACGTGTCTTAAAACGAAGCCTTGCGGAGTGAATTGTTTTACGCCGGAAGTTGCGGCGTCTATTACTGCGCCAATACCCTGTTGACGCAGACTCTGTATGCGCGAGTGCCGCAGACCAGAACTTCTTTGATCTTCGTTGTCTTGAGGTGCCGTAGCCTTGGACGCAACGCGTTTGGCCACCTGCCTTAAGGCAAATCCTTGCGGAGTGAATTTTTTCACGCCCCCCGTTGCCGTATCTATAGCCTTATTAATACCTTGCTGGCGCACGGCTTGAAGGCGCGCGCGGCGCAATTGTGCCTGGCGTTGCATTTCCACGTCTTGAGTTCCATCCATATTTAAAGCTGCTTCTTCGGCCATATGTACTAATTATAATATTTAAAACCTTTATAAGATATAGGACTTACACGTTTGCTTTTTTGAACGGATTAAGATAGCGATGTTTTTAACTGTTTGGGCTACGGCTTTGTTTTAACGCCACCAACTGCTCCGGATCCGATGTTATTATCTTATCTTCGGTATATGAAGCCACTACTTTTATGGCCACATGTTTCAAGCCGGCGAAAAACAGCCCCTCCCCCACCGCGGCTTCCAATAGAAGATATTTTTCTTCATCCGTCAGGTTAAAGGCTTGTTTTACCGCCTCAATTGTCGCGGGAGATTGTTTGAACAATATTTGCAGAGAGGAATTGGTAATTAAAGGCTGGCCGTATTTTGAATTCAGGAAATCGTTGACGTCCTGCGTTATTGTGGACAGGCCCAAGTAATATTTGCGCGCTCGCTTGGCTATGGAATAAAGGAAAGATCCGCCGTCTTCATGTTGCATTACCCACCAGGCCTCATCCACAACCAGCATGCGTTTCTTTAGAGATCCGCGCACCACGTTCCATATATGGTGCAAAATCATGTACATGGCTATAGGCCTTAAAGAATCCTCAAGATCGCGGATGTTGAAGACCACAAGATTATTGTTCAAATCGAGATTTGAAGGTTGATCAACGAACCCGGCGCTCGTGCCTTCAGTGAATTTTTTTAGCCGCGCGGCTAATTCGTCTCCGCCAACCAAACTTTCCAATACGGTAATGAAATCCTTTAAAACCGGTGGGTTAATGTTTTTAAAATCGCTCTCCGGAGTTATGTTGCGTGAGGCGTATGTTTCTTCCACTGCCGTGTCCATCAAGGCTTCTTGAGTTTCGTTTATGGTCCCAAGCATTATTCTTAGCAAGCCCGTAAGCTCAAGAAGATGCGAGCGGAAAATATCGGCTTGGGATTCGCCCTCAACAACCCGCGGCAAATCAAAGGGATTAATTTTATTCTGGCTGGTCAAAGAAATTTTAAAATAACTTCCGCCCACGGCCTCGGCTAAGCGTTCATACTCGTTTTCGGGATCAATAATAATTACGTCAACGCCCACCATAAGCGAGCGCAATATTTCTAGTTTCATGGCATAGGATTTTCCTCCGCCAGATTGGCCAAATATCACTGTATTGGCATTGGGCAGACTGAAACGATCAAAAATAACCAGAGAATTGTTATGCCGGTTAACGCCATACATTATCCCCTTATCCGTCGTTAAATCAAAAGAAACAAAAGGGAAAATTGTCGCCAGCGATTCAGAATCCAGGTTGTTTGTAATATTCAACCAATCCTCGTTGTAAGGGAATGCCGATTTTAAGGCCTCGCTCTGTTGAAATACGGCTGGCTTGGCATAAACCAATTTTCCTTCCAGGAGAGACCTTAAGACCGTTTCCTGTTTATCAAGCTCTTCGGGTGTTTTGCTCCACACTGTTATATAAAGCGAGAACTGAAAAAGATGACTTGAGGCTTGTTGTAATTTGTCCCTTAATTCTTCAACGTCTTCATAAGCCGTTTCCAGTATTGGATCACGCACGAGACCTTTTTCCTCTTCTATGGCTATCTGTGATTCTACCTCAGCAACTTTTTTGCGCAGTTTTTTAAGTATCATTCCGGTATCAATAGGATGTATGTGCATAGAAATATCCATGACCGCATCCATGTTTATTATCGGCGCAAACCAGTTAGTGGATAGATACCGGGGATAGGTGAATATAAAAAACGTCCGGCAGTAGCGCTCCCCTACCTTAATAAAATTCTGACCAAATTCCAGAGCCGCTGGCGCCACCAGATCTTTTAGGGTGGTAATGCCGCGGGCAAAAACCTGACCGGCCTCGGCGAGAATGCGCTCGGTTTCTTGAGAAGACGGCGTTTTTTGTTTTTTAGAAGATAAAATAGACATTTAGCTAAAATTTCTAATTACTAATTTCTAATTGACCTAAGCAACTCTCAAGATACAAGATACAATAACCAGACAAATCACAATAATCAAAAGTTCAAATTCCAAAGCTCATCCTTCGACTCTACTCAGGATGACCCTGAACGGAAACGAATGGGTCAAATGACAATTCATGGATTCGACTTCGCTCACCATGACCCTGAGTAGAGTCGAACGGGTCAATGCTTAAAATTCAAAGGCTTAAAACCGTTTTTGTGCCTTAGTCATTTAGGCTTGAATTGAAATTTAGATTTTGGCATTTGGGTATTGTCTGTATCTTGGGTCTTGGTTATTCGCAACATTTTTGTCATTAGACATAGGGATTTGATTAGAAATTAAGAATTAGAAATTAGACATTTTAAGCTTCTGCATTCAATGCGGCCATATCGGGTACTCCGCCAGTCTCTTCCTTCTCTGGATTATACAGGCCCCAAATTAGTTCTATTAGTTCTTCGGTGGTAAGCATGGTTGACCTAGAGCCCAAACCGCGCAAGCCTTGTTCAACAAATTCTACCCGTTGCACAAGTTGATTGCGAAACTCGTGGAATTTTGCGGCATCTATAAAAAACTCTTTTCTGGACGCGGGCAGTAAGGTGGATTTAATACTGCCCAAGGGGCCGGTGTCTTTGGCCGCCGCGGCTTCAAGCGCAAAGGGCACTATAACATAATAGGTTTTAGACATTATGGATACGGTTTCCACAAAAGAGCGTATGAATTCAATATATTCTTGGGTTTGGATCTTTAAGAGTTCATTTTCTTGGGCGGCCTCTAACTGCGAAAGAGTTGATAAATAGCCGGATATATTTAGGCGGCGCGAATGGACAAAAATCTGTAGATTAAAGTCCAGTGAGTTTAGAAAATTCTGGAAACCGTATATTATAGCCTCCTGTTCGTCTTGAGACTTCAGGCCAAAATTGGTTGCCGAAACCATTAAAATGGCTCGCAAAGAGCCGTCTTTTAACACAATGACATCGTCGCGTATTTGTTCAAATTGTAGGAAAGATTGAGTGGAAGAAGGCATATGCCGTCGTTGCCCGCGAGCTCGCTCGCGGTTGCAACGACGTGCATCCTAAGGAGCGAAGCGACGAGGGACTACCTTAATAAAAAATTCAAGTTTTTAGTTTTAATTTTAAAATTTTAGGATTTACGTACTTGAGTATCTACATCTAGCGCCGTGGCCAACTCCTTTATTTTCTGCACGGTGAGTCCTTCGCCGCCAGCCCGCCTAGATGCGTCAAAAGGAGACTTTTTGTGTTCACGTATCTTTATTCGCGGATTTTCTTTGTGCCATATATAGTTTTTTGGATTTACGGCAAATTTCAGCGCGGCAAATAAAAAAGTTCCGAAAGACCGCTCGTTGATTTTCACGAAAGCGAAGCAAACGCCAGCAACGACGCAAAAGAAAGCCAGCATTTTCCCAACAGGATTTTTTAACAAAACAAATAACAAAGCGGCAGAAATACCGGCCGTGCCCAAATCAATAGCCTGCCATAATGTCAGACCAGCCACAACCTTATCCTGCACGTCAATAAATTTTGGAACTTTAGCTTGCGCCATGGTTGCTCCCGAGCAACGCGAGGGAATGCAACCATGTGCATCCCGAGGAGCGAAGCGACGAGGGACTACCTTAATAAAAAATTCTATAAGCTCGGCTTGTTGCCCACATCTTTCAGATTAACCGTATTACCTTCTAACTGCGGTCCGGAGTTGTCAATTTGGGGAGGCGCGGGGGGCGTTAGAGTAACGTGCGGCACATCGGGCTGTGGAGAATAAAAGCTTTTTGTTGGGGGCGGTGCGCCGCTTATTTGTTCCGTGGGCGGCGATGATGGCTTCGTGTAAAGAGCGTCTATTGATGCGTTTGGCATTGGCGGCAACGGCACACCCGCAGGCCGTGTTGATGGTGGTGGGAGCGGAGGCGACACTGGCGCGGGTTTTGTTTGTTGGGTCCGCGCCTCAACCGATGTTTTTTGAACTGACGACGCGCCTGACGAAGTTATGCCATATAAAGAGATCAACTCTGATTTTACCGGTTGGAAAACCGCGGACGATATCTCTAAAGCCAAGGCTTTAGCCATTTCAATATTAAGATGTTCGGTTTCAACTATATTTCTTACCAAAAGATTTGGATGCAGTTCGCCAAGTAATACCATGCCCACAAGTCCGGAATATACGTAAACACGTTCTTCAACACCATGCCTTTGACACGCCGCGTAAATATCGTCGCCGGTTTTTGGAGCAAGCAAAATATCTTTGACCCGTTTGGGCAAGCGATGATATAACAATTGAAATGATGTGGTTGAAGTTTCCATAATTTTTATTTATTCTCTTCTTCCTGCCGTTTTGTCAGTCTTTCTAAATGGTCAGCGGCCTCATTCGGCGTTCTGAGCTGTTTTACGGGTCCAGCTTTTACGGCCTCAACTATTCTGCCGCCAACTTTATTGAGTTGCGACTGCAATAATTGCGTATCAAAACCGGCTCCGGCTATGGCGGGATTCCTAACTAGATAGTCAAATGTTGGCGCATTGGCTTTGTAGGCTCTGGCCAGGTATTCCTCGTTCTCTGAAAGCTTTTTTATGGCAGCGATTAGTTGTGGTGTAGCATGTCCTGCATCCACCATTTGGCCGATTCCATTGCCAGTTATTCTGGTCATTAACACCTCAGCAAATTCAGAAGCCCCAGTGATATTACCGGCTGCGTCTTTTTCAATGAGCGCATTTCCTGGGATTTGCCTTGCGTTAGCAGGAGCGGCCAGGTTATAACTGCCAGGACGAGCCTCCATCATCTTTTCATAGGCGACCATGCGACTCTTTTTATCTGTGGTATCAACTCCATAAAACGGACTTGTTCTATCCTTACTTAAGAGTTCTAAAGCCAAAGCTGGGTTTGCCCCCACAATAGAGCCTTCTTTTCCAATCTTCCTCAGATAACCGAACGAATTCGTAAAGTCGTCACCCCTTAAGGGTCTTTTTTCGGCTAAGGCAATTAAGGCACCGGCTTTTTCGCGTCGGTCCGTCATACTGCTTAAGCGATTCTCGATACTCTGAACAGCGCGAGGTCCAAGAGAAGCCTCTTTTCTGTATTTTTCCGCATGTTCTCCCACGGCCGCTTCATCGGCTCGCATGCCGCCGCGCAATGGAGCAGAAATCGCTCCTCCAAAAACCGGGATGCGCTCAATGCGTCCAGCGACGCCAGACCTTAGGCCATAAGTTCTATCCTTAATTTCTCTTCCCACTCCCCTACGCACAGCTCTTGCGCCGGCAATGGTCGGAGCGGCTACGAGGCCCGTGACCAAGCCTGCGGCAACTCCTCCGGCTTGGCCAGACATCTTTTTTGAAATAGCCATGCCTTGCGATAAGAAAATAAAGACCGTGATAAACTGCAATATATTTTTACCCACAAGCAGAAGCGGAGTTATGGCTTCATTGGTTAGGGTGTAATTGGTTGCGGCAACAAATATTTTGGTGTCGGGATCGTTCAGATAAGATACCAGCCATGTTGTAAGCCAAATAAAGAACGTGCCGAATACGCCAAACAGTGACCAGGTAATCAATTGATTCATCCAATCTTGGAAGAAGCCCTTAGTTCTAGGCAGGACAAGTGAGATCATGGCTAAGGGCGAAACTATAAGAATGGTCCACAAGATGACAATGCGCATCACAAAAAGTATGGCCAAAAACAATAGCAGGAAAAAGGTTGCGGCCGCAAATACTATTGAGAACATCAGGTTTGCTACTTTCAGCCAAGTGCCGGGTATCTGCGCCCCGGAAGGCGTATTTATTTGTAAATCCCCTACCCGCAAAGCGCTGGCCAATACCTCGCCGATGTTCTTGTTGGTGCCAAAGCCGTTGGCAATGAAAAAGCCCATGATGACGTTAGCGAAGTTTATAACCATCGCGCCCAAAAACAAACTGAAGTTTACCAATATGGCGGCTATCAGGAACTGCGGCATCAGCTTCCTTAAATTATAGTCCGGAAGACCAAGTATAGTGCCGAAAGCGATCACAACCAAAATAAACGCAAAAAACATGTTCACTAAATCTCTAACCACGCCCCAGCCAGTGCGCACCATGTCGTTGTCAAAGTAGCCCATGTAGCGGTTAACATCTACAACCACGAAAGTTAGCAGAGCGCCCGCAAGTGTTACAAACCAAATAAATATTTCCAATATTAATCCTAAAATGAAAGCGATTATCTGGCCTATTAAATCGCAAAGGTCAACGCCGATAGGGCCTACGCCAATAAAACATTGGGCAGAAGCCGCTTGAGGGGCCAAAACACCGCCGGCAATAACCAAAATCAACAACATTACTGCCATTTTGCCCCTATTAAATTTTATTTTTTTAAATGACGTTGAGTGCATATTTTTATCGACAGGCGCTTATATCAAAAGGATTAAAGATGCCTGTATCGGTAGCCTTTTGGATCATCCAAATTTTAATCACACATTGCCAGTCGGAAATATTTGGATAATAAGTACTCGGATTGTTTATATCGTATCTTTTCGACTCATATAGTTCCAAAACTCTGTCAAACCAATCATTGGTAGAGAAATCCACACCAATTTTGGGGTCGCCCAAATTATCATAAACATCTCTTCTCGGCCTGGTTGGAGCAAAATAATTGTAATCTTGAAGTTTATAATTATAACCCAGAGAAACGGTCGGACTATCATCTTCAAAGGGAGCCGGCAGACCAGATCCGACACGATCTTCAACCGGGGCGGTACTTGCGGCGTCTGGCGAAATTAATCGTTGATCTGGAGCAGAACGGAATTTAGCACTCGGTTTTAACCATGCGTCTATTAGTGTGCAGAAATTTGTTCCGTCAGGGTTGGTGTTGCAAACACCCCGCGTGTTATTTGCATTAGCGGGATTGGTTTCGCCGCTATTGCTGGCAACTCGATATCTGTCCAAGATTGTTTTTGGTGTGCCTTGTGGTTCGGCTTGAGGATCCAAATAAACAAAACCCTGTCCAGCCAGATCAAATTGCGCCTGTGTGGCCGCCTGCATTTTTTGCAGCAAAATTACCGCCGGAGAAATAACATACTCTGTATTCATAGCAAAGGAATTTGTATTCCAAAAGAACAGTCCAGGATCAACAGATCCTTGAGTGTCTGTGACGTAGAGATATTCTGGACGGAGTCCCTGTCCGGCAAGATACTCCAATTGCCGTACTTGTTTGGCTTCGTTTACAATTCTGTCTATCTGCGTCTTTGCTCCTTCACGCACGCTTTCCAAAGAATTTGCCGGCAGGGTCATTTTTTGTAGCTCTTCAAAGCGGACGTCGTTTCTATTTACCAAGCTTTTATCAAGCGTCGGCAAGTTCATTAGCTGGCGTATAAGGATTTGTCCTTGTGCAGAGTTTATGTCTATGTCGTGGAGCTCTACATCCTTGGTCGCTGTTTCGATATTTTCTCCGCGAGTTATTTCAAATACGCGTTCGCAAATTGGCTTGACACGATTAAAATTTTGGTCATCAAAAAGGCCGGCTATAAAAGGATCTTCGTTTTCTATTCCACTGCCATATTGATACCAATGACCATAGTGGTTCAATACGCCCAGTTCCTTTTTAAGATTTCTTAAATTTTCTATGCTTTCTGATGTTGAGTAAGGATTCTTTACTGCATAAGTACTTTTAGGATCGGCGCCATTGTTGCCAAACAAAAAGTCTTGTTGATCCCATATCAAATAGTTTATGTAGCAAGCCGCAAAAGCCCGCCCCCTGTTTACCGGCTCACCAAAAATGAACTCAAACGGATCGTGTATTATTCGAGGCCCTTTTAGCGGTGATATCGTGGGGGCCGCGCCATTGCTTCCTGCGCCCTCGGCACCAGCAAGTTTTTTATCGGCAATGTCATAAGCCAAACCAAAATCTTGCAATTCCTTTAGCGACTCTTGATAAAGTTTGTTCACGTCTTCGCGCGCTTTCTCAATTTTGGTTAGCTCAAAAGAAGCGGTAAAGTCTTCTTGGCGGTTGGCCAAGGTATTAAAAAGGTCGGCCATGAAACTTTCAAGGCTTGTTTCAAATTTTGTTCCGGCATCCTGATTTACCACGTAAACTGGAACAGCGGCGAGAGCAGGTCCCACACTTTCAAAAATAAAAATAAATATAAGCGTGGATAAGCCAAAAACACGCGTCAGGCGCGCAAGAATTTTATGGACTGCAGATTTTTTCATGGGAACTGATTGGCGCGCAGAAATATTTTTCTGCGCGGCTCTGGAAATAAAAATTAAATTTATTTCTGCGAGACAGAGCAGCGGAGAAAAATTTGCCACCAACATCCAAGATTTTACGGAAGAACATCCGGTGGCAGATAGAAATTATACGTGTTTTCAAGGTTCTTGATTTCCGCAATGATACCCTCGGATTCCACGGCTATTTTTGAGTGTTCACCAGAATTCCATAAATTCAGCACATCTTCTGAATTTGAACCGGCGATATTTTTTAAGAACAAAATATATTGCTTAATAAGCGCGAGGCTGTGTTCGTGAACTGCGGCGGCCTGCGAAGGAGGCGTTATGGCGCGGAGGGCTTGCAGTTGTCTTTCGTATTCGGAGATAACTTCATTTAACGCCTCTTTTTGGCCCTTGGCCGCAAGGGCCAACGCTATTTTTATGGTGTCGGGATTATTGCCGCCAAAATCTATGGCCGAAGAGGCAACGAAGTATTCATAAAGTGAGCGAGCCGGTTCAGTTTTAGGTATCGGACTTTGAGTTTGCGGTTCCTGGTCGCCGGTTTGGGCCGTACCGTTCAGTATAGCGTCATCACTTTTGTTTAGGGCGTCCAGAAGGCCAGCCATAAAAGGTCTATATGTTCCCGGTATCGTGTTTTGTGGGTGCGTAGCGTTTTGGTTTGGCGCGTCAAACACCGATGTCAAAAAACTTGAAATAGACAAACCACCTTTCGGCTTCATTATAACACCGCTAGGATTTTTTGCTGATGTGGATAAGTGGCTTATGGGAAAACTATTTCCAAAAGCAAAAAATCCCGCAAGCAACGGGATAGTTATAACCAGCAGGAGCTTGAGAAACCGATATAAAAAGACGCCTTTTAGCATATTAAGTACTTAGCGAAAAGCGTAAAGCGCAAAACGTAAAATGCGGTTTCAAATTGACCTAATTACTCTAATTGATCTAAACAACGTCTAATGCCAAAATTTCTAAACGCGCATTTTGGTCATTGGTGCTTGGATATTGGGGCTTGCTTAGGTCAATTAGAAATTAGAATAATTAGAAATTTACAGCGGTTTTTAACTTTACACTGTTATTTTACGTCTTTCGCTTTAAATTTTACATTTATTGTCATGGCGCCGGCTGTTGTTCTCCGCTGGTTGGGGGGTTTTGAACTGCTGGTGGATTATATTTTTCCTCCAGGCCTAAACGTATTCTTTCCAAAGCATAACCTTGTTGGACCAAGTCCCCTCCCCAGCGCACGTCACGCATAAGTTTTACCGGATCGGTATTAATTTCATACAGGTCGGCGAAAAGCTCCCGCAGACCTTTGAACAAACCAAGATAGCCCTTTTGGAGATCAACGGCTTCCTTGGGCGTCTGCAGGTTGCGGATATGTTGTTCGGTTTCGTTTATGCCGGCCAACACTTTTTCTACCACGTCCGCTTTTTGTTCCTGCACCACGCTTTGGGCAATGTCAAAATAAGACGCAGTTTCGGCAGGAAGCTGGATAGTTGAAAATTCTTTAAGGTAATTTTTTACCGCGTCGGTACCATCGGCCGCGGATATATTTATGTCGCGGTCGGATATTTCAGGCAGGATAAAAGCATCCATCTTTTTTTCAGTCAAGAATTTTTCTATCTGTTTTTCGTCAAGCCGCGGATCATTGTCTCCGGTTTTGGTCTGGAGCCAGGAAAAATATTGGACAGTTAAGTTAGAGGCAAGTTTTGTATTTTCATCGACGCGCGCACGGCCAGACAGTGTGGGGTCATAACCATTTTTAACCTCATCACCATCTTTGTATCTGTCGCCGTCGGTGTCTGGATTATTGGGATTCGTTCCGTAAATTAATTCCTTGGCGTCGGATAAGCCATCGCCATCTTCATCGTGTAAAAAAGAAGCCGCCGAACCAATGGCCGGCTGGTTTACGGGCGAGTTTGAAAATATGGAGGCTTTGAGATTGCGCACAAAATTGCCGTGCCAAAAAGCCGAGCCGCCATATATGGCCAAGCCCAACATTAAGAGATAAAAACCAGGTTTTATTAATTTACGAAAAAAGCGGCGCATATTCTGTTTTAAGTATGGACCGCTTTAAATGTTTAGGCAAGCCGGGTAGTGATCCCGCCGTTGCGGGATTGATAACCTGACACGAGACTATTTTTGATTTTGGGCAAATAGGACAGCGTTTATTTACAAAACAATAAATTTTGAGATAAAAAATCAGCAGTTTTTAAAAGCCGCCGCCTAACGCCACGGTATTTAAACTTTATATTCGTTGTTTAGAAAAGAGGCTTGGAAAAGTGGGGTGGATAAATATACATGTAAATAACATCCTCGTATTTTTCAAGAAATTCTTTGAGCCATTCGGCCTCTTTTACTAACATAACCGGATCATTTTGGCTAGCGTTGATTTCACTTAGTATGTCGTGCACGGTTTTGATGTAAGCAAGATCCCGTTCTTGGGTCATTCTTGCATAGCCTCGGGTATTCTGCAGTGCGTTAAATGTCGCCTGCGCCGTAGTTATCATTTGTTCCAGTTGATACCGCTTATTTAGGTCTTCAAGGGAAATAATAAATAGATTTACATCGCCGCCGGCCTCATCGAGTTTTGTATTTGCCTCATAAATATAATTAACCAATTCCTCTGGCAGAGGCGCAGATGAATAGCGTTTTTCTAGATATTGGAACAGCTCTTCATCTGACGGCGTAGTATTCTGTAATATTACCTTGGCGGACTCTTCAGCGCTTAGCTCTTGTAATATAACATGGTCAAGCCCTTTTTCCTTCAGAAAATCATCTACTTCTGTTTTGGTCAGGGTCAGATTATTCAAGGATGATTTTTGGCGTTTCCAGTCGTAAAACTGCACGGTTAAATTTGTAATCAATTTTGCATTATCTGATATGTTTCCGCCCTTAACCGCAGGATCTTTTCCTTGCGTTATGTCTTCGTAATCAGATATGCCATTTTGGTTAGTATCTTTATTTTCCGGATTGGTGCCATAAATTGATTCTTGATAATTCGTTAAACCATCGCCATCATCATCGCGGAACAAATCTGAGGATTGAAAACCCGCAGGTTTTTCCAGCTTCGGAGTTGGCGGCGCGGGTTGGTTATACGATGTTTGTTGTTGCGGGGCTTGATGTTTGTAATTAGGACTTAAAATAAAACTCACGGCAAAAACGCCTAATAATATAAATATACTTATTAAGCCAATCTTTAATTTTTCAGGAAGTTGGAGCATGGATTTTTCAGAACTATAAACAGCTTTTGCCGTTGCAGTTTCTAAGAGCCTTAATCATTTCTATCGAGTTAGTATTCGGCCATATGACACTGTAGTACTTAGTATGATTCATTATGGTTTTGCCCAAAGAGTCGGGCTCTTCGCGATCAGTTAGACCAAGAGCATGGCCGACTTCGTGGTTGATAAGCCACCTTGAGCAGCCGTTTAAATAACGAAAACAGCTTCCTCCGCCAGCAAAGGCAATTCTGTTCCAATCGTAATCGCGGTGCGTAATTTCCGTGCTGCCGCATATATTATTGTACGTACCCATCTTTTGGGAAAATGATATACATCCGCCAACGACTTGGTAAGCCAACGTACAATTAGGGTCGTTAATCAACGCAATATCTGTCGCAGATGACTTGTACGTGTCAAAACTAAAGTTTACGCCGCTTTTTTCCCAGCCGCGTGAATCAGTCAGTGTATCTATCACAAAATTCCTTTGAGTCGTAGTCATGTTAATCAATGACACGCGGATGTCGTTGCCGTGTATGGCTCGTATGTGCGTACTGCCGCGAGTTTTGCCGCCCTTGGGATCGTTGATACAGCTATTGGAAGTATAATTAGGATAATAAGGATTAAACACTTTTTCATAGCCCGAAAATACGAACTGGTAATAATCATTATGTGGCGAGCCAAAAGACGGGAAACGTCCGTCCGTATACCTGTCCAGAGTGTCAAATTCGCATTGGCTACTTTGGCACGTGGCCACACTGCATGATTGTCCTTGGCTAGTGCACCCATCTTGATTTGTGCAGGTATTTGTGGCGTTTGGTATTAACGCACAGGTGCCAGATACGCAGCCCAAGTAATTTCCGACCACCGGATTATATTGGCAAATACCAGATATGCACGTGCCTAGTGAACAGCTAGAATTGACGCAGTCTGCGTCTATTGTGCAGGTGGTTGTAGGCGGCGGACTTATATCTGGGCTTGATTGTCCGCAACCACAGGTTTGGGTGATTGAATCCCACAGATAAGCCGTTCCGAATCCGCCAACAGCCGCACAAGCATCTCTACATGTGTCACAGCTGTCGGCAGGGAATTCTGGGCCGAGAAAAGGTTCGGTAGATAAAGTTAAGTCGCCGCATTCTTCGCCCAGCGTAGTGTCGACAGCTTGAACAGAGAATTTAGTTTCAACCGCCTTTCTTAAAGAAAAAGGCGAGTTATAAGACTGCAACGCAAAGGCCGCGGCTATGATTAGCATGGAAAGCAATCCAAATATCCACCATTTTTTTATTATTCTGCCCCTTATTTTAATCATTTATAGCGGTTAAGCTTCTGATATTACTATTATAGCTTAATTTCCGCGGCAAGACATTCCCAGTTTCGCACCGAAAGTTCTTGGGCGCGGGCAGTGGTTTTTATACCGTAATGCGTAAAACAATCATCTATTGTTTGACTATCCAATTTTAAAGCCCGTTTTAAATTTGCGCGCAGTTGTTTTCTGGGATGCGCAAAGCCGGCACGCACAACGGTAAAAAATTTTGCAGATCCTTTTTTTGGCGGAATTGACTCACCAACCTTTATTTTTATTATGGCAGAATCAACCCCAGAAGGCGGCCAAAAATTATCCGGTAGGATATTATTAATTAGTATTTCGGGTGTGCCATAGTATTGGACCGATACAGCAAGTAGACTCATGCGTGGCGGTTGAGCGCAAATTCTTTCAGCAATCTCTTTTTGCAGCATCAAGAGTATTTCGGTGGGCGGATTTTTGCTTTCCAAGGCATGTCGTAGAAATCGTCCAGTTATCCAATAGGGTATATTTGATACTATGCGCCAAGGCGCTTTGCTTTGAGAATACGGCAAAGCGTCAAGTTTAAGAACGTCCCCCTCAACAATTTTTACGTTTTTAAAGCCTCTTAGTGCATCCTTTAAAACCAGCACTAATTCAGGATCTTTTTCGATAACCGTCACCTCTTTTGCTCTTCGCGCAAGTTCTTGAGTGAGCGTGCCCGCTCCCCCGCCGACCTCTAATATACGGTCGGTTTTTTTAATGTCAGCGGCCTCAATTATTTTTTCGAGAATTGTTGATGAAACCAAAAAATTCTGCCCCCAGCCCTGGCGCGGAGTTATGCCGTGTTTGGCAAACAACCGTTTAAGTATTTTAATGTCGGTTAAATCCAGAAGTTTAGGTTTTAGCGTAGAGGGTTTAGGGTTTAGTTACTATACCCCCAACCCTAACCGCTAACTAAAGTAGTTGTTCCACTCTCACCGGTATAATCCCTCTATAAAGAGGAGAAAGCATTTTGAAAGCCGTGGCTTCAAGATCAATTATGCGGCCCGGGATAGTTGGTCCGTAATCGTTTATTTTCACTATCACTGATTTGTTATTATTCAAATTGGTCACGCGTACAAAAGATTTTCTTGGGTATGTTGTGCTGGCAGCGTATAATCCCGGGAATGCGTTATACCAACTGCCCAAAGCCTCGTCTACCCTGCCTATTACTATTTTTGTGCCGCGCAATTCTTCTTGCGTTTGAGGTTTTTCCAAAACAGTCGAGCTAAGCATTTTTTTCTTGATTATTCGCCCGTCCTCTTTTAATATTTCGAAAGCCGCACTCTTTTTGCCAAGCACCCCCGGTTTTATTATTGTAATTTTGCCGTAGGAGTTTTGGGGATCATCCGAGGCAATATGGTCAAAGGGTATGTCTAAAATTTCCGTAGTAGTTTCTAAAGAACGCCTTTTTATTTTTACGGTTAATTTTTGTTTTATACTCGTTTCTTCTGCGGGCGTTATAATATCAAGCTCTCCAAGTTTGATTCCCTGTTCTGTTATGAATCCGCCTACAGTGTTTGCGTGTGTGAGGGCTTCGCGCTTTACGTCGTCATCTATGATGCTAATTACCGTTGCGTGATCAATAAAAATATTTTCGTTTGCGGAGATTTCCGCGTCGGGAGACTGGCTGATGATGTCGCCATCTTGTGCCGACAAACCCAAGACTGCTAGGGCATCGCGCACCGAAGAATCAGTTGGTACGTCAATCCTGTAGTTTATTCCTTCCTCTATTATGTTGATCTGAACAGTGTCGGATCCCGACTCTTTACTCTGATTAGCCAAACCAATCCCATCTTGGGCCCTGGCTTGGGATCCGGTTTGGCCTATAAGCAGCTGCAGGCCAGTAAACATTCCGGCAAGAAAGAGAGCTAAACGCATAAAAACACTTATATAATAAGAAATATCTAATAATTCCGCCAATATTTATCTTACCCTATCTGTTGACAGACCGCTACTTGCGGAGTTAGGCTGGTTGGTAGCGGCCTTAAGTGGCCTTTTTTCATGAGTGATACCGAAAAACAAGGCAATCTTCTAAATCTAGGCAACATAAACACCCCCAGCAAATCAAAAACCCGCATGGCTTTCTTGCCAAAGCTGTTTTTGAGGTGGTTGGGCAGACGTATTTCCGGCGGTGCATTAGTTTCGTTGGTTGCCCTTGGTTTATTTGGCGGCAGTTATCTTGCACCCAACGGCCAAAGTTTTTTGTTTGCATCGGATATTGATACTTCGGGCGGTTCTTATATTGAGGAAGTAGATGTGGATGCCTTAACTGTTTCGCTAGAGCCCTACCCATTTATGCTGCCAGGGCCGGCTTTTTCAGATGAATTCGGCTTGTTAGATTATGATGATGAGCTTGATGAAACCTACGTTCAGGATTTTCTCGTCGCCTACCTTTCGCCGTCTAACTTTCCGACTATTGGTTCAGATCGGCGAACAATAGTCCAGCATACGATTCGTGATGGAGAGACTCTATCATTTATAGCCGCGTCTTGGGGCGTTAGTATAGATACGCTTAAATGGGCAAATAAAATTTCCGATCCAAACTTATTGCAACCAGGAGCGGTGTTAGATATTCTTCCGGTTTCTGGAGTCGCCCATGTCGTGAGAAGCGGAGATACCGCCTCGGGCGTAGCGACAAAATATAAAGCCGATCAAGCAGCCATAATAGCGTTTAATGCCCTTCTGGCAGACGGCGCTCTTCGTGTCGGAGATGTAATCATTGTTCCCAACGGACTAATGCCTCAAGCACCGCGTCCTATTGTGCCAAACATTACTGCTCCTCGTTTTGCGGGAAATATACAAACAGCAGGTTATTTCATTGCGCCGACAACAGGAAGAAATTTTGGGCGTCGACACGCAAACAACGGCGTTGATATTGCAAATCAGTGCGGCACACCTATCTATGCCGCGGCCGCGGGCAAAGTTATAAAAGTCGCCTTTACGGACAGCGCAAAAAGGAACGCCAATGGAGGTTATGGCAGCAATGTGGTGATTAGCCATCCAAACGGTACACAAACTCTTTATGCCCACCTACTTAAAGGTAGCGGTCAGATAACAGTCGGACAGGAAGTTGTCCAAGGACAATTGATATCTCTAATCGGTGGTAGGCCTGGCTTGCCGGGTGCCGGAAGGTCTACGGGCTGCCATTTGCATTTTGAAGTTCACGGCGGCACCAACCCATTTATAAGACGCTAACCATTGCGCAAAAACAATTCGTAAAAGCGCCCCGAAACTGTGGGGCGTTTTTGTTGCTTAATCAGTGTCATTGTGTCTATAGTGTACGGCTTCGGCTATATGTCCAGGGCCTATATTCTCTTCGCCAGCCAGGTCAGAGATGGTGCGCGCCACCTTCAATATTCTGTTGTGACCGCGCGGCGAAAGATGAAACTTATCGTGAGCTCTTTTTAATATTTGCTCGCTTTCACGATTTAATTTACAAAAGGAGTTTATTTGTCTGGTGCTCATCTCGGCATTGGTGTGTATTTTTGAAGCTGAAAATCTTTCTTCCTGAAGTTTCCGCGCCACAATGACGCGCAAGCGTATATCTTGAGAAGATTCGCTGTCGCTTCCACGCAGTTTTTCAAAAGAAACGCGCGGTACCGAAACATTAATATCAATTCGGTCCAGTATTGGCCCGGAAATTTTCCTTTTGTACTTCATTATGTCGCCCGAGCTGCAAACACACGGAACTTCTTGATCGCCCAAATTTCCGCATGGGCATGGGTTTTGAGCCGCAACCAAAGAAAAGCGAGCTGGAAACAAAACCGTTTCCTTGGCTCGGGCCACCGTGACCTCGCCGTCCTCAAGAGGTTGTCTTAGGGCTTCTAAAATAGAACGAGGGAATTCAGGAAATTCATCCAGAAATAAAACTCCGCGGTGCGCTAAACTTATTTCTCCTGGCCTCGGGCTTGTTCCGCCGCCGATTATAGACACTAATGACGCCGAGTGATGAGGAGTTCTAAATGGTCTCTCCAGTATCAAAGGGCGTTCTGCGTGCAGTAGCCCAGCAACACTCCATATCTTAGTGACTTCAAGTGTTTCGTCTTCTGACATGGGCGGCAAGATAGTCGGCATAGCCCTGGACAGTATTGTTTTTCCTGAACCGGGAGAGCCGTGTAATAGAATATGGTGGCCGCCCGCGGCAGCAATTTCCAGCGCCCGTTTGGCCTGCTCCTGTCCGCGTATAAAACCCATATCAAAATCTGATTTTAATACTCCAGCAAAGTTCTTGGGTATGCCGTCCCCTACTTCAACTGCCGCAGCAGTATTTTTTTCTAACTTTAAAACTAAATCTTTAAGAGAATCAGAAGCAATTATTTTTAAGTCTTTAACTAGAGAGGCTTCAGCTTTATTTTCTTTGGGTATAACAAGGATCAAATCGTGCCTTTGTGCATATATGGCCATAGCTAATACTCCTTGCACGGAACATAAAGAACCGTCCAAAGCCAATTCTCCGGCAAAAACAAGATCGGGTCTGGCTTTAAAATTAATTTGGTCGGATGCAATCAAAAAGGCCACGGCTATGGGCAAATCAAAAGCCGGTCCTTGTTTTTTGAGGTCTGCCGGCGCCAAATTAACTATTATTTTTCGGTTAAATCTTTGCGGCGGCTTAGCCCCGCTGGCCTTTACGGCCGCGCCAACTCTTTCGCGAGACTCTTCAACGGCCTTATCCGCCAGGCCAACAATACGGAAATTATGCAACCCCGGATCCAAATCGATTTCTACCCTCACGGGTTTGACGTTAAGCCCAACCACGCTTAAGCTTGATACTTTATTCGCCATAGCATAAATTAAAAAGTAAAATGCTAATTGAAAATTTAAGAAACAATTACCAAGAAACAAGATACAGACAATTTCCAATATTCAATAACCAATAATCAACTTTATGTTTGAATTTTGGAATTTGGGTATTGTAATTTGTCTGGTTATTGTTTCTTGTGTCTTGGTTATTATGACTTTTAATATTTAATTTTTGATCTGCGCCTATTTACAGTTCCCGCAAAGTTCCGCCTCCGGAGAAGCATTAAGACGCTTTATCGGAATGTCCTTTTTGCAATTCAAACATTTCCCGTACGCGTTCTTTTGGATGCGCGTTAGGGCACGTCTTATCGCGCGCAATCTTTCTTCTAAAATGGTTTCGGCTGAAAGCCTCGTACCGTATTCTTCAACGGCCGAGACTTGCGCGTCTTCATCCTGCCCGTCGCCAAAGTTCGGAAAACGCGAGGTAAACTCTCCCGAGCCACCCTTGTTTTTTGTGGCAAAAGAAGCCAGCGTTTCGGAAATGCGCCTTTCTTCAGAAAGCAGTTTATTCTTGAAGTTTTCTATATCCTGTTTAGCTAGAGGCATACCAGGTAGTAGAAGTTCGACTATAATATGTTGCCGAATTTCTAGTTAATGATTAGTGTTATAACGAATTAATGGTTAGAATTAAGTATCACGAAATCGATTGTTCGCCTTCGGCGAACGGTCGAACTTTCACTACCTGGCATAAGAAGCAAAACACTTTGAATATAGTTATTATTACCATACAAAAAAAGCTCCGCAAGGGAGCCGAAGGTACTGAAGATATTGAAGTACCGAAGGTGCTGAGCTCATCGAAGCATTACCGAAAAGTTTCTTAGGGGCGCTAGACGCCCCAGTTTAATTTGGGCGGAGCGCCCCTAATGGAGTTGGCCTTTTCCTCGATTATGGAGGAAATTTCCGCGATTATAGCGGGGTTTGGCTCGAATGAGCCGAAGGCCTATGTGCAGGCAAGTCCGCAGACTTTTCTGCGAGTGTTTTTAGCCCTTCGAAAAATCTCAGGGTCAAGACCTGGCCGATTGCCGGGTTTTAAGGTCCTAAACTGCGGAGCAATCCGCTAGGCGTTAACACCTATTATACCACGCTATGAACCCGCGCCAAATGGCTAGATGTGGATAATTGAAAGCGCGTAATCCTGGTTATTTGCCAAGTAGATCTAACAGAGCGAACATTGATATTCGTGATGTTCCAAAAAGAAACATGGTGTCGCTGAACGCATAGTCTATGGTGAGATTAGGATCGGGCAAATTTAAATATCTTATAGGTATGCTGCGCGAGTCGTTTTGTAAGAATGGCGCTGATTCTTGCTGTGCGGGTGAGCCCATAGCCGATAAAAGAGGCCTAGTATCTTGATACATTGTTGATTCCCAATTTTGCGCGGCATGCAACGCATCGTTTTTATTTTTAATCGGGATAGCAAAGCCCAATCTTTTACCTTCGCTTTGGGTATAAGTGAATATAGTAAATTTGTTCTCATCCAAGGCACTTTCTAAAGTATCTGGTATGGTTACGCCCAAAGCGGAACTATATTCCGAAAAGGTTAAATAACGCTTTTCGGTGTCGTTTTCCACCTTAACCAGCAGTCTGGTGAAAATTCCTTGCGTGCCTGGAGCCTGTAGCGTATTAAGGATAGTGCTGTTGGCTTCGCTTAATTGTCTTATGGTTAAAGTAATATCCGAAGATACCGGTATAATGCTTTCCGGGATTGGTGGGTTGGGTATTTCTTGTTGCGGGGGTGGGGTGACGACGATTGAACCCGTCTTTTGGGATCCGTTTGAAACAAAGATAAAATATAAGGCAACTGCGGCAACGGCAATAAAAACAATAAACCCAACGATTATGATTATTTTTGCCGGAATTTTGCGGCCGGTTTTTAGCGCAGATTCAGACTGATTTGCTGGTTCGGCCATCTGCATCGCCACTTCTTGTCCCAAGCTCAATATATCGTGCTCCTTTACTGGATGCGGCGCCGGTATAGGCCTTGTTCTTGGCAGTACTTCTTTTCGTGTCGGCCCACTCATTTCCGGTGGAATGGCACTCGTTAAAATAGAAGGCGTTTCTTTATAATCTTTTTTTATGGTTTTTTCTTCAACGGTGCCGGCATCTTTTTTAATTTCCGCAAGTTCGGTGAGCTTTTCTGTTTCGGGTAAGCTTGTCTGCATCCTTCCAGACGATTCAAGTCCAAGTACGTCAAACTCTGGGATATTTTTCAATTCCGATATTGAAATTGGTGGCGACGTTTCTTTTTTGAATGGCACTGCTGGCTCTTCTTGCGGTTTGGATTTCTCGGCCAAAGCTCCTTGTAAGTCTGCCCGCGGCTCGGTTGTTTGGCCTAAACTTAAACTAAGATCAGCCAATGAATGAGCCTTTTCACCTTCAAGTCCCGGGCCCTGTTCCTCTTTGGTTGTTTGGGGTTTATTAAACTCCAGAGACTCAATTCTTTCCCCTGGTTTTGAAACGCCTTCTTCCCTTTGCCAAATATTAGCCGGTTCTTGAGGAGCTACCTTGGGCGCATAAAATTGTCGCGGTTTATATTCTCCGCGTTGGATCATAGCAATATCTTTCTGCATTGTGCGTATAGGATCTTCTTCTCTTTCTTCAACCGTATTTTTCGCTGGAACGGCGGCAGGGTTCATATTGTTTAGTATATCACGGAATTTATGGGTATAACCATTAAGTTATATAGTATGATTCTTGGTTCAAAGTCCGATAAAATACCGCCCGACTTCTAAGATATTAGAAGCCAGGCGTACACCATAAACTTTAGCCTTTAATTTTTTAATATTTTTCTAGTGTCTTTGGAAACGATGCGGTCCTCTGCCACGTCGGTCGTCCCGACCACGGTTTTGCCCTTGGGGGTTGCGCGGGCGGAAGCGATCAGCTTCTTGTGTAAAGGCCCCGCTTAATTTTCTTTCCGGCATAAAAGAGTCCTGCGGTTTCAGGTTAACCCTTCCCTGGCTATCTATTTCTTCTACTTCCACGGGCATTTTATCCCCTGTTTTAACCAGCTCTTCGGCGCTGCGGACACCCCAGGCGGCTATTTTTGAATTGTGCACTAAGCCTTCTTGGCCCGGAGCTATTTCAACCATGATTCCAAAGGGGAACATTCTCGTTACCGTGCCATCGAATTTTTCACCCGGCATGATTTCTCTGGTTAAGTCATTTATCCAGTTTAATGCTTTTTCCGCCGAAACTGGATCTTTGCCGGTTATGTAAATTTTCCCGGTTTGTTCTATATCTATCTGCGTGCCGGTTTGTTCCGTGATAGTATTTATCATTTTACCGCCAGGTCCTATTACATCGCGGATCTTATCCGGATTTATCATAAGCGTGAGTATTCTCGGAGCGTAAGCGGATAAGCTTGGACGCGGCTCCGGCAATGCTTGAGACATAACATCCAATATTTTTAGACGCGCCTCTTTGGCTTGCGCAAAGGCGGCTTCAAGCATTTCTAACGTGGCTCCTTCAATTTTTACATCCATTTGCACTGCGGTTATGCCATCCCGGGTTCCGGCCACCTTGAAATCCATATCACCGTAGTGGTCTTCCGGGCCCTGTATATCAGTAAGCACCTTCCAGTGGCCTTGGCTATCGGTCATCAGGCCCATGGCTATACCCGCGGCCATTTTTTTGATGGGCACGCCGCCGTCCATTAAAGCAAGACAGCCGGCGCATACCGAAGCCATAGAGGAAGATCCGTTTGATGACAATATTTCTGAAACTATCCTTATAGTATAAGGGAAATCATCTTTATCCGGAATAAGGGGCGCTAAAGCTTTTTCGGCCAGCATGCCGTGGCCGATTTCTCTTCGGCCTGGGCCGCGGAAAAAACCAGTCTCGCCCACAGAAAACGGCGGAAAATTGTAGTGGAGCATAAAGCGCTTCTTGCGTTCGCCCTCCATAGTTTCTATCAGCAGTTCGTCGGAAGGTGCGCCTAAAGTTAGCGCGGCCAGCGACTTGGTGTTACCGCGCGTAAATAATGCCGATCCGTGTATGCGAGGCAAGATTCCCACCGAAGATGAAAGTTCGCGCAATTCGTCTAAAGCGCGGCCATCCGGCCTCTGGTTGCCATTAATAATTTTTTCATGGACGATTTTATCAGTTTCTTCTTCCAGAACCGCCAAAGCGCTGCGTATATCAATATTTTCTTCAGAAACTTTTTGCAAAAGCGCCTTTTTTAATTCATCCATTTTTCTCGCGCGTTCAAGCTTATCTATTGAAGTGTCAAACATGACCTCCCCAAGTTTTTTACCCAAAAAAGACAATACAAAATCTTTGGTTTTTTCGTCTGGTTCGGCGAGAATAACCGAGGCCTTATTCGGTTTGACGGTTTTAACTATTTCTTCCTGTAAGGTAAATAGTTCTTGCATCGCTTTCTGCGCGACAGTTATGGCTTCTACGGCTTCCTTTTCGCTTAATTCGTAAAGGCCACCCTCAAGCATGTTTATGCGCTCGCGCGTTCCGGCAACGACCAAATCCAGGGAACTTGAGCTTCTTTCTGCCGTTGTTGGAAACATTATCCAATTACTTTCGCTGTCTCGGCCTATGCGTATTCCGGCTATTGGACCACCCCACGGAATATCAGAGGTGCTTAAAGCCAAAGAAGCGCCTATTATGCCCAACACATCAGGATCATTTTCGTAATCGTAAGAAAGGGTTGTGGCCACAACCTGCACTTCATTGCGCATGAATGCTGGGAAAAGAGGTCTGATTGTTCGATCAACAAGACGAGCCGATAACACGGCTTCATCTGACGGGCGGCCCTCGCGTTTCATAAAACGCGAGCTTTTTATTTCACCGGCGGCGTAATATTTTTCTTCAAACTCCACCATAAGCGGGAAAAAATCAATGCCCTCGCGGGGGGTTTTGCCCATGACTGCGGTGACCAAAACTATCGTGTCTCCGCACTGTATTAGAGCCTCGCCGCTGGCTTGTTCGGCAAGATGAGGTAGGGATACTTTTATTTCTTTTCCGCCGATATTCGCGCGGAAAGTTTTTATTTCCTTCATGAAATTGAGCTCTGGCAACCGTCACCCACAAAGGAGTTCGTGAAAACCAAGTGCGCTTGTAGTAAAGACGACATGGTCATCTTTTTCTCAAGCATTGGCAGGGAATAAGAGTAAAAGGCACTTTTAAGTATTTGAATGCGCTTTACTCCAATTCCCTCGCGTTCACGGGCTTAGTTAATTTGAGCCCTAGATCCTATTGCGATTGGCAATGCGCTTAGAGCGATTACTAATAGATATTAAGAACTTTGAATTTTGTCCAAGATCCAAGAAATCATCAGCCGCCTCCTTTAGTTTTGCTGAAGCCGAGCGGCCAAAGGCAGCAACTTCTACCTGTACTCCCTTTTGCATTTTTAGAAATTCAACCAACGGGATAAAATCTCCGTCCCCTGTAATCAGTATTATCGCGTCAACCAAATTTGATAAACGTATAGCATCCACCGCTAGCCCAACGTCCCAGTCGGCCTTCTTCATTCCGCCGGCAAAAATCTGTAAATCCTTACTCTTGACCTCAAAGCCAGCCTTGACCAATGCGTCAAAAAAGGCCTGTTC
This sequence comes from Candidatus Terrybacteria bacterium RIFCSPHIGHO2_01_FULL_43_35, assembly GCA_001822815.1. GTDB lineage: Bacteria > Patescibacteriota > Minisyncoccia > Terrybacterales > GWB1-40-14 > GWB1-40-14. Next base: position 136,526 of record MHSR01000013.1, read on the forward strand.
TTCGTCCATTTCGCCAGCCTTGACTACATAGGCCAGTGAACGTACCAAAAGACGGCCGGCAACGGCTTCTTCCAGGAGAGCTTTAAAATTAACTCTCGAAGAGAAAAGGTGCTTGGCAGAATGATATAAGTTCTGTACATCGACAAGTACGGCAACCCGCTGGTTTGGATGTTTAATTACAGTCATTTATTTTAGGCCCAATTTCTTAACCAACGAATTGTAACGCTTCTCATCCTCGTCTTTTAGATAGTTAAGAAGGCGTCTTCTTTTTGCAACCATCTTCAACAATCCGCGGCGAGAATGATTATCCTTTACGTGGTTTTTTAAGTGGCTACTTAGCCGATCTATTTCTTCGCTCAAAATAGCAATTTGTACCTCGCTTGAGCCGGTGTCGGTATCATGTATTTTAAATTTTTTGATAATATTATCTTTTTGTCTAGTAGTTAACATATCGAATGAAGCATAGCATAAATATTGCGTATTGAAAACCCCGCGAAAAAGCTTTTGTACAAGGATAAATTATGTCGTACAATATAACCAATGATTAACCGCGGCCCCATAAGCGAATTAAAAAAACAGTTTCTTGAATATATAGAAGTAGAAAAAGGCCGTTCAGCCAAAACCGTAGAGAATTATGACCATTATTTGGAGCGGTTTTTCACTTGGCTTGTTGAAAATGTGAAGCCCCGTACCGAACGAAGTTCTGGTACTGGGGTTTCACGTGAAACCCCGTTAGAGGTCTCGCCCGCGCTTGCGCGCCCGCGAGAGTCTGCGGGGCGGGCCGCCTCTAACGAGGTGGAACCCCCTGTAGAAAAGCCTACTCTTTCAGATCTAACAGAAGAAAAGGTTAGAGCGTTTCGTGTGTGGCTCAACCGGAAATCGTTATCCAAACAGACACAGAATTATCACGTAATCGCACTGCGCATGTTCCTTAAGTTTCTTGCCCATAAAGGCATTGATGCTTTGTCCGCGGAACGTTTGGAGCTTGCTAAAACAGGCGCAAGGGAGGTTGATTTTCTTGAAGGTGAGGATTTGGAACGCATGCTTAGTGCGCCAAAAGGCAATGATTTGCGCGCGTTGCGCGACCGAGCGATATTAGAAACCCTTTTCTCCACCGGCATGCGTGTTTCAGAGCTATGCGCCTTGGACATAGATCACATCAATATTGAAAAAGGAGAATTTGCTGTACGCGGGAAGGGCGATAAAATTAGGCCGGTTTTTCTATCGTATCACAGCAGAGAAACAATAAGGGATTACATGAACGCCCGCGCCGTAATAGTGGAAAAAGCCTTGTTTGTAAGGGTACCTCGTGGTAAGAATTCATTAAATAATGGTAATAATTTTACGCGCTTGACACCAAGATCGGTTCAGCGGTTGGTTCAACACTACGCGCAAAAAGCCGGCATAGTTGGTAAACACGTAAGCCCGCACACATTAAGACACTCTTTTGCCACCGATCTTTTGAGAAACGGCGCCGATTTGCGTTCGGTACAAGAAATGTTGGGACATTCTTCCATAACGACTACGCAAATATATACGCACGTCACAAACCCACAGCTAAAAAAAGTGCACGAAAAGTTCCACAAAGATCCTGAATAGAACAAGTAATTAAGATGTGTTCTACTAACCCGTAAGCAAAAAATGTTTCACGTGAAACATAAGCACTCTATATTATAGTAAAACCCCGCAAGCTATGTGCGGGGTAATTCTTAAAGGCCTTGCTCAAGGAACATTTTGGCTCTTACGTAGGCGACAAAGAGATCGCTTTTGTACACTGGGTACATCCTACTGTCTTCTTTGGCCGCTATCCGAGCCTCTTTTCCGCTCTCGTATAGAGCGACTATTTCCTCTACCGGTACTACAACAGCTTGTTCTACCGGAACAGGATCGAAGTCCTTATCGCGCGAGTGGTCAACCCAGCCGCTTTGGTTTGTGGCCTTTGCGTCTCTGCCGTTGTAATAGATCTTGGCGTGGTTATCGCCAGAAAGTATTACGTGGAGCAGATCTCGATCTTCTACTGTGATAGCTAAGCCGGTTTCGTGGCCAACTTCGCGAATGGCTCCTTCAGTCGGCAATTCATTGTCGTGCATTTTGCCGCCCGGCAGGCCAAAACCACGACGTTTTGTGCCCACGAATTGGCCAGTGCTTGCAGAGATGATCGGCTCTTCCTGGTTGAGAACAAAAACGATTCCTGGTTCCTTGATCTTCTTCAAGAGTATAACCGTTTTCACGGTTATTTCGTAGCCAGAGCGCACCAGATTTTCTGCTTGCGCCTGAAGACTCACAGCGTTCTCCTTTAAGTTTGAGGAACGATATTCATACTATAGCACATCTCTTACAAAAAAGCAAGGTTTCACGTGAAACCCCGTTAGAAATCTCGCCCGCACTTGCCCCGTTAGAGGCCCTCTTTTGGGAGGCAGTCACCCTTGACGATTTGCCTCTAACGGGGCTTGCGCGCCAGCGAGGACCTTTGGGGCAGGCTGTTTCTAACGGAGTGAGACCATATCGTTTCCACCTTTCGCTTAATGACTTTACAACAAAATATAAAATGCTATGCTATACAAAAATTAAAGAAGGAGGCACCTTAAAGTGCCGATGTGGATGTCTGCAGCCGTAAAGGCATTTATCGCCGCCAATGCCGCTGGTGATGAGGAGTTAAAGCGAGATATTCAGGCAGAACGATCTCGCATCGAACAGCAACTACAGATCGCGCAGGGTTATCGAAATACGCTCGAAGTAACGGAGCGTGACCTAGATGAATTTATGAGAAGGGTTGAATGGGTGATGGAACACCCAAATTGTCTTGGATTTTCAAGCTGGATCAGTCACCAATGGTGAGTGAATCCGATATGGTGCGCCCGGAAGGATTCGAACCCTCGACAGTCTCCTTAAGAGGGAGCTGCTCTACCAACTGAGCTACGGGCGCATATAAGCCGCTTTCGTTTTTGGCGAATGAGCGGCGTTTAACTATATCCCGGGCCTGTTTCAAGCAGGTCGACGTTTATCCTGTTTATCCAGATGTTATGCAGTTTATGTTTGAATTGCCACAAGTCGCCGTTATTTGCGATTAGGCAGTCGGGCGAGACTTCTTTCAGGCAATCATTAACACGTTGCCCGTTTTCGTCTTGGCCGTACCCTTTGTCACGCCGGTCCAACTGGCGGAAATCTTTAAGTGCTATTGCCCCGCCGTCGCGTTCTTCTTCGCGCTTTTTAAAACGTTTGAAGCGTATCAGCTGGTTGGCCGTGACACCAATGAACACACACCGATTGTCGGTAGCGCGTCTTATCTCTTGCATTTCGCCAGGGTTTCTCACGCCATCAATAATGACAAAATTGTTGTAGTCTTGACCGTTTTCGAGAGCCATTTCCAAAACCATTTTCGCCAAGGCGCCGGAGCCGTGAGTAGCGCGTAATTCATCCCCGATGTCTTGAAGAAGATTGGTGGTCGGATTTTCAACGCCGCGTTGGCGGGCAATTTCCCGCAACGGATCAGATAATCTGAAAATTTGGAATTCAAAACTGCCGGCAAATGGATTAGTTGCTATTTGTTGAAAATATCTGGCAGCCTCGCTTTTTCCAGCCGCCTTTTGGCCTATTAGGGCTATTGCAAAGCCAATCTGTTTTCCTGACATGGACTCACCCCAAATTTAAAAAGAACTTATCCTTAATTTAAGGATAAATTGTGCATATTGCAATAGCAAAATTTTATACTGCGTCCCCACGAGGATTCTCCCGACGTTTCAGTCGGGATCCTCCGATGGAGTCCGATACTCGGCCTTATGCGGAGTCATCGGACCGACTTCTAGCTTTAAAATTTATAAAATAGTGCGTCGGGAGAACCCATAACCTTCTGGTCCGACCCAGCCACTTCCAGTGCCCCCGGGAGGATTCGAACCCCCAACAACAGTTCCGAAGACTGTTGTGATATCCATTTCACCACAGGGGCAGAGGAAGGAGCTGGGCTATCCATTGAGCTAAGGGCGCATATTATATACCTTTAAAATACTTGTGCCGTATACAAAAGTCAAAATTTGTTAAAAGTATCAGAACATGATTAAGTATAATTGTATGCGAGAAAATAAAACAGTTTTGGAAGAAATAAAAGTGCCGGATAAGATTCAGCTGCCAAAAGAAGTTAAAGAGACGATGCAAAAGCTGGATAAAGGCGGCTTTAAGGCTTTTGTTGTGGGCGGGTGTCTGCGCGATATATTATTGAGCCGCGATCCCAAGGATTGGGATATAGCCACCAATGCCGAGCCAGAACAGATTCAAGAGATTTTTCCGGATTCATTTTACGAAAATACTTTCGGCACAGTCGGCATAAAAACAGATTCAAAAAAAGAAGAGCTGAAAGTAATTGAAGTCACTACTTTCCGCATCGAAAGTGATTATACCGACAAGCGCCATCCCGATTCGGTGCATTTTGCGAAAACCATTGAGGAGGATTTATCGCGCCGCGATTTTACCATTAACGCCATGGCTTGGGATGGCAAAACGCTTATTGACCCTTATGGCGGACAAAAAGATCTTAAAAAAAGGACTATAAGGACTGTTGGCGATGCCGATCGGCGTTTTCAAGAGGACGCCCTAAGGCTTATGCGCGCTATACGCTTTGGCTCCGAGCTCAATTTTGTTTTGGATAGCAGGACAGCCGAATCCATGCACGATCATGCCGGCTTGCTGGAGTTTATTTCTAAGGAGCGCATAGGAGACGAATTCCGCAAATTAATCATGACTACGCACGCGGCACGCGGCATAGAACTTTTGCGCGATTTAAAAATGCTAAAGTTTGTTTTGCCTGAACTTGAAGAAGGTTGGGATGTTGATCAGAATAAGCATCATATTTATACGGTGTGGGAGCATAATGTACGTGCCTTGCAATATGCTACCGAACAAGGATATTCTTTTGACGTGCGCTTGGCGGCGTTGCTTCACGATGTGGGCAAACCAAGAAGTAAGCGCGGCACCGGTCCGGATTCAACTTTCTACGGCCATGAAGTTATCGGTGCCAAGCTTGCCGCGCGGGCCCTGGAGCGTCTGCACTTTTCTAAAAAAGAAATAGAAAAAATATCTTTGCTGGTGCGCGCACATATGTTTAATTATGATCCAAATGTTGTCACCGACGCTTCAGTAAGAAGGCTTATAGCCAAAGTAGGGGAGGAGAACATAAAAGATCTGGTTCAAGTGCGTGAAGCTGACCGCATAGGCTCAGGCGTCAAAAAAGCCGTGCCTTATAAGCTTAGGCACTTTATGTTCAGGATTGAGAAAGTTCTGGCCAAACCGGTTTCGCGCAAGACCATGAAGCTTGATGGAAATGAGCTTATGACTGTCTTGAAACTTGAGGCAGGACCGCGCGTGGGCGCAATTTTGGAAGCATTATTTGAAGAAATTTTAGATGATCCAGGGCGCAATAAGAAAGATTACCTTGTTGCGCGGGCAAAAGAATTAAATGAGATGTCAGATAAAGAACTTGGGGCCTTGCGCAAAAAAGCACAGGATAAGTACGCCTCAGTTCTTGAATACGAGGAAGGATTGATGAAAGACAAATATGGCGTATAAATTTCTAATTTTTAATTTCCAATTTCTAATTATTCTTAAAAATAAATTGAAGACTGTGTCATGGTGTACCCAGCCCCAATTCTTAATTAGAGCTGGGCAGCAGTATGTCCTGGCACGCATTAAAAAACTCGGAGATTAGTATACCGGTAGTACGCACGCTTCGGGTGCGTGAAGACCGGGTTCGATTCCCGGATCTCCGACTAAAAATTTCTAACGAGGCAAGGGTGCGCTTGTCCTGAGCATATTGAAGGATAAAGACCGAGTTCTTCCGCCCAGCCCCAGTTTGAAAAAATAACAAACTGGGGCTGGGCGGGATTGCTGTTTGTTTCCAATCGTTCCGACGAGACTTCGGAACTTTTGGACAAACATGGAAGATTCTCGGCGCCCCGACCCAGTTTTTAATCAAGACCGATTTCTACTTAGGCGAATGCAGTTAAAACAAGTGTGTCCAAGCCATTGAACCATTACGGTGATATTGACAAAATAATTAGGCATGTTATAATGTAATAGCGCTACCAACCCCCATGGGCGAGTCGTGGTCACCGTAAGGGTTGAGCGCCGTGAAATAGGGGGGGGCGGCAAGAAATATAAAATGTCGCCCCCTCCACCTTCTTTGAATATCGGTTGGGCGCTCCGTAGTTGCGGGGCGCTTTGTTATTGGTATTGAACGCTTTTTCATAACAGGGTAATCTTGGGTTATGGAGGACGAGCAAAGACATTACGACCCAAAGGAGGTCACGGAATCAAAGATTCACGAAATAAACTTTCCCGAAGGTCTTTCAGAAAAGGACATTGAATTGATCGTTGCGCAATGCAAACATCAGGGCGCCACGAGCTCCGAACAAGTTAAGGGCTTTGCCGAGGCCTATAAAGAAGCAAAGGAAACCGCTTTTGATTCTGAGAGGTTGGAATCTATAACCGCTGAAGAGGTAAGAGAGCTTATTTTGCGGTTTGGCGAGCTGACAGAAAATATTAAAAACAAAAACGGGTTCCGTACTGTTCCCGCCAGGTTCAAAGATTTTTCTTTTGCTTTGCCGCCGGATCTCATAGAAAGAGCGATAAGCAATTTTTCTCAAGCGTATGCCGAAGGACTTTTAGCATCGGAAGAATACTATCTAATTTTTGAAGAGATACATCCGATGCTCGATGGTAACGGAAGGATAGGGGATCTACTTTGGAAAATAGATGTTACCCGCAAGACTAAACATTGGCCGCAAGAATTGCCACCGGATGTTTTTGGCCCAAAATAATACCAACAAAGGTGATTTTGATGGATAACCGTATTCGTCCCGCAGGATTTCCGGGCCTATAGTAAAGTGTATGGGTAGTCTCGCTATCGCGGGATTGCGTCCAGCCCCAAGCTTTGGAGCTGGACGGGAACATTCGCCCCGCATAAGTTTTTGGGGATATAGTAAAGTGGTATTACGGCGCATTCGCATTGCGCAGGCCCGGGTTCGATTCCCGGTATCTCCACCAACAGATCCCGCGTATATCAAATATGTTATATTTAAATTGTGGCCAACCCAGAACTCATTAAATATTTAAAAGATAACGCGAGTTTGCCGCGAGAACAAATTTGGGCGCAATTGCGCAAGGCAGAATGGCCGGATAGTGAAATTCAGGCCGCCGAAGACGTAATTGCTTCGGAGGGAGGTAATGTGCCAAACAAGGTTTTAAAAGCGGCGACGGCGGGTGCCAAAACATCAAAATCGCACCGATTGCCAAGAATAATATTTGTGTTGCTGGGACTGACGGTTATACTCCTTTCGGCTGTTTTCGCGACTATGCCTCTGCAACGTTCTGCGGCGCAAAAAGCGCAAAGAGACGCGCAACGTGAACGTGACATGTCTACTATTAAACTTGCTATAGAATCTTATTACAGCAAAAATGGCGTTTACCCAGCTACGTTAGAAGAACTATTAAAAGAGCATATTATAGGTTTTATACCCAACGATCCTTTAGCCAGCACTAATTACACTAATTACATGTATGATGTCACTGCGGATGAGAAACATTATAGTCTTTGTGCTGTTTTTGAAACTGCACATAAGGGCACAAATTGTTTGTGGACCGATGCAATAATTATAAATTAGTTTAAATGCGCTACCGCTAGTATGTATACAAAAAGAAACCCCTAGATATCAGGGGTTTTTATAACACCTCTATCTATTTGTGGAAGCTAGTCGATGAGCTATGCTTTAATGGGTAAGAAAGGACAGGTCAAAACGTCATATATGACAAAGAAAATAAGTAAAAAGGAACAGGATTTTATGCGCTCGTATGACGCTCATGCGGACGCGTTATTTCGGCACTGCTATTTTCGCGTATATGACCGTGAGCGAGCTAAAGAGCTAGTGCAGGAAACATTTATGCGTGCCTGGGAGTATGTGGTCAAAGGGCATAAAGTACAAAATCTTCGCGCTTTCCTCTATCGAGTCGCAATAAACCTTATTATTGACGAATCGCGAAAGAATAAACCAGTCTCTTTGGATGAACTAGCTCAAAGTGGATTTGATGTAGCAAGCGAAGAGTATGAAATGCTGCACACGAAAATAGATGCCTCTAGCGCCGCAGCATTGTTTAAAAACTTGGACGACAAACATCGCGAGGTTATAATTTTACGTTATTTAGACGGGTTTAAGCCCAAAGAAATAGCCCGGATGCTTAATGAATCTGAAAACGTGGTTTCGGTGCGCCTGCACAGGGCCATTAAACAAATTTCAGGCACGTTTACCGCACATGAATCCCGTTAGAAGCCGCGATCGCAAAGGATTAGCAATAAACCCCGTTAGAAAGTTATTTTTGAAACTTTTATAGGGAATATTATAATTGATGTGTTTGTGATGCGAGCTTTCTAACGGGGTAAAAATATCTATGTCATATATATAGTATCCATACAAATAATTTTGCAGATTGAGATCATTGATCGCGATCTGCTTCTAACGGGATGAATAACAATCTCCAAAAATTAATAAACGAAGCTAAGCTTTGGGGCTTAACCGTCGAAGAGCGAAACGGCATTCGCCGAAACCTACTTGCTTTTATGGAGAGCAATCCGCAAGGCGTTCACGGTTTTGGCGCCGAAGCCAGGGTTTCAAACTGGCACGTCTTATTTACTGCCAAGCCCGTAGCGCTGTTTTTGAGTATTATTTTAATACTGACTGGTAGTACTAGCTTGTCTTTTGCCGCCGAAAACTCTTTACCAGGAGAAATACTTTATCCAGTCAAGGTAAACATAATCGAAGAAGTACGTTCTGCCCTGGCCTCATCGACTGAAACAAAGGCCAAGTGGGAAAGTGAGCGTATGGCCGTAAGGCTTGAAGAAGCTGAAGCATTGGCTAACAATGGCCAATTAACCCCCAAGCTCAGAGCAGAGATAGAATATAATTTTGAAAAACACGCTCAGCGGGTTGATGAGCATGTGGCCAAGCTTGAGGATGAAGGTAACGTTCGGGCCGTAGCCCAGGTTTCATCAAATCTTGAAGTGTCGCTGGAAGTGCACCAAGCTATTTTAGAGAACCTTGCCGACCAGGAAAGCGCGGCAGAAGAAATTGATAACGGCGTCATAGGGCAGAGCGAAGAGCTTCTTATCAAAATAGAAGAGAAGAAAGATTTTGCTTCCTTAGATAGACAGGACAGCGAAGAAAAGGTTTACGAACAACCAACGGACGCCGCTGAAGCTACCGCCCAGGCTGGCTTGCAAGAAGCCGAGAAGCGAATAGTTCAAGTGCAGGATTTTATATACAATGATAATAAAAGTTCAAAATCCAGCGCAGATTTTTCTTTGATGGAACGCTCGCGAGCCCGTCTCCTTTCAGCCAAACAAATTTTAGATGACGGTAAGGTTAAGCTGGAGGCCAAAGATTACGCCGAAGCCTTCGTTTTGTTCCAAGCCGCAGACAGGGCAGCTAGACGAGCCCAATTAATAATGGAGACAAAAAACAATCTTGATATAGAAATTGAGTTGGATGACGATCCAACGGTTTTAGATGAGAATGAATCAAACGCAAAGACTGAAACCGATAACAACAGTGAAGTAAATGCCGTTGTCGGAGATCCGCCATCTTCGGAAGAGTCCTCAGGGAGCATTTCTAATCAAGACGCCACGGCGAATAATGAAGATCAACCAGTCGAAGAAGCGTCGCCGGTAATCAGTCTTCCGTAACCGGATTTGAATTTACAGCTAAACACGGAAGAACCAGCGAATTAAATAATAATAGTAAGGCGGATGCAATAACCCGTGTTAAGGCGAGGGGTTTTTGTTTATCCGTCCTACTTTAATTAAGATCCAGGCTTGGTGAGCCAACCTTTCGCAGCTTATTAGAGCGCTATAGTGTTATAATATAGTAGATGTAAATTGAACGATGATTGCAATACTCAAAAATAAAATCTTTTTTATCGCCGGCGGTATTGTGCTGTTGGGTTTTATCGTGTTTTTGGGCATGGGTAGCAAGAAGGAAACGCCGTATGTTTTTACAAACGTGCAGCGCGGGACTTTAGTTGAGCGCGTTTTTGCTTCCGGCGAAGTTAAATCTTCAGAAGAACTGTTCCTCTCTTTTGTGGCCGGCGGGAAAGTTAAATCTGTCACCGTTAATGTGGGGGACCATGTAGAGGAAGAACAAGAGCTGGCGCGTCTTGATACGACCTCTCTTGAGGCGCAGGTGAGACAGACCAGCTCCGCACTGGCTAGCGCGCAGGCCAATCTTAATAAGGCAATAGCCGGTCCGTCTAAAGAAGAGATAGCTGTAGCGCAAAGCGCTGTTGATTCTGTCCAAACCGCGCTTTCAAATGCCCAGAAAAGCGCTGATGACGCGCTTGTCAAGACGTATAGCGACGCCGTTGATATCCTGCAGAATGTGCGCCTAAAAAGCGATGCGGCAAATCAGGCCATGAATAATTTTTATGACCTGGTCTGCGACTATAAATGTTTCAAGAAATTTAGCGTTTTTATAGTTTCTGATGCAGCACGCCTTAAAGCCGAAGATCAAAAAATAATATCCGACAGCGCATTGAACGATATTAAAACAGCCATAAACTTTATCACCCACGCGTCTACACAAGAGCAGATAGATACAGCCATCGCCGATGTTAAAACAAGTCTTGAGTCCATTCGTTTAGCCTGTAGTTATACGTATGACGCCTTGCAGACAGACGCCGACAAAACCACAGTAAAAACAGCTTGGACGGATCTGAATACCGTCATCGCCCAAATCAACTCGCAGGAACAACTTATTATTTCTACCAAGAATACAAATTATGCCAGTATAACCAGCGCCCAAGCTCAACTTGCCACGGCCAAGGCAGAATTAGATCTGAAAACGGCACCGGCGCGTGACGTCGATTTAGCCGCCTTACGTGCCCAAGTTTCTCAAGCTCAAGCGAATTTAGATTCCGCTAAATATAATTTAGATAACGCCATACTTGTTGCGCCGGCCCAAGGCGTCATTACTAAAGCCAACATTAAAAAAGGTGAGACGGTTGTAGCCGGCAGCGTGGGCATATCCATGCTGACCGACGCGCCATTTGCCGTTGAAGCCGACGTTCCTGAAGCCGATATTGCCAAGATTTCTATAGGCGATCCCTTAAAAATAACTCTGGACGCTTTGCCTGTAGTAAATCTCAGCGGGAAAGTTTTTTCTATAGACCCGGGCCCCAAAATAATCGGCGGGGTCGTGACTTACAGGATTAAGGCCAGCATAGATAATGCCGAGCAAAGGGTAAGAGCTGGCATGACCGCAAATTTGGATATTGAGACGGCGCGGATCGACAATGTTCTGTTCGTTCCTCAAAGGGCCGTCATAGAAAAAGACGCCAAGTCTCAAGTGCGTGTCTTGGTAGGTGGTCAAATAAAAAATATAGAAGTAAAGACCGGTATACGTTCTTCCGAAGGTACGATTGAAATAAAATCTGGTTTGGAAGAAAGCCAGGAAATTATAAATTATATCAAACAGAAATAGGTCAGCGCCATCGCCGACGAATTTAGTATCAGCTAATACGATTTGCGGTATGCTTATCGATGTAAGAAACCTAATCAAGGTTTATGGTTTAGAAGATAGCAAAACACACGCCTTACACGGCGTTTCTTTCACCATTGATAACGGCGATTTCGTTGCCATTATGGGGCCTTCGGGTTCGGGCAAATCAACTCTTTTGCACATCTTGAGTTTTCTGGACAGGCCCAGCGGAGGCCAATATTTTTTTGAGGGTAAGGCTATTGAAGACCTTTCGGATGAGGATCTTGCGCGTGTGCGTAATAAAAAAATGGGTTTTGTTTTTCAGTCGTTTAACCTTTTACCCAGAAGGAGCGTTTTAGACAATGTGGTTTTGCCGCTTATATATGCCAACGTGGGGCAAAGAGAACGTGAAAACAGAGCCCGGAGTTTAATTAAAGACGTGGGTCTGGAGCATAGAATATTTCATTTATCCAATCAGCTGTCGGGAGGGGAGGGTCAGCGAGTTGCAATTGCCAGAGCTCTGGTTAATGAACCAACGGTAATTTTTGCCGATGAGCCGACCGGTAACCTCGATTCGATTTCCGGCAGACAGGTGATGACTTTACTCGAGCAATTACATGATCGCGGTCACACCGTTGTCTTTGTTACCCATGATCAAATGATAGCCGATCATGCAAAAAGAATAATACGTTTGAGGGATGGGAGAATAGAAAGCGACTCGATAATAAAATAAAAATTATGCTTATACGCGATCTCGCACGCATTGCTATGGGTGGCCTGACGGTAAATATAGGCCGCTCTATGTTGACGATTTTAGGTATTGTGATAGGCGTGGCCTCGATAATCCTTATAGTTTCTGTCGGGAACGGGGCGCAACGGCTTATATTAAGCCAGTTTGAGGGTATAGGTTCCAGAGTTCTAGTTATACAGCCCGGAAGACAGCCCCAAGGGCCATCCGATTTTTTTGAATTTTTCACCGATTCTTTAAAAGAGCGGGATGTAAAAGCATTAACTGTTCGTGGGAGCGTCCCAGGCATAGTTGATGTGGCGCCTGTCGTGGCGGGTAATTTTTCTGTCGTCTGGCGCGATGAAAGCAAACGGGCCACAACCTTTGGAGCAACGGACATTTTTGCAGACATACTTGACGTCTCTACTGCGTCGGGCGAATTTTTTACGAATGAAGATGTAAGACAGCGGACTTCTGTCGTTGTTTTGGGATACAAATTAAACCAGGACATTTTTGGAGACTCCGATGCTATAGGACAGGTAGTCAAAATAAAAAACGTCAATTTCAGAGTTGGTGGAGTTCTTCCCAAAAAAGGCAATGTAGGTTTACTTAATGTTGATGACGTCGCCATTCTTCCTTATACGGCCGCACAGGAATACCTCACTGGCACAGATTATTTTCAAGAAATACTTATACGCGTTGAGAATGAGGATGTAATGCCGCGTGTCGAAGAGGATGTAAAAAATCTTCTACGTATGAACCACAATATAACCGATCCCGCAAAAGACGATTTTCATGTTATGACTCCGGCTGACGTTGCCTCAAGAGTTTCTACTGTAACAGGAATACTCACGGCTTTTTTGACCGCGGTTGCCGCCATTTCTCTTATTGTCGGGGGTATAGGAATAATGAATATAATGCTTGTATCGGTAAGCGAGCGCACTGGAGAAATAGGTCTGCGCAAAGCCATAGGAGCTACAAATAATGATATATTAAAACAGTTCCTGCTTGAGGCCGTAATACTTACCGCTTCAGGAGGTGTTATAGGCATGATTTTGGGTAATACTTTTAGTTATGTTTTATCGTTAGCGCTTTCGTATTTCCTCGATGTATCCTGGAAATTCGTTTTGCCCTTGCAGGCTATGGCCGTGGGCATTTTCGTCTCAACAATAGTCGGCGTTGTTTTTGGAATATATCCGGCCAGGCGCGCTTCGCGTCTTGACCCAGTAGAAGCACTGAGATACGAATAGTTATATGAATCTCGTTAGAGACAGCATATCGTTGTTATATTTTGACTATGCATTATAGAGATATTAATGTTTATATACAGGACCTAGGCGCAATTTACGGAAACGCTTTAACGTCTTCCGTAAAGCGTTTTCTGTCTCTAACGGGATGAAAGCTATAATTTTGGCCGGCGGCAAAGGAACGCGGCTTTATCCGGTGACACTGGAAACGCCCAAGCCTTTGCTGACCGTCAATAAAAAACCAATCCTAAATTATCTTGTCGAGCTGTTTTTTAAGCACGGTATTGAAGACGTTGGTGTCACCATAAACGCTGATCACACCGAAGATTTCGATTGGTGGTACAAGCGCTGGTGGGAGGGCGCGCCGATAAGATTCTTTGAAGAAACCGCACCCCTAGGGACCTTCGGCACTTTGGCCTTGGTGGCCCACTGGATTAAAGGCGAAGATTTTTTTGTCAGCAATGGCGACGAACTTAAAGACGTTGATCTTTCCGCGATGAAAGATTATCATCGCGCGCATCCTTCGCCGGCCACCGTTGCCCTGGTATCCGTTCCAAATCCTAAGGATTATGGCGTGGCCAAACTGGATGGCGATATGATCAGTGAATTTCTTGAGAAGCCAGAAAACCCGCCAACCTCCTATATAAACGCCGGTCTGTACTGTCTTTCACCGGAAATTTTTGATTATTATACCGGTGCCAACAACGGCTTTGCCATGCTGGAGAAAGATTTGTTTCCCAAATTGGCTAGTGAAGGACGCCTCCATGGCTTCACTTATAACGGCAAGTGGCAGGATTGCGGCACATTCGAAAGATGGCAGAAGGCTATGCAAGAATGGGGGAAGGATAACAAGTAGTAAATCCGTTCGCGTCTGCAAGGGATCCCTCCATTTGTATAGCCGATTACGGCATTTTGGCACGAGCCTTAATGCCGCTCACAGACTTGCTACTTGCATAAGAAAGCGAAATGTTAAGCGCACCCTCAGAACCCGCTAAAGGGCTTGCGCCAATTATTTCCATTTATAAAAGTATGAATATAAATGTAGGTAGGCGCGGCGAGGAGATCGCCGCTGATTATTTAAAAAAGAAAGGATATAAAATTATCGCAAGGAATTGGAAGCCGGCTAAGCTTCCGACTGCCGGCGAGATAGATATAGTAGCAAAGAGGGGAGAGGATTTTGTTTTCGTTGAGGTTAAGGCGTTATCCCAAAACGACACTTTTTATCCCGAAGACCACTTTACGCCGGACAAGGCAGCCAAAACCATAAGAGCCGCACGCCTGTGGCTTGCCGAAAATAACAGCTTAGATAGGCCTTGGCAGATAGATTTGATTGCTATCGAGATGTATGCCGGCGGACAAGAGCATATTTTCCATTACGAACAAGTGGTTAGCTGAGTTTGCTTGCCTGTCAGTTTCGTCCTTGGGCTTAGCGGTTATTGCTATTCTTGGGGAGGTCGGTGCTGCGCAAAACGAAGACCTCTCACTTTTCTTGACACCAAGACAAAGAATGTTTAGTATACGTTAGGTTAAGGGTTGCAATGTTTGATAACGGTCCGCTTTGGCGGGCCATTTTCATTATCCCAAGGTTAAAGTAAAAGTTAAAAGCTAAAAATTTTGGTATTTCGCAAAAGCGAAAATTATAATGCGCCGAAGGCGCTACCCAACTTTTTACTTTTTCGTTTTTACCTTTTAGTTTTTATGTTTGATTTAAAAAATTTCGCCTCGGCCATCAGCCAAATAGTTGAAGAAAAAGGCATACCCGAGGAAAAAGTAGTTGAAACTATCGAGTTGGCTCTTGCCGCCGCGTACAAGCGCGATTACGCAAGTCGCGGAGAGAATATTAAAGTTAGCTTTGACCCCAAGAACGGACACATGGAGGTGTTTAAGGTAATGCTTGTTGTTAATGAAGATATGCTTAAACCAGAGGAAACAGAGGACAACGAAGCGTCTCAAGAAACAGCGCCCCCGCTAAAGATTGAAATTGAAAGCAAAAAGAAAACTTCCAAAAAATCGGCTGTCAAAGACAATAAAGAACCCAAAGTCAATAAAATCAAGGAAGAAAAGCCCTCGGAAGAAGACACCCGGATACGTTTCAACCAAGCCAGACATATCATGGTTAAGGATGCCAAAAAAATTAGAAAAGGCATTAAAGCCGGAGAAGAACTTTTTACGCCCCTTGAAGTTCATGAAAATTTTGGACGCATAGCTGCGCAGACGGCCAAGCAGGTGATAATACAGCGCATACGCGAAGCCGAAAGAGAAGCCGTCTTCGGTGAATTCAAGGACAAAGAAGGCGAATTGATTTCTGGAATAGTTCAGCGCGTTGAAGGGCGGACAGTATATGTGGATATAGGCAAGACATTCGGCGTTTTGTTCCCGCAGGAACAGATTCCGGGAGAATATTATCGCATTGGCTCGCGCATACGGTTTTATGTCGTAGAGGTTAATTCGGGACCCAAAGGCCCGCAAGTGATATTATCGCGTTCGCATCCAAAGATGATTTCCAAACTTTTTGAGTTGGAAGTCCCGGAAGTCGCCTCCGGTACAGTTGTATTAAAATCGGTTGCACGTGAAGCCGGCTCTAGAACCAAGATTGCCGTGACCTCCACGCAAGAAGGTATAGATCCGATAGGTTCTTGTGTTGGCCATCGAGGCACACGTATTACTACCGTTATCGGAGAGATTGGTGGAGAAAAAATAGACGTTATTGAATGGTCGGAAGATTCGCAACGTTATATCACCAATGCTCTGTCGCCGGCGAAAGCCACTTCGGTTGAGCTTGGGCAAAAAAATATAGCTGTGGCCACTGTTCCTGACGATCAATTGTCTTTGGCTATAGGCAAAGAGGGTCAGAACGTTAGGTTGGCCGCCAAACTAACCGGATGGAAAATAGATATACGCGGCGAAAGTGGAGAAGTTACTATGCCCAGCGAGCCTCAAGAAACCACGGATAATTCAGAAGGTGAAAGCGAGGCACAAGAATCTAATAACAAAGTTGTCACAGACAAAGCAGAGGAATAATATAAAAATACCGATAAAAAAATTTAAATTTAAAAGTGAAAATTTTCATGAATATATCTTTTGTACTGTTTTCAAGCATAATGATTCTTGCCTGGGCTGGCCTTTTGATTAAATGGGTCCTCAAGCAACCAAAAGGCAGTGAAAAAATGAATGAAATATCCCTGGCTATCAGTCAGGGCTCAAACGCTTTTTTGACCAGACAATATAAAACCGTTGCTTTGGTCGCTCTTCCGATAACAATTATTCTTTATTTTGTATTTGGTTCGATGGTTGCCTTGGGATTTGTTGTTGGCGCGGTTTCGTCAGCCATTGCTGGCATAATCGGAATGCTTATTTCCGTCCGTGCCAATGTGCGCGTTGCCCAAGCGGCAGAAAAAAGTATGGCACACGCCATGCAAGTTGCTTTCCGTGGCGGTGCGGTCACGGGTTTTTTTGTTGTAGGCTTGGGATTGCTTTCCGTGACGTGTTTTTGGCTTGTGGTTGGCAACGAAATATTCCCATTGGTGGCCTTGAGTTTTGGCGCATCTTTGATTTCTGTTTTTGCGAGGCTCGGCGGCGGAATTTATACCAAAGGCGCTGATGTTGGTGCTGACCTCGTTGGTAAAATTGAAGTTGGAATTCCGGAAGATGATCCGCGCAATCCCGCGGTCATTGCCGACAACGTCGGCGACAATGTGGGTGATTGCGCTGGCATGGCCGCAGATCTTTTTGAAACTTACGTAGTAACTATAGTAGCTTCATTTATTCTTGCCCGTTCTCTTTTCCCGGATTTATCCTCGGCATTGCTTTTGCCTTTGGGCTTGGCGGCCATAGCTATACTTGCCACACCTATCGGCATGCTGGCTTTGGGCAAAGTTAAAGATTCAAAATCCATAATGAGTGCTATGTACAGGTCTCTTATTGTTACTGCCGTATTGTCGGCCGCGGGTTTCTGGGTAGTGACGCACGCCTTAGATTTTTCAAAATTGAACCCATCTTCCGGCGCTTCAGTAGCTTATCCCTCGGCTCTTGAGCTGTGGCTTGCGTCTTTGATCGGACTTGTGATTACGGCGCTGATGGTTTTGGTGACCGATTACTACACGGCCAAGAAATTCCGTCCGGTTCAATCTATAGCTAAAGCATCCGAAACCGGACACGCTACAAATATTATCAGCGGTTTGGCCATAGGCATGGAGGCGACAGCCGCGCCAATTGTGATTGTTGTTGCCGGAATGATTTCGGCTTATTTGGTTGTGGGCGGCGGAGTCGTTGGAGTTTTTGGCATAGCAATTGCGGCTGTGGCTATGCTTTCTTTGGCAGGAATAATTGTGGCCATAGACGCTTTCGGCCCCATTACTGATAATGCCGGTGGCATCGCTGAAATGTCCCATTTGTCCCCCTCGTTGCGCGAGGTTACCGATGCTTTAGATGCGGTCGGCAATACAACCAAAGCGGTGACTAAGGGTTATGCTATAGCTTCGGCGGCTTTGGCCTCTTTGGTACTTTTTGCCGGATATCGTCAGGAGATAATTTCCGCCTCGCAGACCGTAGCTGCTTCTTTAGATTTTAATATAACTAACGTTAAAGTAATCGCCGGTTTGTTTTTAGGCGCCATGGTCCCGTATCTTTTTGCTTCGCTGGCCATGCGCGCTGTTGGCAAATCAGCAGGATCAATAGTTGAAGAAGTTCGCCGTCAATTTAAAGAAAAGCCAGGTATTATGAATGGTACAGATAAGCCAGATTATGCCCGAGCCGTTGATATAGTTACCAGCGCGGCTTTGCGTGAAATGATTTTGCCGACATTGTTGCCCGTGGGTGTTCCAATATTGATAGCTTATGCGCTTGGCCTGGAGGCCTTGGGTGGAGCCTTGATCGGCGTCATTGTCACGGGTCTTTTTGTCGCGCTTTCTATGACCTCGGGCGGAGCGGCATGGGATAACGCCAAGAAATATATTGAAGAGGGACATTTTGGAGGTAAGGGTTCCGCGGCGCATAAAGCCGCCGTGACAGGAGATACGGTAGGGGATCCGTATAAAGACACCGCTGGACCAGCCATAAACCCCGTTATTAAAGTCATGAACATCATCGCCATTTTGCTGGTTCGAGTCATTGTCAAATAAAAAACCGCTCTTTTTTAGTGAGCGGATATGATTTAAGATTCTCCGGCGTAGATATCAATATCAGTAAGCGGAACCTCGGAAAGCTTCAGAAGATCATTGATTTGTTTAAGAGTTAATCCCTTAAGGGGAAGTGTTTTGAGTGCTGGTTCGCCCTCTTTGGTATGAAGGCTTAAGCCCGCACTAAACGCTCTGGCCAAGATATCTTTTTTGCTGTTTAGAAGATATTCGATGCGTCTAGGCTCTGACCAAATCCAGTAGCCGCCCACGGGGGCAGGAAAGGCTGGAATAAAAACCACAAGATCAAAGCTGCCGCGGCTGTTTGGGACCGGGACCCCATCGCCATTTAGAGAATAAGCGCGTTTTAGCTCTACTGCGATAACAATGCCCAGTATGCGGTTGCCGTCGAACTGTTCAACTCTGACAAATGGGAAACGAAGAACGACTTTCATCCAGTAGGCTATCTTGAAAGGAAGAGATATTACCGGGATTTTCCAAACAAAACGCTGTACAGCCGGAATTTTAATGAAGAAACCAATAATACTTGCGGTTAATATAGTGACAAAGTAAACGGCAAGCGGAAGTTCGATTATAGCCCGAAGACCAAAAGCCGCGAATAAGGGGTTAAAAATAGTCCCGAAAATATTGTTAATGAATGAAAGAAATCCGGCAAAAATGGCCGATAAAAACAAGATTACAAAACCAGGGACGAAATAATTGCTCAGCCAATCGCGCATCCGGCTCGACACAGCAACTCCTTTTAAAGAACACTTAATTGGTTATTTACGCAATAACACACCCGTTCTCAAACAGCAAATTTACCCCCAATGGATTTAAACTTATAATGCAACATCCGAGAGAAAGTGCTGCACCTGGTTGTTGAATTAACTTAGATATATGGATATAAAACGTGAAATTCAAAAACAAAACATAGAATGGCGAGTGGAGATAAACGGAATCGAATTAGCTCCTTATTGTCAAATGGCGCTTGAGACAATGATCAAAGATTTAGAATTCCCCGGTTTTCGCAAAGGGAAAATTCCTCAAAATCTGGCCCAAAATCATTTCAGTGAAGAACAGATTATTGAGCAAAGCGCTTTGTTGGCTACACGAAAAATTGCTGCCGATATCTTAGCCCAAGAAATAGAAGAATGGATGGGCCAGCCTGAAATAGAAGTATTGGAAAACAACAAGGATAAGGGCCTTGTTTTTATCCTGCGCGCAACTTTGTTGCCTAAAGTTATATTGGGCGATTGGCGGAAGAAAATAAATGTTAAAGCGCAGCTACCTCAAGTGAAAGACGAAGAAATAACCAAATCTCTAAACTATTTACGCGCCTCACGAGCGGTTTATCGCGCCGTAAACAGGACCGCGCAAAAAGGAGATTTTGTCGAGGTTTCTTTCTCTGGTTTGGCTGGCGGCGTTCAGGTTGAAGGTTTGGCATCTCGCCGCCACCCATTCATTTTGGGCGAAGGAGGTTTCGTCGAGGGGTTTGAGGATAATATTGAGGGCATGAGAGTCGGAGAGGATAAACTTTTTACTTTAAAGGTTGATAAAAGCTGGAAACATAAAGCCGTTGCCGGCCGAGAAATAGAGTTTTCGGTAAAGCTGGATGCGTTACAGGAAAGATTGCTGCCAGAAATCTTAGATGATTTTGCTAAGTCCTTGGGAGCGTTCAAGTCCATAGATGAACTTAAAGCAAGCATAACTGAGGGGTTGCTGGCCGAAAAAAAAGAAGCCGAAAAGAAAAGATTCCGTCTGGCTATACTTGATCAAATTATTGAAAACTTGTCTGTTGAAATACCAGAAGTAATGCGTAAACAAGAGGCCGATCGTTTATATGAAGATATGCGCGTGGGGGTTGAGCAAGGAGGCTATAAGTTTGAAGGTTATTTGACTCAAATCGGCAAAACACAAGAAGGCCTGAAGGAAGATTTTATGCGCGGAGCCGAAAAAAGGGTAAAAGCCAGTCTGGTTTTGCGTGCTTTGGCCAAAGAACTGGCCATTGAGCCGACTGACGAAGAAATTCAGCAGTGCATCAACGAAGAGCTTATAAAAGCAAGGCCTCCTGAAGGAGCGCAAAAAATTGACCCCGACGAGCACAAGGCTTATTGTAGAAGTATAGTTCGCAACGAAAAGGTGTTTGAGGCATTGGAGGCAATTGTGGAACAAAAAGCAAAAGTATAAAATAACCGCGAATTCAATTTCTAATTACTAATGTCTAATATCCGCAATATATAAAAACACTTTTGGGCATTAGAAAATTGAGTCATTGGGACTTGATTAGGTCAATTAGAAATTAGGAATTAGACATTTGTAAAATAAATTTATCATCATAACTCATTCAAATTATTCAAAAGATATTATGTCTACCAACGCATACAATCAGTATTTAATCCCCACGGTTATAGAAAAATCGCAGTTTGGCGAAAGGGCCTATGATATTTATTCGCGCCTGCTTAAAGACCGCATTATTTTTTTGGGCGGACCGGTTTCAGATGCGGTGGCCAACGCTGTTATTGCCCAAATGCTTTTTTTGGAGTCACAAGATCCCAAAAAAGATATCCAGCTTTATATTAATTCACCGGGCGGCTCTGTGACTGCCGGTTTGGCCATTTATGACACTATGCAATATGTGAAATGCGACGTTTCAACTATGTGCATAGGCATAGCTGCGTCTATGGCCGCAACTATTCTTGCCTCCGGCACCAATGGCAAGAGATTTGCCTTGCCCAACTCTGAAATATTGATCCACCAGGTGATGGGCGAAGCGGGGGGGCAGGCGGTTGAGATTGAGATATCCGCCAAACACATTTTGAAAATCAAGGATCGATTGAATGACATCTTGGCCAAGCACACCGGACAAAAAATAGATAAGATAGAAAAAGACACCGACCGCGACTTTTATATGAACGCTCACGAAGCCAAAGAATACGGCATTATCGACAAGATAATTAACCACAAAAAGCAATAATAAAAAGCCGCCCTGAGTTTGTCGAAAGGCGGCTTTTCCTTAATTCGCTGTCCTTTTAGTGTTATAATGTTGGTATGGCCTCTTCAGATGCCAATACTAAGACTAGTGGCGGAATAGACATTCTTTCTGTGCCCAAAAAAGAACTGCACCCAAAAGCCATTCTCAAGAATTACTGGCCGCTTATCATTTTCGGCCTATTTATAGTATTGTTTGTTTCGGCTATTGTCGCGCTTAAATTATACAAAGATGCCCAGCCCGCCGACATATCAAAATTGGTGCTTAAGCCCGATGCCAACGACCCGTATTTGGGCAAATTCATTGCGCCCCTGGTTGTTGTAGAAGCCGCCGATATTCGCTGTCCAGGATGCAAGAATTTTTATGATAATATTGAGCCCGATCTTAAAAGGAACTATATTGATACCGGCAAAATAAAATTCTATTTTTGGGATGTTCTGATAGATAACGCTTCTTTACAGGCTTCTGAAGCTACTTATTGTGCCAACGACCAGGGCAAATATTGGGAGTACCGCTCTGAATTCCTGGTCTTGCCTAGAGATGAAGGCAACTGGGGTAAGATTTTGAACCGCAGTGAATTTATAGCTATAGCTCAAGATTTAAACCTTGACACAGCAGTATTTGGGGCATGCTTAGATTCTGAAAAATATAAGGACAAAGTACTCGAAAAGAGCGAACAAGCTTTAGCTACCGGCATGACGTTTAGCCCCACGCTATTTTTAAGTAGCGGTAAGGTTTTGCCGGGCGTTGGTTTCTATAACACGCTTGCCAATGAGATTGACAGATTTTTTAATTTAAATAAATAACGCTTCAGGAATCATTTTAAAAATATTTTCGTATGCGCAAAAAAACACAATTTTTATTAATAGCTGTCTTTGTAGCCGGTGCAATGGGCGGATTTTTTCTTCAATCAACCTTTAAAGATATTCTGGAACCAAAAACGCCCCTACCCCAAAATCCTTCCCCAATACAGCAGTCTTATCTGCAAAATCCTCTATTTACGGATTGGACGGCTAATATTGAAGGCACCATATTATCTTTGAATGATAAAAATATGGTTATTGAAGATAAGGGCATTGAGGCAGATATCAGTTTAACTCAAGAAACATCTTTCCAGCGCTATGTTCTCCCTCAAGATAATAATTCAGAAGCAGCTCCTGAAGATATCACGGCCAAAGATTTAAAAATAGGCGACAATGTTTCTGTTTTTGTTAGCTTCAGGAAGGGTATTGCCGAAACAAGCAGTGTTGTTGTGTTTCCATTGTCCACCGAGCCTCCTACTACGGGTATTAAGACCCCCAATCAATAAAAGACCAATAGATAAAAGATGTTTGTTTATGAAACATCACGCCTCGCATCAAAATAAGTTTTTAAGTCGCCAGTTTTTAGTTGTTTTCGCGGCTTTTTTACTTGGCGCAGGCTTTTTGTTTTTTGCGCCAAGCGCGCTAGCTGTAACGTGTTCAGTAGAGTATACCTACTGTCCTTCTTCTTGCCCGTCTAGCCCGAACCTTAGTTTGCCAGACAACTGCACGAGCTATGCCAATACTTATTCTTGTACAGGCGCTGAATCTTTTGGCGGTGCAGCAAGGCGCTATAGAACCACAACGTCATACTATTGGGGTAGCCCAAGTAAGTATTGCTATTCTTCGATGGCAGAATTTGGGTGCGTATATACGCGACTTACAAGTTCCAGTAGAGTTGATTGCACTGCTGGTTACACAAACTCGCCCTGCTCTTCCGAAACTCCACCTGGAAGCAAATTGTATAGTCAATGCCCATCTAATTCATCACAAAATTTAGATTGGGCCTGTAAATACCGTTTGTGTCGGGTATCAAACGCAACGTGTGGGGGGCCTGACAGCGGGTGGTTTAACGGCGTTATATGTGTATATTCTTCATGCGGTACCGATTCATGTATCAGTTCCACTACGCTTCGTGATCGGCACTGCTCAACATCAAGCGATACGTGTACTTATACCGATGTTAATTGCGGTTCGCCCAGCTATAGTTGCAGCGGCGACACCATTAATTATTGCAACCGAGGGTGTTCAAGCGCATCTTGTTTCAGTTCATGTTCTTCGGTCGCAACTTGCAGTAATGTTACCGGATCGTCATATTGTTCCGGGACACAATCGGCAA
Organism: Candidatus Terrybacteria bacterium RIFCSPHIGHO2_01_FULL_43_35; assembly: GCA_001822815.1. Classification (GTDB taxonomy): domain Bacteria; phylum Patescibacteriota; class Minisyncoccia; order Terrybacterales; family GWB1-40-14; genus GWB1-40-14. Next base: position 160,258 of record MHSR01000013.1, read on the forward strand.
CAAAGGTTGTACATAACGTTACCGATAAATATTGCAGTAGCGGCTCCAGCACGTGCGGAACCGGCTCAATCAGCGTTGTTACGGATAGAACCTGCACAACTTCATATTCTTGTAGCGCAGATAATACAAGCGTTATTGCAACCTGCAGTGCGACTGGCGGCTCGCCCCAAAGAACCTGTTCCGACACTTGGACTAGCCAAACTTGCGCCGCAAACCAGATTTGTTCAGCCGGAGCATGCATTGCAGATGCCGCACCAATAGTAACCACTACCCCAGCAACGTCTATAACACAGACATCCGCGACCCTTAACGGCACGGTCAATCCAAACGGCTACGCAACCACAGCTTGGTTTAGATACAGTACTACAAGCCCAGGAGGCTGTAATGACATCTTTGGCACTCGCGCACCAGCAAGTGGAGGTTTTAGTGCCGGCAGCGGTACTTCAGCGCTCGCGTATCCCCAGGGCATTTCTGGCTTGACCGAAGGCAACACTTATTATTATTGCGCTATTGCCAATAATTCTGGTGGTAATGGTTACGGCGCCATATTGTCATTTTTGACGTCTAGCGCGGCACCAGTTACGCTTTCGGCGTCATTGTCAGCAAATCCAGCTTCGGGGTCAGCGCCATTTGATACCACACTGACCACAAATGTTGTTTATGACGGCAATATTTCAGACACGATAAATTACAGTTATTGGTGGGACTGTTCCGATGTCACCAATAGTGTTGCGGGAGCCTCGGCCTCCTGTGGAATTCTTCCGTCTCCTGCCGCCGGCTCATGCGCATCAAATAGCGACGGCCACAAATGCAATGCGGTTTTAACCAATCCCCATTCTGTTGGTAATATCTATGCTTCCACCGGAAGCTATACAGCCAAAGTTATCGTTGAAAGAGGAGGCGCTACTCCGGCCACAAGCTCAGCGCCGATTTCCGTAGGCGTTTTACCGCCTGTGACAGGTTGCATAAATGAATGTTATCCGCCAAACACTAACGAATGCACTACTCTAACTTCTTACCGTACATGTGGTGAAGTCGGCGATGGCGATGCCTGTTTGGAGTGGGTGCCGCTTGGAGCTGTGCCAGGCGCTACCGCTACTCCATGCCCCACGGGCTATACTTGTCTTGTCGGCCAATGTTTTCCCGTGCCAGGTTGGATAGAAGTTCCACCGAAATAAAGGCAAGTCAATAGTTTAGTGGTAATTGGATAAAAACCGTTCGTTGCAATAACTGGACGGTTTTTGTTGGAACTGACATTTGCAAATATCTAATTCCTAATTTATTCAAAAGATACAAGGTACAAGAAACAATAACCAAACAAATCTCAAGCTCCAAATTTCAATAAACAAACACGTTTGGATATTGATGATTGGTTATTGGATATTGTCTGTATCCCATCGGGTCTGAGTCCCTCAGGTCGTTCAGACTCTGAAGAGCCTTCAGACTCAAAGAGATCGAAGACTTATTTCTTGATTATTGTATTTTATTTTTTGCGTTGTTATTTTGCGCTTTTCGCTTTACATTTTTCATTTTAGTATAAAGGCATGACTCCCGCCGCGCTTATAATTCTTGATGGTTTCGGAATAGGGAAACCCAATTTGGGCAACGCCATTTATCGCGCCCGCACCCCAACTTTTGATTATTTAAACAAAAGCGCGTTCGTCGCGGCCCTGCAGGCTTCCGGTACGGCAGTGGGTTTGCCGTGGGGCGAAGCAGGCAATTCAGAAGTCGGGCATCTAACCATAGGTGCTGGACAAATAATCTACCAGTATCTTCCGCGTATAAGCATGGCCATACGCGACGGCTCTTTCTTCAACAATTGGGCGCTTGAAGGCGCGGCTAAATATGTTCGCGCGCAAAACACCACCCTACATCTGATGGGTCTCGTGTCTTCAGGTAGTGTCCACGCCTACATAGATCATTTGTATGGTTTACTTGAGCTCGCCAAAAAAGAAGGCATTGGAAAAGTCGCGGTTCATGTTTTCACTGACGGTAAAGACGCTTTGCCCAACGAGGCCATCAAGTTCCTGCCAGCGGTTGAAGAACGCATGCGGCGCATAGGAGTTGGCCGCATCGCCAGTATTATTGGCCGTCACTGGAGTATGGACAGGGATCAAAACTGGGACAGGATAGAAAAAGCTTATCGGCTTTTGACGGCAGGGGAGGGCATTGCTATTGAGGATATAGCCTCTTATATTGACAAGGCTTATAAACAGGGCCTGACCGATGACAGGCTTGAGCCTGCATTGGTTTTGACCGCTGACGGGCATGCCGATATAATTCGCGACAAAGATGCGGTTATCTTTTTTAATTTTAGAGAAGATTCTGCAAGACAGCTGACCCGCGCATTTGTAGATGAAAAATTTGAATACTTCAGCCGTGAACGACTTGAACATCTGCGATTTGTCACCATGACCGAATATGAAAAAGACCTTCGGGCTCGCGCGGCATTCCTACCACCGCTGGTTTCTTCTACTTTGGGCAAGGTTATTGCCGATAGAGATTTAAGCCAGCTTCGCGTGGCCGAAACAGAAAAATACGCACACATCACATATTTTTTTGACGGCGCCAAGGAAGAAGTATATCCGAAAGAGGAGAGAGTTTTGATACCGTCGCAAAGCGTTGCGCATACCGACGATCATCCCGAGATGCGCGCGCCTGAAATAACCACAGCAATAGTCAATGCATTGGAAAAAGGAAATTTCTCTTTTATCGCCGCCAACTTTGCAAATGCCGATATGGTAGGACACACCGGCAATATCGAAGCTGCCATTCGCGCAGTAGAATTTCTAGACAGCGCGATGAACAGGATATTACGTGCGATAACCAAACATAATTATGCCTTGATTATTACGGCTGACCACGGTAACGCCGAGCAAAAACTTGATCCAATGACCGGGCAGCGCCTTTCGGAGCACACAACCAACCCCGTGCCGTTTTATGCCATAGGCGCAAACGTGCGCGGTCAAGGAATTAACGGCCCGCTTTATAATCTGGATGCAAGCGGATATTTGGCAGACGTGGCCCCCACTATTCTTACTCTGATGGGCATTGACGCGCCCGCAGAGATGACCGGGCGAAACCTACTTGAATAAGAAGCTAAATTTGAAATTAAGATTATTTTATGGCTAAGCGCAAAAACATTGTTGTGATTGGCGGGGGCACAGGCGTTTTTAATGTCTTATCCGGGCTTAAGCATTCACGTCACAATCTTTCGGCAATTGTAACCATGGCCGATGACGGCGGCTCAACTGGTTTTTTGCGTGCCGAATTCGGTATTCTTCCTCCAGGTGATATAAGACGAGTGTTGGTAGCACTTTCACATAATGAAAAAACCTTGGCAGATCTGTTCACCTATCGTTTTGAAGAAGGCAAGGGGCTTGCCGGACACAGTTTAGGTAATTTGTTGCTGGCCGCACTTGAACGCCTACACGGCTCTTTTGATCGGGCGGTTGAAGAGGCTGGCGTAATCCTGCAGATTCGCGGCCAGGTAATTCCGGTTACTTTTGACAATATACGTCTCGTGGCACACCTTGCCGACGGCCGGATTATAAAAGGCGAAGCAAATATAGATAGGCCAAAAGGTAACGGTAAACGTTCAAAAATCGTCAGAGTAAAACTTATTCCTAAGGCTAAAGCTAATCCCAAGGCGCTTGAAGTGATTCGTAAGGCAGATTTAATTGTTCTTGGGCCAGGCGATTTATATACCTCTATAATTCCTAATCTGTTAGTGCGGGGTATTGCGAGCGCCATAACCAAATCTAGAGCCAAGAAAGTTTTTGTTGTAAATATAATGACCAAGCGCGGCGAGACCGACGGATTTTCTGTTCACCACTTTGTCGAAATTGTTGAAAGGTATCTCGGGCCCCAAAAAACACTCTCGCATATAGTGATTAATACCGGCGTTCCAGAAAAGAAACTTCTCAAGAAATATAAAAAAACTGAAGGCGCAGAGCTGGTTATTTATAAGGGAGAATTTATAAGACCCCAGCATTTCCGGGTTCAAACCGCCTCGTTCATCAGAAAGAATAGCAAATTCATCAGGCATGATCCTAAAAAGCTTGCTAGGGCGCTTATCTCTATAGTGCGGGGTTAATACTAGCAACAAAGATCGAAAACCGCTTAACCAAATGCTAAAGTTTGTTTTTTCAAACAACATTATTCACCGCCACGTTTTCTCAAATAACTTACAGCGGGCTTATTTTGCCACTGCCGCGCGCAACTTTGGGGTTTCCATGATAGCTATTTTTGAGCCTTTATATCTTATTAAGATACTAAGGAATCATGGCGTGGCACACGAAATAACATTAGTTTTGCTTTATTTCGGAGTCATTTTTTTATTCTACGGTCTTTTGTGTCCGCTCGGCGCAAGACTAGCCTCAAGATATGGGCTCAAGACTGTAATATTGGTAAGCGCTCCGTTTTTGTTCGCGTACTATACGGCTCTGCTTTATGCCTCCCATGCGCCGCTATTTATAATTGTGGCGCTGGTCGTGCAGATAATAAACAAGACTCTTTATTGGCCAGCCTTTCATTTTTTCTTTGCTAAATCCGGAAGCGACGACCACCGTGGCAGGGAAGTGTCCGGTTCTTTAATGATTGGCGGCGTGGCGGCTATGATAGGTCCGCCATTGGGCGGGCTTATAATTTCTGTTTTTGGTTTCCCGGCGCTTTTTGCTACAGTATTGCTTGTCTTGACTCTTATGGCTGTGCCATTTCTTTTTATTGAAGAAGTCCGTCCAGATTATCACGGTAATCTTCTCACTGAATTCAAAAACGTGCTTTCAAAAGATTCGCGCAATAATTCCATAGCCTTTGCCGCGCGCGGCATAGAAGATACCACCAATGGAGTGTTTTGGCCCATTTTCCTTTTTTTGCAGGCGACTTCTTTTTTTGCCATCGGACTTATAATGTTTGCGGCTACGGCGGTTATTCTTACGGCCACGTTTTTGATAGGCCAGATAAGCGATAAGGTTGACAAACGTTTGATTCTGCGGGGCGGCGTAATTATTACTTCTTTGGTTTGGTTTAGCCGCATGTTCATCAAGACTCCCTTTCAGGCTCTGACCACAAATCTATTTTATGGTTTTGGTATCACTACCGTTGCCGTGCCATTTGCCTCTATCTTTTACGGAGCAGTAGCTAAAGAAGGCCAGAATCCTTATCATGCTGTTATTGTTCGGGAGGTTGCCAGAAATTTGAGTATAACAGTCTTCATGGTTATTTGTGCCTTGATTTTGCCCCTCATTCCAAATATAGGCGTTCTTTTCCCGGCAGTATCTCTGATCACACTATTTATTTCTAAGATTTGATATATGCCCAGTAGAGCTATCTCGACAGTTCTTTTTGCTCTCGCAAAAAGAACAAGCAGGACTGGGAGAGTATATCAAAAATAAACAATTACCTTTAATTCATTCCGTCTTTTAGCATTTGTTTGCTAAACGTCGAGATAATTCTACTGGGTATGCCAGGTAGTGATCCCGCTCCAACATGCGTTAGTTTGTAGAATCATTATTTGGCCCGTGTTTATAAAAAAGACTAATTTTTAACATCCCGCTTTAATAAAGAATTATGGGGCGGGACTACTACCTGGTATGAGTTTAGATATATATATTTTTAATTTTCTGCATCAACTGGCCGGAAAGAACGTTTTTCTGGACGGTTTCATTTTCTGGTCAGCGGAAATTCTGCCTTATGTTTTTGCTTTGGTCTTGTGGAGCTGGATTATAACAAGAACTAAAAATTACGCCGAAAGAAAATATGTTATATTGATTGGCGTAATTGGCATAGTGTCGGCCATTATTTCCCGCTTTTTGCTGGTCACATTAATACGTTTATTTATTGAACGGCCGCGGCCCTTTGTTGAGCTTTGGCTTACACCACTGTTTTCGCACGAAGCATCAACCTCTTTTCCTTCGGGACACGCCGCCTTCTTTTTTGCTCTTGTTCCGGTCATGTTTTTGCTTTCGCGCAAAGCCGGATGGGTTTATCTCGTCGTAGCAATTTTAATGGGGCTCTCCCGCATCATCGCTGGCGTCCATTGGCCTTCTGATATTTTGGCCGGAGCGCTTATCGGTTTGGCGGTCGGATGGTGCATAATGAGATACGCTCTAAAAATCCATAAATTATTGCGGTGAACAATCGCAATCGGCAACTTTCCCTAATAAAAAAGCGGTATTAAGCCGCTTTTATTATATACTGTAGTTATCTTGTGGCGCTGGTCTGCATTTCTTGCAAGGTCTATAACCCGCCGCTACCGCATCTTCCCAAGACATGAAGAAAACACGATTTACTTTTTTCATCTTCAATCCAGATTTACAATCTAATCTGCCGAAAATTTTCCCCGGTTTCCACCCCGCATATCGACCAGGGACAGTACTCTTAACAATCACCCCATCTTTTAGAATTTTATACACCTTTTCCAAGCTCAATTTTTACGTCTCCGCAAAGAACTAAAGATAAAATAGCACTCATCGTGCTATTTTACAATAGTATTGTAGAAAAGTAAAAAGCCGACAGTTAGTCGGCATAACGATTTAGGCGGACGTAGGCGTCATTGAATTAAACAGTGTCCAATCTGCCTCGGTCGCTAGTAGCTCATTGAGAACCCTTAAACTATGCATTGAATTAGAACAGTTTGGTCTTGCCTTCTCGTGGGCATCGGCGATGAGATAACAAACACTCATAACATCCGAGTGCTTTTCGTATTCTACTTCTCCACGAACTTTACAAATTTCACAGAACCACTTCTGTTTAGACACGCATCTCCCCTCTTTGTATTTTCAGGAACTTTCAACAGTATATCCTGGCAAATCACACTGTCAAGAATTTAAAGGTTCTAACCAACTTCACCCGGTAATGAAAAAGTCCCGCGAATCAGGGATTTTTCTCCTGAGCGAGTGAAGGGAATCGAACCCTCGTATCCAGTTTGGAAAACTGGCGCACTACCATTGTGCTACACTCGCATGTTTGATTGTTCGCTCAAATTTGCGAGAGAAAACTAGAGTTTTCGCCCTACGGCGAAATCCTGGGAAATTTTTAACGCTCCGCGAGGACGCTCCGCTAAATTTCCCGCGCGACACAAGCAGTTGTGTCGCGCCCACATACGATACCCGCATGATCGATTTTTATTTTAGCAAAATATTCTTAATGCGTTTTACCTCTTGTTCAACAATCTCCCCGTCGTATTCTCCGCCGTGAGCACTCGTCCCCATATAAGAAGGTTTTTTCTGGTCTAAATGAAGTTTTAATACAACTCCCGCATTATTAAAAGAGATATAAATATGAAATCGCGGATAATCTATGCCCTGAAGCGGACGTTCATAACTTATTTGACCGGATTTAAAGTATCTGTGTTCCATATAACCCGCTTCGCGCATGGCATAGCGAAGATTTTGCTTTAGCTCTCCGATGATTATATCCATAAAAATGTTTGAGTGCAGGAATATTAAAAACTGTGTCGGGGTGCTGGGAGAACTCGGCCTCATTAAGTCCTAAGTCGGGGTGCCGAGAATTGAACTCGGTCTTCGTGCTCCCAAAGCACGCGTACTGCCGGTATACTACACCCCGACTTAGGACTTAATTTTTTGTAGGAACCCCGGGCATTTTTAAACGCTCAACAGGGACGTTTCGTTAAAATGCCCGCGAGAAACGAGCAGTCGTTTTGTATAGGTACCCAGGGAAATTTTTAACGCTCCGCCGGGAGGCTCCGCTAAATTTCCCGCTTGAGCCAAGCAGTTGGCTCAAGCCCCAAAGCACGCGTACTACCACTATACGACTCCCTGGCGTTAAAAGGTGGGCGGGCAAGAAGCACGCGTACTGCCAGCATATCCCGACGTTCAAGTCGGGATCCCGACTTCAATCAATAAATTATTGATAGTGCATCGGGACGACACCCCGTTTTAAAAGCCTTAAATTCTAAGGGCTTACGCTATAAATATGCTATAATATAAGTAATAAAAGCGCGATAGGCAAGACAAGTTCGCGTTTATATTTAGCCCAATTTAATAAGGGTTCAAAAAGGGCATTTTGGAACTGTGCGGCATTTGATCCCACCAACATGGCAAACAAAGCAAATTCAAAGCTGATAGAATATTTGAAGTCAGAATTTGATATTGTAGGTCAATGCCGCAGAATGCGCGTTCCATTATGGCAATGTCCTAGACTTTTGTTCATTATCATGGGCGCGGCGATTATTTTAGCCATGGTCGGTACATATTTTTTCCTTGAAGTCAGAACCGAACCGGAAATGGCAGCATTAATCGTTGTGGCCGTCGCAGGAGTTTTACTAGTTCAAAGCTATATAATAATACTGGCTACCGAACATATTGCCGAAACAAGCCGATTAAAAACCGAGTTCATTAATATTACATCACATCAGTTGCGATCGCCGCTAACCGCTTCACGTTGGGCCGCAGAACTAATGCGTGAGTCCAGTTCAGGTTTACCAGACGAACTTAAAGAAAATTTGAAAATAATCGAAGATTCTAACGAGCGTATGAACAAATTGGTTTACGCGCTCTTACAAGTAGCCCGTATTGAAGCAAACACTGTTAGGCAACATAAACGCGACGTGGACGTAGTCGAAACTATCAAAACAGTTATCGATGAAGCAACCATTTTTGCTAAAGCCTCCAATATCAGTCTTGACTTCAATGCGCTCAAGGAACAGCTGGCTGTTAATTTCGATCCCGATCAGCTACATTTTATTGTTCAGGAGATGGTCGACAACGCCATACGTTATTCTAACGGCAAAGGCAACATTCAGATATCGTTAACTAAGAACGGCAATCAAACCCATTTTGAAATTAAAGATAGCGGCGTCGGCATACCCAAAGACGAACAAAAAAATATTTTCCAGAAATTTTACCGTGGCTCAAATACTTACACCCTTTCGCCGTCAGGAACCGGCCTATCTCTGTTTATCGTTAAAAAGATTATTGAAGCCGGCGGTGGACGTATAGGTTTTAGTTCTAAGTTGAACGAGGGAAGTACGTTTTGGTTCAATATTCCATTAGCATTAAATAATCAAAATAATCATTCCAACTAACTATCATTTGCCGATGGCTAAGACTTAAAAACAAACCGCAAATTTGTTATTAGATTAAGCCATTTGCTAAAAATATGAAAAAAATTCTTTTTGTCGAAGACGAGCGGGCGCTTCAACGCACTATAAGTGAGGCCCTGCGCCGCGAGGGCTACGAGGTTTTAAGCGCGGTTGATGGCGAAACAGGGGCCCGTTTAGCCAAAGAAGAGAAGCCTGATATGATTTTATTGGATCTTATTCTACCCCGTAGGTCTGGCTTTGATGTCTTACAGGAATTAAAAAGCGATGACGTTACTAAGGGGATTCCCGTTATCGTGCTTACTAATCTTGAAAGTCCGGCAGATGTCGACAAAGCCATTGAACTTGGTGCCACGACTTATTTAGTGAAAGCCAACTATAATCTGGGCGATATAGTCCAAAAGGTTAAAAGCACTTTTGAAGCACAATAATAGAGGTGTTTGATAACCGCTGTTTCAAAAACTAACATTTCTTTTGAATAAATAATTATTTTATGCGCGTTGAAGATTCACAGCTTAAAGCCTTCATCACCGACGGCAACCTTATTCCTCCAAAGGAACTTGATGTCGCGGCGAAGGAGGCGAAAGAAGATAAGAAGCGTTTGGCCGACGTGATTTTGGCAAAAAAGCTTTTATCCGAGGAAGAGCTTTTAAAACTGGAAGCCTACATATTAGGCATCCCGTTTATTGATCTTGAAGGCGAAGAGGTGCCCGCCGATATTTTACACATAATACCCGAACCGATAGCCAAAAAGCACAATATTATTGCTTATCGCAAAGAAAAAAATGGACTGGAAGTGGCTATGCTGGACCCAGAAGATCTGCAGACTATAGATTTTATTCGAAGGAAAGTCCGCTTGAAAATCTTTCCGCGTTTAACGACCACAGCATCCATTAAGCACTTGTTGCGCCAGTACGAAAAAAGTCTTGAAGCTGAATTCGGAGATATAATCCGCGAAGAAGCCAGTGGAGTTAAGGCCAGCGCCGAGAGAGGAGAGGGGGCGGATGAGGGCGATTTAAAACAGGCAGCTGAAGAATTGCCCATCATTCGTATTGTGGACACCTTGCTTAAGCACGCTGTCCTGGAAAATGCTTCAGATATACACATAGAGCCGCAGGAAAAAGAAGTTACGGTGCGCTATCGCATAGACGGTATACTTCATGATGCCATGACCCTGCCCAAGCAAGTTCATGCCGGGGTTGTAGCCCGCATAAAAATTCTTTCTAATTTGAAAATTGACGAGCACCGTCTGCCCCAAGACGGACGTTTTAAGCTTGAGACCGATGAATATAAATATTCGCTTCGCGTTTCTATTTTACCGGTATATGACGGAGAAAAAATAGTCATGCGTCTTTTGCCCGAAACCAGCAAAGCTTTAACTCTTGATGCCTTAGGTTTCCGTGGTGAAGCCTTGGAGCACGTGCATGGCGCGATGCGCAAGCCTGTGGGCATGCTCTTGGTTACCGGTCCAACGGGCTCCGGAAAAACAACCACCCTTTATTCAATGATGGATATTTTAAATACACCAAGCGTAAACATATCTACGGTTGAAGATCCGGTGGAGTACCGCATGCAGCGAATAAATCAAACCCAGATCCGTCCGGATATAGGCTTGACCTTCGCCAACGGGCTGCGCTCTTTAGTTCGTCAGGACCCCAACATAATTATGGTCGGTGAGATACGCGATAAAGAAACAGCAGATCTTGCCGTGAACGCCTCGCTCACGGGCCATTTGGTCCTTTCAACCCTGCACACCAATTCAGCTGCCGGCGCCTTGCCCAGATTAATAGATATGGGCGTTGAGCCATTTCTTATTGCTTCAACCGTTAATGTTATAATTGCCCAGCGTTTGGTACGTAAATTGTGCCCGGCTAGAGATGTTTACCAGTTAAGCGCGGACGAAGCCAAAGCTTTCGGCAGCGAAGCATTTGAGCACGAATCCATGCTTAAAATTTTGGCTGAAGAGAAGATCAAGGGGTCTGAAAAGGGATTTGGTGGAATAGAATTTTCCCGTCCAAAGGCGACAACCGATTGCCCCGACGGTTATAAAGGCCGTGTAGGAATTTATGAGATCCTGCCGATAACCGAAACCATAAGACAGTTAATCGTTCAGAAGGCCTCTAGCGATGATATTTTGCGGCAGGCGCGAAAAGAAGGTATGCGCACCATGGTTGAAGACGGAATGATTAAAGCCGCGCAAGGCCTAACTAGTGTGGAAGAAGTGTTAAGAGTAATTACAGAATAAATTAAATATCAAAAGCCAAACACCAAAATTTACGAAAGTCGCCTACGGCCACATACAATAATTTTAAATTTTGCATTTTTAATTTTCACTAAGGTTATATGACCCTATTTAAATATGTTGCTCGTTCAATAGATGGTGCTGCCCAAAGTGGTATACAGGAGGCGGCCGATAAGCGTGTTTTGGCGCGATTCCTTAGGGGAAAAGGCATGATTTTGGTTTCTGCCGAACACAAAGAAAAAAGCGATACACCGGTGTTTATAAAAAGAATAACCGCCGGTATTTTGGGAGTGCCTCTTGTGGAAAAAATGACATTCATCAGATATCTAGCTGTATTGATTTCTGCCGGCGTTGATATAAGCCGCGCACTTTCGGTTCTTGAACAGCAGGTTAAAAGTCCGACCTTCAAAGATATCATACGCGCCGTGCACGCAGAAGTTATGCAGGGCAAGACATTGCATGAGACTTTGGCCAAGCATCCCAAGGCATTTTCTGAACTAACTGTAAATATGATCGCTGTCGGTGAAGAATCGGGGCGTTTAGTTGAATCCCTTGAATTGGTCGCTAATCAGTTGGAAAGGGAGCATCAACTGGTAAGTAAGGTAAAAGGCGCATTGATATATCCGGCCGTAGTTATTTCAGCCATGCTTTTGGTAAGCGTGGTCATGTTCATCTATGTTGTACCTAACTTAAAAGCGGTATTTGGTGATATCAATCTTGCTTTGCCAATTACGACACGGGTTATTTTTGCTTTAAGCGATTTCTTGGTCCAACGTTGGTATGTAGCCTTGGTGATCGTCATCTTAGCGGTTGTTATTTTAAGAGTAGCGTGGACGGTACCGCAGATCAAAAGAGCTATTGACGTGATTTTAATGCGCGCGCCAATTTTTGGGTCGTTGGTCCGTAAAATAGTTAGTGCCAGAATAGCTCGCACGCTTTCTTCGCTTATATCATCTGGCGTGCCCATTATTCGTAGCATTGAGATAACATCAAATTTAGTAAGCAATACCGCCTTTAAGAACTCGCTTAAAGAATCAATTAATCACGTTCAGAAGGGAGAGCCTTTTTCCGCCGCCTTGGCAATCTACCCCAAAGTTTATCCGCCCATGTTGGTTCAGATGATATCTGTGGGAGAGGAAACTGGTAAATTGGGCGAGATGTTGGGACGCACCGCGAATTTTTATGAAGACGAGGTAGATCAATCTTTGAAAAATTTAACAACCATCATTGAACCCTTGCTTATGCTGTTTATCGGAGGAGCAGTTGGGGTATTTGCCGTGTCTATTCTTGGGCCGATGTATACGCTCATCCAGAACCAGGTTTAATTATGTTTACTAAAAAGGCGATTTATACCAAAAGAAATGGCTACAGCCTTATTGAAGTTTTGGCTACAACAGCAATAATAGCCGCAGTTTCTGTTTTTATCGCCTTGTCTTTGGCGAATTTCAGGAATAATGCCCAGGTTGTTTCTGAAAGTCAGAATATAGCAAGCGTTCTGGCTCTGGCCAGATCTAACACCGTAGGCGGTAAGGATAATATACTGTGGGGGGTACATCTTGCTACAAACGATTTTACCTTGTTTCAAGGTGGGGTTTATGATCCGGCTGATCCAAACAATGTTGTATATACCCTGCCGATAGGCGTAACTATTTCCTCAATAGTTCTTGCCGGAGGTGGTTCCGACGTAATATTCAACCGAATTAATGGGGGAACGAGTCAGGCGGGCAGTCTAACTGTTTCCGCCCAAAGCAATGTGATAGTTACGATTAATTCTAGCGGTGAGATAAGCGTAGGCGGTACGCTTCCTGCTCCTGGTGGCACCCGCATAATCGACACCAGGCATGTCGATTTTACCCTAAATTGGTCAATACAAAATTCAATAACCCTTACGTTAACTTTCTATGATCCACCAAATCCAGCAACAGTTCAAAATATAGCCATGGCGCCTTATTTCAGTATGGGCAATACGATTTTTAACTGGAGCGGTCAATATACAATTGGCGGAGGAGCCCAAGTCTTAAAGATACACACACATCTTATTGATACCCCCGGGAACAAGACTATTTTATCCGTCCACCGTGATAAAATGGAGAATAGCAAAGCACTGGACATAGCCATAGATGGGGTGCTAGTAGCCTCGTACAACGCAAGTGGGGACATTACGCCATGGCCTGGGGTAACTTTTGATGTGCAATAAAAAACGATAAATAAAATGATAACCTTTAATAATAAAAATAAGGGCTTCGCGCTTATAGAGATTACTGTAGCCATAGGTATAGCCGCCACCTTTTTCTTCGGCATGCTTCAATTTATCAACACTTCTGCGCGAACCATGCGATCCGAGCGCTATACGCGCGAAGCCGGGCTACTGCTGGCAGAGGGTCAGGACGCTGTTAAGTTCATGCGTGATGCTGGTTGGACGGCATATATTTCTTCTTTGTCTCTTGAAGCCACATATTATATTAGTCCATCTGGAAATAGCTGGTCTTTCACTACAAATGATCCCGGCGTGATTTCCGGATTGTATACACGCACCTTGGTTTTACATGAGGTTTTGCGTGATGCCAGCGGCAATATCGTCAGCGCGGGCGGAACCGCAGATGCGAATTCGCGAAGAGTTACAGCAACTATAACTTGGTCCGGTCCTTACGGGGCAAGAAACATTACCAGCGCTTTTTATGTTAACAATATTTTTAGAAATTAGTTATAATAAACAGTGAGTACATGAAAAAGAGTCAAGCCGGAGTAACCATTTTAGAGTTTATAGTTTACGTGGGCATTTTGGCTATCATGAGCGGAGTGACGGTTGTATTTTTAACCAAAGTTATAAGTTCTTATGCAATAATACGGGCAGAAAAGAATCTTTCGCAGGACAACGCACTCGCTTTCGAGAGGATTTTTAATGAGACGCGTCACGCAAAACTTATATATACGCCCACATCAGTTTTGGAGACCGATGCCAGCCAGTTATCATTGCGCACATCGCTTAATCCGCCAGCGGATGAAACCTTTACTTACGTTGATTATTATGTGGATAACGGCGTACTTTATGAAAAAAGAGAGGGAAATTCGGCCATACCGTTGACGGGTTCAAATTCGGTAGTAACTGTTTTTAACGCCACGCGATTTTATTTCGGCGGAGCAGAAGGCATAAGGATAACTTTAGTCGCCAGAACCATAGCGGCATCCGGTCCGCTATCACGGACTTTTTCGTGGACCAGCAGTTCTACTTTAAGAGGTTATTGAAATTAATATGACTAAAAACATTATTTTAACGGATAAGCGAGGTGTGGCTTCTTTAGTTATTCTTTTAATCTCATTGTCAGTGACCGCTATTTTTGTAGGCGGCTTTGCCTTTATTTTAAACCGTGAGACGGCGACCGTACGCCAGATCAATAATTCTAATGCCGCATTCCAAGCAGCTGAATCTGGAATTGAGGACGTAATAACGCGACTACGCGCCGGCGGCAATCCGCCCTCGCCCCTTACTTTTAGCGTTGGTCAGGCATCGGTAACCGTCACTACAGTCACTCTCGGTAATCAAAAGATAATTACGGCCGTTGGCACCATTGATAATGTTACGCGTACTGTTGAAACGGTTATAGAATTAAACACAACCGACACCGATTTTTTCTATGGAGCACAGGTGGGGGAGGGCGGTTTGGTTATGGCCAATAACGCCATAGTTTTCGGGAGTGTTTATTCGGACGGTAGTATAATAGGCGGAACCCAAGGCTCGACAATAAATAATGATGTCTTTGTTGCAGCCGGCGTTGCTCCAGTGCCAGATCAATCATGGACAACGCAAAATGCCGATTTTTCTGCCGGCGTTACACAAAATAGCGCCGTTGTTTTGGTTGATTCTGGCGGTGACGTGGGAGATTATGATTCCATGGCGCTTGGTTCGGATCAGTTCGCAAGAATTAGTTACTACGATGCTTCGAATAAAGATCTTAAATTTGTGCGGTGTACTAACCATGATTGTACTGCCAAAAATATTACCACCGTTGATTCAACCGGAGACGTCGGTTACCGATATTCATCCATATATCTTGGATCAGACGACTTCGCGCGCATAAGTTATTACGACAATACCAGCAACAATAGGGATCTTAAATTTGTACGCTGTACTAACAATGATTGTACGAATAAAAATATCACCAGCGCCGATACTACCGGTGACGTTGGGCAGTTTTCATCTATGGCTCTAGGTTCAGATGGCTACGCGCGTATAAGTTATTACGATAATTCAGGAGGAAATTTGAATTTTTTGCGTTGTACTGATTCTGATTGTACGGCCAGTAATAAAACCAGCGTTGATACTAGCGGAGACGTGGGTAAATATACATCCATAACTTTGGGTTCAGATGGTTTTGCCAGGATAAGTTATGTGTATGCTGGCAACAATGATGACTTAAAATATGTTCGCTGTACGAATGCCGACTGCACCACCAAAAATATAACCACGGTTGATTCCGCCGCCGAAGTTGATTATCCAACTTCGATTGCCTTGGGCTCCGACGGTTATGTGCGCATCAGTTATTATGATGATGCCAGCGACGATCTTAAATTTGTCCAATGCACCAACGATGACTGCACAACCAAAAATATAACTGTAGTCGATTCTTCAGGTGATGTTGGTAGGTACGGCTCCATAAAAATTGCTTCTGATGGTTACGCCAGAATAAGCTATTACGATGCCTCAAGCGGTAGCGTAAAATTGGCCAAATGCACAAACGCGGCCTGCACAACAAATAGCATTTCTGTTCCTGATACCCAGGACAATGTCGGTTTGTATACGTCTTTGTATTTGGGGACCGACGGCTTCGCGCGCATTAGCTACCGCGATGATGATAATAAAGATCTTAAATTCATACGTTGCATGATAGATTCTTGTCCCGCGCCAACACCACAGGTTGATGTTGCCCAAAGTTTCAGGCCAAGCGCAACCCAGCGCGCGGTTAAAGTCGATTTGTACCTGAAAAAAACCGGCACTCCACTTAACGCAACACTGCTTCTAATAAAAGATAGCGGCGGTTCTCCCAGCACTAACTCTGATGATATACTTGCCACGGGCACCATAAACGCTTCGCAAGTTACCGCTTCTTATGGATGGTTATCTGTAGGCCTTTCAAGTACGCCCACATTGACTGTCAACACCATATACTGGCTTGTTGTCGACACCATATTAGATAATTCAAACTATCTTATATGGGGAGGGGACTCAACCGACGCTTATGCGTCTGGTACTGGAAAAAGAAGTAATGATTGGACGGCTGGTGGGTGGAGCACAATAGGAGGCGATTTAGATTTCAAAATATATATGGGCGGAGTGGATTATCAGATTAGTTCAATGGAGAATATAGGAGGCAATGCCAGTGCTCATATAATTGACAACGCGGATGTAACCGGAAATGTTAATGCTTATACATATAATAATGGGACCGTAGGAGGCAATATAAACGCCGATTCTATTTCCAACTGCACCATTAACGGTAACGCATCTTATAATACTAAAGCTACTTGTACGGTCGGAGGGACAGAGACTACGCCTACAACCCCGCCTGATGATCCGCCACACGTGCCACTACCCATTTCCGAGGCAACCATAGCCGAATGGAAAAGTGATGCAGCGGCAGGCGAACCCATAATAGGAGATTATGTTGTGCCAGAGGGAACTTCATATTTGGGACCAAAAAAGATAACCGGGGATCTTTTGATGAGCGTAAACAGATCTACTCTAGTTTTGACAGGTACCGTGTGGGTGCAGGGCAATATAGATGTTGCAAACGGCAGCAGAATAATACTTGATCCCAGTTTTGGTGTTTTTAGCGGTACGGTTATTGCTGATGGTTGGATACGTATTGAGAATAACGGTATTTTTGAGGGTTCCGGTCAGCCCGGCAGTTACGTTATGCTTCTTTCAACCCTGGCTTGTGTTGGCGTGGCAAGCCCGAGTTGTACTGGCGAGAATAGTGGAGCAATAAGCTTGCATAATAATGCCGAAGGAGCGATTTTTTACGCATCGAACGGTCTTATACATTTGAACAACGGTGTTCTTGTGACCGAACTTGTAGGGTATAAGATAAGTCTTGATCCCAACGCAAAGCTTATTTATCAAATAGGTTTAGCTAACGCCAGTTTTACATCTGGACCGTCGGCTGGATGGGCTATTCTTTCCTGGAAAGAATTGTGATTTAGAACGGTTTATATATGTTTAATTTCATCTATCCAAAACTTGAGGCATTTGGTCTTGATATTTCAGATCGTTCTTTTAAGATCGCCAGCATTGAAATTAATCGCAAGCGCAAGCAGATGGATCTTGTTTCTTATGGGGTATTTCCTTTTGAGAGAGGATTTATTGAGAGTGGACGCATCATTAGCAAGGATAAGGTAGGACTGATCATAAGAGACGGCCTGTCTAAAATTCATGGTAAGCGCATAGCAACCAAAGCAGCTGTGGTGTCTTTGCCGGAAGAACAATGTTTTGTTCGCGTCATTCAACTTCCGCCTATGCCGGAGAAGGAACTTAGTGAGGCTGTGGCCGCAGAAACAGAGGGTAATATACCGATGTCTTTGGATGAAGTTTATTACGATTGGCAGGTTATAACCAGGCCCGATGGAGTAGCTTCCAGCGCAAGTGGAGAAAACACCAAACATTTCGATGTTTTGGTAGCCGCAACCCCGAAAGAAGTGGTTGAAGAGTACGAATCTTTACTTGCCGGGATTGGATTACTCCCGCTTATTTTTGAGCCTGAGTCGTTTGCTATTGCTCGTGCCGCATTGAGGAACCGTATTAGTTATTCCCCGCTTTTATTAGTAGATTTGGGTGAGACGCATACTACCCTAGCTATAGTTTCGGGAACATCTATACGTGTCACCGTGTCCGTTTCGGTTGCCGGAGGTAATTTTACAGATCTTATTTCCTCCGCATTTAAGATATCCAGTGAAGAAGCCGAAAAGAAAAAAAGAGAACATGGTTTAGGACAAGAAGGCGAAGGTTTAAAAATTTTTAAGATACTTGAGGCTCCACTTATAGATTTGGTTCATCAAATCAAAGGCTATCTTGCTTTCTACGCATCGCATTCTTTCCATGAACATCAGGTTTGGACATTGGCGGTTAAAACACCGGAAATTAAAACCATGGGTAGCTTTGATTTCAGGCCCGTCTCGCGTGGTGAAGTTGTGATCGGTAGAGATGCCGATGGTAAAGAAAATCAAGCCACAAGATTAGGTATGTCTGGCATCTCGCGAATATTTTTAACGGGGGGCGGCGCGAATTTGGCTGGTTTGCCAGAATATCTTTCGGCCAGCCTTAAAATTTCTGTTCAGCGTGCCAACCCGCTTATTAACATAACCCATATCGTTAATGATAAAGAAGGAGTAGCGCCGTTTGATCCTATGACTTATGCTACCGCGATAGGTTTAGCCATGCACAGACCATAAATTATTATGTTGGGCGACAAACTCATAAATTTAACATCTATCGAAGCTCAAAATGGCATCCGTTTTGAATTGCTGACCCGTCTTGTTATTCGAGTGGGTATTGTTATAATTGCCATTTTGTCTGTTTTAATAATCTTCATGCTTACCAGTTTGATTTATATTACTACTTTGAAGGGCGGGGTTAGTGAGAACACAAAAACCTGGCGTATTTTAGGGCAGACAACCGAAAGTGATGAAGTCAAACAAAAAGTTAAAGCATCTGCAGATTTTATACGTTATGTGTCAAAGCTGTCCACCGACCCATTTAAGTGGAGTAGTACAATACGAGACGTAGTGGTTTCCCTGCCGCCAACCGTTTATTTAACCGCAATATCCGGCTCACAAGCGCAAAGGAATATAGTTATTAGCGGTTTTGCTCCGACCAGAGATGATGTTTTGCAATTGGAAGATATGCTTAAAAAACTTCCGTTTATAAGTCTGGTCGATTCACCCGATTCCAACGTTATCGCAGAAAAAAATATCACATTCCAATTCACTTTGATCCTGAATAATATACGGCAACAAGAAGAAAAAACCGATAAAAAAAGCAAGTAATACCATCGTTTTGTATGAATAAATACCGTTCGCCAAAACAAAAATTCACGATCGCTCTTGTCGTTTGCGGCACGCTTGTAGTTGCAGTTGTAGGTTTAATAATTGCACCGTTGTTTATACAAGTTGTCTCCAATTCTGCAAAATTGAAGGCTGGCATGCTGGAACAGGTTAATGAGCAGGCGAAATTTGTCGCAGCGCAGGAAACTACGCAAGACTTATTGAAAATCAGCCCCCAAATAGATAAAATCGAGACATTTTTTCTGGCAGACGATTTGCGTGATTTAAGTAATACTCTGAATGCTATAGAAAACCTGGCGCAGATCTACAATATAGATCTTAAGAAACAGCCGACTGGAGCCACCAAAGAAAGCAAGGGTTTTTCTTTGGTAGTTCGTGGTACCTTCCCAAACATCATGAATTTTATTATGCGGCTTGAACAATTCCCGAAGTTTAGCAAAATAGAGGGTTTTAGTTTGGCCACACAGCGCGTTGCCGAAGGCAGCAACATTACGCAAGAGCTGTCAGGCAGCATATCATTCGTTATTTATTTATCGCCAAATAACTAAACCGCAATGTATCAAATAAAACTGCCAAGAAAAATATCTTTGCCGCGCGAACGCTTAGTTGGAATTTTTGTTAACCATATAGGTGAATTTTTCATACTTCTATTATTTATTGTTTTCGCAGCGGGCGGTTATATTTTTTGGAAATACGCCTGGATAGTATCTAATTTTCAACCTAAGCCCCAGATCCTTTCCAGCGCGATACCCCAAAAAAGCCTTGATGAAATCCTGCAACATATAGAGCAAAGAGAAAAAGATTTCAAATCTCTGTTACCAGCTTTAAGCATACGAGATCCTTTCCAAGAAACAGTCCCGCATTAATATTTTATAAAATTCCAATATATGAGCACAAATTTTTTTGATTATCCGACTATTGTTTCGTGGATCAAAAGCGAAGGGCCGGTTATAATTGCAACGATTATAAGTCTATTTTTAGGTTATAAATTTACTGTAGTTGTTTTTTCTCGTCTGGTGCACGTGATCACGAAAACTATGAGCGAGGGAACGCGTCAGAAAACCGAAACTATTTTTACGCACATTTTTGTAAATTTAAGTCGAGTAGGATTTTTTATCTTGACCGCAATTTATTTGTTGTCCAAGGCGGGTATAGATATAGGTCCTATCGCCGCTGGCTTGGGCATAGGCGGCTTGGCTCTGGGTTTTGCGGCACAGATACTTGTGCGCGATATAATTTCTGGCATGGTCTTGCTTGGCGAAAACCGGTTTAAAAAAGGAGACAAAATTTCTCTTCCTGGGTTGGTAGAGGGGATAGTTGAGGATTTTGATTTGCGCGGCGTCACCCTAAAAAGCGAAGCTGGGGAGCGACATTTCGTGCCATTTGGCGAAATAAGGACTATTACGAAAATTAAAAATTAAAAAGTAAAAAGTCAAAGCTCAAAAGTATTGAAATTCGCTCCGACGATATCGGAGCGAATAACCAAAATTTTACATTTTTAGCCTTTCATTTTACATTTAGTTTGTGCTTTGCCCCTATAGCTCAACGGATAGAGCAGCGCTCTTCTAAGGCGTTGATCCGGGTTCGATTCCTGGTAGGGGCGCATTTGTTAATTTAAAAATTGTATATTATGAACGAAAAACCTTTTAAGCCTTTTAGTACAGAGGCGGGTTCGGAAAATCCTATTGATAAAGAAACGGCTATTATTTTGGCAAAGCTAGCAGGGGAGCGGATTGATGAAGAAACGCTTAGTCTAATACGCAATCGTTTGGCAACGCGCTTGGAAGATGCCTGGACGAAGCCCGGCGACTTGTATTCGCCTCGTCCAGATATTTTGGATAAATTACGGTTAGGCCAGAAAATTAAAATGGATCGCGAAATTCAACTTTTTATTGCACAGCTTCTGCAGGATTACCGCCTTACTCCAGATGAGCGCGATCTGGTAAAGGGAAAAATTCTGGAAGTAGAATAGTCCACTTAAATCATGATTAGAAAAATAAAAAGTAAATACGTAGTTTTGAGCGAAACCACTGGGCGTCAATTCGGAGCTTACAATACCCTTAGCGAGGCAAAAAAGCGCTTGGCGCAGATAGAATTTTTAAACATATGAAATCTTCGCCCAAGCTGCGCGCCAAATTGCGCAAAAGAAGTTTAGCCAAATAATTTATGGAAAAAGAACGGTTTATGCCACAAGAAACAGCGCCGCCGGATGATAAAACTCCTGCGCAAAATATAACATTTGAATCTAGTCATTCATCTGGTCCTGGAGGCCAGAATGTCAATAAGCGTGAAACCAAAGTGCGAGCGCGCTGGAATTTTGAAAATGATCCCGCGCTCACCGAAGATCAGAAGCAACGGATACGCAGCGCTTACCCAGGTAGAGTGACCGAAGCCGGTGAGCTTATCGTTGAGTCGCAATCGGAACGGAGCCGCGACGCCAACCAGCGCAAAGCTGCAGCTCGTTTACTCGATTTAATCGCCAGAGCATTAGAAGTTGCTCCGGAACGGCAAGAAACAAAAGTTCCGTTTTCCGCAAAGCGAGCTCGTTTAGAGGAAAAGCATCATACTGCAGCAAAGAAAGAGTTGCGCAAGAAGGTTGACGAGTGGTAGAATTTTTAAATTGAATTTAAGGCGGCAGGGGGGTGCCTATAGTTTAATGGTAAAACTCCGCTCTGTGGCAGCGGTGACAAGGGTCCGATTCCCTTTAGGCACCCCTCTGCCGCTTTTTCATTGCAAAAGGAAATCGAAACAAAGAGAATTTTATGGCATAATGGAACCATGGGATTTAAATCTTCATTTTGTGAACAATAAAAATCTTTTAATAATTGGTCTCGTTGTTCTTGTCGGAGCAGGATTTGTTATTGGCGCTTTGTGGTTGTTGGGTAAAAAAACATCGACCGCAACGCTTCCGCCGCCAGCGGCAGAGCGTGAAGCACCCGCTCCAGAACAAACATCTGAAGCAGGTAACGTTGAAGATTCAGCCCAAACTCCGGTAGAAGTTGCATCTACGCAGTTGCCGCCAGCCACCGCGCCAGCCCCAGTACCTCCTCCGGCAACAGTTCCTCCGCCCCCAACCCCGCCACTACAGGCGCCAATGGTAATATCCAGCTCCGCGTTTGGACAAAACCAAAATATTCCTGCTCAATACACGTGTGATAGTCAAGACATCAACCCGCC
The DNA here is from genome assembly GCA_001822815.1 of Candidatus Terrybacteria bacterium RIFCSPHIGHO2_01_FULL_43_35. Classification (GTDB taxonomy): domain Bacteria; phylum Patescibacteriota; class Minisyncoccia; order Terrybacterales; family GWB1-40-14; genus GWB1-40-14. The sequence continues at coordinate 182,799 of MHSR01000013.1, forward strand.
TTTAAGCATGGGGAATGCACCTGCAGAAACTCAAAGTTTAGCCCTCATTATGGATGATCTGGACGGGCCGGGTGGTACTACAACGCACTGGTTATTGTGGAACATTAACTCTGCGGTTTTAAGTATTTCTGCAAATAGTGTCCCGGCCGGCGCGCAACAAGGAACTAATTATGACGGTAAAGTAAAATATGCGGGTCCTTGTCCTCCACTAGATGATCCCAAGCACCGCTATATATTTAAGTTATATGCGCTTGATATAAGCTTGTCGCTTCAATCCGGAGCTTCTAAAAGTGCGCTAGAGGGGGCCATGAACGGACATATCTTGGCACAGGCGCAACTCACCGGTCTTTATGGTTATCATTAATAGCTGACTGTTCCTGACCCACCTATGCCGCTTTTTATTTTGGTATTAAACTCGATGAAACCACTCTTGCCCTTGAGGCGGACGCTATTATATACTTAAAAGCAGTTCTTAAAAATAAGGAGAGTTTAATGGAAGCTTCAAAAGCGCTTGGTGATGTTGTTGTAAAAAAACATGCAGATATTTCAGACACGGGCGCCCCGATTTATGCCAAAAATGCCGACAGACACTATAAAGTCATTCAGCTTCAAGACGGCGGTCTGATTATTGAGATAACCCAAAGCCGCCCAAGCGGCTGGCAAAAGAAGGTGAGTTATGAATATGGTTCATGTCCTGGTGAAGGATGTTGGCATGGACGAGTATATGTTAAAAACACGCGCGGAATGGTGAGAGCAGAACCGTTTATTCCTACTAAAGCGCAATTGAAATGGCTTATACGACTTATTCTAAATCTTGCCTGGAGCACGCAAAAGAACTAATTTTATAGCCGTCTTTGAAACCAAAGACGGTTTTTGATTGTAATACTAAGAAATACATGAAGATACAAAAAGATTTGTGCTAAAATGTTGTGGTATATGATTATAATAGCCGCAAACGCCGGCACACCGTACATTTTTTATCGAGAGACCGAGACACGTTGGTTCCCAACGCTTTCCGAAAGTAGTTCGAAACCGAAATCCCTTGCCACAAACTGTGATCGGGCCGGGTAGCGCTCACGTGCGACCGGTATGCGTTGACGACCGTAAGTAAGACTACCGGTTGAGCGCCGTATTCAAGACAAAAACTTCCCGCAATGGTGAGTTTTTGTTTGTGGTGCGAAAGAGGGATTTGAAGTAGCCATGTTATAATCACTTCATGGATATGGTTCAGTATAAAAAGAAACTTCAACGCGACGTTTTCATTTTGTTATTGAGCGTTGTCGTTGCAGTGTTGCTTGTTGTTAGTGGAAGCATCCATTCTATTTCCGACAACCTGGGCGAATGGGGGCTCATCGGCGTTTTTCTGGCCGGTATGGGGTTCTCTTCCGCCTTCTTCGCCGCACCCGCAACCATCTTCATCTTCGCGTTTGCGCAGAACCCTTTCCCCTTTTGGCTTGTTGCGATTGTGGCAGCAATTGGTGCGATGCTGGGGGATTTGCTTATTTTTCGCTTCCTGCGCGATGGTCTAGCCGACGACTTTCGTTATCTTGTTGAGCAAGCCGGCAAAAACGAACGAATGCGGCACATTTTTCGTTCGCAGCTCTTCTATTGGTTCGGCTCGTTCATTGCCGCCCTGGTGATCGCCTCTCCCTTGCCGGATGAGATTGGTCTTGCTATGTTCGGCGTTCTTCGTTTCGATACGAAACGCTTCTTGCCGATCTCGTTCGCTCTTAATTTCTTGGGTATTCTCGTCATCACGCTTCTCGCACAAATTCCAGGTAATTAGTCCAGAAATATGGTCGTTTCTTTGGCGGTGCTTATTTTTGTGCTCGGGTACCTCGTCATTTCATTGGCGTATTTCTTACGTGTTGATAAATCAGCAGTCGCCCTTCTTATCGGGGGCGTTCTCTGGGTTCTCATAGCCGCTACGTTGCCGCACGATGCGATCGGCAGTGCGCTTGCCGAGGCTGGGAGCGATATTTTCTCAATTATCGTGTTTCTTTTGGGAGCAATGACGCTTGTTGAAATCCTCACGCATTATCGCATTTTTGATCTGATTCGGGTTCGTCTGTTCGCGCTTCACGTTTCCGATCGTGCGCAGTTTTGGATCATTGGGATTTTAACATTCTGTCTAAGCCCTATACTTGATAATCTGACAACAACTATTGTGATGGCGCAGGTTGCTCAGAGGTTCTTTCGCGGACAGAATCTCCTCCTTGCCATTGCCGCAATAGTGGTAAGCGCAAATGCCGGTGGCGCCTTTTCGCCGATCGGCGACGTCACCACACTCATGTTGTGGTTGGCAGGAAAATTCTCTGCCCTGGAAGTCATTTCGCAGCTTTTCTTTCCCTCACTCTTCCTTTTTCTTGTAAGCAATTGGTTGCTCGCGCGACGTCTTCAGGCAGACACACAGGATGTTGAGGAAGAAACGCAGGTATCGTTTTCTCTTTCTGAAAAAATCATCTGTGGGTTTGTCTTTCTAGCCTTTACCATGCCGTTTTTCTTCAGCCAGCTCGGGTTGCCCCCGTATCTTGGGATCATTACAGGGCTTGCATTCGTCTGGTTCGTTGGTGATGTGTTTAAAATCGTCGTACCGCAGCCAAGCCATCTATCCGTAGATATCAATCGTTTCCTGCAGAAAACCGATATCGCGACGCTCAAATTTTTCATTGGTATTTTGCTTGCGGTCAGTGCGTTAGCGCACCTGGGCATTCTTGCGCATGCTTCTGAGGCCATGTTTGGCAATGCTCCAACCGAAGGTAGGTTGATCGCGGGAAGCGTAGTTTTGGGCATACTCTCTGCGGTCGTGGATAACGTACCACTTACGGCCGCGGCAATCGATATCTTACATACTACGAACTCTGCCATTTGGAGTCTTTTAGCGCTTGCGGTTGGGACCGGCGGGTCGCTGTTGATCATTGGCTCTGCTGCGGGCATTGTGGCAATGGGTACGGCTCAAGAAATGACCTTTTTTCGCTATTTGCGTATCGCCACCGTGCCAGCGTTCATAGGATACGTTGCGGCTATCGTCACCTGGTTTATCCAGTTTAGATTATTTTTTGCTTAGTTAATTGGTTTGGTAATGCGGAAACAGGTCTCGAGGATCTGGTCCTTCGCACCGCGTGATTTATTATCAAAAAAGTATTATACTGGCTAATATTATGACTTTTCTCAATCCAATTCTGTTGAGCAGGATAATATACTTATTGGGTTTATCTAATCTAATCGGCCTATTTCTGGTATTCTTCTCCTGCCGATGTCTCCCTGGCATGCGCTGGCTGAGACCATTGTGGCAAACAAGGTGGTATCAGAAATTTTATCGCCTACACTGCTGGTACTGGTATTTTTTCTTCATTTCGGTTTTCTTGCACGCCATTCTCGCCATTTACTTTTATGGCAATCCGTTTTTGAGCACCAACTAATTAAAAAATACCATGGGCCTATTTAACAATCCGCCGCAAGGCGTAACTAAAGAAGAATTCCGGCGCATCATGAATGGAACACACAATCTTCCACAAGAAGCCAGAAAACGCCTAGAAGATTTGGGCGAGGCTTATTTTACGCGTCAGGGTATTTATAATCGCATAAGAAAAGAAGATTTTGAACAATTTATGAAAGGGGCTAAAGATATGCTACCGCCTGGTTATCACGATAAGATGAAAGAGATGGGCGCCAAACTTCAAGCGGCCTTGCGGGGGCATTACGGCTCTTAACTTTATTAACAAAAAGCGCAAGGAAATAAGATTTGTTATAAAATGTAATGTAGGATCAATAGAAATCCCGACTTTGTTGAGTCGGGATTTTGTTTATAGCTTCCAGATATACCATAGACCTGGGGCAGTAAGAGTTTTTACAGCTTCATCCAAGTCTTCTAGGAGCGAAGCGTTAGCTCGCATGCCACCCAAGAAGTTTTCAAGAAAAGATTGTTTCGATGCCAATTGGACAAAAGAGATCTGATCTTTTGTCAGGCCCGAGTTTTTGGTCTTGGCATATTCAATCATGGCGTCACGGGCAGTATCAAAAGAGCCGATCTGGTCCACTAAACCAAGTTGCCTTGCGTGTTCGGCGCTGAAAACTTTTCCGGTTGTGATTTCGGGCCAAGATGCTTCGGTGATGGCAGTGCGGCGGCTGGATACGATTGTGACGAATCTTTTCATGGCCGGCTCAATGATTTCATTGAGCAGGTATTTGCGATCTTCATCCGTTAATGGGCGGTACATGGATGTAGTATCTTTGAGCGATCCAGTGGTGAGCGATTCCATCTTAACGCCTAATTTCGCAAGAGCTTCGGAAACATCCATTCGCTGAAGAATGACGCCCACGGATCCAACGATAGCTGATTTTGCGGCAACAATGTTGTCTGCGCCTACAGCCGCCATGTAGGAGCCAGATGCTCCCAAGTTCTCTATATAGGCAACAACGGGCATTTTCTGGCGTATACGGCTGATTTCGTTGAAGATATCTTCGCTGGCGCTTGCCATGCCGCCTGGTGAATTAATGCGGAGAAGTACGCCACAGGCAAGAGGATCATGTCGTATACGCTTTCCTAATACCTCAAAATGCCGCGCGCTCGTTTGGCGCGCGCCTCCTCGGAGCGGGCTTGGAGCGGCACCTTCATCCACAATGACGCCTTTAATGGGAACGATAAAGACCTTGTGCGGACCGTGGCCGCCAACCATAACTTCTATAAGCTGCGACATTTATTCTCCTTTTTAGCCTTTTTCAAAATTCATTTGGTATTAGTTTACCGCAAATATGGCCAGTAAAGCAAGATTGCCCTCACGGATAGAGACCGTTTGCGGCAAAAGGTTGCTTAAAAAGTCGCGTTTCGGCATAATAAAATAATGCAATTATTTAAGGGTTACACTCGACTTCAAAAACTTGAAAAAGATTTATTTCTTTTGTTTGTCGGAGTTGTTTTTGCCGTAGTTTTAATCGCCAGCGGCTTTATAAACCAGTTGGCAGTAATTCTTAACGGATGGGGCCTGATAGGCGTTTTTATTACGGGGATTGGTTTTTCTACTGGTTAAGTTCTTTTCTAGCCGCCGCGATAATAGCCTCGCCCCTTCCAGACGAATTGGGGCTTATGATTCTTGGGTTTATCCATTTCAACACCAAAAAATTCTTGCCCATTGCCTTTGTTCTTAATTTTTTAGGCATATTGGCGATAACCTTATTTGCACAAATTAAATAACATGCCAGAGTTGCCGGAAGTTGAAATAACAATGAGAAAGCTTGCGCCCAAGATTTTGAGGCGCAAAATAATTTCTTTCTATAGCGATTGGCCGCGAGGCTTACATAGTCATTATTCTTTAGATAAATTGTCCAAAGACTTGCGTGGCAGGAAAATACTTCGACTTTCGCGTATCGGCAAAGTTATCTTTCTGCATTTGTCAGGTCAAAATTCTCCGCGCATAGCCTTTCATCAGCGTATGTCTGGACGCCTGCTTATTTTGGATGACAGCGATTTTACGGTCAACGCTAAACATATCAGGATAAAACTGGGCTTGTCTGGTAGTAAAATTTTGGCGTTTGTGGATCCGCGCAAATTCGGCATCATGTGGTACGGTTCATCGGAGCATCTGGACAAATACAGTTATCTGCAGAAATTAGGGCCGGACGCGTTAAGCTTATCAAAGAAATATTTTTATAACGCATTGAATAATAAAAGAATCGGTATTAAAGCTTTTTTGTTAAGGCAGGATATTTTGGCCGGCGTGGGCAATATTGTAGCCGATGAAGTTTTGTGGGAGGCAAAAATAAATCCGCAACTCAAGAGTAATTCCTTAAGCATTAACCAGAAAAATTCTTTGTTTTTGGCCATTAAAAAAGTATTAAAGCGCAGCATAGCTTTAGGCGGTAGTTCCATGCGCGATTGGGTACACCCTGACCAAGATAGGGGATCATATCAAGATAATTGGCGGGCTTACGGCCGTGCGGGCAAAAAATGCTTCAGGTGCGGCACAATTTTAAAACGCGCCATTATTGCCGGCAGGGGTACAGTATTTTGCGTCCATTGCCAGAAATAGGATTCAAAGAGCGTGTTATAATAATCAGCAAAGAGGGGAAAGACATGGAAGGCGACAAAAAATCCACTGGAACCGTTTATAATTTCTGTGAATCATGTGATGCTTGTCCTGTTTCTGAAGAGGCCTTAATCGAAAACAATAGCGGTCTAATTCTCCGCGATGATTTTGGCGGAGAAGTTAAGCTTACCGATAACCAGCTTAAAGACTTCGCGGCATTTTTGGTCAAGCGTTTCAAATAAGTACGGTAAACGCGCCATTTTTGTGATATAATATAATTTATGGAGAACAATCAACCAATGCCGAGCGCGGCTGCGCCGGAAGGCAAGCTCACGGCCAAAACGCGCGGTATATTCTTTTTTGTAGTACTTATTCTTTTCGGCATATTTGCTGTCGGATTGAAGTGGATATTCTCGGTTAGTCCAGGCAACGCGCCTTTTTTCTTATTTGACTACGCCGTCGGCTTGTCCATGATTTTTTTGCCCTGTACGTTGCCTTTGGCTTTTGTCATTGTTCCCTTGGCAATGGGTAAGGGTTATGCGCGGGGATTAGGCATAGCAATTTCTTTCGGTATCGGAGTTGCCATAACCTTAAGCTTTTATGGGGCTTTAATTGGGGCATTCGGCCAAGCTTTGGGTGTATCTAAAGTTGAATTAGCCAAAAACATTCTTTATACAATAGCTGGTTTCATGGCCATATTTTTTGCTTTGGGTGAGATAGGCTTAACCAAATTCCGCATGCCAACATATAGCGGGAAAATTCCCGGTTTCATTCAACGCAGGCAGGAATTTTTGAAAGCTGGACTTCTTGGATTATTCTTGGGTAATGTCGGTGTAGGTTGTCCGAATCCGTTGTTTAATGCGGTAATAATTCCACAAATAATAGCAACGGGCAGCGTATTCCAAGGTTGGCTTATAATGTTTGTTCAGGCCCTGGGACGCTTCACGCCCCTTTTACTTCTTGCCATGTTGGGCATTTTGGGCGTTAACGCAACCGCGTTTCTTGTAAGCAGGCGGGGAGTCGTTGAGCGCGCGACAGGATGGGCGACGGTTTTTGTGGGTGGTTTTATGCTGACATTGGGCTTGTTTACCCACGATTGGTATGTTTATTCGGGCATTCATACGCTTCTTGAACAATTGACACAAGAAGAAACGATCACAAATATTTTGGGACAGAGGGCCGGACTGCTGGGACACGCGCATACATTTCCTAGCGGTACTGGAATATTGGGGCAACCACTTTCGTGGGGTTCGTGGTTCATGGTGGCAATATGGCTGATACCCATATTTTGGTATTGGTTCCTAAAAAAGAAAGACTTCAAAGCGCTTCCAGAAAGCGAAAAAGCAATGCAAGGTAGCGTTTTTAAGTGGATGACATCTTATTTAATAACGCTTTCTGTTTTGTTGGTCCTTGTTTTCGGATATTTTTTGCCTTATAGATTCAAGAACATGAATATGATGGAGGGGATGCACAATGACATGGAAATGAGCGCTGTTCCAGTCATCAAGGCTTTTCTTGCCGCAACCCCCGGACCGCTAGAAGTAAATATTCCAACTCGCTTAGCTTTCAATTTTCTGGACGACAATGACAAGATTTTAACCGGTATTCAAGCGGGGCACGAAAGCGTAATGCATATTTTCATAGTAAAAGACGATTTCAGCGTCTTTGCTCATTTACACCCCGAAGATTCTGAACCCATAACACAAGAAATGCTTGATAACGCAGTCTTTGCTGTTAACTATACATTCCCGAGTGAGGGTAATTGGCGCATTCTTGCGCAGATTGTGCACGAGGATCACGAAATCGTTAAAGACTTCGGCAGCTTTTCGATAGGTAGGCATAGCGGCACAAACACCCTAACCACAGATCTTTCCAGGGAAAAATTCTTCGGGCAGAGCGAAGAATATCGCGTGACGATCTCTTCTAATCCGGCAAAAATAATAGCCGGCCAGCCGGTAAAGCTAGATTATTATATTGAAAAGGACCGCCAGCCGGTGATGGACATAGTTCCTTATCTTGGAGCGGCCATGCATTTTGCTATCTGGAGCATAGATCAGGAAACCTTTAGCCACGACCACGGAATGCTTGAAGGTGAAACAACAGACGAGCATCACGGTACTCTACTTAATACCGTTTACGCTCATGGAGAAGTGGAGCCGGCGGCAGACGATAATCATTCGGAAACAGATGCCCTTCCCGCCGAATTTGGTCCGGATATCATTCTAAATCACACGTTCCCTTATGCCGGCTACTGGAAGATATTTGGGCAATTTAAGCGCGGCGACCAGGTTGTCATTACCGATTTTATGGTCCAGGTTTTTCCCAACCCCGTAGATATGAGAGAAGAGAGCACGCACGCGCATTAAAGATAATAGAAAATACCCAGCCCTAACTTTTAGGGCTGGGTATTTAGTTTGGCAATTTAATTCGCTGCTGGTTTTGCCGTGTAACCGACCTCTTCTACCGCCTTAACAATAGCTTCGGCCTTTATTTTTTCGTCATCATATTCAAATTCGCCAACCTTTTTATCATAATCCACAAAGGCGTTTTTTACACCGTCAGTATTGGATAAATACATTTGTATACCGGCGGCGCACGCACCGCAATGCATGCCGCCAATATCGAACTTTTGTTTAATAATTGCCATATTATTTATTTTGAATGATTTTGATTTTATCTCCGCATGCATTGCGGAGAGGGAGGGTCGGGGAAGAGCATCTTCCCCGTGTAGGCCATTCGGCTCTGAGAGCCTCAGGCTCGAATGAGAAAATATTAAAAACCGCGGGTTTTTAAGGAGGAACGAGCTTGCGAGTGACGACAGCAAGGCATTCCTCCGATGTCAAATTTTTGTTTTACTATAGCCATATATTTATTTTAAGCCCTTCTTAGTTTAAGAGCAATAACAAAGCCGCTTATTGAGCCAATGGCGGTTGCGACAGTTAGCCACAGCGGGGGGGGTATTTCCGCGGTTGGTTTTGGCACCGCCCTTACGCTTGTTAGAAAACCAGCGTTGTGTTCTTTTCCGTCCGGAGTTTTAAATATTATATGTATGTCGTATATGCCGGTCTCGATGAATTGATAGCTGAATTCTGCCAAGCCTTCATTTAAAACAATATTATCATTTTGGAATATTGGGCCTCCATCGGGGAGAGATTTTACCTCAAAGGCTTCTATTTCTATCCTTGCAACTGGTATATCGGTAAGATAAGCGCGAGTTTGTGGGTTCAGAAATGCAAGTATGAACCCAACCTGCTCGCTTTCTAAAGGAGATAAAGGAACTGCTGATAAGGTAACCTAAAATTCCGTCCACGTACCTTTCCCAAACGCCATTCGCTAAGATAAAACCGGGAAATAAAGCAAAGGCAACTATTAAAACGGCATATGTCGTTATGCTTCGTACGGACATTATATTTTGGCCTATTTTTTCTTAAGCTTGAGCCAAATGAAGTATCCTCCAGCTCCAGCGATAGCCGCGCCAAAAATACCTACTGCGACTGGGTTTACGGAACCAGCCCTTTTTTCAAGAGTTTCAGGCTCCTCGTGAGACTGGTCGCTTTCATGTGCCATACCAATAAGAGGAGCCGTGCTCAAGAATGCTAACGTAAGTAAAGATAATATGTAGCGCATGCTTTTGTATCAATATTTTAACTCTTCATCTCTGTTCGAGCAAACGCCGGTTCCCTATAACGCTTAAGAAGCAGGGAATTGGCCACCACCGAAACCGAAGAGAAGGCCATGGCAAAACCAGCTATTTCTGGCCGCAAAGCAGTTTGCGAGAAAGTTAAGAAGAAAGATCCCAGCCAATTGCCGGCCGCGGGTATATTGCCAAGCCATTGAGAGAAGGTCATTACCCATGCGGCGGGCTCAACGATAGTTCCTGTTGAGTGTGTTGTGATCAAAATATGCATGCCGCTTGCCACAGGTATCGCCACGATATTATAAACAAAAGCCCAGAAGAAATTTTCCCAAATCTTGCGCACTGTTTTTCTGGAAAGATCTATGGCCGTGACAACATCACGAAGATCATCTTTAATCAGAATTATCTCTCCGGTTTCAACGGCCACGTCCGTTCCAGAACCCACCGCGATTCCTAAATTTGATTTTGCTAAAGCCGGCGCATCGTTAATGCCGTCTCCGACCATGGCTACATTTTTACCTTGTTTTTGAAGATCGGTAATCAATCCCTCTTTGTTTTGCGGAAGAACCTTTGCAAAATATTTGTCTATGCCTAACTCTTTTGATATGGCCTGAGCGGTTTTTTCATTGTCGCCGGTTATCATTATTATCTCCTTTTTCATTTTCTTAAGCTCGGCGATGGCCTCTTTGGCAAAAGGCTTAAGCGTGTCGGCAATCCCCAAAATACCTATAAGTTTGTTGTCATAGACCACATATACTACGGTTTTTGCTTCGTTTTGTAGCCTGTCAGAATCTGCAACTTGAGCGGTAATGCCGATACCATTTTCTGTCATAAAGGTATCATTGCCTACCAGCAGTATTTTGGCTTCAACCATTGCACTAATACCTTTTCCTGAAACAGCTTTAAAGTTTTCAACTGCGGGCAATATCTGTTCTTTTGCAGCCTTAACAACGGCTTTTGCAAGAGGGTGCTCCGAACCCTTTTCTGCCGCGGCAGCAAGACGGATAAGCTCATCTTTTGAGATATTCTCACCGACAGGAATGATGTCGGTAACGTCAGGCTCACCCTTGGTTAGCGTGCCGGTTTTATCAAAAGCTACAGCAGTAATTTTATGCGCTTTCTCTAAAGCTTCGGCTCCCTTGATTAAAATTCCCGACTCGGCTCCTCTTGCGGTACCGACCATAAGAGCTGTCGGTGTCGCAAGACCAAGGGCGCATGGACAGGAAACCACCAAAACCGCAATTGCAAAGAGTAAAGACGGCGTGGCTGTGTATCCTTGCACGAAATACCAAAACGCAAAAGTGATTATCGAAAAAACAATGACTGCCGGTACAAAACGCTCCGAAATTTTATCGGCCACGTCTTGTATGGGTGCGCGTGTAGCTTGTGCTTGTTCAACGAGGCGCACTATTTGATAAAGAAGAGTATCTTTGCCCACCTTAGAGGCTTTGCAGGTCAATAATCCATAACTGTTTACCGTTGCGCCTATTACTTCATCCCCAGCTTTTTTATTGACCGGCATTGATTCTCCGGTAACAACTTTTTCATCAATAGCCGATTCTCCAGATAAGATAATACCGTCGGTTGGAACTTTGCTGCCGGGTTTTACAATAAACGTATCATCAACCCTTAAATCATCTAAGGATATTTCCAATTCTTTACCATCGCGTACCACAACCGCTTTTTCGGGAGCAAGTTTAAGCAGCTTACGCACCGCTTCTGATACCCGTCCGCGCGATAACGCTTCAAAGTATCTTCCAAGAATAATAAACGACATTAAGGCCGCGGTGGATTCCCAGAAAGGATGGTCAAATCCTTGCCAAAAACGATTTAGAAAATCGATATCGGAGAATATAAAACCAAAGAATGACATAAAATAAGCCGCGCTGGTGCCCAAAACAACCAAAACATCCATTGAAGACGAACCGACCCGTATTGCGGTGAAGGCGTTTCTGTAAAAAGGCCAACCGACAACAAATTGTATAGGAGTCGTCATTATCCAATATATCCAGTTTAAATCAAACAAAGTTCCCCCAGCGCAACCGTTTTCTCCGCCAAACAAGCCACCGCCTCCGAAACATAGTGCGTGTATATGCGTAAGATTAAGCATATGAACCGCCATGTAGTATCCAATAATGGGGGAGGCGAGAGTAAATGACATTATCACTCTGTTTCGTAGTGAGCGTATATTCTTTTTTTGTTGTTTTTCTGCCTCCTCCTCCTCATCTACCCCTTCTTTTGGTAAAATAAGTGTATAGCCAATTTTTTTAAGTAGCTCTTCTATATAGTTTAATTTCACTTTTTCGGAGTCGTATTCTAGGGCAAGTCTTTCAGTGCCGTAATTTGCTGAAGCCGAAATTACTCCTGGCACTCGTCCCAGAGTCTTGTTGATAAGCACCGAACAAGACGCGCAGTGCATCCCCTGGACCTTGTAGTATATGTGTTCCGTAGCCATAAAATAAAATTTTTAATAAGCAATTAAACTTAAATATTATTTGTTATTGAAATGAATAAATTCAAGTTAATGTTAATATTCGGAATCTTTTTGCTGTCTAACGGATTCATTTACCAAAAATTTTATCGTCCGGCAGAAATAGCGCCAATTAAAGAGAGCAATAAACCGCCCGTAGTTGTTGAAATGAGATCAGATGAGAATAAATGGCATTTTAATCCCGATCGCGTCGAGGTAACGGCTGGAGACAGGGTTATATTAAAGATTTATAACGAAGACTCCTATGATCACGGCTGGGCCACAGAAGCTTTGGGTATAAACAAACGCCTTTTCCCCAAAAAAGAAACCGAAATAGAATTTGTTGCATCAAAAATTGGAGAATTTCCCTTCTATTGTTCCGTACCCTGCGGTGAAGGACACTACAGACAAAAAGGAGTATTGATTGTCAAACCACAGGATTAATTCATTGGTTAATTTGTGCTTTTTTCTTTTTTTTCTCGAACCAGGCATCTAAACTTAAGGGCCCAGCACCTTGAACCCACAGCGATATAAGGCCGCCGATCAAACCAAGATCACGATTTAACGTAGGGTCTTGGCTGAAACCATATTTGGAAACTAATCCACCCAAAAAAAGCATAACAAGCATAGCGGCGCCAAGGCCCGTCCATCTTATGAATGCGCCGCTGAATAAAGAAATAGCTATTATAATTTCCATTACGCCCAAGATGTAATTCAATGCCGCGGCACCTCCTATTTTAAGATTTAAAAGGATTTGTATTTCAGCCCGACCTTGTTCTGGGCTACCTAATTTTTGCACGGCAAATAACATAAACACCACGCCTATTCCCAAGCGCAAAAATATTGGTGCGTAAGGCAATAATTTTCCTCTAATTTTATCCAACATGTTTATTTCCAGGTGAGTTCCCGCAGTTTTTTAATAAGTTCATCGCGGTTCACTCCGCCGGTAGAAAAAAGTTCTCCGTTAACGATAATTCCCGGTGCTGAAAATATGCCGAAATCAACAACCATTTTCTGCCCTTCCGGCGTTGTCGCATCTATTTTTTCCATACTCACATCGGGGAATTCCTTTTGTATATCGGGCCAAATCTTGTCAAACTGGGCACAGGCGACGCACCCCGGTACGGAAACATCTTTGAGCACTATACTTTGGCCAGCTTCATTCATATCTAATCAGTATAACATGTTTTAAGGCATTTGTTGTTTGTGGATAATACGGTTAAAATATTGGCATAAGATAGAATTTTAAATCATGACAGCGTTTTTCTCTAAAAATCAAGCGCCTAAACCCAGGTATGGGGGCCAATTTTCAATTGAGCTTGTGGGATTTATCGCGAGTATTCCCGAAGCAAAACAAGCCTTTCCTGGTATTGAACAGGAAGCCAAGGCGGTTTCTGCAATGACCAACATAAAAGAACGAGAAGTTGTTGCGGCTGAATTATATACTAAAATAGAAGCTTTTTTGGTTTCAAATTATTCATTTAAATATACCGCGAATAGTTTACGTGATGAGATAAGGAAAAAATATCATCCCGAAAGGATGGGCGAAGGAGCCGCGCTTATTTTTGTGAATGCGGATATGCGCGCGGTCGCTCTGTTTAGGATATTCGAAAACGCATTGGTTTTTAGGGCGCAACAAGCCTATGGCCGTGATACTTTTGTGGCATTGATGCGCGATAGGTTTGCCGATCAGCATTTTGCAGCGGCTTACATTAAGAATGGAGAGATGTCTTGGCAGGAGACCACCGATTTATTAGTAAACGTGCCGCAGGGCGAGCAGAAACTACGGGCGCAAGAATTTTTTTCACACTTCAACACTTTTTTGATGAATATGCTGCGAGATAAAATTCAGGATGCCAGGACCCAGCTTGTGTTGCAGGATTTATACCGTAATTTAAAACGCGAATACAGGTTTTTAGATGATTTTCCTATAATACTCTCTATTATTACTGATCAGAATATACTGCGTGACGAACGCGTGGGCATGCTCAGCAGAACGGAGCTTGCTGAACAGTCGCGCATGCAGACAAAAAAAATAGAAGAAACCCTTGCCGAACTGCAGCACGAAAAGGAACAGCTAGTAACGGCTTTGCGAGACCTTGAGATATCGCAAGAAAAACTTCGAGCCTTGGATAGAGCCAAAGGACAGTTTATCGACGTGGTTTCTCATCAGTTCAGAACGCCGCTTTCTACGATACGTTGGAGCTCAGAACTTCTGCGAGAGAATTTTGGCGAAAAAATAGGCAAGGACGGAAAGACATATTTGGATAACGTGCGGCACAAGTCAATGTTTCTAATTAACATACTTAATGATATTTTTGATGTTTTATCGGTTGAGGGCGAGATGCTTAATCTTCAGAAGAAACCCACTCAATTGTGGGAGATTATTGAGGATAAAATAAGAATGATGGAAGCCGAAGCCGCTCAGCATAACGTAAAACTAGTCTTTGAAAAATCAACCAATGCTTTGAAAGAAGTTATGCTGGATCAATCAATCATGCAAAGGGCTCTTGAAATTTTAATACGCAACGCAATAAATTATAGTCATGATGGCGGACAAGTTATCATAAAGATGGGCGAGGAAATGATTGACAATAATAATTATGTTTGGGCCGAAATAAGCGATAGTGGTATAGGAATATCGTCTGAAGATCTACCTAAAATATTTACTAAGTTTTTCAGGGCGTCAAACGCCATCCAAAAGGTACCAGATGGTGCCGGTCTCGGGCTTTATATAGTTCGAAATATAATTGAGCAACATGGTGGTAGGGTGGCGGTAACCTCTGAATTGAACAAGGGTTTTACTTTCCGTTTTTATATCCCAGACAAGATATAATGTTGATGCGCAGTGTAGTTCGCAGTGCATATGTTGCGCGACACCTTTGTTTTTGTTAAAGAGGAATAAAATTAGGAGGAACCTTTAAAATGACGGATTTTGTCGGGGATGCTGATGGACGTACATAATACTACTGGTAGTAAACAAGCAAGGTACATACAACATTCTTGCGGCAAAACAGTTGCCTATAGTGCCCAGGAACTTGTTTATCGCGTTACGTTGGGCAACCTCAATGCGAAAGGCACTCTTTATGGCGGTCATCCGCTTTTCATAGCCGATGGTTTTGCGGCAGAGATTGCATTACGTCATAGCGGTTTTGGATGCGATACTCTTTTTGTGGATGGCGGGAAATTTTGGGCACCGGCTTATCTTGGGGATGTATTGATTTTTAAAGGTTCGGTTAACAGAGTCTGGGACTCTTCTTTGGAAGTAGGCGTACGCATTGTTGTGCGCCGGCCGGAAAGCGATCAAGAAGAGCATTTGTTCTCTGCCTACTTCACTTTTGTGGCTCTGGATGAAAACCGTAAACCTATTCAAGTTTGTACGGTTATCCCAGAGACCAAAGAAGAAAAAAGGCGTTTTAAAGAAGCTCAGCGTCGCAGGAATTACCGCCTGAAGCACAACAAGAAAAAGGCTTATACGTAAAACCGCGTCTTATGCGCGGTTTTTAAATTAATAGATGGGCGGAAGCGTGTTATCATAATAAATGAATAATTAATAATATAAATATGGAAAATAAAATAAAATATGTGTGTACCGGCGGCTGCGGCGGTTCGGTCACAGAAGAAGAATATAATTCCGACAATACGGTTTGCGGAACGCTTACGTGTCCAAAATACGGACAACCATTTGAGAAAAAGATATATTGCGTGGTTTGCGGACAGGAACTTACTGCGGGTGAAGTGCATCAACACTAGAACATCCTACTTCGTAAATGAAAAATCATACAGAAAATAAATTACATATCTGGCGAGTTACTCCGCATGCTATTTTCGCTTCATTCGCTATTGTGGGGGTTACTATTGCGCTGGTTGCGGTCACAATTTTATCAGGTATTTCGCCACATGAGTTATTTACCGGTCTTTTGGCCAGTTTCTTGAGAGTGTGCATCGCCTTCGTAATTTCTCTTGTTCTGGCAGTAGTTATAGGTATTTTGCTCACACGTAATACAAAGATTGAAAATTTTATATTGCCATTTTTGGATCTTATGCAAAGCTTCCCTAATTTTGCGATATTACCCTTGATTTTGGTATGGTTTAGTTCCAAGACCCTTGCCGTAATAACCATCCTTATCATAACCATGATTTGGCCAATACTTTTTGCAGTAATAGGAGGAACAAAATCTTCACGTAACGATTTGGCGGAGGCGGCAACAGTTTTTGGCGCAAAAGGTTGGAGGCGGTGGCGGTATTTTTATATACCGACGCTTTTCCCCGCCATCATTACCGGTTCAATAGTGGGTTGGGGAGAGGGTTGGGAGGCTGTGGTAGGCGCGGAGATTATTGCACGGGCCGGAGGCATAGGCACTTCCATCGCGCATGCTACAGAAACTGGTCAGACGCAGTTATTTTTGACGCTTCTTGCACTTCTTCTTTTCGTGATATTCCTTTTCAATTCTTGGGTGTGGCTCGCATTGCTTAAGCGCTCAGCCAGATTCAATATATGAACGATACAATTTTATCGGTCAAAAATCTTTCTTACGGATATGCTTCTGAAAGAGATAACAGTTACGCCCTCCGAGACGTAAATTTTTCGGTTAAAAGGGGAGAATTTTTTGTGATCCTGGGGCCTTCGGGTTGCGGCAAATCCACATTGCTGCGTCTTATAGCAGGATTGATGCCAATACAAGACGGATCCATAATTTTTGATCCCCCGACCATGGCCGAACGTCGTTCTATGGTTTTCCAGTCTTTTGCCATTTTCCCTTGGCTTACTGTTAAAGATAATATTCTTTTCGGCTTGAATATGCACGGCATGAATCAAGATGAACAGGATAAAGTCGCAGATTTTTACGTAAAAGAATTGGGTTTGGATGGTTTTGGCGAACATTATCCAGCAGATTTATCTGGTGGTATGCGTCAAAGGGTGGGGTTAGCCAGGGCCTTGGCAATTGATCCGGAAGTTCTTTTGATGGACGAACCATTTTCGCAACTGGACTCATTTACCGCAGCAAGGTTGCGCAAAGATGTTCTTGATATATGGGCGCGAGAACACATGACAGTTATAATGGTTACTCATCTAATAGAAGAAGCTATAGAGCTTGCCGACCGCATATTAGTGATGACGGCGCGACCAGGGACGGTTGAATCTATTGTTGAAAATACCGTTTCTCGTCCGCGCAACGATCGCATGCCCGAATTCTGGAAAATAGAAGATTTGTTGACCGAAATGGTCAAGTTCTAAAAGATTCCACTGTAGGCTTACCCACCGAAATCCAACAGTAAAGCGTATACTTTCTCATAAGAATAGATAGCAACCATTTAAAAAAGTTAATTTGACAGCAATTTGGGTTAATGATAAGCTTGGGTGAGGTTTTGTTTTTTTGCTAATTAATCTTAATTTAAAATTTTTATGGAAGGCTCAAAAGAAATAAAGTTTCAAGTTCCAAATATAAATTTTAACCTGTCAACACCAGGCGCTATAATTCTCGGCGCCTGTATAATTGCTGGCACGATCTTATATACGGGTAGCGGGGCCAATTTGCGATATTTGGCTCGCCTTAGCAATGCGCCTGCGATACAAGATGTCGGCAATCAGCCGAGCCAAGCCGTCAAGGATAATGGAGCCGCAGATTCCGGTCAGAAAGCGAATGTAACGCTCGGCGATCTGCCATACCTTGGAGATGCCAACGCGTCCGTTGAGGTTGTTGAGTGGGGAGATTTCCAATGCCCGTTCTGTAAGAGATTTTTTGATGACGTTGAGAGTAAACTCATAACCGATTACGTTAATACCGGTAAAATTAAGTTTGCTTTCCGCGACTTTGCTTTTCTAGGTCAGGAATCTAGCGATGCCGCAAACGCAGCGCGTTGCGCCAATGCCCAAGGTAAATTCTGGAACTACCACGATTATCTTTATACCAATCAGGGCGGTGAGAACCAGGGGGAGTTTTCAAAAGCTAATCTTAAGCAATTCGCTCAAACCATTGGTTTGAATAGCGCCCAATTTAATGCGTGCGTTGACGCCGATACTTATCAGGCACAGGTTGAAGCCGACAAATCCGCGGGCGATGAGGCAGGAGTTGCCGGAACACCAGCGACGTTTGTTAACGGGAAACTTATCAGCGGCGCGCAGCCATATTCGGTTTTCCAGCAAGCCATAAATGATGCGTTGGCTGGTCAGTAGATCTTAAATTATGTTGCAAAGCCCCCTGGTTTGTAGCCAGAGGGTTTTTGTTTTGCGGTTAAGGTTTATGCGCCGTAAGAGGGATATTGTTCGCTGCTACCCTCTTTTTGATTTAAATATCTTGCCATTACAAAAAGTAGGGACGAGACGCGATTTAGAAATTTTATCAATAATCCAGCGTCTTTTATTTTTGTTCCAACCACGGCCCTCTCGGCTCTTCGGACCACGGTCCGCGCAAGATGCATGCTGGTTACGGCGGCACTACCAGAAGGTAAAATAAAAGCTTTGAGTTGCGGTAAATCCGAATCGAATAGTTCAATAAAGGCTTCTATTTTGCCGATGTGATCCTGGCTGATTGTTTGGCTTTTGTTAGTCGTAGAATATAAAGATGATACTTCGGCTCCAGCAGTAAAAAGAACATTTTGGAGATAAGCCAAGGCTTCAAGAATTTGCGGGTCTTTTGCGAATGAGGCAGTCAAACCAAGACAGGCGTTGGCCTCGTCAATTATACCCACGGCGTTTATCAACGGGTCGCTTTTTGATAATCTTTCCCCGCCCCATATTCCGGTTTCTCCGGTATCTCCCTTGCCCGTGAAAGCTCGCGACATATTTTTTATTTAAAGATTCTCAAAAATTTTTATAATTGATGATTTTTCTATTTTTCTTCGTCAGACGAATCCCATTCCGCCACCTGCACCGCTACATCTTTTTTACGATTTTCTCTTAGTATGGTTAAAATTATTGCTGTACCAACCTTTGCGCGCATTAAATGCGCGCCGAACGGTTCATGCTGGTTTATATTTTGACCATTGACCGCGACAATTACATCTCCCTTTCTTAAACCAGCCGTATCTGCCGGACTGCCCGGCGTTACGGCCTCTTCTTTATGACCGCGGCTTGATATCAATGCCCCGGCGTTAACACTAAGCCCTAATTCTCCTTTGATCATTTCGTTTATCGGCAGATACTTGATGCCAAGATAAGGCTTTCTTATATGACCAAAGCGTTTTAATTCTTCAAGATCTTTTATGGCCGTATCTATGGGGACGGCAAAAGATAAGCTTTGCGCTCCTACGATCATGGCGACGTTTATGCCTATTACTTCGCCATCCATATTTACCAGTGGGCCGCCTGAATTACCTGGATTTATGGCGGCATCAGTTTGTATAAGCCCAAAGAGCTCCTCGGCCCGGCCCTGGTCATCAAGCTGGGCCATGAGCGAGCGGGAAAGCCCGGATATTATTCCAGCAGAGGCGGTATTGGTGAATTGCCCATAGGCATTGCCTATGGCTATAACCTCTTCACCAAGTGCAAGTTTTTTGGCCGTTCCAAGGGGCGCCACAGGCAAATTTTTTGCATCTATCTTTATTATAGCCAAGTCGCCAGTGGGGTCCTTGGCTAGTATTTTTACAGGAAATTTTCTTTCATCTGGAAGGGTAACAAAATATTTTTCATGGATTCGACTTCGCTCACCATGACCTCTTCGAGCCCGAAGACTCTTCAGACGTTCGTCCCGAGGACTTAGTCCCGAGGGAGTCTGAACGGCCTGAGTCGAATCGAATGGTTCATCATCAGATACAACGTGTTTGTTGGTTAGAATAATTCCATCTTCAGATACGATAAAGCCGGAGCCGCCAGATGCCTCCAGCAAGGTTTCGTCATTTGTATTAATTCCCGCGTTTTCTCCACTAAGCACGTATTTTTCTTCGAATACTTTGCGGGGAGCGCTGGCAATAGACACAACTGCCGGTGCCACGCGTTCAATTGCTCGAGTTAAAGGTGATTTAGTCATGTGCCGTCGTTGCCCGCGAGCTTGCTCGCGGTTGCAACGACGTGCATCCTAAAGGAGCAAAGCGACGAGGGATTACCTTAATTACATTTGCCCACGAGCAGTTCGGCAGGCTCACTGTAAACCGCGCGAGTAGTCCTGTATTACCGGATCCGAGCGACTTGTCCTGAGCCGAGTCGAAGGAATTCGAAGGATTAAATTTATTTTATCAGCATAATTCATAAAGCGGAAGTATTAACTCCTACGCCTATATGTGCGTGGGGTTGATCCCTTTAGAGATCTCGCCCGCGCTTGGCGCGCCCAAGGGGCCTAGAGGGGCGGGCTATCTCTAACAGGATTGACTTTTATTTAATAAATGATAAATAATACAAACCAGTTCTTTTCAGCAAAAGGAGCAGTATGTCTAAAGGATTAACAAATAGCAACGACAAAGCATTGCCTTTTGAGCCCAATCTTGATGCCCAAGCTTCTTCGCACCGTTCATGGTATGTTCGTTGTTTCGTATGCCCTCAGGCCTACATGGGACTACATAGAGCCATAAATGTGTATGCCGATAGTTTTAAAATCGCAACCCAGTTAGTTGTTTTGTTTCTAGGCCGCGCGTACGTTGTTCCGGCCGGTCAAGAAGATAAATTTTCTATAGCTATCGGCGCATGTGATGAGCATGCTTCCAATCTTGATAAGTTGGTTGCGTTGACCCGGGACTCAAAGACAATTAATGCCGCTGTTGTGCGTGAGGCTCAAAACGCTTAATTTTAAAAACGGCCAAATCATAAGCCGTTTTTATTTTTTGCTAAACTTAAGATATCGTTTAAATGTTTGTTGCTTGACGCCCTCAGCGCCTAATTGCTTTAGTGATGCGCGATTGGGCACACCTTTCTTCTATCATTGCGTAGTGTATCAGTAAAAAGAATTTAAATGAGATGATAAAAATAGATTAGAACTTAGGATTGCCTACTAGGCTATAGTAACTATTTCTATTCTGAATGTTATAATGAGTTATTATGCGGATTCATTCAGTGGACAAAATTAAAGAACTGAGAAAATTACGACGTAAAGGCCACAGCATCAATGAACTTGTTTCACTATGCGTCATTCCAAAAACTACCGTATGGTATCATATCCATAATATTAAACTTTTGCCAAAATATGAAAAAACTTTAAAAGCTAAGATAGGAGGGAATACGCAACGCAAGCAAAAAAGATTAGAAGTAGCTAGAAAAAACGCAGCACAATTATTGAGGGGTTCAGATAGGGATTTATCAATTGCAATCGCAATGCTTTATTGGGGAGAGGGCAACAAAAAAGTTGCGAATTTATTAACTCAGATGGCTGTATGATACGAGTTTATTTGTTTATATTGAGGGAAGTATTCCGCATTCCCGAAGAATTTATAAAACCAACAATGAGGATTTTTGATGGTATGGATAAAACGCAATGCTTACAGTATTGGGCCGATGTTACCAATATTCCTAAGAACAAATTTATTATCCGATACAACGATGGTGGAACTAGAGGAAGAACAAAATACGGTATGTGCAGAATAACTGTTAGAAAAGGAAGTAATGTTTTAAAAGTAATTCATTCTTTGGTTGATCAGTTTTCTGATGAAATATTAAAAGCGACATAGATTTTGAAAGCCCTCGTAGCTCAACGGATTAGAGCGCTCCCGTCCTAAGGGATCGATCGGGGTTCAATTCCTCGCGAGGGCACAGTCTACATTTTTTAGCGAGGGACCGAGTGGCCCGGCTCGCAAGGGCGACCGATATACCTTGTTTTGCAAGGCATTTTTGTTTTATCTAGATTCGAATCCTGTTTTGCTGTGGGAATTGCCAAGTAGTATAGTGTAAGTAGTAGCATCACTATAATCATATATAATTATTCATGAATAAATTTTCTTTTTTATGTAAATGCGGCGCCATCCTTTTTGGCGTTTTTTTGTTCATTACAATACCAACTTTAGCGCATGCTAAAGATTTCGTAGAGGGAACAGGAACGCATTTTGAAATTCAAGGTAGCCAATATTTAGATGTTACTCTTGATAGCTCAGAAGAGGTTAAAGTTCGTTTAGATTCGGTGCCGCAAATGATTTTATTGAATATAGAATCAACAAACGTATCTACTTCCACAAACATTATGCTCTCTGGTTTGGAGCCCAACCACACCTATTATAAATACCAAGATGATTATCACAATCTCACCGAAGTCCTAACAGACGCTCAAGGCGCATATTCATACGCTCAAGACATTTCTATACCACGTTTTATTTTCATCCAACCAACCCCAGGCACCAAGTTTATAAGCGATAGCGCAACGGGCGGGGACTGCACAACTATTGGTAATTGGAATTCCGCGACTAAAACCTGCACGCTTACAGGCAACGTTAATCAAACTATTCAAATTGATAGCGATGGCATAACATTGGATGGAGCCGGTTACGCAAATACGGGTTCAAATACTGGATTTGGAGTTTATGTTTATCAAAAATTAGATATTACGATTAAAAACGTAACCCTTTCCGCATTTACCATTGGAATTTATGCCTTACGTTCTTCTTATAATCAGTTCATAAACAATATTTTTTCATATAATCAATTTGGCATAGCTATGGATCTATCGACCAACGCCACGGTCGCCAATAACATTATGACCATAAATAATAGAGGTATCTATGCATTCGCGAATCCTGATAATCCGACATCAGACCATATAATCTACGGCAATCACATCAGCGGTAGTATAATAGCCGGAATTCACCTGGCTTTTAATGCGGGGGACACGGTTTACAAGAACCACATCGAAAATAATGATATTGGAATTTTTCTGCAATACTTTTCCGGGGTAGGCTCATATACTGTTTATAACAATAATTTTATTAATAATGTCTCTCAAGCGCTTAGTGTCGACGGCCAAACCGTTGCTAATCTCGATAAACCCATTGGGGGCAATTATTGGAGCGATTATGACGCTCCTGCTGAAGGTTGCAATGATGCAAACAGCGATAACTTTTGCGACGCGCCTTACATTTTCAACTACGGTCAGGATAATTTACCATGGATAATTCAAGACGGGTGGACCTTGCTACCAGAAACAGAAGTTGCCTTCAATAGCGCCTCATCAACCCCCAACGTACTTTTAAATGCCGAACCGGTTAATACTCTTTACGGTAATTATCTTCGCGCAGAAAATAACTTAAAAGTTCCTGGCTTGGGAGTAACCACTGAATTTTCTGCTTCATATAATTCACTTTCAGAAGAAGCAGGTTCGCTTGGCCACAAATGGACGCATAACTATGCAATGCGTATTGATTTATATTCTGATGGCGTTGTCGTTGTAAATGAAGACGGCAGACAAGATGCATATGAAAAAAATGGCGGCATATATACTCCACGTCCGGGCATCTTTGATGCGCTCGTTAAGAATCAAGACGATTCATTCACGCTTACGCGCAAGAACCAAACCGTGTTTGAGTTTGATGCAGACGGCATCCTCGAAACTATCAGCGACAAGAACGGTAACACAACTACATTGGTGCATACAAGCGGTCTTTTAACCAGTGTTACGGATGCCGTGGGCCGTACCACCCAATTTACATACGACACAGAAAATCGAATTATCACCGTTACTGACCCTGCCAACCAGCAATTCAATTATACGTACGACACAGCCGGGGACTTGGTTACGTTTACGAATCCTAATAGCGAAATAGCAACGTATTTCTATGACACAGACCACAACCTCACGAAAATAGTGGACGCCAACGGCCATACGGTTGTTGAAAATACATACCAGGATGGTCAAGTTGTTTTGCAGAAAGACGGTTTGGGAAATCAAACCACATATTCTTACAGCACAACTCCAACCCGTAGTACATTAATTACTGATCCCAGAGGCGGTCAAACAACTCATATCTATGATGCTGACTTACGAATTGCAACAGTTATTGATGCTTTAGGTAATACAACCGCATATGAATATGACGCGAACAATAACCGTATAAGTATTACGGATGACAATAATCATGAAACTACATTTACATATGACGCCCACGGGAATGTCCTTACCATCACTGACCCGTTGAACAATACGACCACGTTCACCTACGACAGTAAAAATAACGTGCTTACAGAAACAAACGCTCGTAATTTCACCACAACGTTTACTTATGACGCCAACAGCAACCTTCTTACGGTAACGGATGCCTTAAGCGGCGTTACAATATTTACCTACAATACGCTTGGTCAGCTCATAGAAAAAGAAGACGCGCGTGGCAACAGCGCATTCTTTACTTACGATACATACGGAAATGTAAACAAAATCACTGATGCATTAGGAAATGAAACGCATCTTACGTTTGATGTTTTGTCGCGCCTCACATCTATTACAGACGCATTAAATCATACTTCAAGTACAACGTATGACGCAGTTGGACGGTTGTTAACTACAACTGATCCGTTGAATAACACAACTACATTTGTATATGATGATGTTGGTAATCTTGTATCTGTTATAGACGCAAAAAGTCAAACAACTACTTATTTATACGACGCTAATAACCGTCTTACGCAAGTTACAGATGCCGTAAGTGGCATAACCACATATAGTTATGACGCTACTAATAACCGCACGGCTGTACATGACGCAAATAACAACACAACGAATTATGAATATAGCTTGGTTAATAAACTCACTAAACAAATTGATGCCCTAAGCGCGCAAACTCAATATCAGTACGATGGAGTAGGTAATGTTACGAGCTATATAAATGCCAACGGTCAGACAGTTGGTTTTGCCTATGATGCCAATAACCGCCTAACCACAAAAACTTTCCCAGGCAGTATTCTGAACGTATATACCTATGACGCCAATGGGAACGTAACAAGCGCGGCAAATCTTGCTGTAGCATATTCCTATACCTATGACGCTTTAGATAGATTAATTGTGGTTGGTGGTCCCGGCGTGTTTTCTACAAATACATACATTTATGATTTAAACGGCAACAAAATATCTTTTCAGGCAGAGGCGCAAAATCAAACCATAATTAACAACACGTATGCTTATGATGTCTTAAACCGTCTCACAAGCATTACAGACAAGGCCAGCCGCGTATATAGCTTTACCTATGATTCGGCATCTCGCCGTACAAACTTAAGCTATCCCAACAATACCGCAATTTCATACGCGTATGATGCCGCAGACCGTCTGTTGCAGCTTACAAACACAGATTCGCAAAGCAATGTCTTTGCCGAATCTATATACACATACGATCAGATAGGGAATCGTTTAAGTAATTCAAACGAAAAGAAATTATCCGCATATGCGTATGATGCGTTATCTCGTGTCACCCAAGTTCAAGAGAAATTAAAGCCGTTAAGCGAACACCCGAATTTCCAAACAACAGAACAATATTCGTATGACGCTGTTGGGAACCGTTTAACTGGCCCGGTATTGGGAAATTACACATATAACGCAGCCAATGAAGCGTTAACCGCGCCAAGCATGCTGTTAACCTATGACGCAAACGGCAATATATCAACAAAAATTGCTTCACCGTTAGCGTGGGCTTATACTTATGACCCTGAAAATCGTCTAACTCAATTACAGAAGACAGACCCAATTGACAACAGAACATTTGAGTATAAGTATGACCCATTCGGTCGTAGAATAGAATACAAGGTTATTGCTGGTAATCAGACTACAATCAGTAAGTATTTATACGATAATGAGGATATTGCTTTTATTACTGATGGTTCAAACGTCATAACCCACGCATTTGTGCATGGGCCTGGTATAGATGAACCCTTAGCATTTATCGACACAAACAATGTTCCATATTTCTACATGTACGACGGCCTCGGGTCTGTTGTCGGGTTAACGGATAATAACCAGCATGTTGCAGAAAGATATGATTACGATTCATTCGGAGGTTATCTTGGGCAGGGGGCGAATGCCACAAAACAACCCTATACGTTTACTGGAAGGGAATACGATCAAGAAGCCGAACTCTACTATTACCGTACACGATATTACGACCCAGCCATAGGACGATTCATATCGAGGGATATCATCCCAGGTTTTGTTTTTAATCCGCAAACCATCAATTCCTATACGTATGTATTGAACAATCCCCAAAGATTTGTTGATCCGTTTGGATTAGAGGCACAAGCTTCATCTGTTTTTACTTTCGATAACACGGAAGCTTTTGAATTTATTGGGAAAACACAAGAAAAAATAAAAAAGATTTTTAGTGATCCCGAGGCAATTTTGACTTTATCTGAGGATTTCATAAATCTGGCCCTGCTCGTTATCTATAAATCTATGGATCCGATAGGTCCATTTATATTCCCGCCACTTGGATCACCAGTAGTAAATCCTTCTTATAAACAAACTCAAACATGATCACCTTATTTTTAGTAATAAGCGGTTTATTGCTTATTATAATTGGCTTATCAAATAAAGCTCGTAAAGAACCACCCGTACCAATAGCCGTATTTGGCGTAAGGCCGACGCCGTCCAGATTTGCCGCGCTTCCGTTAGGTATCATATTTATATCTATTGGCGTGTTTATGATTATTTATCCAATAAACGCATTAATTTCTTATATGATTATTGCACTTAGCGTTTTGATTGCAACGATTGTTTATTGGCCACATATCAAAAAATGATCCTTGAAAGTGAAAGTAAATCTCAATTTAGCCATCAGCTATTTAATGCTTGGTTAAACGGTCTATGGCCGCAAGATAACGACCCCTTCGGAAGACGGATAGAGTACAAGGTTATTGCTGGTAACCAGACTACAATCAGTAAGTATTTATACGATAATGAAGATATTGCTTTTATTATTGACGGTTCAAACGTCATAACCCACGCATTTGTGCATGGGCCAGGCATTGATGAGCCAATTGCTTTTACGGATGTTAACAATACGCCATATTTCTACATGTACGACGGCCTCGGGTCTGTTGTCGGGCTTACCAACAACTCAGAGCATGTTGCTGAAAGTTACGATTACGATAGCTTTGGACGGTATCTTGGACAGGGGAGTAATGCTATAAAACAACCTTATACGTTTACCGGACGAGAGTTCGATCAAGAATCAGAGTTGTATTACTACCGCGCCCGTTACTACGATCCTCAAATAGGGAGGTTTATTTCGCGAGATGCCTTCGGTGGTTTCCCCGATATTCCTTCAACGCTTCATCGCTACACGTACGTAAGGAACAATCCAATAAACGACATTGATCCAAGCGGGAATATTGATATTTCTGCTGCAGAACGACTTCAAGCTTCGCTTCCTGATACGCTTAATAGGATTGCGGATGTTTTTGAGCTGTATGGAGTTGGGGTAAAAACTCCTTATGCGCCAGAACAGATTGGTTTTACGGTCCAATATATTGGGCTCAGTTTTGGCATTCCTATTGATCCCGGATTGGTTGCTGTGGGCGTGAAGGCAACTGGCGTCTTTTCTTCTTTGCTTTCTAAAACTCTTCATACGATAGCTAAAAATTTACGTTAAATTTATAAATATGAACACAGAAAAATTTTATAACATATTTTTTGCTTTAGGCGGTATTGTGATTGCCTTTATTTATTTATTTCTTTTTATATGGTTTTTAAAGCGGCGAGCTCATAAGATAAAATTTATCATAAGCCAAGAAAAAAGCGTGATTATTGACGATAAATTAAAAACATATGGGTGGATTATTTTTATTTTAACCCTTCCGACTTGGTTTTTGATTACATCCGATATTCTTAACGACCAACCTTTTTTACTCGATGTGGTGGCAAGTATTGATTTGTTATTAACTTATGTAGCAATTAGGTTTTGGCTTGCCAGCATCAAACCAAAAGAATGATTCTTGAAAACCAACAAATAAAACATCAAATCTTCAACGCCTGGCTAAATAGTCTTTTGCCAAAAGACGCCAACGGCAACATATCAACAAAAATTGCTTCGCCATTAGCGTGGGCTTATACTTATGACCCGGAAAATAGATTAACCCAACTTTCTAAGACGGATCCGATTGATAACCGTACATTTCAATACGCATATGATCCATTTGGAAGACGAATAGAATACAAGGTTATTGCAGGGAACCAGACTACAATCAGTAAGTATTTATACGATAATGAGGATATTGCTTTTATTACTGATGGTTCAAATACAGTTACGCATGCATTCGTGCATGGACCTGGAATTGATGAGCCGTTGGCGTTTACCGATGTTAACAACACGCCGTATTTCTATTTGTACGATGGTTTGGGAAGCGTTGTCGGATTAACTGATAACAACCAGCATGTGGCTGAAAGATACGATTACGATTCATTCGGACGTTATCTGGGACAGGGCAATAACGCCATAAAACAACCCTACACGTTCACTGGTAGGGAATATGATCAGGAAAGCGGGCTATATTACTACAGGGCGCGTTATTATGATCCGACCATAGGACGATTTATTTCGAGGGATCCTATCTCTAATAATAATCCCGATTTGGTATCATCCAATGTTTATAGTTATGTAGAAAATAATCCTGTCACTAGAACTGATCCGATGGGACTGTGGTACATAGACGTTAATGGTTCCGTTGGTTTTTGGGGCGGCATTACAGCCGGATTCTTAATAGGCTCAGAAGGATTTTATTATTACGTAGGTGGGGGGATAGTTACTCCGCTTGCTGGCTTATCTCTAACATATTCTCCAAATAATCCCACAGTTGGTCTGAATGCTGGTGCGCAGGCCGGTTTTGGTATTGGTGGCCAGGCTGGCTACAGTTATGAAGACGGTAAAGAGCCGTTCCGAGAGTATGGATTGGTTACTCCCGGCGTATCGGTAACCGTTTACGAAGTATTCAAGGTTCAACTGCCCTCGTTTTTAAAAAATGAAGTTGAAGCAGCATTTACAGAAAATAATGAAAAATAATAATTAATACGTTAAATAATATGATTAATAATATCGGAGATATAATTTTTTTTCTTGTTGGGATAGCGTGTATAGTTTTTAGTAAGCAGATCGGACATGCTACAAGCGGCTTTCATAAAAAATTAGGATATAACTTTAGTGAGAGGGGCTATCGAATAGCCTTTATTTTAGCCGGAACCCTTTTTGTCCTTTTTAGTTTATCAAACCTCTTGCGATAGGCCGATATACTATTTCTTAAGTAAAAAGCAATAGATTCAATAGTAAAAAATGATTCCTGAAACCGAAAATGGTGAATATGCGGTTCAAGTTATCGGAACAGGCGAAGGGAGCTACACATTAGATTCTCTGGCAGTAGATGCAGATGGCGCACCGCATACCGCAACGTTTGCGGGCAACACTAACATCAACATTCAAGCGGTATACGATCTTTCCTATGATGCCGCACAGCCGCAAAATATAACTATAGTTTCTGAAGACACGACTGCGCCGATAATCACGCATACCGCCATCAACCCACAATATCTTCTAAACACAGCCTCAATCCCACTTAGCTTCGATACAAACGATAGTGGTACTGGCATTTATCGGCTTGAGGTCAATCTTGACGGGTCGCCATTAACATCTGGTCAGTTTTTGGCTTTTACCGTTCCGGGCAACCATCTCATTCGTATTTCGGCAGAGGATTTCGTTGGCAATGTGCGAACCGAGGAAATTCCGTTTGCTGTCGTATATCAGTTCAGTGGGTTTCTTTCACCGATCAAGGCTGATGGTAGCGGCATTTATAATCTTGGCCGGACTTTACCTGTGAAGTTCCAACTTACGGATGCGAATGGCGTCTTCGTATCGACGGCCGTTGCCCAACTTCTTGCCGCAAAAATCCAAGATGGCATTGTTGGAACTGAAGAAGTCCCGCTTTCAAGCTCTGTTGCGGATATCGGGAATCTTTTTAGATACGATTCTTCTACCCAGCAATATATCTACAATCTTGCGACCTCATCATTAGGTCTTGGCACGTGGCAACTTAAGGTTGTTCTCGATGACGGAAAGAACTATACGGTTGTTATTTCGCTGCATTAACATGCCGCGGAAACAGTTCGTTCTCACCATTATTGTTATTGCCGCCGTCTTGGTGGCAATAGCGCTGTTGCTTGTCTCTCTCGACCTAAAAAAGAATCCTCATCCAGTGGAAACAATGAAACCTCTCCACGGGCCATGCCTAGAAAAAGATGAATATGCGGATTACCCATTTTGGCCCGAGACGCATGTTCCAAAAGAAACTCCGGTGGTAGTTTCGGTTCGGAGTAAGACCACTAATGAAGCGCGGATGAACTTCTCGATTCCGGATGTAGAGCCTCGCATAGGGGAACCGCCGGAGATTCGGCCTTGCGCGGTTTATGCAATGCGGTTTTTTAATTATGATCCTAAGAAAATCTTTCAGTCCGACGGTTATAAAGTCGAACTTTGGAAATATGATTATAGCGTGGCAAGCGCTTCAGTTCTGCTGATGGGGGAAGTGCGTCCCAATCTAGATAAGGCTTACTATAACTATACTTTCCGTGTTGGCCCTGCGGAGGAGTATCTTGCTGTTATACGAGGATATCTTGGTTCTTCGGACTATGCGCTTGTGCTACTGTCACTAAAAGCGGGTATAGACACAACCGTTTCGTTTTCTGAAATTGCCGGCGAGCTTACTGGTTCTAGTGGGTCACTTGATCTTGATGCCTGGACGCATGACGGCCATTATTTTTGGGGACGGATTTTCGACGGTGCTGATGTTCTCGCTTTTTTCCGCGTCAACCCAATACTGGAAAGAGCGAACGTTTCGATGTTCCAGAAGACGCTACGGGTGGCGTGACATTGAATGTTGAGCGAGGCTTCATAACCTATGATGACGGTCCGCCGTGGACAGGCGTTCACGAGCTTTCCAAGGAGATAGAGGATCAATGGCGGCAAGAAAGAAAAGAGGTCCACTTTTTTCTTTATGATCTTATCAACCGCAAGCAGACGCTTTTGGAAACGATAGATGATCCCAGTTGGTTTTTTCAGCCGAAATGGATCTCTGGCATCGAACTTCAATACACTATGCCATCGGGAGAAAAGAAGACTTATACGATTCAATAATAAGACACGGCTTTAAATTACGTCTTGCGATATTTTGTGTTGTTCGGTAATGGTTTTGGGACAAAACGACACAATTTTGAAACAGGTCTTTCCGTGTCTCATTTTGCATATTGGCAAGGATCGAAATGGAACAAGGAATACCCCTTTTATGCTGTTCCGTTTGTTCTATTTTGGATCAAAAAGTGACACGTAGATGTATCATTTTCGTGTAACTTTTGTCACTTTTTGAAAAAGGGTGCCGACCGAGGTGCTTCAAATGGAAGCTGGAAAGAACCCCAAAAAACGCTTATACTGCTTGTATACGCTTATTCCGAGACCGCGGAAGGGCACATTTTTGACAAATAATCATCATAACGCTAACATCATAGAGAACTGATTTCTTTGAAAACAAAACTATAGAGAGGGAATCCCGGATGGATATTGTTCATGTGGTTTATCTAGTTGCCGTTTTAATACTGTCTATAATGTTGCATGAAATTGCCCATGGAGTTGCGGCCCTTAAGTTTGGAGACACAACCGCAAAAGATGCCGGCCGTCTCACCTTAAATCCAATTCCGCATATAGATCCAATTGGCTCCATAATTTT
>MHSR01000014.1 GCA_001822815.1 Candidatus Terrybacteria bacterium RIFCSPHIGHO2_01_FULL_43_35
ACCGTTCTCGCTCTGTTGCTATGAGTAGTTGAGTATTATGTGTCATTACCTCCATGATACGGAGGTGTCAGATATGATCGTATACCATACCCTTCAGCCTTGACTTTTATAGTGGTTATTGTAGAATAAAAGCAACTCGCCCAAACTTAAGTTTAGGCTTAGGAAAGGACGCAACCTTGAAAACGAAGATTCGCGGAGTGATCCTGGATTTCGACGGGGTCGTTAATGACTCCTTTCATGAAGGCTTGCGTAGGATACGGAACCTATGTGCCGTATTTGACGTCAACTTCACGCCCGCCAGCCGCAGAAAGCTGACCGAACTGTGGGGCTTGCCCGGCGTAGAACTACTAAAGCAGGGTTTGGATATTTCCGAAGGCATGGCCAAACAGTTGTATCCAGCCTGGGAACGTATTGACCTTGCCGATCCCATACCTCTTGTGCCGGGTGCCAAAGAAGCTCTGTTGTGGCTTCGCCGCAACGGATTCACCACCTGCCTGTTGACTTCCAGAAACCGCGAAAACATCATGGACATTTTTGAAAAGATAGACCTGCTGCGGGAGTTCGGCGTAATCTCAACCAGACAAGAAAGCCCTTGGCGCAAGCCCGATCCCAGAGTTTTCCAGTACACGTTGGGTGAACTGAAAGACCGTTTCGGAATTGAAGCCCAAGAATGTATTTTTGTCGGCGACACCCCGGCAGATATCGATGCCGGAAAAGCTATAGGCATGGAAACGCTTCTGGTACAGACCGGTCCGTACCTGCTGCGCCACGCCAGAGAACTGCCGATTGCCCTTGAAAACGTCCTTCACTCTATTGATGACCTGCCCATGTGGATAGAAGAGCATCACTCAGGTAAAATCCAATATCCATATATCTAATAAAAAATCCGCCCAGCCCTAATTTTTGACAGCCGAGAACACAAAAAATAATTAGAGCGTGTTATGCAAATAACACGTTTTTTGTTTAAATCTAAAAATTAGGGCTGGGCGGTTTTAATTATTAGAAACACAGTTTAAATTGCATAAATAAACCTTTTTTGGAAAGAAAAAACCGCCTGGAATTAGGCGGGGCAATTTTTAATATAGCGTCTTAAATAACGATATTTCTTTTTCCAGGATGAGGGATGCCACTCGCTGGAATGATCGGAATAATCAATAAGATGCGCAAATTCGTGGGCTAAAAGATCGTCTAATTCATTACGTCTTTGCGCTCCATCGGGCCCAATGAAAACAACAAAAGAACCTCCGAAAAATTCATCGAGTAAAATACAGGAAGGACTTAAAGCAATGCCGTCAAAGAATTCATTTGGATACAAATCCCATAGGGGCGCTAAAGCTATTCTTATCGGCAGCGTTGCAGGATTACTAATCCAAGATCGTGCTCCTGCCATAGCAATGAGCTTGAGCAACCTCTGCTTCACATAATCAGCATGTCCATGCCTATGCCGTTCCCAGCGTTGCGGGTTAAAAATCAATACATCTTCGCCGTTGGGAGACAGAGCCATTAAATCAGTATAATATTTATCTGCTTGGATTTTTAAATCTTCGAGAGCGTAGTTCCGCACTTATTTATTCCCTGAATTCTCAAAAAGCTTTATTCGTTTTATACTCCTTTTAAAAAACTGGTCAAGTTCTATAAATTTCTTCCTCGCCACTCTTGAATTTTTTTATGGTTACCAGAGAGAAGAACTTTAGGCACTCGCCATATTTTTCTTATTTTTAAAAGTTTAAATAGAAAACTTCTGTGCGCTATTTTTTGCCTCTTCAATTGTAGTCACATCTCCTGAAAGCTGGGCGTCGTAAACTGCACGGAGTATTTTACCAAAATTCGGTCCAGGTTTCATGCCCAACTCTAATAAATGCCTGCCCATTAATATTGGCTCAGGGGCGCTCATGCCTATTTTTAATTCTGTAGCCCGGCTCAAAAGCGTTTCGGCTGGTGGAAATCCATCCCATTCAATATCTCGTCCGCGATGATCTGCCTCAGCCACCCATAAAAATTCCTGTATGGTCGCGGGAGATAATCTGGCGGCCAGACGTCTAACAGCAGCATCAGTTGGTTGTTCATTGAGGGCTGGGAATAAATGATCCTTTATAATTCTTGTAACTTTATCAGAAACTTTTTGTGGAACATTAACTGCATAAAAAAAAGATTTTGCCGGCTCAACTCCCGCATCAGCGTGGCCATGAGAAATGATCCTACCCCTTGAATCCTTTGCGGTAGTAATGGGTTTTCCAAGGTCATGACACAAAGCGCCATACATAACTACTGCGGCTTCCTCTTTATCTAAATTTTCGCGGCGCACAATTTCCGCGGCTGCATCAATCGCCATTTTTGTATGGGTCCATACATCACCTTCCGGATGCCACGCCTCTTCTTGAGGAACATCGATCAATGCCCTAATTTCAGGATGCAACTGATCCAATATACCCAATTGCCGAGCTGCCTCAAGACCAATACTTGGTTTTTTAGATAACAACAGTAATTTTGCCCATTCTTCGCCTATTCGCTCCCGTGACAAACTTCTAAGCTCAAGTCTTCTGCATAATTCTAACGTCTCTTTATCAATAGAGAATCCAAAACGTCCGGAAAATTGCATTGCTCGCAAAACACGCAACGGATCATCACCAAATAATTCTTTGTCGGTTGCGCGCAAAGTCTTACTCTTTATATCTTCAACGCCTCCATACTCGTCAATTATCTCTCCCGTCAAAGGATCCATAGCCAAAGCGTTCATGGTGAAATCGCGACGTCGCGCGGCTTCGGCAACAGACATAGAAGGGTCGCCTGTAACAATAAAATCCTTATGTCCCAAACCCGTTTTTGAATCTCTCCTCGGAATAGAAATATCTATATCTCCCATTTTAATAACCTGAAAGCTTGCGCCAACAACACCAACTTCACCAAATGTCTGTAAAATATCTCGAAGCCGTTCAAATTCAAGACCATAAACTTCAATATCTATATCTTTAGAACGAATTTCTTGCCCCAGGCGCGCAAGAACCTCATCACGCACATAACCGCCCACCACCAAAGCCCGTCCACCAGCTTCTTGAACCGCCTCAACAATTGCAATGGTTACACGCAAACGTTCTTTCTGTTTTTCATCGTGAGCACTCTCAAGCTTATTATAAAAAGAACCGGCTTTATCTGCCGATACCTCATGACCAATTTCGCCAGGCGCAACCGAGAGTTCTTCTCCTTCAAAAGATGCTGCTTCAGAAACCGCGTCTTCTTTCGCTTGTTTTAATTGATTGAATTTTCTTTCACCTTCCATAAATTATTTAGAGTATTTTTTACGCCACGCTTGTATCTTTGCGTGATTACCCGTTAATAAAACTTTAGGCGCGCGCCAGGCTATTTTTTTGTTCTTAGTATGAGGATAAAATATTTCGGGACGTGTGTATTGCGGATACTCGCCAATTCGGCCCGCGAGCTTCTGCGAGCGGCTGCCGAATTGAGCGTCCAGAGGAGCCGCGCGACGAGGGACAACATTAAACGATTCCTCTCTCAATGATTCCCTGTTGCCAAGAACGCCTGGCACAAGACGGCTGACCGCGTCTATTACGGTAAGTGCCGGCAATTCGCCGCCAGACAAGACATATGGACCGACTGAAATTTCCTCGTCGGCAACATACTTTGCCACGCGTTCATCCACACCTTCGTAACGGCCGCAAATCATTATTATATTGTCATATTTAGATAAGCGCATCGCGTCACGTTGAGTAAATTGCTTCCCTTTTGCCGAAAAAAGAATAATTCGTGTTTTGAATTTTGGATTTTGGATTTTGGATTTGCGTGCTGTAAGTGCGCTTACAGCACGAAATATTGGTTCTACTTTCATAAGCATTCCAGCCCCGCCACCATAAGGTTTGTCATCAACACTATGATGTTTATCGCTTGTATATTTGCGGATATCAATCGTACGCACGGCAATTTTTTTGTTCTTGATCGCCCGCGCCAAAATAGACTCGCCGAGATAGGGAGCAATCATTTGCGGGAAGATTGTGAGCACATGGAAACGTAACATATTTAAAAGGTAGTCCCTCGTCGTCCTTCGCAAAGTCTTCAACCCCGATGGTTTCAGGTCCCATAAGCTCAGGACTCACTCGGGATGCTCAATTTTGTAATCACGCTTTGCGTGAACAAAATTGGCAGAAAATTGTTAAAATGGCAAAACGAAGCATGATGTCTTAAACCGGGAATTGTATTTTGGAAATCTAAATGACAAAATCCAAAGTCCAATTTAAATCTAAATGACTAAAAATTATTTTTGAGCTTTAGACATTTAAACATTGAATTGATATTTGAGCTTTTAATTAATGTAAAAAGACTGGTTAGCGCGAAGACTCTTCTGCTTCTCTACGCATTTTTGCGAGAATTTCATCTAAACCATACTCATGTAGCGCTTTTTGTATTTCTTCTTTGCGCATCTCCCCTGCTGCTGTTTCATAGAATTCAACCCACTGAACATCGCCGACATCTATACCATAACGACCCCGCCATCCTTCGGGTCGCGTGATCTGATACGCGGGATCATTATAAGCGTTATTTATTTGATCCCAATCTTTGCTACTGCGTGTACTCTCTTCGGCAAATCTTTTTTTAGCAAGGCCCTCTAATGTCAACCATTCTTTACGTGGGAGTACGGAATACAATTTTCCTCTTTGTTCCGGCGATTTCATGGCATATATAAGCGCGTCGGCTCGCGGAAAACCCAAAAGTAAACCTGCAGCAACATGATCAATTTCTCCGTCATGCGGAGTAAATGCTTGAGACGCGAGGGCATCTACATCTTGAGTAGAATAACCGAGTTGCTCAAAAAGATCTTTATTCATATCTATCACGCGACGTACTGCTCCGGGATTATAAATTAGCTTGTCATTGGCCATCACATAGTTGCCATCAAAAATAAATGGTCCCGCGGCAGTGCGCAGTTCTTTACGCAATAAATCACTGCGCTTAATAATTTCATAAAATGGGTTAGTCGGTTCAACGCGTTCGGTATTGCCAACTTTTGTGGAGTACCGACTATTGACCCACACAAGCGGCTTTGCGCCGACCAAAAGCGCGGAAAATTCGCCTATGGCTGAATCGGGAGCAAACACTTCTTGTTTAATATTCGAGGGTAATTGTTCCCATACACGTTTAAATTCTTCAACGCGCGCAGTACAAGCACGTGTTTCGGCTTCTTCAATACCAATTTTAGAATATTGTTCCGGATTAATGGCCATAGAAATTTTGAGTAATAAAATTCATCATTTTTATTTTAGCATATTAACACAAAACCCCGTCTAGAAAGGCGGGGTTTTGTAAATGAACTCTATAAAATTGAAATTAAAGTTTCAATTCATCGACAACGTTCTCAACATCTTGAGAGGTCGCGGCGCGAGGTCGATCTTGACGGGGTCCGCGTCCACCCTCCGGCTCGTCAATTTTCAAATTGACACGAGCGTTGTTGCGCATGCCCACAATACGGAGCAATGTGCGGATGGATTTGGCGGTACCGCCACTGCGGCCGATGATCTGACCCATATCTTCTGGGTGCACTTTGAGAGTAAGCAATACTCCCATCTCATCAACCTTGCGATCTACCTTGACATCGTCAGGGTGATCAACGATCGAGCGCACTAAGTAATCAAGAAACTGCTGATCGTGGTGTTTTTCTGCCATATCTTAACAAACTGATTTATCAGAAATATATTTTATAGCTCTCGAACGGCCGTCGACCGTGAGTCCTCTGGTGTATACAAGGGAGCACAGCAGCCATTCATTCGTAAGTATTATATCAGATATTACAATCTTGTCAAGATTAAAGTGTCTAATTACTAATTTCTAATATCTAGTCAATGTCTAATTCCTAAATATCCAATGTCTAAAAACGCATTTAGTCATTTTGTCATTAGGCATTCGGATCTGCTTAGGAATTAGAAATTGGGCATTAGAAATTTTATTGTTCCTTTCCTTCAACTGGCGCTTCACTTACTTCGGGCTTTTCCTGTTCAACTTCACTTGATGCTGGAATAATGTCTTCCTGCGCCGGCTCTATGGTTTCTGTTGAAGGCTCTTCTGCTTTAGTTTCCGCTTCTACGGGAGCGACTTCTTCTACTTTAGTTTCCTCTTGTATCGGCTCTATTGTTTCAGTTTGGGCTTCCGTTGCAGAAACCGTTACCGGCTCCTGCGTTGCTTCAGCAACAATTACTTTTTTGTGCTTGGGAATTTTTTTGCCCTCAATGATGCCAGAAGATATCAAAAGATTATGAACTGTGGGCGAAGGCTGCGAGCCTTTTGAAATCCAATAAAGCACTCTCTCTTTGTTAAAAACAACATTCCCGCGCCTAACATCATAGGTGCCAACTTTTTCCAAATATTTGCCTTTGGGCGGGCCTTTTTTCTCGGTAACGACAACACGGAACGATGGATCGTTCCTGCGACCGACTCTTTGTAAGCGAATTATAAGCATAATATAACGATTTTAAGTTTAACTGTGCTAAATCGCGGTGTCAACCCCGTTAGAAGCAGGTCGCCCCAAGGCGACCGTAGCCCTGCCTACCTGCAGGCAGGCGTCCCAAAAATGCGGGAGGGCGGCTTCTAACGGGGTCAACCCCAGCCCCAATTAAGAATTTGGGCTGGGCAAGCTAAATATAATAAGCCCATTTTTACATGGGCTTATTTAAATTAATTGCTTGTCCGAGGACCCAAAATGGCCTGCAGCTCATCCCCTTGCAGTGTTTCTGCAACAAGGAGGCTCTGTGCCAGATTATCCAATCTATCGCGATTCTTGCGAAGTAGATTTTCGGCTTTCTCGTACGCGCTATCAAGAATGAATTTGATTTCCTGATCGATCTGATCTGCCAATTCTCCACCGTAATCATCGTTGGCAGCGTAATCGCGGCCAAGGAACACGACATGACCATCGCTTCCGGCAACACGGTGGCCGACACGCCCGCTCATGCCATAACGCATGACCATATTCTTGGCAATGGCCGTGGCCTTCTCAAGATCATTGGAGGCGCCGGTAGTTACGTCATTATAAACTACTTTTTCGGCGGCATTTCCAGCAAGCACACTAGCCAGCTGGGCTTCAAGCTGTGCCTTAGAATGCAAAAGGTAATCTTCCTGCGGCAAGGGCATTGTATAACCCAAGGCAGACCCGTGGGCTACGTTAGTAATCTTGTAGATAGGATCGCAATCGGGAAGAAGATGTCCAACCAAAGCATGACCGCTCTCGTGGTAAGTAATTATGTTTTTATCTTTATCGGAAACCACGCGGGATCGGTTTTCAGGCCCCGCAACAACTTTATCCAAAGCCTCGGTCAATTCAAGGGTAGTTATGTGTTGAATGGTTTTATCCTTCTTTTGCTTGCGCACCGTAAGAATAGCGGCTTCATTGACCAAATTCTCAAGATCTGCGCCTGAAAAACCGTGGGTTATCTTGGCGATGGCTTCTAAGTCTGCATCAGGACTTAATGGCTTACCGCGAACATGAACCTTAAGTATGGCCGCACGACCTTTGACATCAGGACGCGGAATAGAAACTTGTCTATCAAACCTTCCTGGGCGAATAAGTGCCGGATCCAGAATATCTGCGCGGTTGGTTGCCGCAATGACAATTACGCTAGAGTTGGTTTCAAACCCGTCCATTTCAACCAAAACCTGGTTTAGAGTCTGCTCGCGTTCATCATGACTTCCGCCAAGACCAGTTCCGCGTTGCCGACCGACAGCATCTATTTCGTCAATAAAGATTATTGACGGGCTATTTTTTTTGGCCCGCTCAAAAAGATCGCGCACGCGCGAGGCGCCAACACCAACAAACATCTCAACGAATTCCGATGCGGATAAAGTGAAAAACGGAACATTGGCTTCGCCGGCAACGGCTCTAGCAATTAGCGTCTTGCCGCAGCCTGGAGGGCCAACCAGCAATATTCCATGAGGAATGCGCGCGCCCATTGAAGTAAATTGATCCGGATCCTTCAAAAACTCCACCAGCTCTTGAAGCTCAACTTTAGCTTCTTCAGCCCCAGCCACATCAGCAAAAGTTGTCTTGACCCTGCTGCCGCCGAACAAACGGGCTTTAGATTTACCAAAATCCAAAGCTGTACCGTTGGTCTTTTGAGCCGAACGCATCATATACAAGAAAATGCCGCCAATGAGTATGATTGGAAGAAGCATAATAAGCAGTTGGGGCAAAAAGTTATCTTCCTCTTTAAGCGGAATTATATTGGCTTTAGTAATCTGTTCTACGCTAAGACCGTAGTTATCTTTTAGGATCTGCGCTAAAGGAGCATA
The DNA here is from genome assembly GCA_001822815.1 of Candidatus Terrybacteria bacterium RIFCSPHIGHO2_01_FULL_43_35. Taxonomy (GTDB): domain Bacteria; phylum Patescibacteriota; class Minisyncoccia; order Terrybacterales; family GWB1-40-14; genus GWB1-40-14. The sequence goes on from MHSR01000014.1 coordinate 8,290, forward strand.
TTGCTCCTTTTGCGAAGTTTCTTGAGTCCCGTCTTTAAGCGTAATAGCTAAACTATCGTCTCTGCTGACAACGATCTTATCAACCTTACCTTCTTTGATTTGAGATACGACTTGACTAAACGAAACTTCGCTCGGAGATGTATTTGAGCCGTTTAAAAAAGAAAAGGCCATCAAAATGAGTATGACGATCACGGCATACCAAACAATATTTTGCGAGGTGGTCTTTTTCATTTCGGGCAACTCCATTTCTTTGCCGCTTATCAACGAACATATTAGTTGGCATTAATATAAAACATCTCATCATTTTTAGCAAGTAATTGACTAGATTTTAAGAAAATTTTTAAACCGGTTGGCAAGAAAAATCCTCCGAACTAGTCGGAGGATGATATATTATTTTAGCTAACCGAATCGGCTTCTTCCTTATCGTCTTCTTCCGAAATAGAAGTTTGCTGATTCAACTTAATCTCGGCGTTCCTGGCCGCTTCGGTGCCGGCAAAGTTCTTGATGAAAGCTCGGAGTAATTCATCGCCAGCAAGCGTTTCGTTCCTGATAATGTCATCCACGAGACTTTCAAAGCCTTGTTGGTGATCTTCAATGGCATGGCGCGCAGTTGCTTTCGCCTCATCAATGAGTTTAGCAATGTTGTTATCAATCTTGTCCTGTGTTTCCTGGCTGAAACTGCGAATAAGGTTGTGTTCTTCAATATCAAATGTTCTTGTGGGCAAGTCTTCGCCCATGGCAAAGTCAGTAACCATGCGCCGAGCAAGATGCGTACCTTGCTTAATGTCGTTACTTGGACCGTTGGTTACATCGCTTTCCAAAAGTATGTCTTCGGCAACAAATCCGCCATAAGCGCTAGCCATATCAATCATGAGATCGCTTTTCTTCTGAAGCAACACGTCGTGTTCGGGGTAATACCACGTCAAACCCAAGGCTCTGCCACGAGCAATAATGCTAACCTTGCTTGGTATAGCATGGCCTTTGCTGGCAAAGAAGCGCGCTACAGCGTGTCCGCATTCATGCCAGGCAATAAGTTTCTTTTCTTCCGGGGTCAAAATACGAGTTTTCTTTTCCGGACCGGCAACAACCCTGTCAATGGCATCATCTACATCTTTGGGCAAAATTTCATTGCTGCCACGACGCGCGGCAAAAATAGCGGCTTCGTTTAAGATATTTGCCAGGTCGGCGCCGGAGAACCCCGGTGTTCTCTTGGCAATTTCTCCAAGCTTAACCGCCTTGGACAATTTCTTGCCTTTGGCGTGTATTTTAAGAATTGCTTTTCTGCCAGCAAAATCTGGCTTATCAACAAAGACATGCCGGTCAAAACGGCCAGGCCGCAAAAGAGCCTCGTCAAGAATATCAATACGGTTGGTCGCGGCCATAACAACGAGGCTTGAATTCTTATCAAAACCATCCATCTCGGCCAACAATTGGTTAAGGGTTTGGTTATACTCACGATCGCCGCCACCGCTTATGCCGCCGCCGCGTTTTGCACCTAAAGAGTCGATTTCATCAATAAAGACTACGCATGGCGTCTTCTTCTTGGCTTCGTCAAACACTTGCCGCACTTTATCGGCACCGGCGCCTACAAAATATCTGACAAATTCAGAACCGTTTACGGAAAAAAACGACACGTCCGCTTCTCCAGCTACGGCTCGAGCCAAAAGAGTCTTTCCGGTTCCTGGCGGACCAACAAGAAGCACGCCTCTAGGCATCCTAGCGCCCAAACGTGAAAACCGTTCTGGATTCTTCAAAAAATCAACTTGCTCTTGAAGTTCTTGTTTAGCCTCATCAACGCCAGCAACATCATTAAACGTTACACGCTCATTGGTTGCTTGCGATGCGCCCGGATCACCAGAAGGTACCTGGCTTTTGTTCTTATCTTCAACTTTACGACCGTCACTGTTGGGCGCTTTGTTGGAGCGATTCCTGCTCCAAAAGACGAATCCGACAATAACAAGAAGAAAAATCCCCATAATAATCCAGCTGCTAAAATCAGCTGATGGCGCCTGCGGATCGTATTCAAAACTATTAATCTGCTTTTCGGTAACACCCAAAGCGCGAAGAGTAAGAATAAAGTCTGTTCCGACGGGAATTTGCGAGGTTTCTGTTTTCTCATCCTTCAGGGTAACAGTAAGAATGTTGCCCTTGAGAACAACGCTTTCAACTTGATATAGCTTTATCTGGCCAACAACAGTGCTTAAGGGCACTTTGTCGCCATCTTTTTGGGGCGGACAATAACGCACGCATGGCGTTGGGCTTGGTGTAGGTGCCGCAGAAGAAGTTGGAGACGCTCCAGGCGTGTTCGACGGAGTCGTGCCAGGAATCTGGTATAAGGCAAAAATGATAAACCCAAGGATAATAGCTACTACTGCTCTTTTAAGAGTGATTGCCTGTTTCAAAGATAGCAGTGCGGCTTTGAATCGCGACCACATTTCCTTTTACTCCCATTGTAAATGAACGCTTGAGTTATAAAAACAATAACACTCTTAAATAAAAAATCAACCCCGTTAGAAGTCCGTCTTGCCGCAGGCATGACGGCAGTCGTCCTTGGACGACTTACTTCTAACGGGGCTAAGCTAATCCCAATTTTTAATTTGCAGTCCATTTTGAGCGGCATTGCGCTGGGCCTCTTGTTTACTTGAACCCTCGCCTTCGGCGACCAACTCATCGCTCAAATAAAGACCTACCCTAAAATGTTTATCATGATCCGGACCCCATTCTGCAAGTACTTCATAGCGCGGTGTGACGCCGACTTTTTCCTGGGCGATTTCCTGGAAAACACTTTTTGCGTCCTGAAAAAGTTTGCCTTCTATTATAGGCAGCAATTGTGGAAACACGAATGAAGCGATGAAACGTGAAGCGGCATCTATACCTTGATCAAGATAAATAGCACCGATTATGGCTTCAAGAGCATTGGCAAGGATAACTTGACGTGCCCTTCCGATGTCTTTAGTTTCACCTTTAGACAGTAAAACATAATCGTTAATACTAAGCTCTGCAGCTATGCGCGAGAGCATATTGCTGTTAACTAAAGATGCCCGCCAGGCAGTTAGATCGCCTTCCGGATTTGGAAATGAGCGGAACAGATGTTCGGTAACTACTATTTCCAATACTGCATCACCCAAAAATTCTAGGCGTTCATTGTGTCCCAATTTCCATTCGGGGTGTTCGTTGCAATAAGAACGGTGCGTCAGAGCTTCGAGTAAAAGATTTTTATTGCTGAAAGTTATGCCGATTTTTTTTTCAAAAGGAGAAGGATTAATCACAAACAAAATCCAGATACCAAAATCCAAATACCAAACTAGCTAACAAAATGTTTTGGGATTTGGGCTTTGAAATTTGGATTTTAATACTAAAAAATTAATAATTTATTAATTGCTTTTTTTATGCCGCTAAAATCTCACGTGCCCTTTCAAGAATAACATCTAAATCGTGATAATAATCTCCGGGTGGGGATTCGCTCAAAAGATGCCACTTGGTTTCTGAAATCTCGCTGTCCGCTTTAGGCTTAATAATTTTGCGCCCGGTTTCAGCTAGATAATAAACAACGCGCCTTTGGGCCTTGGCGGGTTGTGTACTTTTTGAAATATAAATCGCCTCGCCGCAGACCTCACCGATAGTAGAATTTTTAAGCCCAATTTCTTTTTCAATTCCGCGCACAAGCGCTTCTTTTTGGTTTTCGTCTACTGATTTTAAATGGCCTTTGGGAAAGGTCCAGAATCCATATTTATCCCTTAACCACAAAACATGAATCTTCCCGGCTTGTTTTCTTGTGATTACACCGCCAACCAATATTTCTTCGGGGATATTTTCATCGCCCCCACTTTTAATGTGATCTTTCATTGGCTCACCAATTTCCCTGTAAATAGTGCCCAAAACTCCATTGATAAACTTGCCGGACGTTTCACCGCCGAAAGATTTGGCAAGCTCTATTGATTCGTTTATAGCTACCTTGGGCGGAACGGCTTTACGATCGCCAAAGAGCAGTTCAAAAATGCCGACACGCAAAACATTCCTGTCAACTATGGCGATCTGTTCCAGCGGCCATTCCGGAGCCGCGCGTTCAATTATAGCGTCGATCTCTTTAAGCTTAGACAAAACCCCTCGGACCAAATCTTTGACGAACTTGTCTTCTTCAAGACCGGGACCGAATTCTTTTATAACATAATCCGTGATGTCGCTTAGTTTACTATCTTCTTTTCCGGCAAAATCCCACTCATAGAGTATTTGCATGGCAAGAGAGCGCGCAAGATGACGGTTGGCCATAACTCAAAAATTAAAAATGTAAAAGTAAAAATTAAAAAATCTAAACGCTTTTGCCGGCGGCTTTAGCGAGTTTCGCTTCGCGCTCTTTGCGCTTTTTATCCTTCTTCGCTTTCTTAGCTAAAGGATTAAATACTTCACGGGAACCATAATAACCGCAATTCATGCAGACGCGATGCGGCAGAACCATTTTGCCGCAATGCGAACATTGAGCTAAGGTTGGAACGGATAAAGCGTGGTGACTCCGGCGCCGATTCCGCCTTCCTTTTGTGTGTCTTTGTTTTGGGACTGGCATGTGCCGTGGTTGTCCTCGAGCAGCGCGAGAGGATACAACCACGTGCATCCTGAGCGCAGCGAAGGATTACCTTATCAAAAATTCTAAACTCCAAATTCCACTCAATTTACCTTACCCAAATTATTATAATTTTGCAACCTGAAAAATCCTAAAGAAAAGATTTGCGGTGGAGTTGGGTAATCCCCAACCTGCGTATAGCCGCATAATGCTTACGCGTGCCGTATCCCTTGTGTTGTTCAAAACCGTACACTGGCCAGCGTTTGGCATGACGAATCATCATACGATCGCGACTTACCTTAGCAATAATGGATGCTGCGGCAATTACGGGGATACGTTCATCTCCTTTAATAACTGTCTTTTGACGGAATGCCTTTGGAGCATACAAAGAACCGTCCAGATAAATGAAAACGCGTCTTGTTAAATGCTTAATGCCTGCTTTTTTGGCCAGCCTATCAAGTACGGATTTAACCGCTTGACGAGCGGCAACAGATATACCCAGACGATCAATAGCTTGTGCACTGACCGAAGCCACGGCATATAATAAATCAGGGTGCGCTATAAATTTGTAATACCACAGAAGGCGCTTATTTGCTGATAATCTCTTGGAATCCCGTACTCCATCAAACAGTCCTGTCTTAGAGACTTTACTGTCAATTAAGACCGCGCCAACAGTAAGGGGCCCGGCCAAAGGGCCTCGGCCGACCTCATCTATGCCGACAATGAACCTCGTTTTGGCCATAAAATCATCGTAGCACATTTTGATAGAAACCTGGGGTTGAATTTTTAAAAATTTGTGTCAAAAAATAGACTATCCACCGTTGCTTAGGTGTGCCTAAAAATGTAGGATTAGGATGAGCTAACCTTAATAGAATAATTATCTAAAAATCGGCTCTTTGCCGGTTTAATCTTTTTAAAAATGACTTCCGTCAATTTCGTACATCTACATACGCACTCACATTATTCATTGCTTGACGGTTTGGCAAAAATAGATGCTTTAGTTGCGCGCGCAAAGGAACTTGGCTTTCCTGCGCTTGCAATAACAGATCATGGCGCTCTATATGGCGCCATTGAATTTTATAAGAAAGCTAAAGCCCAAGGCATTAAACCTATTATTGGCATTGAAATGTATCTTGCCGTGCGAGGCATGCTAGACAGGGACCCAAAACTGGATTCCAAAAGATTCCATATCACACTTTTGGCTAAAGACTTAACCGGATACAAAAATCTTCTTGCCCTAACAAGCAAATCCCATATCGAAGGTTTTTATTACAAACCGCGCATAGACAAGAATGTCTTGCGCGAGTTTAGTTCGGGACTTATTGCACTATCGGGATGCTTATCCGGAGAAATACCGCGCGCGATATTGGCCGGAGATCGAAAACGTGCAGAAGGTTTGATTGCAGAATACAAAGAAATTTTTGGCGCCGATAATTTTTTCTTGGAACTGGGCGCGCATGACGGCATAGAAGAACAACAAAAAGTAAATCAAGAATTGAAAGAGCTTGGGCGAAAATTCAACGTCCCGCTTGTCGGCACCAATGATATACACTACATAGCTAAAGATGACAAAGATGCGCACGAAATTCTGATTTCCGTGCAAACCGCTTCACGTTTTGATGATGAAGGACGACTTTCTATGCGGCAAGATGATTTTTCAATGAAATCTGCGCAAGAAATGGCGGAGTTTTTCCGTGACACACCCGAAGCAATCGAAAATACATTGCGCATTGCCGACATGGTAAATCTTGATCTGCCTCTTGGACAAATACAATTACCAGAATTCCCTCTAGATAAAAATACCGACGCAAATTTATATCTTAAAAGCTTGTGCTACGCGGGGTTAAAAAAGCGCTACGGATTAAACGTTGATGTGCAGGGAAATATTATTAGGGAAGAAAATAATGTCGACGCAAAAGCCCCGCCTCTACAAGATATTCAGAAGCGTCTTGAATATGAATTATCGATTATTGAAAAAACCGGCTTTGCCTCATATTTTTTGATAGTTCAGGACATAGTTAATTGGGCCAAAAGCCAAAATATAGTAGTCGGCCCGGGCCGCGGCAGTGCTGCGGGATCACTAGTTGCTTTTCTCTTGAATATAACCAATATTGACCCTTTAAAATTCGGCTTGATTTTTGAGCGTTTCTTAAATCCTGACCGTATATCCATGCCAGATATAGACCTTGATTTTGCCGATACTAGACGCGACGAAGTGCTGTCATACGCCGCAGAAAAATACGGCAGAGATCGAGTTGCACAAATAATCACATTTGGAACCATGGCCGCGCGAGGCGTCATCCGAGATGCGGGCCGATCTTTAGGCTATCCATATGCAACATGCGACCGTTTAGCAAAAATGATCCCATTCAACATGAATCTTGAAGAAGCACTGGAAACATCAAAAGAGCTTGCCGACGCTTACGCTTCAGACAGCGACACGCAAAGATTACTGGATGCAGCCAAAAAATTAGAGGGCGTAGCCAGACACGCATCTACACATGCTTGCGGTGTGGTTATATCGCGCGAACCACTCCAAAACCAAGTTCCTCTGCAAAGATCTTCACAGGATGACGGCTCAATAATCACTCAATACGAGATGCACGCGATTGAGGACTTAGGACTTTTAAAAATGGATTTTCTTGGTTTAAGAAACCTTTCCATAATTGAAGACACTGTAAATCGTATAAGAGATTCTCGCGGTGAAACAATAGATATAGAAAATCTTGCCTTGGATGATAAAAAAACTTTTGAGCTGTTGGCGCACGGCGACACCACAGGTGTTTTCCAGTTGGAATCCGGAGGCATGAAAAGATATTTGAAAGAATTAAAACCATCAGCATTTGAAGACATTATCGCCATGGTTTCTTTATACCGACCCGGGCCCATGGAACTTATACCCGAATACATCGCCCGTAAGCACGGCCGCAAACCAGTAACATACATGTTGGACAAACTTATTCCAATACTTGAAAAAACTTATGGCATAGCCGTATACCAAGAACAAATAATGGAGATAGCCAGATCATTGGCTGGATTCACGCTGTCGGAAGCAGATACTTTAAGGAAAGCGGTAGGGAAAAAAATTAAAAGCCTTCTGGATGAACAACGCAATAAGCTTATGTCCGGAATGCTTAAGCAAGGAATACAAACCCATACAGCCCAAGCTATCTGGGAATGGTTTGAGCCTTTCGCGCGTTATGGCTTCAACCGTTCGCATGCCGCATGCTACGCCCTAATTGCTTATCAAACTGCATATCTTAAAGCATACTATCCCTATGAATTCATGGCCGCTCTTCTGACGGCTGAAAACAAAACTATAGAACGGACCGCGACGCTTATAGGAGAATGCCGCGCCAAAGGGATAAAGGTTTTAGCACCGAATGTTAACATAAGCGGCACAACTTTCACTGTGGAATATGCTTTGACCGAAAACAAAATCCAAGCGCAGGCCATAAGATTCGGGTTGGGAGCCATAAAAAACGTTGGCGAGAATATCCTTGAATATATAATCAAGGAAAGAGAAATGCATGGTTCTTTTGCTTCAATAGAAAATTTTGCCGAAAGAATACCTTCGCATTATCTAAACAAAAAATCAGTTGAAAGCCTAATTAAAGCCGGCGCGCTTGATGACCTGGGCGAGCGAGCACAACTTTTGACAAATGTTGAAGAAATCTTGAGATGGTCCCGCGAAATAGAAAATAACAAAAAATCTGGCCAAGAATCTTTATTTGCCGGAACGAGCTTTCGACCCAAACTAAAACTCAAAGAAGAACACGGCGCCTCAAAAGACTTACGTCTGCGCTGGGAAAAGGAATTGTTGGGTCTTTGGATATCCGATCACCCTCTTAGCGAATACGGCAATGTTCTATCTAAAATTACTGTACCGATACAAACCATAACTTCTTTTGCTTCTGGCAAGCGCATAAAAATAGGCGGCATCATAAATAAAATACAAAAAATAATCACCAAAAAGGGTGACCCGATGTTATTTGTAAATATTGAGGATCAAACACAAAATGTAGAAGTATTGGTGTTCCCCAGAACACTTGAACAATATGGCGGAGTTTTTCACGAAAACGCAATTATAACCGTTGAAGGGACCTTAAATGACCGCGATGGTGAAATGAAAATCATCTGCGATCGAGCTGAAGAAATTATAAACTCTTCTTAAGTACAAAAATATAACGCGGATATAAAAACTTTAAGCCTCCGCCTAAAATCGGAGGATATTCTTATTGACTGGTAAAATTCCAAAATAATTAGTAAAATAGGCTAACTGGATTACAAGCCTCAAATAGCCTAAAAAACTATGCCTGCAAAAAAATCTGCTCATAACGATGTTGATACATTAAGACACTCAACCGCCCATATCTTGGCACAGGCGGTACAAGAGCTTTGGCCAGGCACACGTCTTGGTATAGGACCCGTGATAGAAAACGGCTTCTATTATGATATAGACCCGCCCTCACCCCTGCACCAGGATGATTTAGAAAAAATAGAGGCCCAAATGATAAAAATCATAAAACAGAACTTGCCTTTTAAAAAATCGTTGATGCCCATAAAAAAAGCTCTTGATTTATTCAAAAATAAAAAAGCTATCTATAAAGTAGATCTTATCAAAGATCTAATGAAGGGCGGCGAGAAAAAAGTCAGTATTTATGCCACCGGCAAAACATTTATTGATCTATGCACCGGGCCACACGTTGAAAATACCAGAAAAATACCTCAAGACGCCTTTACCTTAACCAACATAGCATCGGCTTACTGGCGCGGCGATGAGAATAATCCTCAACTGACGAGAATTTATGGCATAGCCTTCAAAACCAAAAAGGAACTACTGGCCCATCAAGAACTGTTGGTTGAACTTGAAAAACGGGATCACCGTAAACTTGGAACCTCTTTAGATCTTTTTTCTTTCCACGATATTGCGCCCGGCGCGCCATTTTGGCATCCCAAAGGCATGATAATTGTAAAGGCTCTCGAGTCTTACTGGCGTGCCGTACACGACAAAGCCGCCTACCAGGAAATTGCCACGCCGATCATGGTCAAGGCCAAAATGTTTGAACGCTCTGGTCACTGGAAATATTATAAAGAAAACATGTTTCATTTTGATTCCGAAAGCGAGACATTCGTCTTAAAACCCATGAATTGCCCTGAATCAACTTATGTTTATAGCTCGCGGATACGATCTTTCCGCGACTTGCCTTTACGCTTATCGGAAATAGGAAGACTGCATCGCAACGAACTTTCCGGCACTTTAGGGGGCTTATTTCGAGTAAGGCAATTTACCATGGATGACGCGCATATATATTTAGGCGAAGATCAGATACAAAAAGAGATTGAAAATATAATCGGCATGGTTGAGAACTTTTATGCTTTATTTGAACTAACACCCCGCTTTTTCCTATCCACCAAGCCAGACAAAGCCTTAGGCACGCCCAGCCAATGGCGCAATGCCGAGAAAGCTTTGAGTTCGGCTCTTAAAGCAAAAAAGCGTAAGTTTGAAATAAAACCAAAAGACGGCGCCTTCTATGGACCCAAAATAGATATACATATTTCCGATGCCTTAGGCCGCGATTGGCAACTTGCTACAATACAACTTGATCTGGTCATGCTCCCTGAAAAATTTGATCTACATTATGTAGATGCCAAAGGCAAAAAAATACGCCCCGTGGTTATACACCGTGCCATATTCGGTTCTTTCGAAAGATTCATCGGCGTTTTGCTTGAACACACAGCAGGCAATTTGCCAGTTTGGTTATCCCCAAATCAAATCAGAATTATACCAGTGGCCGACCGCCATGCTTCATACGGAGCCGGGATGGTAAAAATTTTGAGCGCAAAAGGATTCAGGATAGACATGGCCGAACCGAACCAAACTTTAGGCAAAAATATACGCGAAGCTGAACTGGCCAAAATTCCTTTCTTGCTTATAATCGGCGACCGCGAGGTGACCAGCAAAACCGTCAGCGTGCGCCAGCGCGCCAAGGGCGACCGCGGCACCATGCCGGTGGATGAATTTATGGAAATGTTCCAGCAGTTAATACCGCAGGAATTGCGGTGATATCGAATATTGAGATATTCGGTTAAAACAAAAACTCCGCTTTGCTCAAGCGGAGATTTTTGATACCTTAATAGAAATTTGCACTATTTTACTTTGAGCTTTTGGAGAAGCGTACAAAGAATAAATTACGGTTATTTTGCATTTCCCACACCTGCGCTAGTCTCTGGCGATAGTTCGTGTAAGAGAGCAATCACTTGACCGGCTTTTTCGTCTACGTTCTTCTCACTAAGATACTGTAAGGCGGTATCTCGAAGTACTTTGCGTCCCTCGCTTATAAAAGCTTGGGTTTTATTTTCTTTGCCCATGTCTTCCCAAATAATCTCTTGGTCTGACGGATCACTCCTATAAAGTAGTCGGTAGGCAGCAATTGCATTGATGGCCATCCGATATTCGCCTCTAACATCACGAACTGCTTTATTTTCAATCTTATCGCGATCTCCTGAGAGTTCAACTTCGCCCCCTCTCAGCCGTTCAAGACTTTTTTGATCATCTATGGCATCCTTGAAATGCGCGTTGATAAAATTAAGGAGAGCCTCACGCATATCATGAGTATTGCTTAGTATTCCTCCAACGCGGGCTTCGGGATAAAGCCTGCGTAAGTCAGCGGCATCAAAAGCCGCTGCCCCACGGTCTCCATTAGCAAATGGTGCAAGATTACGACCAATACGTTTCTCAAGATCGCTTCGTATCCGACCCGATGTTTCTTCGTCCCAAAATCCTTTGCCAAAAAGTTCTTTATACCTGCCCGCATTATGAACAGCTGACCGCCACTCGATAGTACCCTCTTGAGCGTTATGAAGACCGTCTTGAATTTGTGTGCGTAGAGCATGCTCTATCCGTAATGATGTACCTTCTCCGAATTCGCGATCGACATCGGCTAACTTAATAACATCGGCTGCCTCAAAAGTATGACCGACTTCGGATGTTCGCATTTGTTCTGGTTTTAACCCCATCTCCTCAGGAGAGGGACCTCTTTCTTCTGGATTTGGCATATAAAAGTGTAAAGCTTAAAGCGAAAAGTGTAAAAGATTATTATAACGCCTTCCGCCTTGGGTTAATTTTTAAGTAGTTTATTTTACGCTTTTCGCTTTGCGTTTTGCGCTATCTTTATTGTACCGCCCCCCCCTAAAACGTCAAATACGAAATCCGAATATCGTCCGCCCGAGGCGGATCCGCCTTTTATAAGTCGCTTGCGACTTTATAATAAAGTGGCGGAAAATCCGAAACAATACCACAATGCCTAAAGTAAAGATGCATTTTACGCTTTGCGCTTTTCGCTTTACGCTAATATGATATTTATACGGTATTACCGCACAACATATGACCCCCATGAATAAACTGTCCAGAAAACCAAAGATTATTGTAATCGTCGGCCCAACGGCCACTGGTAAAACGGAATTGGCCATAAAGCTGGCTAAGAAATTCCGCGGTGAAATCGTGTCTGCTGATTCACGGCAGGTTTATCGCAGCATGAATATAGGCACGGATAAGCCCTTCGACCCGGCTCAGGGTAAACCAAAAAAAATAAAAAGCGCTATCATAATTCGCGGTATTCCGCACCACCTAATAGATGTCGTTGAGCCAGACGAAGAATTCACGCTTGAGCATTGGCTCGAACTTGCGCAAGAGGCTATTGAGGATATAGAACGACGAGGCCGCCTACCTATTGTTGTAGGCGGAACGGGGCTTTATATATCATCTTTGATTTACGGTTTTAATCTCCCGCATGTTGCAGCCAACCCAAAACTAAGAAAACGTCTTGAAGACGAGATTAAAAAACGTGGCACTGAACCGCTGGCCAAACGCATTCTCAAAAAAGATCCGCAAGCCGCAGTTTTCCTGGATACAAAAAACCCTAGGCGGCTTATACGCGCCTGGGAAGTTATGAACGCTACCAAACAAAAATTCTCTGTATTGCGGCAAAAAACCGCTGAGCCAAAATATGATTTTTTAATCTTGGGTTTAAGCTTGCCTAAAGATATTTTGCGCCAAAAAATAAGCCGACGGCTCAAAAATCAATTCAGGCGCGGTTTAAAAATAGAGGTTAAATTCTTAGTCAAAAAATATGGCTGGAATTTGCCTTCTTTGGATACTTTAGGATATTCGCAATGGAAACAATATATCGACAAAAAGATTGATAAAAAAATTGAAGGAGAAATACATGCTCAAATTTTAAAAGATACGTTAAACTACTCCAAACGCCAAATGACTTGGTTTAACCGCCTCACCGCCACAAAATGGCTCGTGTCGAAAAACAAAAAACAGCTTTATCAAAAAGCCGTAATATATACCAAAGATTTTCTATCAAATCAGAATCGTCAAATATCTTAAATATGCAAGTATCTTAAATATCGATAATTGCTAATCTTTCTTCTTGCCCCCGCCCGTAAAAATATCAATAAGCAAAATAAAGGGGGCGAAGATTAGCATAATTATATCTTCAAGAATCTTCATAATTATATACTAGCACATAACAATTTTTGGCCTAGATCTAAAACGAGTTAGGCGCCAATTTTGAGTTTACACGACAAAAGGCCGATATCCCGGCATCTCTGCCAAAAATACAACAGAGGGGCAGAAAGCTCGGAACGGCCTTTTGGGGCTAACTTAGTACGTAAACCCTCGCGCTTTTTAAACGGCCGACCAACCGCTCAAAAACATCGCGATCCGTATTTATTTAAGTATATTATATATCAATAATATATGTTTGTCAAGGCCTTGTGGTATGCTATACGATCATATCTGACACCTCCGTATCATGGAGGTAATGACACATAATACTCAACTACTCATAGCAAC
>MHSR01000015.1:0-11021 GCA_001822815.1 Candidatus Terrybacteria bacterium RIFCSPHIGHO2_01_FULL_43_35
AACGAACGTGAGCATCTGGGGATCGAGGGGCTTACGCCTATGGAAAAACTAGAAAAGTGTCAGATATGATCTTGTAACTTACATTGTGTGTCCGTATACTTTATGCGTTTAATAAAAAGCGCCGCGGAATTCAGTGTAGCCTATGACGCCACGGCATATCACACGCTTACCTCTTAAAAATTGCGTTCACTTTGCGGCTTGACTCAATTAAACGGAATAGTAATATAGAAAAGATTCTTTGGTTCTTCAAAAACAAGAAGGGGGCATCACGATGCCGAAGCTGAATCTAAACGGTACTGGATTTGCAAAATTCTTTCTGGTTTTAAGTTGGGTTATGGGCATAGCCATTATGTATACCCTTCCGGCAAACATTGCCGCGCCATCAAATCCGGTGGGGGTTGGCATGGGAATTGCCCTGATAGGTTCATTTATAGCTGCCGTAATCGCTTTCGTGGCATGGATTGACGCGAAATAAAAAAATAATCCGCTTTTTAAAGCGGATTTTTCTTTTGTAATTTAAGACTAATAAGCGATTTGACAATTATAAAAATTTATTTTATACTCAAAATTAAACCTGTTTGACAATACTGTTGTCCCAAAAAGGAGAGTGCCTTGGAACTAAATAAGGTAAGAGCTATCCTTGCCGACGAAGTGATATCTTGGGAGCGCGTACAGCGGCTCAAGAGCACGGATATTGAAGCGCTTATTAAACAAGAACCATCTCTAACGCTGGCCGAAGCCTTGCAAAAATCGCAGATATTTCTGCAACAAGGCCTTGAGGCGCTTGACGCGGTGGGTTTTTCTTTTGAACAAGCCGATTCCGGCCATGGCCTTGGCCACTTCACGCGCGACTACGCTCATGCGATGCGCCTCATTCGCGGATTAAATATTCCCCCGCAAGAATTGTTGACTGGTCTGCTTGGAGGAATATTCCATGATATTGGCTGCGCAATGGTGAGACGCTACGATGAACCGCGGCGTATAGCCAGGCATGCCGAAGCCGGTGCAATCCTTCTGGAAGAACTCTTTCAGGAAACATCTTTGGGTCTAAGCAAGGTTGAACAGGATCTTGTTGCCTACGGTGTGGCGGCGCACACTCATTATCTGAAAAGCATGGATGTCGTGAGCGCTGAAGGCATCACGCGAAAACTTGAGCCTTATGTTGATACCATCAATGATAAACCAATATTGGCCGTGTGGCTTCCGCGATGGGTTGACCGATTAGATGTTAACGGTGCGGGTTTTGTTGGCCGCCATTATCTCACTCTTGTTGAACAGCATGAAGATTTCAGCGGCAGTGAACAAAGATTCTATACTGTAAATTTTGAAGATCATTTGCGGCCGCTTCTGCGGACGCCAGAAGAGATAAAAGCCGCCGACGGAAATCGTACTATGCGCGAACATCTTGCTCTTTTCGCGTCCAGCCAGAATAACCAGTCTCCTTACGGTAAGCATGACCTTGATCTCATGGTTGTTATGCGCGATAAGCAAACCGCAAGGTTGCAGCGAATTATCGGCTCGATTACACCGACCGATCCGCTACATCCGGCGGTAGAAAACGAAATTGTTGATCTATGGACTATCTTTCTCGCATGTAATGTGGAGCCTACGCGGCGCGGACGTGAAACAGCAGAAACGCTTGCGGCAAGATTCAGAGAACTGCCCGAGGATACACAACACGCCTGGTGCAAGGGCTTTCTTGCAACCATGCAGGAATACATTGGCTGGGCCGAAGAAACCATGTCGACTCTTAATAAGCTATCACCCGCCGAGCGAAGACTGGGCAATATCGTAGAAGATATAACCGAAATTGTCGCCCCAAACCAGCTATGGGCAACAACTATTTCTTCAATGCGCTAAAACTCAAAGCGCGGCCAAAATAAGCCGCGCTTTTTTATTTTGTAAATCACGTCTATTTTGTTGCCAGAACTGCTTGGATTTGTAATGCGCGGTTAATGAAACCTTCGCTATCACGTTTGCTTAAACAAAAATCTGTCATGGCTTTTAAGGCTTCGGTTTTACGGCTGTCGCTAACAAGATTCCATAGGCTTATGGATTGCAGATACGCGATGGCGTTTTCAAAAGTGAATTTTTCAATTGCAGGAAAATATTTTGTTTCAATATCACCAAAATGGTTTTTTGCCAAAAGATCTGACCACTGATACTTCTGCGTCGGATCAGGCATATGCCCTTCAATAAAAGGCGCCATTACCATTCTGTAACCTGTTTTGAAATCCCCGTCATCTACTTTGTTTACAATAAAAAAGGCGCCTTGTGGTTTCAAAACGCGGTAAATTTCACCAAGCGCTTTATTGTTGGCAAACCAATGAAAAGCGCTGAAGGCGCAAACGGCATCAAAACTTTCGTCTTCAAACGGTAAATCTGTTACGGCCGCAGATATATAATTAATTGAAGGCTCTTGATTCTCCTTTGCTCTTTTAAGCATATCTTGATCTCTATCCACGCCAATTACATTAGCGCCCCTTTGAGTCAACTGTCTTGTGGAAATACCTGTTCCGCAACCGACATCAAGAATCTTGGGCCTGGGCATATTAAGTTTGGACCATAGCAAATCAAAAACCTCGGCAGGAAAACCCTGCCGGGCTTGAGCGTAGTTGGCGCTTAAATTGCCGAAATGGCCGTATCTGGTTTTTGTTTTCATGGTCAAAAGTAGCTATGCGCCCACCAGATTAGGTCAACACGCCTGTTTAAAAACCAACCGTGTTGAATGAACCATATAGCGAATTGGTGAATGTTTTGGTTAACCAAATCATCAAAACTATGGCGATAACTGTAAGTGCCAGCGAGACAATACCTATCATCCGCGTTTTTGGGTCGCGCTGTTTAATATATTTGAATGCGTATCCAAGCCCAAGCGGAGCAAGGAAAAAACTTACCAGATAAATAATAATCTGCTTGGCGACAGATGTAGAAAGCTGGCGCTCTTTTAATTTTTTTCCGCACTGTGAACAGAAATTTGCGAGCGCCGAGGCGGCCGCATGACAAGACGGACATATTGTTCCATGAGTATTATCCATATTAACAGTATAAAGAAAAAACCGCTGACTTGCACTTAGCCAACGGTAATATGCTGATTTAATGCTGATAAAGAACATGCTTTGCGCTAAAGCAATGATGCTATAAACTCTCGCGTCGCCTCTTTGCCGCCGAACCCCATCAACTCCTTTACTTCAACGCCATTTTTGAATGTCTTAAGCAGTGGGATGCCCCGCATGCCGTATCTGCGGGCAAGCGGACGGTTGTCCGAATGCGCCTCAAGATCTATTTTGACGAACTTAACTTTTCCCGCAAACTCGGCCGCAAGTTCCTCAAAAATAGGCTTGAGCGCCCGGCAAGGCGGACACCATTCGGCCCAGAAATCAACGACCACGGGGAGGTCAGCACCAAGAACTTCGCTATCAAATTGTTCAGCGTTAATCGAGTGTACGAATGTGTCCACTTGTGCATTTCCCTTTCGTAACAAGATTTTCTAAAATCATATCAACGCAGCAATTAAACGTCAATAATAAACTCCACATCAATATTTATTGATGTGGAGGTAAAATAAAACCCGTCGAAACGGGTTTGTATATGAATGCGTGGGTTTTTGTTAGAGCTAGTTATCCTTAGACGGCATTGCCAAATTAACAAAAAACATTGCCGCGAGCCCCCAAAGATAACCGGCATCCTTGGTTATGTAAACCGCTAAAGCAACAGCCACAGCAACACCGACAGCAATTACTATTGCGGGTAAGTAGCACATTCTGTTCTCCTTCAATATAAAGAGCTTTACCGCAAGTATATCTTCCGTTATTTCAAAAGTCAATTTCTGATCTCCTTTTGGAGGGTGCAAAATTATTTTTTCTTGGCCACAAAATCCATCCAGGTTTTGCCGAATGGATCATGAAATTTTTTAAGATCAACAACCTCAAAACCAGACTGTTGAATATAAATTCTTAATTCTTCTTCGGTCCAAAATTTACGGAATCTTTTTTCTCTTTTATTAAAATCGTCTTTGGCATACCATCCTTCTTTGCTCTCTTTGGATTCGGTGGAGCTCAATAAAGCAACCGCTCCGGCATTCAAAATAGAGTTTATTTTATCCATAATTTTGATGGCTTCTTTTTTGGGGAAAAGATGTATAAAAGCAAATGCCAATACTCCATCAAATTTTTCTTCAAATTCTTCTTCTAAAAAATCTCCTGTTATGATTTTTGAATTTGGGTTTCTTTTTCTGGCAAACTTGGTCATCGGTTCGGATATATCTATTCCCGTAACTGCAAAGCCCTTTTCTGCCAAAACGCTTACCGCGATACCCACAGCGCAACCAATATCCAAAACCCTACCCTTAGGTTTTATATACGACGCGAAATAGTCCATCGCGGCGCTCGTTACGGGCATTAAATTCTGTACGCGATTTTCGTATTCTTGCGCCAAAAGGCTGTATGTTTTTTTATTCAAGGTTGAATAATCCATAAAAATTATTTAATTTCATCTACTTTTGCCGCTAAGACGAAATGGTGTTTTCGTATTCCAGAAAGTATTTTTGGATAAGCGCGAGGTCAAATTTCTTGAGGATAGATTCTTTGGGTTCGCGCGCCAACAGAAATTCAAAAGAGCGCCGAACCAAAGATTCAGGTAGTTCTTTTTGTTGTGTCAGCATGTCGTAATAATCTTTGGTCAGCGTAACCTCGTAGTCGGCTTCACTATCTCCTTCGCGTAAAGTTATCCAAAACACCCAGCCGTCGTCATTTTCTGATTCTTTTTCTATAGTAATTTTGTCCATATCAATCCCACGGAAAGCCATTGCCGAAATGGCCCCACGGGGAAGTAGTTGCGAAAGATACTTTATCTAAATGCAGATATTCACGTATGCCTTTTGGCGACAAGTCATAACCGACAATAGCTTCTTCTTGCCCTTCAACTACTACAACGGCCATAACTGGCAGAGGTTTACCTATGGCGTATGCCAACTTAACAAATACTTCTTTGGCGTCGTGTTTCTTTAAATAATCGACGGCAATGCGTCGCGCCATATAGGCGCCGCTTCGGTCTACTTTCGTATAATCCTTACCTGAAAAAGAGCCGCCGCCAGCAGGCACACTCGGACCGTAAGAATCAATAACTATCTTTCTGCCGGAAACGCCGGTGTCGGAATCAAAACCGCCCACGCTCCAATCCCCCGCCGGATTTATTAAATATTCCTCTGCGGGCAAAATGCTTTTGGCCAGTTCTAGCAATTTATCGTGCGGAGCATTTTGGAAGCTTGCCACAACGGTTGTGACCCTCCCGTCCTCAACAGTAACCTGTGTTTTGCCGTCGTTGGGATAAACTTCATATATCTTTCGGCATAAATTGCGCGCAAGCTCATATTCTTTCGGCATCAAACTTTCCGTCTCCGCGCATGCGTAGCCAACCATAATACCCTGATCACCCGCGCCTCCGGTATCCACACCTCGCGCAATCTCGGGGTTTTGTTGAACGATGTTAGAAATAACTTTGAAATCATCGCCAACGATACCATTCACCACACGTTCAATATCCACAACCGCGGCAGATGTCACCTCGCCATTTACCACCAATAATTTGTGCCCGCCCATCACTTCAAGCGCAACACGGCTCTTGGGGTCATTTTGCAAAAAAGCATCTAAAAGAGAATCCGCGATGTAATCGCAGATCTTATCGGGATGTTTTGGCGAGACGAATTCCGCTGTTTTAAGCATAATGAAGAATTCCAGACAACATTCTCATATTCTCAAGAATGTTGGAATGTTGCTATTGGGTTAGGCCCTTAGTTCTTTTACTGAATATGTAAATATACAGTATCTCAAGGATGCCGGCTGTATTCAACAGCAGTAAAGCGACAAACCAGGCTTTTTGTCCGCTGCGTGCCGCTTTCCAAAGCGCCATGCCTTTCCATATAAGCGACCAGATAATTAATAGCGCCACGATAAGTCCGGCAAAAATACCGAATACATTTCCGCCAAACGGAAACCACTGGTTATAAAAATAGTGCTGAGTAAACATAATCTCCACCATACCTTTTTATTTAATTTTTGCAAACAAAAATGCCATCTTAAGCGGCATTTTCGCTTTCCACTATCTCCACTCTTCTACGGGTTCATAAGTAAATTATAAAACTTTTAATAGTATTTAGTATTTTATATGTTTTTCAAAAAATCTTTTAATAACAATGCGCTTATGGCTATATATTTATTGTTAATCTTTCGGATTTTTCCATATAATGAATTCTTTCTTTTTGGAGGTAACCAAACCACGCCATCGAGTACAGCTATTCTAAGAATATTTTGGTTATAACCCTTAATAAACTGCATGGCTTCACGAAAACTTTTATCTTGCGTTCCGCCACCCGCCGAGATAAATTTGGCTTCTCCTATAACAAATTTGTTTTTGGTTTTAAATATTAAATCTAAGCCCTTATTCCGATTATATTTCAGGTTTTTTCGCGCAAATTTTTTTAACGTAGCATCGCCACCATCTAAAAAAGCCTTTCCGTTAAAAGTAATAAACTGTGGCTCTGCTAAAATTGGGTAACCCAAAGTCAACAAATATTTACGAAATGTTTGTCCGAATTGGCGCGATGGTATTTTTGGTTTCGACGCGCCATCTAAAACTCCTCGCAATCCTAGTTTAAACAATTTTTTCCCTATTCGATTAGTCGTTTTCGGATTAAGATTTAATGCGGTTGGATATTTACGGAAAAAGCCTACATATGGGTCATCAATAGGAAACTTCTTCAGTGTTAATAAAACAGAAATTAGGGCTTTGTTATTTTTTTGTGAAAAGGCCTGTCTAATTGCAGTTTCGTTCTTTTTACTAACAGGTCTAGAAAATGTTAATTGAACGGGATAGATATTATTTAAATTGTCTAAATAACCCCTATTTTTGGCTAAATTTTTGCTTTTTTGAACCCATCGATTCATAAAAATCTATTAAATGAGAGCTTCTTGGCCAATCGAGTTAATTTTATTTACGTATATATAATTTATGAATTTATACACGAAATCGAAAGATATACGCTTTCGATCGTTATCGCGATAGTTGGTCATAAATAGAGATAAATGGTTATCTCTTAACTTATTTATCTCCTTATTAAATTTGTCTATTATCTGTTTCTGTTGTCGTACGGGTATTGGAGTATCAAAAATTAATTGAATCATGTGCCGAGATGACGGCTTGCTTATAAGACATTCCACTCCGTACTCTCTTATATTTTCTAAAGCAATTTTCCCGTTTGGCGTGCCGCTATCAATTGCCTTTAATAAAATTAAATTTGAATTAATAATCCCATGAACATCCTTAGAAATTCTAAATTCGCGAACGTCTTTAACGTGATTATATGCGGCTTTAATTTTGATTGGACCACTCTTTATATCGCTCTCCACAAGACGACGTATACCCAAAACATTTTGTTGTCCGTTAATAAGTGTCCGTATTTTACCTCCGATAGTCCAATGATATTGTTTATCTAATTGAATACTAACGCTTTTTCTATCTGGATAAATACTGGTTTTGATAGCGAAACTAGAATTATGTATTGCTGTTTTCTTTCGATAATAAAACGCGATGACATTATAGGTAGTGTCTGGGAAAACCTGTTGCTTGAAATAATTCATTTCCACAATTCTAAATTTTCCAAAGAAAATATCTCTTATTTTCTTTGAGTTTTCGGCGGAGAGAAAATTAATCGGTACAATAACAATCCCCTCGTCGCTGTTAAGAATGGAGACCAGGGATATTTGATATAAATCTTCAAACGAAAATTTATAAAAATACCGTTCTTTTATTGATTTATTGGCTTTATTTATATTTAAATAAGGTGGGTTGGTTAAAACAAATTTATAAGCTTGCGGGGTTCTTATACTATCATTCAAAAATATATTTTTGTTATCAACCAACTTTTTATCAACATCATAACCTCTAACTTTTCTTGCGCCTTGCTTTTCCGCCCACATCAATAAATCACCGCTACCGGCAAATGGATCCACAACGGTCTTGTTGCGAACATATTTATCAAGACCGTTTAAAATATAATCTGAATTTATAGTAAAAAACTGACCAAGTTGTTTCTTGTTCATTTCTCTTTCGTTAGTTTTATGATTAAGAGCTAAGACCTTAAAATTGACGGTTGTCATGTCTTATTGGATCAAGCTTTAATTCGCTTATTTCATAATACCACGCTAAACCACGCCCCGATATCAACAAAATCAAACAAAAAACCGCCAATAAAGACGGTTCTTAAAATGTATTCAACCTAAATTTCTACCCAAAACATTGAACCCTTAGAAGTTTAAAACTAAAAGCGAAAAAGACAAAAGAAACTCTTATCCGGCTCAAAATTACTTGTGGCCCGAACCGCCGCACGTTTCACAAACAGTTTTTTCTTCTCCTTCTTTTTCTGCAGGCAATGCTTTTCCTTTTTTCCGCTTCAGCCACTCACGCCAACCAAACCAGAAAAAGAACGCTAACGCCGCAAGAGGCGTTGCGTAAGAAGCTATTTGAAGTACGCTTGAGACGCTGTTTTGTGACGAATTAGTCGTGGCTGGAGGCGTAGTGTTTGTTTCGGGCGTTGCTGTTTGTAAATTATCCGAAGAAGACGTTGTATCTTGAGCGTTTGAAGTGATTGCGGTGTCCGTGTTACTTGGCGGTGGTGGCTCAACTTCGCTCACCGCGGGAGGCGTTTGCGTCTGGCCTTGCGAATCCGGCAAGGGATTAGTTTCAATAATTTGCCCGTTTTGCTCTTTGCCGCATCCCCAGTGATCGCCTCCGACAGGTATACACATTACAGAATATCCAGTCGGGCAGCTAAAAGCGGGTTTTGGCTGAGAATCGCAAGTGGTTGCGGCATTAGCCGTACTGAAAAGCAAAATGCAGGCGAAAAAAGTAATTAGAAAATATATTTTTCTCGTGTGTCTCATGGCCTTATTCTAAATGCGATCAACTGCTTATAGATTACGACAGCGAGCTTATTTTTACAATAATCGTCTTGTCTAAGTTGACGCGCTTTAAAAACCTATTCCTGGCGCATTTTTTCGCGTTCGTTTTTGGTTAAGTATTTTTTGCGCAAGCGAACGCTTTTGGGCGTTATCTCCAAATATTCGTCTTCTGCCATTATCTCCAAACCGCGCTCAATGGTAAGTTCAAACGGCGGCACCAAATCAATGGCTTCATCAGAACCTTTGGCGCGCATGTTGGTTAACTGTTTTCCTTTTGTTGGATTAACTGACATTTCTATTCCTTTTGCCGTGTTCCCAATAACCATACCTTCATATACCTCTACAGCCGGACCAATATATAACATGCCGCGCTCCTGCAGGCCCCAAAGAGCAAAGCCGAGCGCTTTGCCGCTCGCCATTGATATCATTGAGCCCTGGGCGCGCTTATGGATCTCGCCGGCATAAGGCCTGAAGCCTTCAACGCGCGACGCAAAGATCCCCTCGCCTTTGGTATCTATTATGAATTGGTTCCGGTAGCCCAGAAGGCCGCGCGTGGGGCCTTCAAAAAATAACCGTGTAAGATTATCGCGCTGAAAAATATTTTTCATCACAAAGCCGCGCGAGCCCAGGCGTTCAATAATGGTTCCCTTGTACTCCGGCAGTATGTCTATGATAACTTCCTCGAATGGCTCGTAGACCTCGCCATCATTCTCCTTACGGAGAATGACCTGCGGTTGCGAAACTTGTACCTCAAAGCCGGCGCGCCGCATATTTTCCAAAAGAATAGCGATGTGAAGCTCGCCGCGGCCGTACACGCGAAAAGTGTCGGAAGAGGAAAAATCTATTTTCAAACCGACATTCACTTCAATCTCGCGTGTTAGATACTCGCGAAGCTGACGCGAGGTGACATACTTACCCTCGCGGCCGCCAAAGGGCGAATTGTTGACCAGAAACGTAAGCGCAATGGTTGGCTCGTCCACGGCAATAGCCGGAAGCGGCTGTGCTTCGCCGTCCGTTGTTACCGTCTCGCCGATATAAATATCGGTTAGGCCGGCAATAAGAACAATGTCTCCGGCTTCCGCTTGCTCAACTTCTTTCTTTTCCAGGCCTTCAAATGCGAAAACTTTTGTGAGTTTACCGGAACGGGTTTCGCCATCCGGTTTTTTGACAAAAACATTTGAGCCTGCGGCAATAACGCCCTCATATATGCGCCCAACCGCCAAACGGCCCATAAAATTATCATAGCCAAGATTGAACGGCTGGAAACGCAACGGCTTCTGCGCCAGCTCTGGCGAAGAAGCGCATGGTACGTACTCAATAATAGTATCGAGCAATGGCGAAAGATCATTTGACTCATCCGTCAGGCGGCGCTTGGCAATACCAAGACGACCGTTGGTATACACCACCGGAAAATCAGACTGCTCGTTGTTTGCTCCAAGCTCTAAGAAAAGCTCCAAAACTTGTTCCTCACAGCGCGCGGGATCGGCGGCCGATTTGTCTATTTTGTTTATAACCACAATGGGCTTGAGGCCCAGTTCAAGCGATTTTTTCAGCACGAAACGGGTTTGGGGCATAGGACCCTCCTGCGCGTCAACCACCAAAAGCACCGAATCTATAGAGCGCAAGACCCGCTCAACTTCAGAACCGAAATCGGCATGGCCGGGCGTGTCCACAATATTAATTTTTGTGCCGCGATATACGATAGCGGCATTTTTTGAATAAATTGTAATGCCGCGCTCAAGTTCCAAAGCGTTTGAATCCATAGACACGCCATCTTTAATAACGCCGGCTTGGCGCATAAGCGCGTCGGTAAGCGTAGTTTTACCGTGGTCAACATGGGCGATAATTGCGATATTTCTGATTTCCATAAATAAAGAAAAATGCCCCGCATCGAGGCATAATTAGAATAGTACAAAAATTTAATATGGTCAATTATAATAAAAAGGCGAGATTATTTTCTTGTTTTATTTGATTTAAAATCTTCTCTATGAATACGTTCAAAATATCGTTGCGTAATCCATCTGGCTATCCTTACTCGTCGTTTATGACCGCGATTAAAAGTTA
>MHSR01000015.1:11041-11335 GCA_001822815.1 Candidatus Terrybacteria bacterium RIFCSPHIGHO2_01_FULL_43_35
CCGATCTTTCAATGGCTTGGTAGTCATCGAGCCGCTCCATGAATGGTCGTATAGGAACAGGTGGCCGTCCAAGCATAATTCGTACCGCTAGTACTGCCAAAATAGCAAGCAAAATCGCGTCCATCTTTCACTCCTTTTGTAAAAGAATTTTCGTATGTTCTATATAACATCAAAAACTAATATCGTCCAATATAATGTCTCTAACGGGATCCATAAAAAATAGGCCGCATTAAGGCCACACTAATGTACTATAATCAAAAGATTTGGGCAATGTATCGTGGCACACAGATCACT
>MHSR01000016.1 GCA_001822815.1 Candidatus Terrybacteria bacterium RIFCSPHIGHO2_01_FULL_43_35
TGCGGCCGGAAAACAGCTAAAAATAGTAGCAAATTATGCGGTAGGTTTTGACAATATTGATCTTGCCGCGGCGAAAGAACGCGGCGTCATGGTTAGCAATACGCCGGAAGTCTTATCCGAGACCGTCGCCGAACACACCTTTGCTTTAATGTTGGCTATCGCACACCGTATTGTGGAATCAGATAAATTTATGCGTGCTGGCAAATATAAGGGCTGGGGCCCAATGTTGCTTTTGGGTAGAGATCTTGCGCATAAAACCGTAGGCGTTGTGGGCTTGGGCCGCATAGGTTCTTTGGTGGTTAAGCATGCGGTGCGTGGTTTTGACGCCCAAGTAATTTATTATGATGTTAAGCCCAATCCTTCTTTTGAAGCAGAATATAGCGCGCGTTTTGTTCAATTGCCGGAATTATTGCGCAATGCCGACTTTGTATCCATACACGTTCCATTATTGCCGACAACCCGCCATTTAATAAGCGAGAAAGAACTCTCGATGATGAAAAAAACTGCCTATCTTATCAACACTTCGCGAGGACCCATTGTTGATGAAGCGGCATTGGTGAAAGCGCTTAAGAACAATGTTATATCCGGAGCGGCTATAGATGTTTTTGAAAATGAGCCAAAGATGGCAGATGGTCTCGCAGAACTTGATAATATAATCATCACGCCGCATATCGCCTCGGCCACCATAGAGACACGTGCAAAAATGGCTCAACTTGCGGCAGAAAATATCATTGCCGCCTTGGAAGGCAAAACGCCACCTACTTTGATTCAGATTAAATAATCGAAAAAGTTTATTTATAAATGGTTTTTGACAAAACGCCTTGTTTTTGGTACGCTTTTTAGGTACGAATAATGCAATCCTCTTTTAAGTTCTGCTAAAGACGAAACAAATATGGAAACGCTCAACGTAAAAACAAGAAACATAACGGGCAAAAAGGTGCGTATTTTACGCAAAAAAGGAGAAATCCCGGCTGTTTTATATGGTTATGGTATAGAGTCGGAGGCTTTAGTTGTTCCGGTTAAAGATTTTGAGAAGATTTTTAAGAAATCAGGGGAAACCTCTTTGCTTTCTTTGGTTGTGAACGATTCTTCATCGAATACACGCACGGTGCTTATTCGCGATGTCCAGCGCGATTCTTTAAGTCGTTTGCCCTTGCACGTCGATTTTCACCAGGTCAATATGAATGAGGAATTGGATTTGGATGCGCCTTTGGTGTTCACCGGAACCTCTATGGCGGTTTCATCAGAGGGCGGTGTTTTGGTCAAGGCGCTTTATGAATTGCCAATTTCGGCTTTGCCGGCGAACTTACCACACGAATTATCCATAGATATCACGCCTTTGGAAAAAATAGGCGACGCAATTCATATTAAAGATATTAAGTTGCCTTCTGGTGTGAGAGTGCGTTTAGACGAAGATGCCACCATAGTTTTTATTGATAAGCCCATCTCCGAGGAAGATTTAGCGGCTCTTGAAACTGCTCCCGAAGTGAAGGTTGAAGAAATTGAGGTTGTGGGCGAAAAAGAGAAGAAGGAAGCCGAGGAAGCCGAAGCGGTTTTAGCGGCTGCGGAGAAAGAAAAAAAAGAGTAATTCTTTCCAGTTTAAGTTGATATACTGTAATGCAAAAATTTTCGCCCCAAAAATTCATGATTTCAAAATTCCACTCAAATCAGAAATGGCTGGGTGGAATTCTTGTTTTTTTTGCGATGTTGACGCCACTATTCTTCACGCAGGGTTCACAGGATTCACTGACCGTTTCACAGATAAAACAAACACTTGATGAAAGCCTCGACGCCATTGAAGCAGAAATGGATCAAATAAATAAGAATTTAGGTAATTTAAAGACTCAACAAGCAACTCTTGCTAGAGAAATTAAGGTTTTTGACGCCAATATTCGCAAGGTAGAGTTGCAGATACGCCGTACTGATTTATCTATTGCTGATAATGAGCAGGGGATTACGGAAAAAGAAAAACAGATAGCAGAAGTGGAGGTAAAATTGACATTGGCAAGACAGAATTTAAAGAAAATATTGCTGACCATAGATTACAATGATAATGAATCACCGATAGAGATAATACTGGGCGCAGATAATTTTTCTGAAGTTTTCGGCAAAATTCAGGATATTCAGCTGGTTGAAGCGGATGTTCAGAGGCGCATAGATGAAATTGCAGAAATAAAGTCAACTTTGGCAAAAGAAAAAGATGTTTTAGAGGTCAAGAAGGAAGAATTGGTTAGTCTTCGCACCTTGTCGTCTATTGAGAAGCGAGAGCTTGAAGCAAAGAGGCAACAAAGAGCCATGCTTTTGGCCGAAACAAAGGGCAAAGAAAAGAATTTTAATGCCCAGTTGATAAGAGCCGTTCAAGATGCCGCTATCATACGACAGCAGATATTTGCTTTGGAGGGTACAAATGTGTCCATGCCGTTTGAGGCAGCCTTGCTTTTGGCTAAAAAAACTTCAGCATACGGAAATATACGGCCTGCATTTTTGCTTGCGGTATTGCAGAAAGAATCGCATTGGGGCGCATCTGTGGGTACGGGCAATTGGCGTGATGACATGAATCCTAAAGACTGGCCCGCATTTATAAAGATTACGCAGGAATTGGGCTTGGATCCTGATACCACGCCTGTTTCAAAGGCGCCCGATTACGGTTGGGGTGGAGCTATGGGGCCGGCGCAGTTTTTGCCCAGGACCTGGTTGGCCTGGCGTGATAAAGTTGCGGCGTTAACCGGTCATAACCCGCCCTCGCCTTGGAATATAGAAGATGCTTTCACTGCTTCGGCACTGAAGTTAGCCGCAGCCGGTGCAGATCAACAGACGCGTGACGCAGAGTGGAAAGCGGCGATGATATATTTTGCCGGTTCAAACTGGCAAAATCCAGCCTTTTCTTTTTATGCCGACGATATTATGGTTCTAGCCGATGATCTACAGGAGAAGATAAATCTTATTGGAGGTTAATAAAAATTATAAATTTATTGCCTGCAGATCCTTTACTATTTCTTCAATATTTCCTTCCATGATGCTGGCAATATTATGCCAGCTTTTTTTTATACGGTGGTCGGTAACGCGGTCCTGCGGGAAATTATAGGTGCGTATTTTATCTGATCGGTCTCCGCCTCCGACTTGGGTTTTGTGTATTTCGCTTTTCGCTTTCGCTTCCTCCTCTTCTTTAAGGGCAAGTAGTTTTGAGCGCAAGATAGACATAGCCGCTTCCTTATTAGATTGTTGGGTGCGTTCTTTCTGGGAGGTAATGATTATGCCGGTGGGTAAATGTATTAAACGCACGGCTGTTTCTCGTTTGTTTACGTTTTGTCCACCTGGTCCGGTTGCGCGCTGAACATCTATTCTTATATCTTGTGGTTTTATCTCCAAATCCGTTTCTTGCGCTTCGGGGATAACCATTACAGTAACCGTAGAAGTGTGTAGGCGGCCGCTTTTTTCGGTTTCGGGTACGCGTTGAACGCGGTGCACGCCGGATTCCGTTTTTAGTTTTTTGTATGCATCTCCCCCCCTTATTATAAAAATCGCTTCTTTTTGTCCGCCAATTGATGTGTTGTTATCTTCAACGAGCTGTGTTTTCCATCCCGATTTTTCAGCGAATTTGATATACATCCGCGTTATTTCTCCGGCAAACAATGCAGCTTCATCTCCCCCAGCCCCCGGCCTTATTTCCATGACAATCCCTTCTTTTTCTGTTGCGATCCTTGAGGTCTGTCCATTAACCAACGCGGCAATTTTTTTCTCTATAGTATTTTTTTCCTCCTGCGCCATGGCATTGAGTTCCGCATCCTTTTCTGTAGCTATAAGGTTTTTGATATCTTCAAGTTCTTTTTTCAATCTTTCTTCTTCCTCTTTTATTTTTATAGTCTGTCCAAGTTGCTTGAGCCGCCGGCCAAGTTCAGCCAAATCTTTAGGACGAGAAAGAAGCTCAGGCCTTCGGCTCTGAGAACTTTCAGGCTCGATGAGATCGCTGAGCTTTGTTTCTAAATCGCCGTATTCCGATTTTATTTCTTCAAGAGTGCGTTCGTCTTGACTCATACCTTTTTGCCCTCATTCCGTGCGGCTTGACGGCGCGCTTCGCGCTTAGCCATTTTGTGTTTTTTGCCGCCACGCATAGAAGCCAAAGACTTCTTTTTGCCCATGCGTTCTTTGAACTTCTCAACTTTACCAGCTGTATCTATAACTTTGGCCTTGCCGCTGAAGAACGGATGGCAATTGGAACAGACTTCTATGTTTATTTCTTCAAGGGTGGAACCCACGGTGAATTGATTTCCGCAGGCGCATTTAACCTTAGCTTGAGGAAAATAGGTTGGATGGATAGCGCTTTTCATGTTTAGTTTTATAGCAAAAACACTGTGTTTTGGCAATACAGACACAAAAGAAAAAGGCCCTTTTTAAGGAGCCTTATTTATCAGAGTCGTTAGTATCAGATTCTTGATTTGGGTTTTCTGTGGTATGACCGCATCCGTTTCTTCTGGTGTGATAGAATTTCACTGCGGAGCTTGCGACCAGCATGACGAAAGTGATTACGATAATTTGTGCGGTTGGATCAGAAAAGAAATCATTGGGCATATCATTAACGCGTATACACGGAACTACTATGCCAAACTGTCTGTAAATTTCTCCGCCAAGCTGGCAGAATGCGCCAAATAATGAACGCATAAGATATAGAGATAAACCAGTAAGCATCACCATTGAGCCTACCAATTCACCTCTTTGGTGAGTGTCTATAGAAGCGTTCTTAGCTTTACTGCAGTAATAAATTTCCAGTGCGCGGTTGTGCACTACGTAGGTACCCAGAATAGCGATATACATATAATTGAAGTCACGAGGCACCTCGATACCATCGAAGAAATAAATCAGAAAGGATAGAATTTGCAAAGATGCCATAGCGACACTGACGAGGAAGAAAAGGTTGTTGTGCTTGATGCGCGGTCGGATCTTTTCTTTGTCATGCACCAAGAATTTGATTATTGAATGGCCGACGAGAACAACTATTAAAGTTTCGGTAAGAAAACCGCTTTGTTCGGGAAAGTGAGGCGCAATCTTAAGTAGGTATAACCAGCCAAGCAGGATTTGGTGAAATAGCAGACCTACCCCGAAAACTTCGCCATATCGCCACAAAACACTATAGTCGTCATCCTTCGTCTCCTCATCAATGATATCGATGCCAGATTTGTTTACAGCTATTACATAGCCGGAATATGCGCCAATAAGCAGAATTACGGTCAGCGTCAGCGAGAAAGATGCTTTTGGTTCTCCTAGGAAGGCTTCCACCGTGGTGGCAACGCCCATAACTATTGTTGCTGCTGCGCATACAATGAAACCTATGACTACCGTCCGGAACGTGCCTGGCGGCAGATGCGGATGGCGTTCAAATTGATTGCGAAGCCAGTCTAAGACTGTCATTTTGCCTTCGCTCCAGTCCTTAAGTTTTCAAGGTTTGTTCAACTTATACCATATCTAAGATAAATGTCCATTGTTATCAGAATCAACCTTATATTCAAAAGCCTAATTTAGTTGTAGGGCTTGTCTTTTTTTGTCTATCGGTTATACTGGTCCAGGTGCAATTATGGAAACCTCAAGCGATATAAAATCAGTTTTATCCCCAGAAGTTCAAGATATGCTTGAAGCTGGCGTGCATTTCGGGCATCGAAAATCCAACCGTCATCCCAAAATGGCGCCTTATATATTTACTGTTAAAGGCAGCGTGGAAATAATAGATGTCACCAAAACTCAGGAATTCTTGGATAAAGCCTGCGCATATTTAGAAAATAAAGCTAAAGAGGGCGGCTTGATACTTTTTGCTGGAACGCGTCCGCACGTTAAGGATATTGTGCAGGAGAGCGCCCAAGCCGTTGGTATGCCATACGTTAAAGAACGCTGGTTCGGCGGCACGCTTACCAATTTTTCCGTAATGATAAAACGCCTTGAAAACTTTAAAGAACTTGAACGTAAGGCAGCAGCAGGCGAATTGGATAAGTACACCAAGCAGGAACAAGTGCATTTCAATAGACAAATAGTTAAGCTGAATTCGGCTCTAGGCGGGCTCAAAACCCTAACCCGCAAACCCGATGTGTTGGTTCTTGTTTCTTTAAAACATGATACTATTGCCGCAACCGAAGCCCTGAAAATGAAGATTCCGGTGGTGGCTATTGCGGATACTAATGTTGATCCTACAAGTATAATGTTTCCTATTCCGGCAAATGACGATGCTATTTCTTCTGTAAGATACGTCTTTGCCAAATTGATCGATGCCATACAAAAAGGGAAGGCGGCATACGTGGCTAAAGTCGTCCATACGGATAAGACCTCCGAAAGCAAGAGTTAAGGATATAAGGCATAAATATAGAATTTCTTATTTGTTAAGATTTTATGAATGATTTAGCCAACATTAAATTATTGCGAGAAAAAACCGGCGCATCTATGATAGAGGTTAAAAAAGCCCTTGCCGACGCGAAGGGCGATATTGACGAGGCCGGAAAGCTTTTGCGAGCCCGCGGTCAGGAAGTGGTAGATAAAAAACAGAATCGTACAACTCAGGAAGGGATTATTGGTGTTTATCTCCACGCTAATTCTAAAATTGCAGGTATTATTGAACTAAAATGCGAAACAGATTTTGTTGCGCGTAACGAAGAATTCAAGCGTCTGGCCCATGATTTGGCCATGCATATTGTTGCTTCCGATCCCAAATATCTAGCTCCGGAAGATATGCCCAAGGAGATTTTAGATGAAGAAAGACGTCTGGTTGCCCAACAGTTTGCCGATTCTGGTAAACCGCAGAATATCGTCGATAAAATAATCGAAGGCAAGTTAAATACCTTGGCTAAAGAAGTATGCTTGCTTACTCAGCCGTTCGTTAAAGAACCAGATAAAACAGTTCAAGAGCTTATAAACGAAGCGATTGCAAAATTTGGGGAGAAAATAACTGTAGGAAAGTTTTCGCGATTTAGTGTTTAACATTCTGCCATTAAGCATTGATTAGAAATTTTTCTAATGTATTCCATTCTCGCACCATTGCTTTTCTTGCTAGGCCTTGCAGGGGTTATTTTGATTGTTGCTCGGGCGCTGCCCATATTGTCCGAGCTTCCAGAACAAGAAAACGGCAAACAAGGATTGTTTATTGTCAATAAGATACATGAACTTATCCAGAAAATTCCTTGGCAGCGCTGGCTGTTCAACGGCATAGAAATCATTCTTAAAAAAGTGCGTATAACCTTGTTTGCGGGTCTCAAAAAATCAGAGCGCATGGTTCATTCAGTACAGACGCGTTCACAGAAATTTTCTCCGGAAAAGAGTATAGATGTCTTGCCTAAGTTTTTTGACCGCATTAAAAAGAGGAAAGCGTTTCTTGAAGAAGAGCGCAAGCTTCTTGAGTATATAGCTCATCATCATGACGACGGCGCTTCATACAAGCGTTTGGGAAACCTTTATATAATAGCCGGCAATGTTAAGGATGCGCGAGCCGCGCTTGAGCAGGCCACGCGTCTTTTACCGGACGATGAGGATATAATGCAGAAGTTGGAGGAATTATCTTAGCAATGTTATATTGTTTTTAGCGCATTATCTTGGCGTCAGTGTAGCTCTCCGTCGGCTGGCGGAGACAGAGTGGCTGTTTTGTGCTAGTCCCGTTACAAATGCCGAGGTAGCTCAGCGGCAGAGTCCCGCCTCTTGCGCCGGAGTAGCTCAGAGGCAGAGCAATTGTTTTGTAAACAATAGGTCGTGAGTTCGATTCTCACCTCCGGCTCATCGGCGCAAGAGGCGGGATAAACAGCAGGTCGTGAGTTCAAAGCTCACCCTCGGCTCCACGGCATTTGTAACGGGATAAACAGGTCGCCCCGCAATTGCGGGGCCGCTGGCTCATATTCCTATTTGATTTTTAAAACATTAAGTAGTGGTTTAGTTTTTGCGACTTAGCGGAAGCGTTTGTTGCAAAATATAGCTAAGTACAAGCGAATTTGCGGAAAAGGAAACGCATCCCGAAGAATTAGGGTGCGGCCCGTTCCGGAAATTCGTGCAGTACGAAGCATATTTTGCCAAACGTTGAAGCGTTAAGCAAAAATTAAACCAAAGCGTCTCGCTGGGGTACCGAAGCGGTCAAACGGGACAGACTGTAAATCTGTTGGCATTACGCCTTCGATGGTTCGAGTCCATCCCCCAGCACTTTGACAAGCCCAGTGCAGGCACTAGGGCAATTCCGGCGTCATTTGTCGACGTCGGAATTTTTATTACCGGAAGAACGAGAGTTTCAAATTGGCCCGGATTTTCCACTGCTTATTCATAACTGTTCTAATGGCATAAGAGAGTTGCATTTTTGCAAAAGAGATGTACGATGAAACTGTATGGATAAAAGGATTATTTTCCTTATACTTGCAGTCATAACAGCCGTGTTTGTATTCGGTGTATTCACGTTTGCGGCATGCGGTACAGACGGAATGAATTCTCATATGCCGGGCATGAAGAATTGTCCGCAGGCGGTTGCGGCGGCTATGCATCATATCGGTGCGTTTTTGAACGACTTTGCGGCAATATCCGTCATTGCGGTTATTTGCGCCACTCTTGTTTTGGTTAGTATTATGAAAATTGTTTTTCCCGCGCTTAAGGTGTTAGATAGGCCTTTCCGTTTTTACTTATTGCGCCATATCAATCTTTTGGTAATTTCCGCGTTTTCTTACCTTTTCAGTAACGGCATTTTACATAGAAAAGAGGCTCATAGCGTTATCGTATAACCGCGTTTGCTCTTTCACGCTGAATATTTGTTTCAGTGCGTCGGGCGCGTGGTTTTTTGTTATCCGTTAACGTTACGTATATGAGTCATTGTCACCCTCAACATAAAAAACAAAACGAATCGAGTAGTGTTAATATCTCGGGCAAAATAGCAGTAATAATTGGCGCCATAGTACTTATCGCGGCTGGAGGAGTTGGATTGCTGTGGATTTCGGCAAATCAATCCACGAATGCCGAAGATAACAACAGCGGAGGCATACCTAAAACAGTTATAGAACCAACCGATATTGATTTTGGAACGATACCCATGTCTGGCGGCGTTGTGGAACGAACATTTACTGTTCGTAATGAAGGGAATGGAATATTGCGCGTAAGCCGTTTGGTAACTTCTTGTATGTGCACAACCGCACAGCTGGAAGTTGGAACAGAAAAAAGCCCTAAATTCGGTATGGCTGGTCACGGTCTTTCATCGCGCGCCTGGTCAATGGACATACCAGAAGGAACGGGAGGAATTTTACACGTGTTCTTTGATCCAAATGCTCACGGACCAAGCGGTGTGGGGCCCATCAGTAGAACTATTTCATTTGAGACTAATGATCCCGAGAATGAAAATATCGAGGTAGCCTTTAAGGGGTTGGTTGTTCGTTAATATAATATATGCTATTTGCCAATTTTTCTTTGCTTACGGCATTTATCGCTGGCATGCTTGCTCTGTTTGCGCCATGTTGTATCGGATTTCTGCTACCGTCTTATCTTGGAACCGTTTTTAAGGAACGCACAAGAGTTTTTGCTTTAACCGCTGTTTTTGCCGCAGGCATATTTATTGTGTTCTTGCCGATTGGTCTAGGATCTGGAGCTGTTGGTCTGTGGTTAACTCGTTTCCACGATCAATTTTTCTATCTCGGTAGTGCGATGCTTGTGGTTTTAGGTATCACGCTTCTTTGTGGCAAACTTCCGATGTTGCATATTCCGATTACTACTCATTCCGCTGGTCGCATAACCATAGCGAGCATTTTTACAATGGGAATTTTTTCGGGCATTGGTTCTGCGTGTTGCGCACCGGTTTTTGCCGGCGTAGTTGCGCTTTCAGCTCTTTCGGGAACGCCTATTGGAGGCGTGTTGTTGGCAGCTGCCTATGTGCTGGGCATGGTAGCGCCTTTATTTTTTCTGTCCTGGACAATTGATAGAACAAAAGTGTTACAGCGTTTCTCTTTGCTTCAGCGTAAGATTATCTGGCGAGTGGGATCGTGGCATAGCGAGACGCTGGTCGCGCATGCCTGTGCCGGAATTATTTTTATCGGCGCCGGTTTATTTGTTGCGTGGCTTACGTTACAAGGAAAAGTGATGAGCGTGGTTACATGGCGCGATAGCGTTCAAGTTGGTTGGGTTCAAGCATTGGAGCAAAAGCTATCATGGCTCGGCGTCATACCGGATTTGTTTTGGCTTGCCGGATTATTTGTCGCGATAGCCATGATTGTTATTGCAGTTTTGCGACAACAAAAATCAAAAAATTAAAAAATGAAAAATATGTTTACACTAAAAAGTTTATTCAAGCGTTTTTTAAAGAGGAAACAGGTGCGTCAGTCTCCGCTTGAGGAAATTAATACGATGATTACGTCCATAAAATACCATTCTCCCGATAGCGGATCATTGATCCTTATGTTGGCGGTGTCATTGGTATTCTTCTATCTGGCACAGATCGGCTACATTCCGTTTTCGGGACAAAGGCCGAGCGCCACATCAGTAAATACTCCGGCGTCCGGCATAGATAAAAATCTTGAAGCAGTTGTTTTCCCGACGAAAGGTATTACTGTTGCCGCGCGTTGGGGCGATGCGATAGGTAAACTTGTTGACGCTGGCGTTATTGACCAAGACAAATTCACCGCGACTATGGAACAAGATGGAACTGCATTGACAATAGAAGAGTTGGCAATACTTGGAGGAGACGATGGCATAAAAAATAGGCAATTAGTGTTCACCGCAGCAAATAGCCGTTTTATGGTTGATGCACTTTGGGCGCTTGGTCTTGCTCAAGAAAGCAAAGTTTTATTAGAGGGGCCGATGAAAGGTACTGATACCGCATCACTGGCCTCAACGGGTGGTTGGACTTTGGGAAAGAAAGACGCTATGTCGTATTACGGCAAATTTAATCTTTTGAATTTAAATGATGCTGATCAGGAAAGAGTTTTGCAGATCACCTCGCAGATATACAGACCGTGTTGTGGCAACTCAACCGCATTTCCCGATTGTAATCACGGTATGGCAATGCTTGGTTTAGTTGAACTCATGATTAGTCAGGAAGCAAGTGATAACCAGATTTTTGAAGCGGCGAAAGCGGCCAATGCTTTTTGGTTTCCAGATTCAACGCTTGAACTTGCCGCTTACTTTCAGACCATTAAGAATATTTCGTGGCAAAAAGTTAGCCCTGTAACGGCAGTCAGCGCTGAATATGCGAGTTCTCAAGGCGCGCAAAAAATTAATCAAGCGTTGCAGGAACAAGGAACGCTTCCCCAAGCTCGTGGCGGTGGTTCCTGCGGAGCATAATATAATTAAGCATTCATTAAAGGTGTTTTGTTTAAGCTTTTCAAGAGGCCTCAGAATGCCAAGATGTTTTTGCTCCCTGTTTTTGGTGGGGTTCTTTAAAAGGCGTATAATATGGATATTATTAAATCTAAAAACTAAAAATCTCATGAAACCAAAACATGTTTTATATAGCTTAGCCGTGGCGGCGATTGCATTCTTCGGAACTGTTCAGTATACAAACGCCCATCAGAGTATGACGGATAATTCGTTTATGCGGCAGATGATGGGTCAGCAGACGCTCTATTCTATGGAACAAATGGAAGATCAAATGATGGGCGATGCTAACCACGAGCGAATGGAAGAGTTGATGGATAAATTGTTTGCCGGTACGTTATCTTCTGAAGAGCAAAGCGAAATGACGGCAATGATGCAAAATCAACAAACAGGAGCCGGAGCCATGTTAGGAATGATGGGCATGATGACTTCGCGCATGATGCAAAATGCCGGAATCGGCAATTCTTCAATGATGGGCTTTAATTATCCGATGAACGTATGGGGCGGTACATGGTTATATAGTCTGTTGCTATTCGTATGGTTGGTTGTGGGCATTCTTGCGGCCATATGGTTATTCAAACAGATTTTAAAGAAGAACCAATAAAGTTATGAATAGATAAGATGTCGCGAAGCCCGTTCATCGCAGGAACGTTTGGCGCTACTGTCCTTTTGGCGCTGTACTTCATTATAGTTACAGCGATTTCGGGATGGGAATTTGCGCAAAGCCAATTCGCGTCCTTTTGGTATTATATTCTTGCGCTTGCAACTGGGTTTGGGATTCAAGTAGGACTCTACCAGTATCTTAGACACGCAATTCAGCGCGGGAAAGGCACCGGTAAAGTTCTTGCCGTTACAGGGACGAATTCAACGGTCGCAATGATTTCATGTTGTGCGCATTATCTCGCTAATATTCTTCCCGCGCTTGGCGCAACCGGTATTTTGGCGCTCGTCGGTCAGTATCAAATTGAGCTTTTCTGGATCGGGTTGGTATCCAATGCATTCGGCATCGCCTACATCACAAGAAAAATACTTCAGTATGAGAAAAATGTCTAAACAATTTATCGTCGTAGCAGTCCTTAT
This sequence comes from Candidatus Terrybacteria bacterium RIFCSPHIGHO2_01_FULL_43_35, assembly GCA_001822815.1. Taxonomy (GTDB): domain Bacteria; phylum Patescibacteriota; class Minisyncoccia; order Terrybacterales; family GWB1-40-14; genus GWB1-40-14. The sequence continues at coordinate 12,382 of MHSR01000016.1, forward strand.
TTTTATTGCTGGTGGATTTCTTTACCTACAGGAAGATCGACGGACTGAAGATTTACCACTCTCCCAGCAGTTTGAAGAAAAGACCACATCTATAGATGGCATAACCATCGTGGTGCAGCCGGAGTTGTTTGATGATGATAATTTGACGTTTTCGATCCAGCTCACTACGCATAGCGGAGATCTTTCGATGTATAGTCCGGGAAGCAACATTCGTTTAAAGAGCGGAGACGAAGAGCTGGTACCATTGCGCGCCGAGAATGTTTCTGGCTCAGGACCATCGGAACATCACCGCGAACTTATCGTCGTCTTTCCAGGTTCGCCGAGTAGCTCGTTTGCGCTCGTGCTCCTACAGCTCGCGGGTGCTACTGAGACGACACTTCAGTGGCCTTAATGATATTCGCATTTTAAGTTCAGCAGCCTATTTAAAAGTAATAAAATAAAAAAGTATGAATACAAATCTACACATACAAGAACTCATTAATCTTAAGGGCAAAACCGCCATCGTTACCGGCGGTGCTATGGGCATCGGATTCGGCATCGCGTACCGCCTGGCTGAGGCTGGCACGAATACAGTTATTGCCGATCTCAACGAAGAAGCAGGCAATAAAGCGGCCAAAGAATTAAATGACAACGGCTGGAAGGCGGTCTATATCAAAACCGATGTTGCCGACGAACAGCAGGTTAAGGCTACGACCGATTTTACCGTAAAGACGTATGGCCGCATTGATACTCTTGTAAACAATGCCGGCATCTATCCGATCATTCCGGTGATGCAGATGACGCCCGGGGATTTCGAAAAAATCTTAGCCGTTAATCTCAAAAGCGCTTTTCTTTTCACAAAAGCAGTCGCAGAAGTCATGATCAAACAAGACAGAGGCGGCAAAATAATCAATATCACATCGATTGATGCGCTCCATCCTTCCTCCGTGGGATTGGCGGTCTACGATGCTTCCAAGCACGGTCTTTGGGGGTTCACCAAAAATACGGCATTGGAGCTTGCGCCTCACAATATTCAGGTCAATGCTATTGCTCCAGGCGGCATTGCTACGCCGGGTACCGGAGCTGAAAAACCGGTAACTCCCGACATGGAAGCTATACTGAGAAAGTTTTTGGAAAAGATCCCGATGAAACGTATGGGTGATCCGGACGACATCGGCAAGGTTGCCTTATTTCTTGCTTCCGACCTTTCAAGTTACATGACCGGTTCGCAGATTGTGGTGGATGGGGGTGTGCTACTCTCATAATTTGCTTCATTAAATAAATTGCATCAAGCCCTCAAATTCTGATGGGCAGCATATCGCAGTATTTAGAGGCGGGAACGATGCTCTCGTTTAACAAAGACTAATTAACCGTTATTATGCGACATTATCAGTATGAAGAAAGCGTCGTGATTCCCGCGAGTCCTGAAGATACATTCGCGTATGTGGACAACCACACTCGTTTTTCATCGCACATGACTAAGTCATCCTGGATGATGGGCGGCGGGCGTATGAATGTTTCGGTTGATGCCGGGCGCGGTCAGGAGGTTGGTTCTCATATTCGTCTGAGCGGCAAAGCTTTTGGAATTCCGTTGTCTCTTGATGAGGTAGTCATACGCCACGAGTCGCCGCGCGTGAAAGTGTGGGAGACTGTTGGGATACCCAAACTTATTGTGGTTGGTCATTATCAAATGAAAATCGAAGTGAGTCCGCAAGACGGAAAATCACTGCTGCGTGTAGCCATTAATTACGAACTACCAAAGACGAGTGCGTGGTTGGGGAGACTGTTTGGGCGGACATATGCAAAATGGTGCGTCCGACAGATGATTAAGGACGCGCGCGACCAATCTTTCGCGCGGCAGATATGAAATAGGTAAAGGAGGTGGGTATGATGAAAAAATCAACATTAATGCATGGCGTATCGATTATTGCAGGGATCTGGGGCGGGCTTGCATTGCTTACGGCATGGATCGCAGGAAAGGGTGGGACGGCATTCAGCTTTTCTCAACAGCATCTTTATAATGACGCAATCGTGCTTCAGCTTATCGCGATTTCCTCCGGTGTCTGTGCGGCGTATCGCCGACAAGTAGAGCGCGAAGGGTAAGAGATTATTATTCAATCTCTAAAAATAGATGGATCAATACTACACATGTCCAATGCATCCGAATGTCCAGCAGAAAACTCCCGGACGTTGTTTAGAATGCGGAATGGAACTCGTTCTGGAAAAGGCTAAGTTGCGAAGAGGTGAACACGCAGTACATCTGGAGCCCGATAAGCACGAAGGTCATAGCCTTGTGATGTTCGCAAGGAAATTTTGGGTGAGTACATTGCTTACTATTCCTGTTGTTCTCTATTCGGATATTCTCGATGAGCTTTTTGAATGGCAAGCGCCAGCTTTTCCGGGTTCACTGCCTTTGCCAGCGATCTTAGGATCGGCCATCTTTTTCTACGGCGGCTGGATATTTCTTATTGGTGCTTGGCGCGAGATCCGCGGACGGCTTCCCGGCATGATGACGCTGATCGCTCTGGCAATAGGAACAGCCTATCTTTACAGCATCGCCGTTGTCCTTGGAGTCCCAGGGAAACCTCTTTTTTGGGAGCTCTCAACGTTAATTACTGTAATGTTACTTGGTCACTGGATGGAAATGCGAGCAGTACAAGGAGCTCAGGGGGCGCTCAAGGAACTTTCTAAACTTTTGCCCGATACAGCCGAAATTATACGGGATGGGAAGCCCCAGATTATTCCACTATTGGAGCTTCGCGTGGACGATCATATCCTTGTGCGGCCCGGCGCCCGCATTCCTGCAGACGGCGTTGTTGAAGATGGAGTTGCGGACGTGAACGAGGCAATCGTGACCGGTGAATCGCGGCCGGTGCGCAAAGAACCTGGTAGCGACGTTATCGCGGGAATAACGAATGGGGATGGCGCGTTGACCGTGCGGATCACAAAAATCGGAGAGGAAACGTTTCTCTCTGGTGTTATGCGCCTAGTACGCGAGGCGCAAGCATCTAAATCACGACTACAGACGCTTTCTGATCGTGCGGCACGCTATCTTACAGTCATCGCGGTCGGCACTGCTCTTATCACGTTTATTGCCTGGCTTATCGTAGGAGCGGAGTTTGGGTTTACTATCGAGCGCGTTGTAGCGGTTCTTGTGATTGCGTGTCCGCACGCATTGGGACTTGCCGTTCCGCTGGTTGTTGCGATTTCAACGACCATGGCCGTTCACAACGGATTTCTCGTACGCAATCGTCTTGCCCTTGAAGCAGCTCGGACGATCGATACGGTACTTTTTGACAAGACCGGTACGCTTACAAAGGGAGAGTATGGTGTAACGGATATCATCACCGGTGGTCATGAGGACGTTTTAGAGATACTTCGTATCGCTGCAGCAGTTGATGCTCCATCTGAACATCCGGTCGCACGAGCGATCGTGAAACAAGCTGAAATCGAAGGAATTTTGATCACTCCCGTGCAAGGGTTCGAGAGGCTTGCGGGCAAAGGGAGTAAGGGTATTTTTAAAGGAGCAGAGGTATTCATTGGCGGCACCGCAATTCTCGAACACGCCCGCATAGATGTTTCAGCCGCGTTGAAACAGCGCATTGAAGAGGAGAAGATAAAAGGGAAGACCGTGGTTTATGTTTTGCGGAACGGAAATCCTATCGGCGCAATCGCTCTCGCCGATCTTATTCGCGACGAATCTCGCGATGCGATAAAATCGTTGAAAGAGCTTGGAGTTTCGGTTGGGATGATCACGGGAGATGCTGAAGCCGTTGCAAAACGGGTGGCTTTAGAGCTAGGAATCGACGAGTATTTTTCTGAAGTGCGGCCAGAGGAAAAATCCGAAAAAGTAAAGATTCTTCAAAAGAAAGGAAAAAAAGTAGTGATGGTTGGTGATGGAGTCAATGACGCGCCAGCGCTGACGCAAGCGGATGTTGGTATCGCGATTGGTGCAGGTACGAACATTGCCATTGAGTCAGCCGGTATTATTCTTGTTCGCAACGATCCGCGTGATATTCCAAGGATTATCCGTCTTTCGCGTATAACATATACGAAAATGGTCCAGAATCTCTTTTGGGCGACTGGTTATAATGTCGTAGCAATTCCTCTTGCCGCAGGAGTTCTAGCTTCCAAGGGAATATTGTTACAACCCGCCTTGGCGGCACTTTTCATGTCGTTTTCTACGGTGATTGTTGCAGTAAACGCGGTACTTCTCCGGCGCAAAACACTTATTTGATATAACAATAGTTAATAAGGGAATATTTTTTATAAATTAGTGCATGTTATGAAAAACATCTTTGCCATGATTCTTATATCCTTAAGCTTTCTAGTGATTATATTCGGAATAAATATTCAAAGAACGATGCTGGGCGGGTGGATATTCCCTCTCACCTTTAATGCTCCGTATAATCAAATGATGAATGGTGGAATATTCGATTTTATTGTTTGGATTTTTATGATTTTGTGGTGGGTTGTTATTTTTCTGGCTATTATCGCTTTGTTAAAATGGTTTGCAGGTCCTGATGGCAAACAAGATATCAAATAAAGGAGTAAAATCAAGGTAAGGCCGCATTAGTCGTTCTTGGCAAGCAATATATCCGAGGCGGAATAGTCGGAAAGTGTTATAATATAAGCAACATTAATTTTAAAAATTAATTATATGATCAAGCTAAAAAATATATTTCAATCACGACAAATAGAAATAAAAGATCCGCCCATTGTGCACAAGTTATTTTCCGAAGTAGGGCCGTGGAGTTTTGTGTGGTTGGCATTAAGAATTTATCTTGGGTGGGGATGGTTGAGTGCCGGCTGGGAGAAAATTATTGGAGAGGGCGCTCATCCATGGGGAGCGCAAGCAATTTTAGGTTTTTGGAATAAAGCAGTTGTAATACCCGCTGCTCCAGCGCGTCCGGCAATTGCTTATGATTGGTATCGTTCTTTCCTTGATTTTTTAATTAATATTCATGCTGAATCTTGGATGGCACCGCTTGTTGCCTGGGGTGAATTTTTGGTTGGCGTGGGGCTTATTGTCGGCGCGTTTGTCGGCATTACGGCGTTTTTCGGAGCTTTATTGAATATGAATTTTATGCTTGCCGGAGCCGCATCTACAAATCCTGTTATGCTGCTTCTTGCTATCCTTCTAATGCTTGCATGGAAAAATGCCGGGTGGTGGGGTTTAGACCGTTGGCTGCTTCCGAAATTAGGAACGCCGTGGTCGCGCGTTAATATTGTAGGCTAAATTGGTTTATGTTCTTCAATAAAAAAAAATCCAGCTATCAACAAGGCATACTTCCATATATTGTCGTTCCTATTCTTATAGTCGGTGTTTTTTTGGTGTGGAAAAATATATATAGTCCCACATCTCCCAAAGCTGAGGCAAAACAATTGTTGGCGGAATGTTTAACCGCAAAAGGCGTAAAAATGTACGGCGCATTTTGGTGTTCGCACTGCGCTCAACAAAAGAAAGAATTCGGTGATGCTTGGAGAAAAATCTCCTATATTGAATGTTCGCCTAATGGCGACAGGAATGCTTTTGCTCAAGAATGCAAAGACGCTGATATTAAAGGTTATCCAACGTGGGTTTTTCCAGACGACTCGCGCCTGCAAGGAGAGCAGACCATGGCCAAACTGGCTCAAAAATCCGGGTGTACGTTTGAAACACAATGAAAATTAGAACCCTTGTTTCGTTTTTATCGGCGCTGGGGGTCGTAATATCTGTATACGCTCTGTATCAGCACTATGGTCCGGTTGGGACAGCGTTTTGCAATATTTCAGACAAATTTTCTTGTGATCTTGTAAACAAAAGTTCGTGGTCGGAAATAGGGGGGATGCCAGTCGCATTATTTGGTATTATTGGTTATGCCGCCATTTTTATTCTTACGTTGCACCGCCCGGCATCATGGGAGAAATTGCTGGTTATTTTTACTATCTTAGGCTTTTTGTTTTCGTTGTATCTTACATATCTTGAAGCTTTTGTAATATTAGTTTGGTGTATTATTTGTCTTGCGTCGATTATAATTATGACCGCGCTTACCTTGTTGAGCGTGCGGATTTGGCAATCAGCCAAATAGGCTTGTAAGTAATTCATGTCCTCCAGCAGAAAGGCACTTTTGGTATTCATTATTTGTGGCATAATTCTTGCCACTCTTTTTGTATTGAATTGGTTTTTTATTGTGTGCCCAAAATATAATAATCGGTCTCAATTAGCTGAAGGTCTGGAGGGCGATATTTCAATCAAAACTTCGGTAAGCCATTGCCCCAAGTTTTAGAGCTTGATTTGCCCTTAGACATAAAATCTGGTACATTTATTTAGTGAATTTATTGCCAACGTAGCTCAGTGATATAGTCCTGCGGGGATTTCGTTCTTATGCTAAATTTTGAACTTATCAAGCCGATGTAGCTCAGTGGTAGAGCAACTCCATGGTAAGGAGTAGGTCGTCAGTTCAATCCTGACCATCGGCTCAAATTTGCAAAGCAAATTTGCCCTGAATTGATTGAAGGGCTACATAAATTAAAATAATCCCTCGTCGCTCCGCTCCTCGGGTCGTTCAGACTCTGAAGAGTCTTCAGACTCAAAGAGATGCAAGTTGTTGCAACCGCGAGCAGGCTCGCGAGCAAATTTAATAAATAAAGGTAATCCTTCGCTTTGCTCAGGTCTTCGACTCCGAAAAGTCTCAGACTCGAGGAGATGCAACGTGGTTGTATCCTCTCGCACGGCTCAAGGACAACCACGGCATATGCCTCAAGAAAATCTAATTAAAATGCAGTGTACGGTTTGTAAGCGTTTCAACTATTATACTTACAAGAACCGCAAAAAAGTTGAAAGAAAGCTTGAATACAAAAAGTTTTGTAAATCTTGCCGCAAACACACCAAACATAAAGAAGCTAAACGGTAGAATTTAACTTTTTGTATATATACAAATTGCCTATTTTCTTAACGGGAGTTTAGTTAAATGGTATAACTGCGGTCTCCAAAACCGCGATTGGGGGTTCGATTCCCTCAACTCCCGCCTTCTTTTAATAAGTCAAGGGTTATTTGGACTATGGTGAGCAATGCCCGCCAATTTATGAAAACTTTATCGAAGGAGAGATTCGCCCGCGAAGGCGAGTTTTTCGTTATCATTTCCGTCCAAAACACGGAATTTTATTTTTAGGTCTTGACGAATTTATTGTATTCATGGTATGGTGAAACCAAACTAATCCTTGAAAAACAAAGCGATGACACAAAAGGAGACTTCATGGCTGGTAAAACGCAGTTCTGGACCGATGAACGCAAGAGCGCTTTGGCTCTGGCCACATCTGATGAACAGATGACAACCTTGTTCCCGAATAAATCAATCGCAAATCTTCGAAACCGGCGTAGTATTTTCCGTAAGCAACTTGGTTTGACTCCAGCCAAAGTCAAAATTACGGTGGACAATCTGGAGAAGCGCCAGAAACTTCTTGAGATTCTCAAGAAGGGTCCGGCGCGCGATAAGGATCTTTCCGAAGCCTTGGGCGTCAGTACTGCTGGCGTTTGGGACCTTGCGGATGCCTTACAGCGTTCTGGTTACGTTATTCGTATAGAAGATAATGTTCTGCACTTTATGGGGCAGCAGAAGACCTCGCGGCGTACTATCGTACCCTCGTTTCATCCCAAACACCGTATTATTAAGATCGCGGTTGTTTCTGACACGCGTATTGGTTCTAGATACTACCAAGGAGATCTTCACGCTACGGTTATCGCCAAATGCGAGGCTGAAGACGTAGACATTATGTTGCATGCCGGCAATGTGTTTGGCGGTAAGGTTACGACAAAATACAAGGATGATAACTTCTGTCAGCTTGCTGAAGAGCAGGTAGAAGAAGCTGTGGCCTACTGGCCGCATTCGTCCAAATTCCGACAGTACTTGCTTGCCGGTCAGACTGACTTGTCATTCTCTACGGGTAAAGATGCCGGACGAGACATGCTTACTATGCTCGTGCAGCAAGCTTCAGAAGCTGATTCTAAGGACGAAGGCGACCTTGTTGTTGCCGGCGCGCTTAAACAAGACTTCCAGTTTCGTAATGTCCGCGTGCGTCTTATGCATCCAATGACTGATCGACCTATCTACGCTAAGAGCTACCGGCCACAGAGCATTTTGCGGAGTATTGCGACATCCGTCCAGCAGTTTGGCAGCGCCAAACGCGAAAAGCCGGATATCGTTATCATGGGTGGTTTCGGCGTAGGCGCGGCACTGCGCAAGCGTTACGGAATCAGGACATTCCTGGTTCCCTCGTTGCAGTCGCCGACAACCCGTCAGTCTGAACATGAAATTGCTCCGGAAATAGGCTTTGCGATATTCACGCTTAAGTTCAACAAAGATGGAAATCTGGATGAAGTAATTCCAGAGTTCTTCAACCTGAACCCGCATCATACGCCTCAAGACAATCATTTGGTTGGTGTTAACGATCTCAAATGCGATTTGTCCGAGCAGGAGCAGGCGCTTGTCGCTGAACTTATGTCCGGTACATTCACCAGCGAAGGCCAGCTTTCCCGGCGTCTCAACGTGAGCCACAAGGATGTTCGTAGCTTACTTGAACGCATTTCCGCTTGCGGACTCTCTCCGCAAACGGTGGCCGGTTCTACGAATATCATTTTGAACAGAGCGCATCGCGATTCTTACAAAGCTCTTCCTTTGAGTATTTTTGACGGCATAACCCTTAAGGCTGCATTCGCTTCCGACACGCATCTTTGCAGTAAGTGGGAACGCTTGCCCGCGCTCCGTGAAGCGTATTGCATCATGGATAACGAAGATGTTGTGGGTCCATATCACGCTGGTGACTTTGGCGACGGAGCTGGTTTTACCGGCTACCGCGGTCATAGAGATGACGTGGAACCCGCAGGTATTACTGATCAGCAGAAGAAGATGGTTGAGGAATATCCGCGTCGTAAGAAGATAGACTCCCTTACTGGCAAGCCAGAGATGACCAGGGTCATCATGGGCAACCACGATGCCTGGGCCCTTACGGCTTCTGGGTATCACGTGCTCCACGCGCTTGAAGAACTTCGTCCAGACATCAAGTTTGTTGGTGGTCCGGAGGAGACAAGCGGTATTGTTGACGAATACGGGTTTAACATCCGGCTGTATCATCCGGCGGGTGGCGGTTCGTATGCCGATAGCTTCAAGCTCCAGCGTGGTCTGGAAGACGAACTAAACTATGAGTCCAATATCTTAGATGAACATCTCAACGATATTGCGGATAAAGCCTCATCGTTTGATGTGTTCGCGGTGGGCCATTACCACTTCTTCACAGCAATGTTCACCATGGGCGTTGCCGCGATGATGCTTCCTTCGTTCAAGGGCAAGGACCGTTTCCACAAGGAACATTGGCTTACGCCCGATATCGGTTTTGTTATCGCCGAACTGACCAAAGATGCGCAAGGGAACCTAATTCGGTTTGCCCCGCGTTTCTTCGATCTTTCGCACATTAAATAGTTAATATTAGCCGTTCCGACATACATCGGAACGGTTTTTCATTTTAATAAAAGTACGCTTGTAATTTTTTGGCCGAATTGTTAGGCTAATATTAAATATCTAGAGCCTTGAAAATAAAAGGCGGCGTAGTGTCCAAGATAAAAATGCGCCATCATGTTGTGCCATCCTCGCGCGGCGGTCCGAATGAAGAATGGAACTTATATTTTTTCCACAAAGGCATCGAAATTCATATTGAACGCCATAAAGCTTATCACTTTCTTTTTGAGAATCATTTGCCGTCGGAGGCGATTACTGACGTACAGAATAAATATTCCAATAAGGATGGTTCTCTAAACAAGCGCCGTGTTTCCGGAAATAATCTTAAGGCATGGGTTACGGTGTTTGGGGAGAATGCCGACCCTAAGGAAGCCATAGATTTCATTGAGCGTGAATTCCTGCCCATAGAACAAAAGTGGGAACCTAAAGGAAAGGAGGTGAGGAAAAACCGTGGCAAGCGAAGATAAGGATTACGAAAAAACCGAAAGCGGACTTTTAATCATACATAATCCAGCCTTTCCCAATCTTTCTTCGGGCGAATGGTTTGAACTTGAAGAAGGCGAAGAATCTTCTTCGGTTAAGGATTTGCGCGCATTACTTTCAAGTAGAATTCGCGGTCAGCCTAGAGCGATTGAAGCTGTATGCAAAGCTTTTGAAGATTATCACCAGGGTAATTTGAGTGAAGACAAGCCGATTGTTGTAATCTTGTTTCTAGGACCAAGCCGCCACGGCAAAACAGAAATAGTTAAGGTCTTTGCAGAATTTCTTCATGGCGACAGAAACGCTATTTTCAAGATAGATTGTTCGGATTATCAAAATCCAAGCGACGTCAACTTGCTTAAAGGCGCGCCGCCGGCTTTTATCCGATCGGATGAAGAACCAGGGCTTTCGCAGGAAAAATTGGAAGAAGCGGCGCGCAAAAATAACAAGGCGTTCAACGCAGCTGAGGAACTCGTTCATCAATACAATCAGTTGGAAGATCTTAAAAAAGAGAAGAAGCGCGAACTCGCTGATATTCGTGAGCAATTGAAGCGGTCTGATCTTACGAGCGAGGATCATTCTCAGCTTGTAATAAACCTTCGTGAGCTTAAAGATAGCATTGCTGTTATTGAAGAGGAAAAAGAAAATATATTGGAGCGTTGGCGAGAGCTGAAGAAGCAAATGCCAAAATTTTTTCCAAGCATTATGCTGTTGGATGAAATAGAAGAAGCCGATCGTTCGCTTATAGGCATACTTCTTCAGGTAATGGATGAGGCACGGTTGACTGTTTCAACACCAAAGAAAGGCCGTACCGTAACCCGCTTCCACCGTACGTTCATTTTTATGACTTCCAACGTGGGCATGCGGGAAATCTAGAATCTGCTTACCGAAAAATCCATAGGCTTTCGTTCGAGGGAGTCTGGAGACAAAAAGGCTCCCAGGGATATCTATAACGCGGCCATGCGAGCGGCGCGTAAGCAATTCCCGCTTAAATTCCTCAATCGTATAGACTCCATCGTTGTTTTTCAACCGTTTACCCACGAAACGCTTAGGCAAATCTGCGCTGATAATCTTGATTATGTGCATAATGAAATAAAAAAGAATTTCAGCGCCTTAGTGGCTTTTTCTGACAAGGCGATTGAATTCTTGGTTGCCGAAGCCGAAGAACATCCCGAAGAGGGTGCGGCTATTCTAAAACATAAGATAGAAACTCGTGTGCTGAAACCTCTTCTTCGCGCGGGCATGCGAGGCAAAATAGATAAACTCGATATCATTTTTGTTGACGTAACCGAGACTGGTAACGGTAAAAAAATAAGCTTCTTTTACGATAAGCGTGAACGTACAGCTATAAACCTGCTTTTGGGGCCAGGCGATATTGTAGATAAACCAAATATAGAAAATAATGCAATAGAAGATTCATTAGATACGCAAATTTAAATACAAAAACGGAAGCAAAACCTTCCGTTTTTTCTTATTTCAGTGTTAAGCTTTAATTATGATCGAAGGAGATAAACTATTAGATAATTTAGTAGAAGACGGATGGCTAAAAAGCCCCAACATTATTGACGCTTTTCATGCTATACATCGCAATGATTTTGTGCCCAAAGACGCGCAGAAAGATGCATTTTTGAATACGGCCTTGTCTATCGGTTGGGATCAGACCATTTCTCAGCCTTTGACTGTCGCCTTTATGCTGGAGCTTCTTGAACCAAAATCGGACCAAAAAATACTTGAGATAGGGTATGGATCCGGTTGGCAAACTTGCTTGCTAGCACATATTGTAGGAAAACACGGCAAGGTTTTTGCAATTGAAATTGTTCCTGAACTTTGTAAGTTCGGTTCAGAAAATATTGCTAAATATAATTTTATTAAAGAGGGGATTGTAGAATGTTTTTGCCAGGATGCAACTGAAGGACTTGAAGATCAAGCTCCCTTTGAAAGAATAATTGCTGCGGCATCGGCCTTTTCAGGAATCCCAGATACATGGAAGGATCAGCTTGGTATCGGCGGCCGAATAGTTGCGCCAGTGGGACAAAGTATTTTTTTATTCATAAAAAATCCAGATGGTTCTTTTGAGGAGAAAGAATTTCCTGGTTTTATATTCGTCCCTTTAATAAAAGGGAAATAGCAAAAGGTTAGAGGCAGAATAACCTCTTCTTTTTCACTTTTATATATGGGAAAATATGTATGATGCAGGATATTAAACCAATTCAGAATACTTCAATGCTGGCAAATAACGAGCTGGTATCGCCAGCTTCGTCCAAAACCGAAGTCGTGCATAACAACCCGCCGGCTTTGACTAAGAAACGCATTGGTCATAAAAAAGCTGCGGGCATCATCGTATTCATTGCCGTTTTATCGGCGATAACCTTTTTTGTTTTATATGTCATATGGTCTTTGCAATCCCGCGATGCCGGGGCAGATAAAAAAGCGTTTTTAATATCAAAAGGTGAAAATGCTATTTCCGTGGCTAAGCGTCTTGAAGATGAGGGGCTCATACGCAACGCAAAAGTTTTCAGAACCCTTCTTTTAATAACAGAGAAAGCAGACGATATAAAAGCCGGTGAGTTTGATATTTCCTCGGCCATGACGCCGCAAGAGATAATCTCCGTTTTAACCGCTAAAGCGCCGCCGGAACGGGACGTTAATGTTGTTATTCCTGAGGGCTTCACTTTGGCTCAAATAGATGCTAGGTTTGCCAACGCCGGAATAATCAAGGAAGGCGATTTATTGAATGGTTCGGGAGCGATATATGCTTATGAATTTCTTCCAGAATGCCCTGCGCGTCATCAAAATGATGACGGTCAATATGTTTGTAATGTTGAATATATGTCGCTTGAAGGATATCTTTTCCCGGACACCTATCGGTTCAAGCGCGATTCAACAACAGATATAATAGTAGGAAAAATGCTGGATAATTTCGATAAAAAACTTTCTCTACCCTTACGTTCGGATATCGCTATCCAAAATAAATCCATAAAAGATATTGTTATTATGGCTTCTATCCTTGAAAAAGAAGTGCGTTCCGATGTGGACAAAACTCTTGTAGCTGGGATTTTATGGAAGCGTCTCAATCAATTGTATCCATTACAGGTTGACGCTACGGTTCTTTATGCGCTTGAACTCGCCGGCAGAGCTAAACTTAAAGGTCAGACTTTAACCCTAGAAGATTTACAGGTAGATTCTGCATACAACACCTATAAATATAAGGGCCTGCCCCCAGGCGCTATAAGCAATCCGGGTCTGGCAAGTATTGATTCGGCTATTGACCTGGAAAATTCCAATTACTTCTACTATTTATCTGCACCAGACGGTACAACTATTTTTTCAAGAACATTGACGGAGCATAATCGAGCAAAGACCCGTTATTTAAGGTAAAAATTTATGGCCAAGAACAAAATAGCCGTATTTGATATAGATGGAACAATATTCAGGAGTAGCTGGCTTATTGAACTTGATTTAAAGCTTATAGAACAGGGCATTTTCCCGGTTAGGGCTCTGAAAGACGTTGATAAATCTTATCATAATTGGCTGGATCGTAAGGGTTCTTATGAAGATTATTTGCGAGGCATGGTAGATATCTATAAAAAGAATATACGGGGGCATAAAGAAAAGGATGTCCGAAGAATTATCCGTCAAATTATGCAAAGGCAGAAAGAACGTGTATATATTTATACCCGCGATTTGTTGAATAAACTGCATAAGGATTATTTTTTACTGGCAATTTCCGGTTCGCCGCTAGAAGTCATTGAAGATTTCGCTCGTTTCTGGGGATTCGATTTGTTTTACGGACAGGTTTATGAAGTAAGAAATGGACGATATACAGGTGAAATTCTCAAATCGCCATACGATAACAAAAAGGAAGCCTTATTCGCGTGCCTTTCTCAAATTAATATAGGACTTAAAGGTTCAATAGGCGTGGGGGATACAGAATCAGACATTAGTTTTCTTGAGGAGGTAGATCATCCCATTTGCTTCAATCCTAACCAGAAATTGCTTAAAGTCGCGTGCCGCCGCGGTTGGAAAGTTGTCGTTGAACGCAAGGATGTAGTGCATGTTTTGTAATAGCCGCGTTTTCTAGCCCGAAATGAATAAGAGTCGTTTTTTACGCTTTTTTATCCTTGATTATTTTATTGAGTATTTTTTCAACCATTTTAATACTTTCCCAGTCGTGTATGGAGATAGGCAAGGCGGCTATCTTTGATTTTTTAAGCACGCCGATCTTTTTTTTGAGTTCGGCGGTGGATATCAGATCGCTTTTAGACAAAAAAGCATATTCCTTTTTTCCCAGCAACACTTCGCTGTAATTTTTGAGTTCGACGCGTATGGCTTTATAATCACGAAGGGGATTTTCAGATTCTACTGAAATCAAATGGAATAATACACGTGTTCGTTCAATATGTCGCAAGAACTTAATACCCAAGCCCCGGCCCCTGGATGCGCCTTCTATAAGGCCAGGAATGTCGGCAAGTATAAGTTCGTAATATGAGCCCAGATTTGGTTCAAGCGTGGTGAATGGGTAATTGGCAACGCGGCTTTTGGCGTTGGTCAATTCATTAAGCAGGCTGGATTTGCCGACATTGGGCAGGCCAATAAGGCCAACGTCAGCTATAAGCTTAAGTTCCAAACGCAATGTATAACTTTGGCCTGACAGGCCGCGTTGGAATTGTTTGGGGCTAGTATTGTGTGAAGAACGGAACAAGAAATTACCCTTGCCTCCATGCCCTCCCTTGGCCATCAGGAGCTTTTCTCCGATTTTGGTTATCTCATAATCTTTGTCCAGGGTCTTATTGTGAATGACCGTTCCGACCGGGATCTTTAAAGTTATATCTTTGCCGGTTGCGCCATCGTTAAGTCGATGGCCGCCCCTGCCGCCGTCTTGTGCCACGAACTCTTTTTTATATCGGAAAGGCCTCAATGCCTCCAGGTCAGTAATGCCCTCAAGGTATATCCTTCCACCGTCTCCGCCGCTTGCGCCTGAAGGGCCCAAGCTCATTTTGTTCTTGGTAAAAGCAACTGCGCCATCGCCTCCACGTCCAGCAGAAACTTTTATAGTTATATCATCAATTAGCATACCCGGTAGTAGAAGTTCGACTATTTGTTTATCGAATTTTTTGTTAGTTGTCGAAAATTATAAAGTCAATGGTTAAAGCTAAGATACGAAGAGGTTTTCGTTGTTCGCCTTTGGGCGAACAGTCGAACTTTCACTACCGGGCATAATTTTTATTTAGCCAGGTTCGGTGACGGCTTAAGAACGACATTTTCTCCGCGCGCATAAAACTCTAACTCTTTTTCGTTGATAGTATAAATTTCGTCAGGATCCCAGCCATATAGGTTCCATATGGTGAAACAGTCTTGAGATCCATTATTGCAAATGGTTTCATGTTTTTGGACATTTTCATCTATTTCGTAAATAGACGAATCGCTTTGTGCTAATTTTATCCAACGCGATACTGCAAAATCTTTTAGATAACCATCGGGCACGATTTTTAGTTTGCTGTTGAATGGCGCAAGATGCGAGTACCATTTTTCTATATCCGCAGTTAGAACGTGTCTTTTAAATTTTTTATTGCTCACTTGCTTTATGAGATATACGGAATTATCAGAAATTTCCCGTACAATGTCTCCGTCGTTGACCACCGGTTCTGGAACGGATAGAACCGCTAAGGCTGAAGAATGTATTATTACCGGCGTTCCTACATCGGCCCAGTCATATAATTCTTTGTCTTGGCCGTCAAAGAGTCTAACGCATCCTAAGGAATATGCGACTTTAATTTTTTCGCCGTTGGGCCAGTATGGCCAGCCGTGTATATAATATCCGGCACTGCTGAAATTTAAGCTCCATGGCATCCACACTCCGGAAAGTCTTGATTTGTGTTTCGGTTCTTTTCTAAGAACTCGAAAATGGCCTTCGGGTGTTGGTCCACGCGAAGGTTTGCCTTTTCCAGCAATCGGGAATGTTTTTACCATTTGGCCATTTTCAAATAAAGTTAGAATCATCGTTTTCAAATTTATATCTATATATTTGCCCGTAGTGATTTGTGCCGAATAAACCGAAGTATCGGCTTTAATATCTATATTGTTTTTCACAGCAAAAGTATATTTTTTATTCAGCGGAGCTATTGCGGCAAACAGTGGATTGTTGAGAGTGACTTTGGTCAGATAATCTATTCCGGATTCGAATCCATATTTTGGAATAAATATTAATGCGTGTTGATCGTTTGACCACAAAGTTTGTCCTTCGGTGTTGGGATAGATACTGAAAGATTTTCGCGCCGTTTCTTCAGATGTCCAAACGGGATATTTCACCAGTATTATATCGCCGATTTCTACCAATTCTTCACGGGAAATGGAAACCGTGTATCTGGGCGCTTTGGAAAATACAGCAAAAAGTCCCAGACCGATGCTAATGCCTACTATTACCAATAAAAATAATTTAAATATAGATTTAAGCATATCCTGTTGTATATTAGTATTATAACATTACAAGATGCCTTATTTGAAATAAAACCGCTTGTTGCCGAAGCATAAGCGGGTCTCATGAATAAATTAGTGCTTTTAATTTTGATGCTTTGTTTTGTGGTGCAAATATTCAGCTTCTTCTTTGTGCGTGTTGCATACTAGTATGTAGTCCCACTCATTAGGGCCCTGGGTCCAGAGCGCATATGCGATTTTGTCGCCGCAATTTTTTAAGTAGCAGGTTGCCGTTCTGTTTTTTAAGCTTTGTAAGTATTCTGATCTAAAATATCGCCCGTATTCCAAGATGAAAGTTTCGATATCTTGTATTAAGAGGCCAGGAGTATTTTGCGAATCAAGGTTGGGACCTATCAACGCTTTCCCCTTCAAGATCCACTGTTAATGAGTTAATGATCTATCGACTTGTTTATATAGCAGATATGACGGGAGCACAAGGCGAGGATGGGTTGCATTATAAGCCACTTCTTATTATATTGGTTAAGATGCTTTTATTTTTAATTGTTTAATTTATGAAGAATCAACTTAAAAAGGACGGTTTTACGCTTAGCGAGATAGTTTTGGCTATAGCTGTGGGTTTAGTAATTTTGGTTGGCATTGGCTACCAGGTTGGTACAAAGGGAAAGATTCATGTTTCCAATATTGAAAACGATACTACCATAAGCGGTGATTATGTCGTCAAGGCGAAATCAAAGACCGTAGTTCATAACGGCGTAACGTTGACTATAGAAGGTAATCTTATGCTTGATGGTGATATGGCTTGTGATGGAGGACCCCTGAATATCAACGTTAAAGGCAATGCCGTAATCAATAAAAATATCGAATGCAACCGAGCTGATAATTTGACGCAAGGTAATCCGGCTCTAGGTATTTCTTTGGTGATATCCGGCTCGATAATTTTCGGAAAAGACGCTTCTATTGTTTCTAATGGCCAAGTTCAAATAGTTGATGCTTCAGATAAATTGGCTACTACCCAAGAGGCTTTGGGTAAGCTCTTTGAAGAAGCCGCGCAACCAACCGGTGTTGGACCACGCATAGGGCCATTCCTTGAGAATGCCGCCAGCAAATCTAATAATTCCTCATCGGTTTACAATAAAAATATGTTTACTGGCAACGACGAAGGTCATAGCGCTTTCCACGCTACAAATTTTATTAAAACTGCGTTTGCCAAAGGTGGCCCTGAACCATGCGTTGATGCAAACGGCAATCTTGTGAATGATTGTATAAGGTTAAGCGGTAAATGGTATGTCGGCCAAGGGCAAGCCACTCCAGGCGGTGTGAATGTTCCTACCCCGCCTAAAGGCGTAAACAATATTATTCTTAATTTCAATTTCGGTCCAGGGAAACAAGTACAATTGGCCGATTTTACGCTTTCCGGTCCAGACGGCCGCAAGGGCGAGGACGATGTTAATAAAAGCTGTAATGCTATTGGCGGCAAAGGCGAGAATGCTTTCCGGCTTATGGTTCTGGCCTCGCATATAACCATAAATAATTTTGATTTGTTTTTGGGTAATGGCGGTAATGGCGGCGATGCCGAAACCATAAAAGATTGCGATCCGGGTAAGGCTAGGGGCGGTAAAGGCGGAGCAGCTGGTAACTTTAAGATGGTTGCCACCGATGATTTTTCAATATCCGGAGCTTTTAACATCCATCCTGGCAAGGGCGGCAAGGGAGGACAAGCGACTGCTAAAGGTAAAGACGGTGTTGATAGCTGTCCAGGCAAGAAAGGTGGCGATGCCACATCGACTGGCGGTGAAGGCGGGGATAATAAAAAAGAATTGGATGTCCAAGGCGGCGTTTCTGGAACCGAAAATATAAATATTGGTGAAGTAATTGGTGGCGAAGGTGGACTCGCGGTAACTCAGCCGGGTAAAGGCGGGAACGGTACTGGTTGTAAGTGTGATGGCGGCAAAGGCGGTAACGGTACGTCAAATGGCGGCAAAGGCGGTAATTCTTCAGTGAAAGTATTGGGTGCTCCTGGCACAGCTACCGGAGGTAAGGGTGGTGATGCCGATTCTCGCGGTGGCACAGGAGGAAATGGCGGTTCGTGTAATCCGACGGGCCCAGGAGGGAATGGCGGTAGTGGCGGAGATGCAAAATCAAAAATTGGGAATGGTGGATCTAGCACAACTACAGATGGCGCGCCAGGCACTATTTTAAATGAAAAAGGCGGTGATGGCGGCAACGGCGGTGATGGTTGCAATGAAGGCGCCGGCGGCAAAGGCGGCAGCGGTAATCCTCTAGGCAATGACGGTTCGCCAGGTAAAAACTTGTGTCTTCCACCGTCCGGGGGCGATTCTTCAACTCACGATTGTCCGATAGGAAGTTTCTTTGATGTTTTCATGGAGATCTGTGTGCCTAACAGTAATCAAAGTCCGCCCCCGACTAATACGACTCCGCCGCCATCAGATACTCCGCCGCCTGCTTCTAACATGACCCAGATAAGTGCCATTCAATATCAAAATAAATATCTTCCGGTTGACCAGTTGATACAAGAAAACGAAGCTGGTTGCGGGCAAGTTCACTGGCACGCGGCTCAAGGATTTGTTCGGGCGACAGATTGCAGTATTGTTCAGGACCCGGGTCCTTTGTGCGGCTATGGTCCAGTAAGTCAGTATCCAGTAATGGAAATCGACGTCAGTACAGAAAACACTTGCAACTAAAATAAAAGTTAAAACGCTCTCTATACACCAGAGGGCGTTTTTAACAGCCAGGTTTTATTGACAAATATATAAAAATATGTTAACATTTATAAAACTTAGTACCTTCTAAAAAATAACAGGAGGAGAGATGCTGGCATTGAATATCGGCAGCCAATCTGAGGATTGGCGGGCGCGTCTCTTGAGCAATTTCGCCGGCACACCCTTCATCATCGATGACCATCACATGGCTTCGGTTGAAGGTTTCATTCAGGGTATTAAATATCCTGAAGATCATCCTAATCGCGCCCGCGCTTTCGCATCTGATGGTTATGAAGCGAAAAGATACGGTTTCAAATGGAGCCTCGTCAAGATCCAGAAGACTTCGCTTGCCGGCAGATCCATGTTGGGCAAAGTACAGCGACAAACCAAGTTCGTGTGGTGGAATGGCGTAGCGATTCCGTACGGTTCCGCAGAACATCACGCACTTATTGAGCGCGCAACACGCGAAAAGTTTAACCAGAATCCAGAAGCCACGGAAGCTCTTCTGGCGACAGGCACGTTGACCATCACTCACGACTTGGGCCGGCCAGAATCGCCGCATACGTCTCTTCCAGCCGCGATATTCTGTGACATCCTAACCAAGATCCGTCAGGAAGCCGCCGGCTCATAAGCAATACAAGCCCGCAGTAAAGTTTACTGCGGGTTTTAACTTAAAAAGTCCGTAAAACATTGACAAACTGCTAATTTTGTTGTATCATTATAACGGCTGGCTAAAAGCGAATTAATTTAAGTTTGATGGATATAAATGTTATAATAATTCTGTAATAAGTGCATTTTTTCATGAATTTAAGCTTTAAAGCTATTTTTAAAGACCTTTTTTATCCTTCGGCAAAGAATAGTTTTGTCCCAGGTTTATTAAACGCGCGCGCGTTTTTTTATTATGGTTTGCTGGTTTTTATTGTCACAGTGATCATATTTTCTCCGTTAACCAAAACTCTTCCTTATAGAGTTTTTCTTGCTAACCTCTCGGGTCAATTGATTTTAGATGATGTGAATCCTCAGAGAACTTCGGTTTCTTTGGCGCCGCTTCGAGTAGACCCCTTGCTTTCAGATGCCGCTCGCATGAAGGCTGAGGATATGATCGCGCGCAATTATTTTTCTCATTTGGGTCCAAATGGAGAATTGCCGTGGGTTTGGTTTGACCGTCTTGGTTACAAATATTCAGCCGCAGGCGAAAATCTAGCTATAGATTTCTCTGATCCCAACGCCCTGGTTAGTGCTTGGATGGCTTCACCCACTCACGCCGCTAATATACGCAACGGCACATTCAGTGATGTTGGCATAGGCTTAGCCGACGGTGTTTTCCAGGGCCGGAAAACAACTATTGTCGTTATGTTTTTGGGCCAAAAAGCCATCATCAAAACACAAGCTGTAACCAATACGGAAAACGTCGTTCCGCCCACCACAATAAACAGCAACGTATCAAATACTACTAATGTTTCGGTACCCGCACCTGCGGTTTCTGGCGCAACTGTTGCGGTGGAGCAAGTGCCTGTTGCAACAAATCATTTTTCAGAAACAATAGATAACAAGGTTTCTGAATTAGAAAAATCTGAAACCGAGGTTTTATTGGAAAAACCACTAATGGTAAGAACTCTTCTTGAAGCAGAACCTGCGCAGGTTGCTTCGGAAGACACTTCATTACAAGCGGCACACACCGATACCTTATCATTATTCTTCGTTAAGGGGCCCGCTCTTTTGCGTATTTTATTAAGCAGTTTGTTTACATCCATGCTTTTATTGGCCATAGTTGCATTTATGGTCGGCAAGCATTGGGCTCCGCTTCTAATTTCACGGGCCAGTGCCCTGGTCTTATTTGGTTTAATTATGTGGCTGCCGAGGATATTTTAATCATAAGGTTTGCAAAGCAAAAGAAAGCCGCGCCAGGCGCGGTTTTAATTTAACAAATATTAAAGATATGATATAAAGTTTACACTTGCATCTTGATTTTCTAAAATAAAGGAGAACTGGACATGTCGCATGAAGCAAGTATCAGGAATATCATTTTTACCGAGTTGCTTGGCGCAACTGTGGACGCCGTTATCGAGTGGCAAGCCGCTCCAAATGGTTCATATGTTGCATTTATCAGCGGTGTTCGCTACGAGTTTTCTCGCCGTTATGACTACGACAATCCGTCGCTAGGCGAAAAAGAACAGTATGTACTTGTTGTTAGCGATGTGCATGGTAGTTCTACGGTTGAGATAATTTGGAATGGCGAATGGGATCATAGCAACGATGCGCGTAATCTTTTCATGTACCTAAATGGCACTGTTGGCGGGTACAAATTGTCACGTAATGTTAATCAAACGCATCCGACGCTTCTTAATGCCTTTGGTTCGTTGCACGCCAAACGCACATATCCGCATTGGTGCGGTCAAAGGAGCGATTCTGATCCGGACACGGAACAATTGCTGGAACTTTCCTGAAACACTTTCCGCTCGCGATAAACGCGGGCTTTTATTTGACAAAATCAATAATTGTGCTATAATGTAGTAGTCAATTCTGGATGCCCAGTTCTTATTGCTTAAGAACTGGACAAGTGAAGGAGAACAGTCATGTCCGACCAGATCAGGAAGAACCGCGGCAACCGTCAGACCACCAACAAGCGAGTCGGAGCAGCGGCGCGCCAGGCCAAAGGCGATACTCGCCGCCTTGTCATGAACCGCGCCGAGCGCGCCGACACGCGCCAAGAAGTGCGCGCAACGCGCAGTCCGCAAGAACAGCTTGTCCTTCTGGACAAGCGTCCTGGAAAGGCTGCCAAAGAACGAGCTCGCCTCCGCAAGAAGATCGCTGCCTTCAAGCGGATAAAGTCCGCATAAGGGTTTCGGCCGGTTGTCCCAAACAACCGGCCCATTTTTATATTAAAAAGATATAATCCTAAAGCCAAGAAATCGGCTTTTTTGTTTTGTAAAAAGGCGTATAATGTTATTAGAATTGATTATTAATATTCAAAAATATGAAATTTCTATCGGTATTTTTACGAACTTTGGATAAAATTAACCCGCCGAGTAAAGTTTACGCCCATTGCGATGTGCCATGCGGCATTTACGATATTGCTCCGGCTAAGATCGCCGCGAGCACCGTAGCCAAAATGGTTGAAAAAATAGAAGCCTTAAACTTTGAAGAATTGGACAAGCCAACCAGAAATTCTTTTGTCCGTATGGTTATGACCAAAGAACAGCACGCCGAGCTTTGCAAGCGCGAGCTTCTGATTTTGTGGACCGATTTTTTCAAGCCCGAACATTTAGCTATGTTTCCGGACCTGCACGATGCTTTTTGGCAAGCTACCAAGCTCTGTTCAAAAAATAAGCAGGGGATTGATCCGCAAGTCGCTCAAGAATTGCAGGATGCCGTGGCTAAAATAGGTGATATGTTAATGGAGGCCAAGGCTAAGGCCCAGAAATAGTTTCTATAATGCGGTTTTCTATATTCGGACGTTTCATAGTTGAAGGAGATAGTATGGCGCCCGCCTTTTTAAAAGGCGAGCGACTTGTTATAAGTTTTCTGCCTTATTTTTTTGGTGGCCCAAAAATCGGTGATGTTGTCGTTTTGCGACATCCGCAACAAAAGAATCTTTTACTACTTAAGCGCATAAACGATATTAAAGATAATAAATATACTGTTATTGGCGATAATTTAAATGGTACCGACAGCAGAACTTTTGGCCTTATTGACCGTAAGAATATAGTCGGCAAATTTGTAGCCAAGTATTAAAAAACAGCCCGATATTTAATCGGAGCTGTTATTTGATTCTTCGTCCCAGTCATCTTTATATGCGTCTGGTCGCGGCACAGTATCAACAACAAGCTCTATAGCTTTTTCTGACATTTCGGTTGTTGTAAGGCCTCTTTTAAGCGTTTCATGTCGGTAGTTTGGAGTAGTACGATGAGCGAGAACAGGAACCGCCAGATCCCGGATCATACTTGGAGTAACATAACGGATTTCTTGAATGAAAGCATAGGCGAGAGCGGCGTCTACGAGTCTTAACGAACCGCGGGGCGAGGCTCCATATTCAAGGAGTCTTGTTGCTTTGGGGCCTAGAGCTTCCTTGCGTGTTGCATCAACTATATCGATAATGTATTCCTCGATCAATTTATCCATGTAAACAAGGCCGCCTTCACGGGGGCTTAAACGTAATGCCTGCCGCAGTTGCATAATTTGTTCACCAGAAATAACTGGCTGAACATTCTTTATCGGATGTCCTGTTTTTTGGCTTCTAATGATTTCCAGTTCGGCTTCTTTATCAGGATAGCCGATAGAAATGCGCATCATGAAACGGTCAAGCTGCGCGTTGCCAAGATTGAACGTGCCTTCCTGTTCAACGGGGTTTTGAGTAGCAATAGCTAAGAAAGGAGCCGGAAGATCTCTGGTTATGCCGTCAATCGTTACGGTGAGATTGCTCATACCCTCAAGAAAAGCCGAGCCAGTTTTGGCCGTTGTTCGGTTGAGTTCGTCGGCCAAGACAATGTTGGCAAATATAGGACCAGGCTGATAGTTAAATTCCTTGGTTTTTTCGTTATAGATAGAAAGACCGGTGACATCCGCAGGCATAAGGTCCGGCGTTGACTGAATTCGTTTATATTCAAGACTGGTTGACCGCGCTACAGTTTCGGCAAGTATGGACTTGCCAACGCCAGGCATGTCTTCCATAAGAATATGACCGTGTCTATTCAGTAAGCCTACAAGTGCAAGTTTAAGCGCATCCGACTTACCTTTTATGACCTTAGCCCATTCATCCAACAGCCTTGACTTTAGTTTATAGGCTTCTTCGAAATAGTTGGGTTCGATGATAACGGGCGGTCCGCTCATCTCTAACTCCTTTTTATCTATCAAGGTGCAGTTTTAAAGATAATATAATAGTACCAGCAATATGTCAATAGCTCGTGGTAGCGTATAGGGATTATAATAAAAGTAAAAGCGCTTCTTTGACAGAAAGCGCTATTTTTTTATCTTGTTTAAGCCGTGTTTTTCTTGGTAATTCGCTTTTTTAACCCTTGCCACCCAGTTGCAGTACGGAAAACTCTATTTTTAATAACTTCGGTTATTTTTGGCTTGGAAATTACCAATGAATGTGGCTCTTCTACGTCTTTAAGGACGGTTGTGCCTGCGGCAATAGCCGTTTCTCGGGCCAGCTCAATAGGCGCAACTATATTAGCATTAACTCCGATGAAAGAATCATCACCGACTACGCTTTTGTTGTGGTTTTGACCATCATAGTTAGCAATTATGGCGCCCGCGGCAAAATTGGTTCCTGCGCCTATTTCTGCGTCCCCAACGTATGCGCAATGCGACACTTTAACGTTCTTCCCAAGATACGAAGATTTTATTTCGGCGTGGGCGACATAAGCACCTTCATCAATTACAGAATCTTTTCTTATGTGAGCATAGGGACCCACTTGCACATTGTTTTTAAGTTCGGATGAATCTACATAAGCAAATGGTTCTATCTTCACGTTGTCGCCCAGTTTAGATTTTACAATTATGGCGTAAGGCCCTATGCGTGCGAAACGGCCTATGGTTGTTGAGCCGACAATTATAGTGCCGGGACCTATTATGGTGTCCGGGCCGATATCCGCATTTGGGTCAATGATTGTTGAAATGGGGTCTAGAATAATAACTCCTCGACTCAACCATATTTCTCGCATGCGCTCGGCATAAGCCATTCGTTCAAGAAAGCGATAGCCGGTCAGTCTAGGGAAACTTTCAAGTAAAGACATTGTTGACACCTTTTTAATGAACCTCGCTCTTGCTCTCGTATTTAACACGAAACGAATGCATATTCAATGTTTTGGTGTTTCTTGTGTAGGCAGTTTGTGTTATAATAAAAATGTTATGGATATAACCGGATTGTCCCTCATTATTTTTGTGGCCTTTTTGTTTATGTTGGGCGCGTTTTTATTCCCAGTACTTTTCAGATTAAACCGCATTTTGGGGCGTGTAGATGAGATATCGGCGGATTTGGTTCACCCCATGAAGCATCTAGCTAAAGCACTGGCGGTTTTGAAAGAAAGTGCAATTACGGCCGGCATAGCCTATTTCATGAAAAAAGTAAACGAGTTTAAACAAGAAAGCGAAGAAGAAACGCACCATTCAAAAATCCATCATAAAGAATAAATTTAAAAGAACAAAAATATGTCAAACAATTATAAATATCAAAGCGATGCAATGAAAAAAGCAAAGATGGCTGCCGCAGCTGCAAGTTCGGTGGCTGCTATTGCCGGGGCAGCGGCCGGTTTTGCATCAGTGCTATTTTCGTCTCGCTACGGACGGGAATTGAGATCCGAACTTCGCTTGACAGCGGACGTTGTGAAAGCCAAGATTGCCGCTGAAGCCGCAATGAAATTACATGAGGCCAAAACCATGTCAAGGCCCATTTGGGATGTAATAGTTCAGGAGGTCATGGCCGAATATTTAAAGAGCGCAAAGATGGCAGAGCGAGACACTAGAGAAATTGAAAAGGATTTAAACAAGCGCTGGAAGCATATACTTAAAGTCGCAAAATCAGGTCAGAGCAAATAAAGTTCCAGAAGATAATTTGGCCAAAGTAAATTTAAAGCCCTTCGTTTAAAGCGAAGGGTTTTTGTATTTAACGATCTTTAAGTTGGACGTACGACCTTAAGGGAGAGCCCGTGTAGACATTTAGCGGCCGTATTATCCTGCCGTTTTCATATTCTTCCATACATTGCGCCACAAGACCCGGGGTACGCGCCAAGGCAAACATACACGGAAAGAAATCAGGATCTATGCCCAAAGCGCCAAAAAGTGGAGCAGAGTAGAAATCGACATTGCACTGCAAGTCTTCCTTGCCGCGCTTGCGGAAAAGAGTTAATGCCTGTTTTTCAACTTCTAAGGCAATATCAAACCACGGCAATCTTTTTTGGTGGCAAATTTCTTTAGCCAAGGGCTTTAATATTTGAGCACGTGGGTCTTTGGTTTTGTATATGCGGTGGCCAAAACCTGGGATGCGCCATTTTGGATTTTGTTCAAGTTGAGAAGAAAAATATCCTTCAACCTTTTTTGGATCACGTATTTCCTGCAGCATCCGGAAAACATTTACGTTGGCTCCACCGTGCCTGGGACCCTTTAGCGCGCCTATGGCTGCACAGATACAAGAAAATATGTCGCTGCCAGTTGAAGCACAGACTCTGGCCGTAAAAGTGCTGGCGTTGTAGCCATGATCGGCATGAAGTATTAAGGCGATGTCCAGCGCCCTGACTTCTTCATCAGATGGCACTGTGCCAGTTAACATCCACAAAAAGTTAGCGGCGTGGCCTATTTCTGGGAGAGGTCCGACCGGCGGTTGATTCCGATGTATGCGATGATAAGCCGCGACTAATGTAGGGTGTTGCGATATCAATGTTATACCGTGGGCGATTAAAGAAAGTTGCGACGTGTTGTCTATATTCATTTGCCTTAGCGCTAAATCAGATAAAGCCGTTCGTAAAACATCCATCGGAGTTGCCGGTTCATGGAAAAGCTTTATGTTCCAGAGCAAGCGTTCGCTTTCTGGTTCAAGTTTGCGCGTTGCGGCGAGTAGAGTTTTCCAGTCGTACAACTCATCTTGACTGGGAAGCTTGCCGCAAAGCAGAAGATACGACACTTCGTCAAAAGACGAGTATTTTGCAAGCTCTTTGATCGAGTAGCCTCGGTAAAGCAGCTCACCCGCTTGCCCGTCAACAAAGGACACTTGGGTGGAGCCGGCCACAGTATTGGTCAGGCTATAGTCTGCTTGATGTTCTGACAAGTTGAGACCCCTTTTTCAAGGCGCACTTAAGGTGCAATTATTCTATATACGAAATCTAATTTTGTCAATCTGTTTATTGCATTTTGCGGCGCGTGCTATAATGAAGGTACAAGATTAACCCCAAGTTTTATGGAACACGATAATAAAATTACAGATCCTTTTTTCAGACCAAAATATGTCGTTGCCGGTTCAATTTTCGTTTTTCTGATTGTTTTTTCTATGAATAAATTGATGGATATGTACATAAGTTTTGCAGAATTTAAGGCGAGTTCACCGGAAAGATCAATAACCATATCTGCCGAAGGTAAGGTAGAGGCGGTTCCTGATATAGCTACAACTAATTTTTCAGTCGTTAGTGAGGGAAAAGATGCTAAAACCGTACAAAAAAATAATTCAGATAAAATAAATGCTGTTCTTGCCTTCTTGAAAAGTGAGGGCGTAGCAGAAAAAGATGTCAAGACGACAAATTACGATCTGTATCCCGAATATGATTATAGGAATTACCCTACTCCAAGCGGTTCCGGGCTTCCAAACCCCATAATCGGTTATAGATTAACTCAAACTTTAACTGTTAAAATACGCGATTTGAATAAAGTCGGTGAAATTCTCGAGGGTGTAGTATCTAGGGGCATTAATCAGACGGGAGGGGTTTCGTTTGATATAGATGACCCCGATAATCTAAAAGACCAAGCTAGAACCGAAGCCTTCGCCAAGGCAAGAGAGAAAGCTGCGGCGTTAGTTGGTCAAAGCGGTGCGCATATCGGGCGTATAGTGAATATCATTGAAAGCGATTTTTCGGTACCACCGATACCTTACTACGGCTTGGACGGTCTTGGAGGCGGAGCAGAAGTAAAGACATCAGCGCCTCAAATACAGCCCGGCACTCAAGAGGTCAGGGTTTCGGTTACCGTGGTCTTTGAACTCTTGTAGAAGTACTTACAAACGTATAGGTCCCCGCCCCCACACCTATACGTAGGTGTGGGGGTTTGTAAATATGAGAACTTTGATTTTTACAATTTTCCTTTCTTTCATCGCTACCTTTGGCCTTGCGGCGCTTTTTAGCGGACGCACATTTTATATGTCAGCTTATAGTGTTGCAGATAAGAATGTTTTTAATAGACAAGAAAGCTTTTTTTCTGCAGCGGTAGGCAGCAATTTGCCAGAAATAGTTTCCTCGTTTTTTGGAACCATTCTAATTATCAGTGGTGGAGAGATCGCTGTGCGCCTGGTTCAAAGGAGAAGACGCCAGCTCACGAAATTAAATATGCGCAAGATAAAGCGTTTAGCTTCAGTTCACAGCATAGATAAAATAATCCCATCTAAACATCTGCATGCGCGTCTCCCACACAAAACTTGATACTTATAAGCAGTGTCCAAGAAAATATAAATTTTACGTAGATAAAGCGCCTCAAGATCCTTCACGAACCCTGGCACTACGGTTCGGGAGCGCGGTACACAAGGCGCTTGAATTCGCTTACGCCAAGCGCTACAAATATCCACCGCAGGAGCGCGTTATAGAATATTACAAAGGTTTAATGCGTCAGGAAACAGATCCCGAAGTTCTGAAACTTTTTGAGAAGGGTATTGCGGCGCTAAAAAATTATCTCGGCAAAAACGAAGCCGCGCATATGAGTATAGTTGAGATAGAAAAGAAATTTCTGATAGAACTTGGGAACGGTCACGAGATAGAGGGAATTATAGATCGTCTGGATATGCTGCCGGATGGCTCCTTTGAAATAATAGATTATAAAACCGGCCAGATACCCGACGCTGAAAAATTGGGAGAAAATTGGCAATTGGCTATTTATCAGTTTGCTAAGCAGCGCAAACTTCAAACCAATCGCATAAAAGCCAGCTTAGTTTATATAATGTTTGACGGCCACAAATTGACGTACCAATTCGGCAAAGATGAACTTGAACGCGTACGCACCGAAATATTATCTTTGGTCGCCAAGATAGAAGCCGATACCGTATTTGCTCCAAAAACAAGTGCTTGGTGCAATACATGCGCCTATCAGCCAATTTGCCCGGCTTGGGTTCATAAATATAACGTTAAGGATCAAGTTCTCGTAGGCAAAATTAAAGACAAGGACATGATAGATATCCAAAGCAAGATTGATCGTCTGCTTACCGTGACAGCCGTAATAAAAAAATTGGACGATGAGACCCAACAATTAAAAGAAATAATTGCTATTTTTGGGAAAGAAAATAATATGACGCGACTTTTTTCCGATTTGGGTACGGTTTCTATCTCTTTCCAGAAAAAACGCGCTTATGATGCCGCAAAATTGGCCGAGGTTTTACGCGAGAACCTATTACGTAAAATCGTCAAAACCATTGATACTAAAAAACTGGAAAAAGCTATGCCTTACCTTACGGAAGAAGAACGACAGCAAATAGCGGCTTTTACAAAAGAAAAAGAATCAAGTTCTGTCATGGTAAGACCGGCAATTGAAGAAAGAGAAGATATCGATGACCTGATAAGCACGTAAAAAGCCGATATATGGTTCATAAGAAAACAATTTATCGGTTTATTTCTTTTTTTGTAGTTTTAGCGCTTTTTGTTGCCGCTATACTATGGTTGCGCTCCGAAAATATCCGTAAGCAGAAAGAATTTGAAGCACTCATTTTGGGTTCAAAACCGAATGTAAATCAAGAACAAGCCGTTAAAATACATGCACTGGCTTTGAAGTATGAGGACGCATCCACATTACTTTTTGATTATGCCGATCAACCCCTTTTAACTATCGAGGGGATGAGTAATAGTTTTGATGGCAATTACGAATCTTTGGCATCTATAAAAAGCACATGGCAAAATATATTTACCCGCGGAGACTTTAAGAAAGTGACATTGGGCGATGTTAAGAAAAATGATTCAGGCGTGGTCATTGTGAATTTAGAAAATTTTGACATGGTAATTGGTGGAAGCAGAGTCGACAATCTTATGCTGGCAACAGATGTTGACGTAAACGGTAAAATTAAGAAAGATATTTTGACGGCTTCTTTAAAACCACTGCCTCAACCTCCGTCTGAAGCAATTGGCGGCGACACAAGTTGCGCCCCGCAAGGCATATGTATTAACGGTGAATTATGCCCACGGGGCATGGTTTGCAGCGGTCTACCAAATTACAAGTGTTATCCGGTAGGTTGTCCTTATCCTATTTGATTATATAAATAGAGGAAACTTTTTTGAGATTTTTTAAATTTCACTCAAACAGCATAGCCTTTTTGTGCAATTTGCTATGGTATGATTTAGCGAAACGATGCGATTCATCGCGCACGCACATAAACATTAACAGTACGGAATTATTTTTGTTTAGCGCATAGGGCTTCTTTACCGTGGTTAAGTACAGTTCTTCATTGCGCTTTGCTAACCCGATAATAATAGGTAGTTTTTGCTTGCCCCGCGGAGCTTCGATGTCTGTCGAAGCGAAGTGGGACCATTCAAACAGAGCATTATTTACAGCGTTTATCTGTGGCCGCCCGCCGTCAATCAAGAAAATATCCGGGAGAGGCCATTCTTTATAGTGGTTTAAACGGCGGCCTATTATCTCACGCATCATAGCGACATCATTTGCGCCTTTAACTGTTTTTATACGGAATTTTTTGTACAAATTCTTTAGCGGTTTTGAACCCGCAAAAGAAACCAAAGAACCAGTTGCTTCTTGTCCCTGTATATTTGAGATGTCATAACCTTCAATACGCCATTCCCTAGGATCTTTTCTGGGTAGATATTTGAGAAGACCCTCTGGCAAGTCATAAAGAGAATGTTGTTTGAAGTTAACATATTGTTCTTGATTCAATACGTTTTGGTGGGCGTATATGTTTTTTAATGCAGTCATTTGATCGCGTAATTTTGTCGCACCCTCAAAATTTTCTTCTTTAGCTAATTTTGTCATTTCTTTTTCCAAGCGACGGACAAGATTCTTATTATTACCGCGTAAAATATCCCTTATTGCTTCTATATTTTTACGGCAAGCGGCCGCTTCTTCTGAAGTGGAATTTGCACTTAACGGACAAAGGCCCAAGGCATACCAGAGACAGTTTTTAGGCAATCCTTTGTGCGTGCAGTAGGGGAATATATGCCTTAACATTTTTAAGGTGGATTTTATTGTATGGCCTTCGGTAAACGGCCCTATATACTCGATGGAATTTTGAATTTGGCCTGCTCGCCCGGGAAATTTAGAATTTGGATTCTGTGGTTGATGAGTTAAAAAAACACGCGGACATTCTTCTTTGGTAAATCCGACATAAAAATATTGTTTGTCGTCACGCAGAGCCACATTGAACTGCGGTTTGTGTTTTTTAATCAGTAGTGATTCAAGAACTAAGGCTTCTATTGACGAAGATGTGCGCCGCCAAGTTATTTTGTTAGCAATCTGAATCATTGATGTTTTGCGGCTATCGATATTGCTTTTATTGAAGTAAGAACTCAAGCGGCTTTTTAGATTAGCGGCCTTGCCCACATAAATTATTTTGTTTTTCTGCCAAAAGAAATAAACGCCGGAAGTTGTAGGCGTCTTATTTATTTTTTTGGGAGCCATTGACATATTCTAATATTTAATATATACTATAAGTGATCGAACTTTTACAATAGAGAGGTACAAACGTGGCTATAAGGATAATGTCAGGCCTTTTTTGCGGCCTTTCATCGGGTTATGCGATAAGTACCATCATTGCCGGCATTTTAGGTGTTCCAGCCAACAAGTTATGGCTGCAAAACGCAGAGGCTTTCATTATTTTAGCTATAATCGGCAGCGCTTTGCTTATTTGCGGTGTAATTTCAGAGAAACTCTCGCGATAAAAGAATTAAGCACAAGGCAAGAATAATAGAACCATTTTTAGTTGAGCGGCGTCACCCACGCCGTTTTTTCGTGTACTCTTCATCGAATCACCAAAAGAGTACCGATGGTTTACCAGTTTCCCATAAAAACTGACTTTTTCTTTTATTCTACATTTTTTATCTTGTCCAGCACCAGAGCCAGGCACTTCGACGGGCTCAGCGCTGGCACGGTGCTGGACTGCGCCAAATTATAGAGGAGAGTATTTATCAGACCAGAGCTTTATAGTCGCAAATGGGCGTTTTTCTTGTTTTCGTCTTTGGCTTGCTTATAGCACCAAAAATATATATAATAAATAGTTTTATGCCTGCCAACAAAAAAATTACAAAAAATGTTATTTCCATTCGCGGCGCCCGAGTGCATAACCTGAAGAATATAGACGTAGATATCCCGCGCAATAAACTTACGGTCATAACCGGGCTTTCGGGTTCGGGCAAGTCGTCTTTGGCGTTTGATACGCTCTATGCTGATGGTCAAAGGCGTTATGTGGAGTCATTATCTGCTTACGCACGGCAATTTTTAGGTGTCATGGAAAAGCCGGATGTAGATAATATTGAGGGTATTTCTCCGGCTATTTCCATAGATCAAAAAAGTGTTTCCAAAAACCCGCGTTCAACAGTCGGCACGATAACTGAAATTTATGATTATTTGCGTCTTCTTTTTG
This sequence comes from Candidatus Terrybacteria bacterium RIFCSPHIGHO2_01_FULL_43_35, assembly GCA_001822815.1. GTDB lineage: Bacteria > Patescibacteriota > Minisyncoccia > Terrybacterales > GWB1-40-14 > GWB1-40-14. The sequence continues at coordinate 44,760 of MHSR01000016.1, forward strand.
CGCGCGTGGGTATCCCACATTGTCCAAAATGCGGTCGTGAAGTTAAGCGGCAAAGCGCCGCACAAATCATGAATCAAATTTTGGCTTTGCCCGCAAAAACGCCGATAGTCATTTTGGCTCCTGTTATCCGTGGCAAAAAAGGCGAGCACAAAAGCGTTATTGAAGAAATTGCCCGCGCGGGTTTTAGTCGCGTGCGAATTAATGGAGAAATATTACGCGTTGAAGATGCTCAAAATAAATCGTTAGCCAGGTATAAAATTCACGATATAGAAGTTGTGGTAGATAGATTTGAAGTTGGACGTTCCGCCGATGACCGCATGCGCTTGGCTTCTTCGGTTGAAACAGCTCTTAAAATGGGCAACGGCATAATTATTGTGAATATCCAGCAGGATATTCATCCCGAGCGCAGGCGAGGGATTACACTTAATAACACAAAGGAAAAAACCGACATGATTTTTTCGGAGATGTTTGCCTGCGAGCATTGCGGGATAAATTTACCCGAGTTGGAACCGCGTACCTTTTCTTTCAACAGCCCACATGGCGCATGTCCAAAATGCACCGGTATTGGTTATCAGCTTGATGTTGATTCTGAGCTTGTTGTGCCCAACCCCAGACTTACTATTGCCGAAGGAGCTATACGCCCGTGGATGGCGGCATCGCACAGGTTAGGCAGGCAATCATGGTACTGGTGGATGCTTTCGGAATTCTCCGATAGAAAAGGTTTTTCCTTGAACGATCCGTGGTTAAAACTACCCAAGGGGATACAGCAAGAAATTTTATTTGGCGAAAAGCAAGAAGAAAAAAAAGAAGGTCTGCTTGCCCTTCGAAGTCTTGACGAAGAAGGGGCTAAATTTGAAGGCGTGGTACCAAATCTTCTGCGCCGTTATCAGGCCAGCGATTCTGACTGGACCAGAGCTGAGATAGAGAAATATATGGTTATTAAGGAGTGCTCGGTGTGTAAAGGTAAACGCCTACGCCTAGAGGCACTTGCGGTTACGGTTGGAGGAAGGTCAATTGATGTGGTGACAGCTTTGAGTATTAAAGATGCGCAGCGTTTTTTTGGCGATTTATCCTCAAGGCTTTCGAAAAATCATAAAATAATCGCGCGCATGATAGTAAAAGAAGTCATTAACCGTCTGCAATTTTTGATTGATGTCGGCTTGGATTATCTAACTTTAGATCGTTCGGCACAAACTTTATCCGGCGGGGAGGGCCAGAGAATACGTTTGGCTACTCAAATAGGTACGCGTTTGACCGGTGTACTTTATATACTTGATGAGCCTTCGGTTGGTTTGCATCCACGCGATCAGGCTAGGCTTATTAAAACGCTTAAAGACTTGCGCGACTTAGGCAATACGGTCGTTGTGGTGGAACACGATCCGCAGACCATTCTTGCGGCCGATTGGGTTATAGATGTTGGTCCAGCGGCAGGTAAACACGGCGGAAGAATAGTTTTCACCGGAACGGCAAAAGAACTGCTTAAGGCTAAAACATTGACCGGAGAGTATCTCGCCGGCAAAAAACATGTCGGTAGAGCGGAAAGCAAGATAGTTGAACAAGCGATTTACCGTAATCCCTCGGCCAAAAAAGACAACGAAAACAAAAGCCTCATTATTTATGGCGCCAAGGAACATAATCTCAAGAATATTGACGTGAAGATTCCTATCGGAAAATTTGTCTGTTTAACCGGCGTTTCTGGTTCTGGAAAATCAACTCTTCTTAATGACATTTTAGCCCGCGCATTGCTGAAACATTTCTGGAATGCAAAAGAAATGCCCGGCAAACATAGCCGCATCTTGGGCATAGAAAATATTGATAAGGCTATAGTTATTGATCAGTCGCCCATAGGCCGCACGCCTCGTTCAAATCCCGCGACATATACAGGTGCTTTTACCATCATCCGTACTCTTTTTGCCGCAACCAAAGAAGCCAAAGTAAGGGGCTATGGGCCAGGCAGGTTTTCTTTTAACGTTAAGGGCGGACGATGCGAGAATTGTCAGGGTGAAGGCATGCGTAAAATAGAGATGCAGTTTTTGGCTGAAGTTTGGGTTGAATGCGAAGAATGTCATGGCACGCGCTATAATAAAGATGCTTTAGAAATAACATGGCGGGGCAAAAATATAGCCCAAATATTAGAAATGACCGTTGAAGAAGCCTTTAAATTCTTTGCCGGCATCCCCACCATTACCGCAAAACTGCGCACCTTAAACGATGTTGGCTTGGGCTATATAAACTTTGGCCAGTCGGCAACAACTTTATCTGGCGGGGAGGCACAACGCATAAAGTTATCTACTGAGCTGGCAAGACGCACTACCGGCAAAACTCTTTATATATTGGACGAGCCCACTACCGGCTTGCATTTCGCCGATATAGATAAATTACTGGGCATCCTGCGCGGTTTGGTAAATTTAGGCAATACAGTTTTGGTGATAGAACACAATATGGATGTCATCAAATGCGCCGATTGGGTTATTGACTTGGGACCTGAAGGTGGAGATCAAGGCGGCAGAATTATTGCCGAAGGCACGGTAAAAGAGATCGCCAAAAATAAGAATAGTTATACGGGACAATATCTCAAGAATTTGGAATTTTGAATTTAGCTAAAATCAAAAAATAAAAGCGGAGATATTTACTCCGCATTATGTAGTAGATGTATTATTGCTACGTGTTAAACGTTGTAAGATAGGACGTACAATAAAGTTAATCATCCTTATCCAAAATGGAATTACTGTTTTCCAAGAAACTATTCTAGGCAATGTGCTCATTTCTTTTATCCTATAGCTTCCTGGTTTTTTGACCCAACTTTCCTCAGGTACGTTATTGATAGCCACAATAATGTCAGCTTCAGACGTTTCTTCAAAAAGCGTTACGCCGAGTGCCCTGGCGGTATTATTAAATCTTTTTTCAATGTCTGAATTAGCGGCCATTTGTCGATATAAATACAATAATTGATCATAGTCACGTTCAACTGATGTCTTGTCGAGATCAACTTCTAGCAGTATTGTATTGCGCGTAGTAATAGCTGGATTAATCTCGAGTATAGCTAAAATACCAATTAACTTTATTACTTTATTACTCCAGAGATATATATAGTTTGGATCGCCGCTTCCTAATAAATATTCATTATGATTGCCGGTTTCGATACCAGGTTTTAGACCTTCAGTTAAGATCCTGGAGACGTGTTGTGGATATGTAAAGTGATAAAATTTCACCAGAGTATCTCCTCATCTCAATGAACCAGTTTGTTTAAATATTGTACAGATAAATAATAATTTGTCAAATAAAAAGGCAATTTTTATGTCCGAGTTAGAAAAATATATTTTGCGCACGGTAGTTTACTATGACGTTTTGGATATGGCACCTACAACCTACGAAATTTGGCGCAATCTTTTAAACGCGAGAAATAACGAACAAATATTTTTGGGCTCAATAATAGTATCTCTTGATGATCTGGCGACTCAAAAAATAATAGAACAGAAATGGGGGTTCAATTTTTTGCCGGGCAGAGAAAATCTTTGCGTTGAACGATTAGATAAATTGAATTTGACCGATGAAAAATGGAAAAAGGCTCGCCGCGCTTTCAGCATGTTGGCCCTTGTTCCATATTTAAGAATGGTTTTTGCCTCGGGTTCATTTGCGCTTGGCAATACAGAACGCGCCAGCGACATAGATATTTTGGTTGTATTGAAGAGGGAGAGAATATGGACTGGACGTTTAATCATAACAATATTGCTGCATATTTTGGGTATGCGGAGGCACGGTACCAAAATAAGCAACAGGATATGCTTAAACCATTTTATAACCGATGCGTCACTACAGATTCCTTTTCGCAGTCTGTATAACGCACATATCTATGCTAATTTAGTACCTATAATGACCGTTCACGGTGCCGAAGCCGAAGGTTTTTTTAAAGCAAACAAATGGATCAATGATTTTGTCGGCGTTAATGACCGTCTACCCCCTTCTTCCAGACGTACTATTAAACCGAATAAAATTTTGCTTAAGATTGCATCTGTTTCAGAAGTGCTGCTTAATACCCCAATAGGGGGTTGGCTTGAGGGTCTATTGAAAAATATTCAACAAAGACGTATTTCGTCCAATCCAGTTACGCATAATAATATAGGGCATGTTTTAGCAAATGATGACATGCTGGCATTTCACCCAGATTCACCCGAACACGAAATAATCAATAAATTCAATAAAAAGTTGGTAGAATTGGGGTTGGGTTGAGGGCTAAGTCCAAAAAAGCTAAAATGTAGATATGAGAAAAGGCGTTGCTATAGCATTGGGCAATTTAATATTCGTTTCGGGTACGGGTACGATAGCCTACCACTTTTTGGAAGGCTGGTCTTGGGTAGATTCTTTTTATTTCGTTGGCATGCATATAACGACTGTCGGTACAGCCGCTTTGGAGCCGACTCGAGATATAACTAAAATACTGGCGGTATTCATAGATTTCGCCGGCATTATTCTCGGTTTCTACAGCCTGACGATTATGGCTATTTTTTATTTCAAAAACAGCGATCTTGGCCTTTGGCGTATGCTTAGTTTTGGCTCATCAGAGAAGAAAAAAGACCAAAAAACCCAGTAATGCAACTTCCAGACACACATTGGATTTGGTAATTATTTAAATAAAAACGTTAATAAACGCTACGCGTTTATTACTGGAAGATGATATACTGGGAATCATTCATGAATGCCATTATCATTATACTTTTAATATTTACGGCCGTTGTTTCTGCCGGCGTTTTTTTGCTTTTGTGGGGGAGCAGAAGTAAAAAATCGAGCGAAAGCGAATTGATGAAATCAATGCTGGAACGGATGGACGGTTTGAAAGGAGATTTAGGTGATCGCCTTCGGGATGTTAAGGAGGAGGCAAATAAGTCGGGTGAAGCAACCACTCGTTTGCTAACACAAATAGGCCGTCAGGAAGAGGCGGTTAAAATGGTTCTTGAACAAACCAGAGATTTAAAAACGTTTCAGGATCTGCTTCGTCCGTCAAAAAGCAGAGGAATAGTAGGGGAAATCATTTTGGAAAACATTTTGAAGGATAAGCTTGTTGAAAATAAGAATTATAAACGACAATATTCTTTCAAAAGCGGCGAAGTTGTAGATTTCGCGCTTTTTATTAATGATTATATTGTCCCGCTTGATTCAAAATTTCCGATGGAAAGCTACGAGCGATTGGTTGCGGCCTCTCCTGAAGAGAAAGATACGACAGAAAAAGCTTTTGCTGCTTCAGTTAAACAGAAGGTTGAAGATATACGCAAAAAATACATTTTGCCCCAAGAAAAGACAACAGATTTTGCTTTGATGTATATTCCTTCAGAGGGCATGTACGCGACGATACTCTCCATCCCGTCATTAATGGATTACGCATCTGCTTCGCGCGTTATTCCCGTTTCGCCCTCGACTCTTTTTGCCTATTTGGTAACTATTGAAATGGGTTTTCGTGGCATGCAAATTGCGGAAAGCGCCAAAGAAATACGGAGTGCGTTGTTTGCGTTTGAAAAAGATATATCTGAGTTGGATAAGAAGATAAAGTTGATAGGCGGGCATATGAAGAACGCTACCAACGCCGTAGATGAAGTAGATAAAAATATTGGGAAAATAGAGGAAAAATTACGGTTGGTTACTTCTCAAGCCAAAAACGAAGAATAATTGTTATGGAAAAAGATAATAAAAAACGTTTATTGGAATTTTACGGTACCGAATGCCCGCATTGCGTGACCATGAAACCGCTTATTGACCGTTTGGAACGCGAGCTTAATATAACTTTAGAGAAATATGAGGTGTGGCATAATGACGAGAACGCTAAATTGATGGAGCAGTACGACCGCGGTTTTTGCGGCGGCGTGCCGTTTTTCTACAATACGGCTACAAATAACTATATTTGCGGCTCAGTGCCCTACGAACACTTTAAAGCTTGGGCGATGGAAGAGTAAGTCGGCAGGCTTACTCGCGGCTTGCTGGAGTCCTCTTTATATTAATGCCGTTCATGGCAATATAGTCCTTCTCCAGAGGCCGCTCGCAAGCCAGCCGACTTATAAATATAAAATTAGAAATTAAGCACCATATGTTTACTCGTTCTCGCATTTTAATTGCGCTCGGTGGAGCTATAACCGCCATCATTATTCTTATCGCTGGCGGCTATTTGTATTGGCAAAGCACGCAGAACGAACAAGCGTTATTGCAAAAAGCCAATCAGGATCAAGCGTTAGCACAGCAAAAAGCAAATAAAAATCAGAAAAAAGCATTAACCGAACAGACGGATAGTTCGGGATGGAGAATATATCTTGACGATACATACGGTTTTGAATTTCGATATCCAAACGAAATGTCCATTACGCAATTGGGCGAAGGAAATATTTGTTTATACCCCGCATCTAATTCAATCCCAACAAGTCAAGACTGTCACAACAATTTTATCAGAATAGAAAGTTTCTTCTTTGATGACGGTTTGATAGAAGAATGGCGTGCAAAAAATTATCCTGAATTATATGCTAGATTATATGCGAATCCGTCTCCTCAACCTTACGATAAAAAGGAACAGATTGGTCCAAATAGCTGGCTTTTCGGACACGTCGAGACTTCACAATATCACCAAGGATGGAAAATATATGAATTTTTGCATCCAATAAGGCCTCTAAATTTAACTATTTCCGAATATGAACCATACGGTATGATTGACATTATTCAAATTCTCTCCACCTTTAAATTTATTGATGTAATACCCTCCGCGGGCGACTAGCTAAATTTTTAGCTTTTCGTTTTGCATTTTACGTTTTTATGTACGACGTCAGTTCGCTTTTTATACCTGCATTTATATCTGGTCTCATCACTTTTTTCGCCCCATGCACCTTCCCTTTGATACCGGCATATTTGGGCTTGATATCCGGAGCAACCGCCGATGAGCTATCGGATCATCTTAAGCGCAAAGAATTACGATGGAAGATAGTTGCTAATGGCCTTCTATTCATTTTGGGTTTTGCCGCAGTCTTTATATCTTTGGGTGCTGGTTTTGGCTTAATTGGCTCCTCGATTTCGGGTTTCCGTCTTTGGCTGACTAAAATAGCAGGAATCCTGGTTTTTGTTGCTGGTTTGTCTATGCTTGGCGCAATAAAAATAAGAGGATTTAATTTGATACGTCTAAAAAACATAAACCGCTTTGATCCAAAAACACGAGCTTTTGTTTTAGGTATTGCTTTGGGTGCCGGTTGGACTCCTTGCGTCGGACCGATTTTGGGAGCGGTTTTAACACTGGCAAGCGCATCGGCAACAATATGGACCGGAGCGCAATTATTGACAGCATTTTCTTTAGGTCTGGCCATACCGTTTATAATCGTGGCTTTTTTGTTTGGTTCGGCGCAAAAATATTTTTCAATTATCAACAGATACTTACCGGCCCTGTCCGCAGTATCGGGCGTCGTACTTATGCTTTTTGGTTATTTGATATTTACTTCGCAACTAGGAATTTTGATGGGTTTTGGGTTCAAATTACTGCGTTTTATTCCCTATCAGGATTTTATATATAATTTTATTTGATTCTTTCTGCTTATTTAAAAAATAAGGTCTTTTTGTTTTGGAGCGATTTTATGATATAATAATATAACATGAGTAAATTGACTAAAGTAGTTGGAAGCCACGATCTTATAAACTTGCTTGGTGCAGCCTTGTTGGTTATTTTGAGTAGCGGCATGTTTTTTTATGTAGTTCAAGAACAAAACACAGAAGCGGTTTTGTGGCAGGCAGGTAAATATAGAAGTGAAGCCATACATAGACACTTACAGCAGCTGCAAAAAACGCAAAATTTGCCTCCAAAAAACACCTCTCTTGAAACGACTTTTGACTATTCTGAAGGAAATTGTACGTATGATAGTCAGTGCACGTGGGCGGGTGAAGGTTGTGGCGGCGGGCACGGTATGTGTACTAATCAGCCGGAAAAATACGGCGATATCTCAACTTGCGATTATAATTTTAATTTTCCGTCCAATAACGGATACACCTGCGGCTGTATAAGCACGTTGGGTAAATGCGGATGGAGAAAGTAATTTTCTAAAATGTTCAACCACGAAAACGCATTTAAATCTGCCGAAATGGAAAGGGTTTCGGGAGCGACTCAAGAACGCGTCCTGGAACAGGAAGCCGAAGGCGGCGTTTTGCCTTATCTGAAGAAAGAATTTGGCGATAATGTTTGGACCGATACGGTAGATCGTCTACGCACTCACTATGAAGGCCCTCTGCGCGAGGCCGCTTTTGATGTTGTTCTTGGGGAAGGCGCAAAAACTGGTAAAAACCGGCGAAAAGAAATAGCATCTACTTTTCGTGATAGTACAGTCATGAATTCAATAGATTTGGGGATTAAAAAATTGGTTGGTGGAGAATTAAATGACCGTTTTTATTTCTCAAAAGCAGAATATGCTTATTTATATGCCATAGCTTCGGGTGATAGACGTATGGATAAAAGATTTGAACCAATGATTCAGGAAATACTACGTATAGCCATTGAAGATCAACTAGCAATAATCCATGATCCCAAGCGCGCAAAAGAAGCCGATGGCGCGCTGAACAGAGCTGCCGATTTTGCAGCACAATACCGGGTTTTGTTTGGAGATAAAAATCCGCTAATGTCTCAAGAAGATCGCGTATTGTTATTATCTGTCTTGCGGCAAAAGATATCCGAAGGCTTATCAAATAGGGAAGAATTAAAACCGACAATAGATGACGACCGTCACATGATTCAAAGTTATTACGATCCTAAAACCTTAGCAATTTATCGCATACTCAACGCCCACCGATTAAATTTCGGTGAAGGAGGATTGGAAGTAATCGATAGGCCGCCAGCGCCTTCGCAAGAGATGCGGTAAAAAGTATTCTAATTCGTATCTAAAAAACACCCCGCATATGCGGGGTGTTTTATTATCAAGATTATTTTTTTGTAGTTTTCTTCACGCGCGAAACTCTGAATAATCCCGAACAAGACACAATCTCAACGCCGCGTTTTTCAAGTTCGTCTAGGAAGAGATTCATACCTATTGAATCTGAAGACATATGACCGGCAACAATCGCGTTGATATGTGCTTTTTGAGCCGCATCTTTGTGTTTCTCGGATAAATGCATTGCAACTATTGTGCCAATACCGGCATGGGCCAGGCGTTCATATATTTCTGTAGAGCCTTCGGTGCCGCCGGTTATTTCGGTTAATGCGATCTTGCCGCACCTTCTTTCTTCGGAGCCGGCAAAAAGCGCGGGGCCTGCGCCTACTTTCATGGCGGCTTGATATTCAGGAATATTTTTTAATAATTTCATTAATTCGCTGACATATTCTGGTTTGGCTTTATCTATTATTGTGCGCAAGAAGATTGCGGCCATGTTGTCGGCTATGGTGTGAGTGCACATCAGAGATATTTTCAAGAGTCCGGCTATTTGTACAGCTCTTTCGTGGTTTGATGGTGAGAGTCCGCGCGCTACTTCGGATATCCGCACATGCATAAGTGATTCAGCCACATTTATAGGCACACCATATTGAGCCAAAACATCAGCTTGGAGGTGCATTACGTCATCCAGACGTGCAAGAGCCTTACCTTCGGGGTGATGGCCTATAACTAGGTTAATATCTCCTAAACGGTCTGCAAGTAAAATTTCTGAAGCTTCCGCGTCTATTCCAGCCAGAACTTTTTTGACAGGCTTTCCGCTGTCATATAAAATTCTTGTGTCGGAATAAGGGTTAGTTAAGCGTTCTTCGTCAAAGAATTTCTTATCATCATCAGAAAGCTTATTATATTTATCTTTTTCGCGCTTAAGAAGATTGCTGATTTCTTTTGTGGATCTGAAGTCCGCCTTTCGGCCCAGTTCAACGGCTAAATTGTAGATTTGTTTAACAGTCATATGCCAACAGTTTTGTTGAAGGATTACATTTTGTGTAAGATATTGAATTTGCTTAATGTATTATAGGTTATTATATGGACGAGAACAAGATGGACAATAATAAGGTTTTTTATTCGGCTTTTTCTTTGGGCTGGCAACTGGGTTATACTATAGTTATACCGTTGGTGTTAATGGCTATTATTGGTCGTTTGGCGGATAAGTTTTTAGACACTTCGCCGCTTTTCTTGTTAGGCGGTATTATTTTGTCTATTTTTCTTTCCGTCGCGCTTTTATACCGAAAAATAAGAGAGATTATTAAAGGAATATAAGTATTATGCATATTTCTATAGCAGCCGAAAAATTATTCTCAGTTTTGGGATTTCCTGTAACCAACAGCTTGCTCATGTCGTGGTTGGCAATGGCTATTTTAATTTCTGTTGCACTGGTTTTTAATCGTCAGGCCTCCAATATTCCCGGGAAACTTCAAGCTTTATTGGAAATAATTTTTGAAAGGTTATTAAATTTTATGGATAGCGTAACGCAAGATCGTAAGAAATCAGAACTGTTTTTGCCGCTGGTGGCCACAATTTTTATATTTATCATTACCGCCAACTGGATGGGCCTTATACCAGGCCTGGCCAGCGTAGGTATTAAAGAAAACGGCGAGTTTATACCTATTTTGCGGCCCATGAACACTGATCTGAATAACACTTTGGCTATTGCCCTTATAGCCGTTGTAGCGTCTCATACCTTCGGTTTTCTCGTACTTGGTTTTAGAGCGCACATAGGCAAATTTATTTCGTTTAAAAGCCCCATAGCCTTCTTTGTGGGCATCTTGGAAAGCATAAGCGAATTTTCAAAGATAATATCTTTTTCTTTTAGATTATTCGGTAACATATTCGCCGGTGAAGTGCTTTTACTGGTTATAGGAGGGTTGATACCCTTTTTAGTACCAATTCCGTTTTTGGGCCTTGAACTATTCGTGGGCTTTATTCAAGCCTTAGTTTTTGCTATGTTAACATTGGTATTTTTAACCATATCCACAGCAGAACATCATTAATCACATTTAGGTTTTAGGGTATAGAGTTTAGGGTTTAGTTTTCTACCCCCTACAATCTTCGCCCTACACCCTCAAAAAATGCCAGAAGCAACAGAATTAGCAACCAATCTTGATTTTAAATCTCTAGGAGCCGCTTTTGCAATTGGCGTCGGCGCAATAGGGCCAGGCATAGGCATCGGCCTTCTTGCCGCCAAAGCCCTCGAAGCCATAGGGCGCAATCCCGAAGCCGCGCCTAAAATTCAGACGACAATGATTTTGGGTATTGCGTTTGCTGAAGCGATAGCCATTTACGCATTGGTGGTAGCGTTGATAATCAAGTTCGTTTAAATTTTTGGGCGGCAACTCCGTTCGCGAAGCATCGCCTCGTCTCGCACGAGACTCGGCGCTCCCACCCACCCTCCATTTCGCTCACGGAATCGCCGCCCAAAGGACTGTTTTATTTAATGACTGAATTATTCACAAAATTAGGAATAGACTGGCGTCTTCTTTTGGCGCAAACGGTTAATTTTGCAATACTTGCCTTTGTTTTGACTAAGTTTTTGTATAAACCCCTGCTGAAGATAATTTCTGATAGGCAAGTATTGGCCAAGCATACCATAAAGAGCGCGGAAGAGCTTGCAGAAGCCAAAAGAAATTTGGGAAAAGAAATAGAAGAAGAAAAGATCCGTGTGCGCAAAGAAGCCGATGATTTGTTGGTGGAGGCGATAAAAAAAGCAGATGCTCTTCGGGTTGAGGCAACCGCGCAACTTGAACAAGACTTAATGTCCATGAAGAACAAGGCGCTTGCGGGAATAGAAAAAGAACGAATGCTTGCTATGGCTAAAACGAAAGAAGATATTGCTGGCCTTGCCATTCTTGCTGCAGAAAAAGTTCTTGCCCGCGAAGTAACAAATAAAGACAGCGTGCGTTTGGCGCACGAAGCCCTTGAAATAATGAAGAACACATAAGATATGCGTAAAGAAGTTGATGTAAAAGCGATTGCCGCCGCCTTTCTTGATTCAATAGAGAAAATTCCGATTTCCGAACAGCCGAAGGCCATAAAAAAATTTGTCGGTTTCCTTTTGGCGAATAATTTATTGTCGCAAGCCGGTAATCTGCTTGTGGCAATTAAGGAAGAAGCAATGAAACGTAAGGGTATTACAGCGATGACATTTCAGAGTGCAGGTGACCTTTCCGATGCAGATATAGCAAAAATGGCAGGTTCCCTTGCCGGAGATCTAGAGCACATAAAAGACAATAGTTTGCTTGGAGGTTTAAAAATGAAGATAGGTGATAAAGTGGTTGATGCAACGGTTCGAAGAATGTTTGAGCAGCTGTTCAAAGGTATAAATAATTGAAATATCGTGGATCCCGTTAGAAACACATAGCGGGCAATAGAAAATTTACGAGATATAATAAGTGATTAATCTTTAAAACAGGTTTTGCGAATTATTACGGAAGCGCTTTAGTGTCTTTCGTAAAGCGCTTCCTGTTTCTAACGGGATGGATACCAAAAAGCTTATTGATGAACTGAAAAAAGAAATTGCTGGCGCAAAACTAAAAGTTCGTGCCGAAGAGACTGGCCGCGTCCTTTTGGTTAAGGACGGCGTGATCCGCATATCCGGACTTTATTCCACAGGCGCTTTGGAAATGCTTATTGTTCGAGCGCATGAAGGCGAGGTATCGGCAATGGCCCTTAATCTTGATGCCGATCAGGTTGGAGCAATCGTTTTGGGCGATTGGGAGAAAATAAATGAAGGAGACGAGGTTGTTGGTACCGGCAAGATATTATCAGTTCCTGTTGGCGATACGTTTTTGGGACGAGTAGTTAATCCTTTGGGCGAACCATTGGACGGCAAGGGTCCAATAAAAGCTAGTAAATATAATCCGCTTGAAAGAATTGCGCCCGGCGTTGTCACAAGAAAATCTGTGGATACTTCTTTAGCAACGGGCATTAAAGCAATAGATGCCATGATTCCAATAGGTCGCGGTCAACGCGAACTTATAATTGGTGACAGACAGACTGGCAAAACGGCAATAGCCGTAGATGCGGTATTAAATCAAAAAAATACTGGAGTTAAATCAATCTATGTTGCCATAGGCCAGAAAATGTCACGCGTGGTGAAAATAGTTACAGAACTTGAAAAACGCGGAGCTTTGGATAATACAATTGTTGTTGTGGCCTCCGCCTCTGATCCAGCCGCATTTTCATACATTGCGCCATATGCTGGATGCGCTATGGGTGAATATTTTATGGATCAAGGGAAAGACGCTTTGGTTGTTTATGACGATTTATCCCGCCACGCATGGGCATATAGGCAGGTAAGTTTGCTGCTTGAACGTTCTCCGGGTCGGGAGGCATATCCGGGTGATGTATTTTATCTGCATTCACGTTTGCTTGAGCGCGCCGCGCGTATGTCTAAAGAATACGGCGGTGGTTCTTTAACCGCTTTGCCCATAATAGAAACACAAACCGGTGATATTTCCGCGTATATTCCCACAAACGTTATTTCAATAACCGATGGTCAAATTTACCTTGAGAGCGAGCTTTTTTATCAAGGTATTAGGCCGGCTTTAAACGTGGGTTTATCCGTTTCTCGCGTGGGTTCTGCGGCGCAAACCAAAGCAATGAAAAAAGTTGCCGGCAAATTGCGTCTTGATTTGGCGCAATATCGCGAACTTGCAGTATTCGCACAGTTTGCACAGGATTTGGATGAAGCAACTAAGAAACAGCTTGAGCGCGGCAAACGCTTAACCGAACTCCTGAAGCAGGGTCAATATGCGCCAGCGTCAATGGAAGAACAAGTTGTAGTACTTTATGCGGGAGTTAATGGACATTTGGACACCATTGCGCCAGATAAAGTGCGTGATTGGGAAAGCGGATTTATTGAATATTTAAAACGACAAAACGAAAAAATTCTGACAAATATACGAGACACCAAAAATTTAGATGACGAAACAGAGAGTGCCGTGAAGCAAGCTATTGAAGATTACAATAAAATTATATGATCGCGTTTAAAGCCCCTCTTAAAAGGGTAATTGTTATTATAGGCGCAATACTTATTTCATCCGAGCTTTTTATACTTTGGCAAGAAACCGTATTAACAGAAATTAGGGTCAACAATGCGCATATAAAACTTAACGAAGCCCGTCAACATTATATGGAGCGCACCGAAGCCATTATTAAAGCAGCGAAAGCAAAAGAGCAGCTAAGTTCTGGTGAGATAGATACCGCAAACTGGAAAACGTATCGCAACGATAAATGCGGCTATAATATAAAATATCCGGAAGATTGGACAATAGAGTTTTCTGGTTCGGGACTCATCGCTCAATTAACCAACGTTTTTCTTAACGGACCAGACAGTAGTAATGTCTATGAGCAGGTCACAATATTTTGTGAGAAAAATGAATCTGGAAAAACGTTGAACGATTTCCGCGCCCCAAGCGGGTTTGTTTTTGAGGTTAAAGATTACATCCTTGATAACGTTACCTCGTTAGAAAGACTCGTATGGTCGGGTGACGGAGCAACAACCCAAATCATCGCTTTTAAAGGCCGATATTTATACGATATATCTTTCTATGAGAATCAGACTAGTGGTCCCAGAACCGATAAAACCGCCCAACTTATTGGGCAAATCCTTTCCACCTTTAAATTTATTGAATAATTTTATTAAGATAATCCCTCGCTGCGCTTGGTATGCACATCGTTGCAATCTCGCAGTGGCGAGAAGCAACGATGGCACAAAACACTCGCGAATTAAGAAGAAGGATCAAAGCGACTAAATCCATTCGGCAGATAACCAAAGCCATGGAGATGATTGCCGCAAGCAAGATGCGCAAGGCGCAACTGGCCGCTTTGGCATCTCGACCGTATGCGGATTTGGCTTGGGAAATACTTTCTTCGCTTTATGGCAAGGATAAAAGTTTATCTGAAGAACAGGTCGGTTCGTATATTAAATTTTTGGGTTCCTATACAGAAAATGAAAACCAAACAAAACAGCTTATTATTTTGATAACCTCAAATAGGGGATTGTGCGGCTCCCTTAATTCGCAATTAGTGAACGAGGCTTTAAATTTAGCTAAGAGCGATAAGAATAATTATTCTTTTGTTGCCGTTGGTCGTAAAGGCTTGCGCTCCTTATTGCGTCAAGGATTTAATGTTCTGGCTTCTTTTGACAGTTTTGAAAATCAGCCAGATTTTAATGCGATACGGCCCATAGCTAAAATAGTTATGGATAAATTTTTGGCCAGTGAAGTTTCACGCGTTATCGTTGTTTATGCCGATTTCATATCAACGCTTCAATACAAAATACGTTCAAAACAACTTTTACCGCTGACGCCATATAATGTTGTATTAAGCGGCGGAGTTAAACTTGATATAAATACCAAAGACAGTGAGAGAAACAATAAAACGGAAATTTTGTTTGAGCCTTCGCCCGAAGAGATTTTGAGTTCTCTTTTACCGCGCTTGATAGAACTGCAGGTTTATCAATCAATAGTTGAAAATCTGGCATCAGAGCACTCGGCGCGCATGGTGAACATGAAAAACGCTTCTGATTCAGCGCGCGACATCATTAATGATCTTACCCTTACTTATAATTCATTGCGCCAGGCTTCAATTACCGCCGATTTGGCGGATATAATTGGCGGCAGGATGGCAGTGAAATAAATGCTAATTTTTAATTCTTAAACATGCAAGGAAAAATCTTACAAGTTATAGGGCCGGTTGTGGACGTAGAATTCGAACAAACCAAAGGTTTGCCTGAAATTTATCATGCTTTAGAAATAGAGCGAGAAAATGCCAAATTGGTACTTGAAGTCGCTCAGCAGTTGGGTGATAGAGTTGTGCGTTGTGTTGCCTTGGGCGCAACCGATGGCTTGAAACGCGGACAAGACGTAAATGCAACCGGAGCACCAATATCTGTTCCTGTAGGTAAAGAGACCCTAGGCCGCATTTTTAACGTGGTGGGCGAAACCGTAGATAATGGTGAACAGGTTAAGGTTGGTAAAAGATATCCAATTCATCGCAAATCGCCATCGTTTGTTTCGCAATCTACCAAAACAGAGATTTTAGAAACCGGCATTAAGGTCATTGATTTGATCGCTCCTGTAGTTAAGGGTGGCAAGGTTGGGATGTTTGGCGGCGCAGGAGTTGGCAAAACCGTAATTATAATGGAACTTATACGTAATATAGCCAAAGAGCATGGAGGGGTTTCTGTATTTGCCGGAGTGGGTGAAAGAACTCGCGAAGGCAATGATCTTTGGCATGAGATGAAAGGATCGGGCGTTATTGATAAAACCGCAATGGTTTTTGGCCAGATGAATGAACCGCCCGGCTCTCGTCTGCGCGTTGGTTTAACCGGTCTTACCATGGCCGAATACTTCCGCGATGAAGAAAGGCAAGATGTGCTTCTTTTTATAGACAACATTTTCCGTTTTACCCAAGCCGGTTCCGAAGTTTCGGCTTTGCTTGGACGCATTCCTTCGGCGGTAGGCTATCAGCCAACCCTAGCTACAGAAATGGGCGAATTGCAGGAAAGAATTACATCAACCGATAAGGGTTCTATTACTTCCGTTCAGGCGGTTTATGTTCCTGCCGATGATTTAACCGATCCCGCTCCGGCAACGACATTTGCGCATTTGGATTCAACCATAGTGTTGTCGCGTCAATTGGCTGAATTGGGCATTTATCCGGCAGTAGATCCTCTGGATTCAAACTCAACGATTTTGGCTCCAGAATACATAGGCCAGGAGCATTATGATGTAGCACGAGGCGTGCAGAAAGTATTGCAACGCTATAAAGATTTACAAGACATCATTGCTATTTTAGGGTTTGAAGAATTATCCGATGACGACAAAATAACCGTAAGCCGCGCGCGGCGCATCCAGCGTTTCTTATCACAGCCGTTCTTTGTTGCCGAAACTTTTACTGGTCGCGAAGGCAAATACGTTTCGCTTAAAGACACCGTCCGTAGTTTCAGAGAAATTTTGGATGGTAAACACGACGGCATTCCCGAACAGGAATTTTATCTAAGAGGTTCAATTGATGAAGTTGGCAAAAATTAATGACCAAAATACATTTCGAAATTACAACGCCGGAAAAAACGGCTTTAAAAGACGAGATTGATTCCATAACCGTTCAAACCAAAGACGGTGAAATTACAATTTTGCCCGGGCATATTCCTATTGTTTCCGCGTTATCAAGCGGAGAGTTAATTGTGCGTAGAGAAGGTCAAGTAATCCCAATGGCCGTAAGCGGGGGATTCGTTGAAGTTAAACCGTCTTTGCCCGGCGAAAACAAAACCCGCGTTATTATTCTGGCTGATGCGGCAGAACGAGTTGAAGAAATAGATATGAAACAAGCGCAAGAAGCCCACGAACGCGCGCGCAAGGCTATGGAGGAATATAAAAATACTGATGAGGTTAAATTTGCCGATGCCACAGCCGCATTTGAACGCGCGCTTTCGCGCATAAAAGTGGCGCGCAAACATGCCCGAGGCAAAAGCTCGTTTGAAGAATAAGGATTGATCCCGTTAGAGACAGCCCGCCCCGCAGACACTTTGTGCGCGCTTACGCGCGGGCGCGGTCTCTAACAGAATTGACTCTTAGTATAATAACCATATAATCAATAAACAAAAAAGCTCATTATTACGAGGCCATATGAACACAAGCGGACAACACAACAAATGCGATGTACTCGTTTTAATGTGTATTGATTTTCGTTTCCGTGAAAATGTTCAGAATAGCCTTAAAAAAATAGGTCTAAAATCATATGATCTCGTGGTCTATCCAGGCGCTTCATCGAGTCTATCTTCTGAGAAACATTCGGCATTTAGGCCACTTCTTGATGCCATAAATATTTCTCAGAATCTTCACGGCATCAAAAAAGTTGTGATTGTGGACCATGAAGATTGCGGCGTATATGGAGGTTCTTCGTCATTTGAATCATTTGACGACGAAAAAACAGCTCACCGCGAAAAAATAGCGCTAGCCCGTAAAGCCATTGAAGCCGAAACCGGTCTACCCGTTGAAGGATATCTGGCCAAGCTAGACGGCAAACTCGAAACTATATAAGACAAACACCTCGCGCAAACTACGCGAGTTTTTGTTTATAAGTCTATATCGCAACTTACGTATTGCGATTTTTACAAACAAACATCATTTTAAAGATGGAATTTTTGTAAGCTACAAGATCATATCTGACACTTTTCTAGTTTTTCCATAGGCGTAAGCCCCTCGATCCCCAGA
>MHSR01000017.1 GCA_001822815.1 Candidatus Terrybacteria bacterium RIFCSPHIGHO2_01_FULL_43_35
AACAACGAACGTGAGCATCTGGGGATCGAGGGGCTTACGCCTATGGAAAAACTAGAAAAGTGTCAGATATGATCTTGTAGCTTACATTTTTTAAACCTTACAAATTGTTTATTTTCTTATCCAGTAATTCTTTAACCACCTTGGGATTGGCTCGGCCTTTAGTGGCCATCATAACCTTGCCTATTAAAAACTGCATGGCGTTTGGTTTACCTGTTTTAAAATCTTCAACGGCTTTTGGATTTTCGGCTAAGACTTTATCTGTCTCCTTACCCAAAAATTCTTCATCCCCCGTTTGCCCTATATCTTTCGCTTTTATTATTTCGTGGGGATCGGCTCCGGTTTCAAACATTTCAAGCAAAACATCTTTGGCCGCGCGCGACGATATCTTATCCTGCGCGATAAGTTTGATTAATTCGGCAAAATCCTCGGGCGTTATTCTTAAATCTTCAATAACCGCAAGTTTTTCAGACATTATTCCGCGCAAATCTGATAAAAGATAACTTGATGCCAACTTAATAAGTTTATTTTGTTCAAAATCTTTTCCCTCAGCTCCATACCAAGCCTGAAGTTCACTGACCATTTCTTCAAAATATTCCCCCATTTTCTTGTCAACCACCAAAACTTCAGCTTCTTTAGGTGAAATTATATATTCGGCAATGAAACGGTTTCTACGCGATACGGGCAATTCCGGCAGCATGGCTTTTAAATTTTCAAAATAATCATGTGCGAAACGCATGGGTGGCAAATCGGGTTCAGGAAAATAACGGTAATCGTGCGCTTCTTCTTTTTGACGCTGGGAAAAAGTTATCTGTTTGACGTCGTGCCAACCGCGGGTTTCTTGTATGACACGCCCTCCTTCTTCCAAAATTGCTTTTTGCCTTTCAATCTCAAATTCAACTGCTCTTTCAACCGAACGAAATGAATTTAAATTTTTAACCTCAACTTTTGTGCCTAACTGTTCCACGCCTTTTTCACGCAACGATAAATTCACTTCAATACGCATCTGTCCCTTCTCCATATTGGCATCGGAAGCACCGAGATACTGAAGTATTAACTGCAACTCTTCAGCAAAAGCTCTAGCTTCTTTCCCCGAACGTATATCTGGTTTGGTGACAAGTTCCATAAGCGGCATTCCGGCTCGATTAAAATCCACTAAGCTTTCTTTACTGTTTTCCGGATGCAAAAGTCTACCGGTATCTTCTTCAAGGTGAATGCGCTCAATGCGTATCTTGCGCGGGGCATTAGCGCCTTGGGGCAAAATATCTAAATGACCCTCACCACATAACGGAAGATCATATTGGGATATTTGATAACCTTTTGGCAAATCGGGATAAAAATAATTTTTTCGGTCGAACTTTGAAAATTCGGCCAACTTGCATTGCAACGCGGCACCAACTCTTTGAACCAATTCTGTGGCCTTCTGGTTGATAACCGGCAATGTGCCCGGATGCCCCAAACATACCGGACAAACGTTAACATTGGGATGTTTTTCGTCTGGATCATTCTTAGAAAAACAAAACATTTTCGTTGCTGTTTTGAGTTCGCTATGTATTTCCAGGCCGATAACGGCTTCAAGTTCTTTTGACATACCCAGTATATCAACTTCCAGCAACAAACGCGCAGCGTTTGTTAGCGTTTTTGTTTAGATAATTAATATATGCAACGGATTTCATGAAAATAGTGCTATTTAAATGCATCGGCTAACTTAACTGGAAGTTGTATTACTGGGCATACTAGGTAGTAGAAATGCGACTTTTGAGGATAATTAATGTCAGATCTCTATAATTAAGCATTTTAAAGATATAGATCTGTTAACCAGGCAATTTATTATTCGCCTTTTAGCGAATTGTCGCATTTTCACTACCTGGCATACAAAACAATTATAAAACCTCTTTGGGATTTCCGCCAGCTACCCAAACTAAGTAAAAACCGTTCTTTTTAAAGAGCGGTTTAATTTTTTTCTCTTCTTACATATGTAATAAAAGAAAAATTATACGGATCCATCGGATTCTTACAGTAATCGGTTTTTGAACGTATCTGCCAAATATCTTCATTTATCTCAGGGAAAAAGGCATCACCTTCAAATTCTTCCTTAATGAAAGTTACATAAAGCCTGTCAGCTATGGCCATAGCCTGCTTATATACGTTAGCTCCACCGATAATAAAAACCTCAGAATCGCCGTCGGCGATCTTGATGGCTTCATCTAAAGATCCGGCTATAATGCATCCTTCGGCTTTATAATCCTCTTTAGAGGTTATGATGATATTTGTTCTTCCGGGCAAGACTTTACCTATAGATTCATGGGTTTTGCGCCCCATAATAACTGTGTGACCATAAGTCAATTCTCTAAAGCGTTTTAGATCTTCCGGTAAATGCCAAGGCAGAGTATTATTATTGCCGATAACTCTGTTGCGGCTGAAAGCTACTATGACGGAAATAATCATACCGACACCGACGCCTTGATTGTCGGAAGCGGATCGTAACCAACAAGTTTGAAATCTTCGTATTTGAAATCGAAGATTGATTTAATGTCCGGGTTCAATTCCATTCGTGGTAAGACCCTTGGCTCACGCGACAGTTGCTCTTCAGCCTGCTCTAAGTGGTTTAGATAAATATGTGTATCGCCAAAAGTATGGATGAATTCGCCTGGTTCATATCCGGTAACTTGCGCGAACATCGTTGTAAGCAAAGCGTATGAGGCAATATTGTACGGAACGCCAAGGAACATGTCGGCGCTACGTTGATACAATAAACACGATAACTTACCGTTTGCTACGTAAAATTGGAAAAGCGTATGACATGGCGGGAGTTTCATTTTATCTATACTAGCAACATTCCAGGCGTTAACTATTAAACGACGGCTATTTGGATCATTTTTAATTTTTTTGATAACTTGGGAAATCTGATCTATTGTCTTTCCGTTCGGTGCGTCCCAGTGCCTCCACTGCGCGCCATAAACCGGACCGAGTTTCCCCCATTGATCGGCGAAATCATCATCAACTGCTATTAAATCAGCGAATTCTTTTTGAGTTAAGGACTTGTAAAGTTCTGGGTGTTGTTCCTGTTCATGACAATATGTCTGATAGGGCCAGTCATCCCAAATGTGCACGCCGTTGCGGACAAGATATTTAATGTTGGTACTACCCCTCAAAAACCAAATGAGTTCGTGAATAAGAACCTTCGGATAAATACGCTTGGTAGTTAGCAAGGGGAAGCCTTGAGAAAGGTCGAAACGCACCTGCCGGCCAAAAACACTAATGGCTCCGGTGCCCGTACGGTCTTGTTTGGTGACGCCGTTATCTCTAACATCGCGCAACAAATCAAGATATTGACGCATTATTTACTCCTTTTGGCCATATTTTTCTCTTATGGCTTTTTCAAGGTACGGCAGGAGTGAAGTGAATACTTCATCTTCACTTCCTGTGCCATCAATTATTACAGTTGTAGCATCGCTGAATAAATTTGCAAGAGAAATATATTGGCTCCGAACGACTTCCAATAATGGCTCTTTCTCAAAAACATCGGCTTTGGGGCCAAGACGCTGAATTGCTACCTTAGCACTGATATCAAAAAGGAGGGTTAAATCGGGCAAAATGAATCCTTCCATTGTTTCGTGAGTTTTAAGCAATTCGTCAAACGAAGCCGCATTTGTAGCAATGCCATACGCCAAAGTAGATAAAAAATAACGCTCACATACAACAGCCGTCCGACTCTTCGAGCTCATCGAGTCTGAAGACTCTTCAGAGCCTGAACGGCCCGCGCGGTTAAGTTTAGGGTTGATTTCTTCTGTCAAATGCCGCCTGCGATTATCAATAAACAATTTTTGTATTTCAGCCACAGATGCCGTCTCTTCATTTTTAATAATGCGTTCAAGGCGCCGATCATTATCGGTAATATTCCCCCACCAAGGCTCATGTGTAAAAAGCGCCTCCGCGCCTTGCTGACGCAAATATGCTGAAATCAGCTGTCCTTGGGTATGCTTCCCTGAACGATCAATACCTTCAAGAACGATGAAAAATCCTGGATAAGGATTGGTTCGCATAAAACAAGTATTAAATATTAAAATTTATGAAATTCGTCCCGACAAGGCGTCGGGACGAATAACCAAATTTTGTATTTTTAATTACTCTACTGTTATTCCCATACTTCTTGCGGTACCTTCTACGATTTTACTGGCAGCGTCTAAATCTTTAGTGTTTAAGTCGGGCATTTTATCTTCGGCTATCTTGCGTATTTGCATTTTATTGATTTTGCCCACCTTGGTTTTGTTGGGCACTCCGGAACCCTTTTCCACTCCTGCGGCTTTACGCAAAAGATCTGAGGTCGGCGGAGTTTTAAGCTTCATTTCAAATGTCCTGTCTTCAAAGACAGTAACTTCAACTGGAATTATAGAACCGGTTTTATCTCGCGTGGCCTCATTAAACTTTAGAACAAAATCCTGAATATTGAGGCCGTGCGGCCCGAGAGCCGTTCCAACCGGAGGCGCGGGAGTGGCTTGCCCTGCTGATATTTGAAGTTTAACGATTGTTTTGATGGGTTTAGGCATAATAATCAAATCCGAAATTCGAATATCGAAATCCGAAACGATATCAAATGATAAAAATTCAAATTCCAAAAACGTGTTTATAATTTTGGTATTCGGATTTAGAATTTGTTTCGAATTTCGTGCTTCGTGCTTAATATTTTTATCTAATTATATTCTCTTAATCTGCAAGTAATCCAACTCAACGGGCGTTTCTCTTCCAAACATAGACACTAATACTTTAACCTTACCGCGGGCTTCGTCAACCTCATCCACTCGTCCATCAAAATCCTTGAATGGTCCATCGTTAATACGTACGGCGTCGCCAATATTAACATCCACTTTATATTTGGGTTCCTCAACGCCCATGCGCTTCATCAAAGCATCAACTTCTTCCTGTGAAAGGGGCGTTGGCGTGGTACCAGAACCAACAAAACCAGTCACACGTGGAGTATTCCTGGCAACGTACCAGGAATCGTCGGTAACAATCATTTCAACCAAAACATATCCGGGATAAATTCTTTCTTCTATCATTTTGCGCTTACTATTCTTGATCTGAATCCTTTTTTCTTTAGGAACTATTACCTGAAAAATCTTGTCTTCCATTCCAAGAGATTCAATGCGCTGCTTTAAATTTCTGGCCACAGCATCTTCATATCCGGAATAAGTATGCAAGGCATACCAATGCCGACCATGTTCACCAGTTTGTTTTGGCATAATTTTAAATAGTCAAATCGATAAAACGTGTTATGGCCTGTTGGAAAACAAAATCTAAACCGCCCAAAATCAGTCCAACAAATAAAGAGCCAATAATTACAACGAAGGTATAAGCCACCAGTTGCTTACGGTCAAGCCAACTAACCTTTCTTAATTCTTGAACCACTTCACGTAAATATTGAATTATAGGCGAAACAAATTTAAACATATAAACCTTATTTTAATGAATTTAAAAAAACGCCCGCCAGGGGCCTTCGCTAAAATTAGAATAGCGCACAGAATAAATCTGTCAAGACTTGGGATGCGCTGGCGTATGCCGCTAAAATTGAGGCTTTTAAACCAGCGACAAGATATAATCTTTTATTTTTTGGGCTATTGCCGGTTCGCTTAACGCTAATCTGTTTTCCTCAAAAACACATACACGCATTACTACGTAAGAACGCCCTTCTTCTTCAAGTGCCTTGAAATGATCTTCAAAATAATTGCTCAAAGTAGCAATTTTCCCTCCGGTCATATAAATATTAATGTCTTTTGGCACAAAACGCGCAACCGAAGTTGGAGGAACAACTAAAATACTATTAGCCGGCAAGGAAGCAAGTTTCTCGATATCTCTTTCCAAAACTTCTAATTTACTGGGCGTGGCAAATCTCTCCGAAGATATCAACTTCTGCATAACATCTTCGGCAACACCAAAAATATTTTGGGGCTTATGAGCAATTTCTTCTATGAATGCGAATTTTTCTGAACGAATGGCTATAGCATTTTTTGGCAGATCGCGCCTTATGAAACGCTGATAATATTGTCGGACGGAATTATTTTCTGAAGTCTCAAATAGGCCCAGCAGACCAAAATCGGTAAGAGCCCAGAAATCATCTTCAGACATTTTTATTTCTCGCAGCAATTCAAGTATCATTTTCTGTATTAAACGCTGAGCAATAGTTGAATTTTTACGCAAATAAACATTCTTGTACATTTTGACGTAAAACTCTTGGATGGCTTTAGCCTGATCTATGGCTCTTTCGTCTATTACTACCTTCCCATCAATAAAATAGGTGTGATAGGCCAAGTATTCAACGCCCGGTATCTCGCCCAAAGTGTAATAAGCATCGCGAGAAAGATAATCTAACTTCTCGGTGCCTAAATTTTTGTCATGAACGGCTAGGTAAAGAGGGTTTTCGTGTGTAAAAAGTTTTTTGAGTTGATCAAAATCAATATTTACTGCCTTAACCGCGTCTTGAAGATTATCTATCAACAAAGAACCGTGCTGATCATGATCCGTGCCATAAAGCTCTTTGGTCACTTCTTCAGAAACATGCGAAAAGGGGCCGTGACCAATGTCGTGCCATAGAGCAAAAGCTACAATTAATTTTGCCTCATCTTGATTTATAAAACCCTTGTGCAGCCATCTATCGGCGAGTTGCTGAGTTCTGCGAAAAGCGCCGAATGAATGTTGTTTACGTGTATGCGTAGCTGATGGGAAAAGTAGGCTGGTTATACCAAGTTGATACTTAAAGCCTAACGCTTGAAATTGTGGCACATCGATCATAGGCAAAAAGTCAGTTATATCGATAAGCCCCCAGAGAGGATCATTTATAAGCTTTGTGTTTTTAAATGATGTTTGCATTGTTGAGGTTATAATTTAATATTCATAGATTTATATATCCAGATTTTGTACTGTTTTAGCGTGGGTTTGTATAAACTTCTTCCTCGGCGCAACCTCCGAGCCCATTAAAATATCAAAAAGTTTATCAGCGGCTTTAGCGTCATCGATAGTGATTTGTTTTAAAACACGAGATGAGGGGTCCATGGTTGTTTCCCATAACTGATTCGGATTCATTTCACCCAAACCCTTATAGCGCTGGATAAGTATGCCGTCTGTGCCAACAGCCACTGGTTCAACTGCGTTCTCTGCCAATTCGTCTTTTCCATCGGACGGTTCATTTGCAATCTTGTTGCCCTTTGCGTTCTTAATGACTTTATCTGCTTTCAATGCCCGCAGACGCTGAACAATTTTATTCTTTTCTTCATCCGAATAGGCGTAGTGAATTTCCTTGGCTTTCTGAAGACGATATAGCGGCGGTTGGGCAATATACAAATATCCGCTTTCTACTATGGCGGGCAGATATCTGAAAAATAATGTCAGCAAAAGTGTTCTTATGTGCGCGCCATCAACATCGGCATCGGTCATTATAATTATCCGTTTGTAGCGCAATTTTTCAAGATTAAAATCTGAAGCAATAGCTGTACCCAAAGCGATGATAAGCGCCTTTATCTCTTTTGATTCAAGAGCATGGTCCAGGCGACTCTTTTCAACATTAAGGATTTTGCCGCGAAGTGGCAATATGGCCTGAAATTTACGGTCCCTGCCTTGTTTGGCAGAACCGCCAGCGCTGTCGCCTTCAACAATAAATAATTCGGATTCTTCCGGGTCCCGCGACGAACAATCGGCAAGCTTACCAGGTAAAGTTAGACCATCCAAAACGCCCTTACGCAAAACCGTTTCCCTGGCTGCCTTGGCAGCAAGACGGGCCTTGGCCGCAAGAATTGATTTACCAAGAATGGCTCTGGCATCTTGAGGGTTTTTTTCTAAAAACCTATAGATACCCTCACCCAACACGGCCTCAACAGCTGTCCGGGCTTCTGGGTTCCCAAGCCTTGCCTTGGTCTGACCTTCAAATTGCGGTTCTCTCAATTTAACTGATACAACCGCAATAAGGCCCTCTCTAACATCATCTCCGCTAAGATTTTCTTCTGATTCCTTAAGCAATCCGTTTTTACGGGCATAATCATTCAGTGCGCGAGTTAACGCAACACGGAAACCAGTTATGTGCGAACCCCCATCACCGGTATGTATGTTATTGGCAAAGCCCATTTCAAACCCCTGGATATCATCCGCGTAACGAAAAGCCACTTCAACCAAAACACCTTCTTTCTCTTCGCTAACATAGCAAATCTCTTGTTGTAATGTTTGTTTATCACCAGAAAGATAGTTTATAAACGCTGAGATTCCGCCTTCAAAATAAAAAGTGTAAGAAAATTTTGTACGCTCGTCAACCGCAATAATTTTAACTTTACGCGTTAAATAAGCCTGTTCTCTTAAATGTGCGAGTATCCGGTTAAAATCAAAACGAATTTCTTTAAATATTTCGGGGTCTGGCTCAAATGTAATGGCGGTACCTGTTCCGGAACATGTATCTATTTTTTTAACAGCAGCCTTTGGTTTACCGCGGACATATTCTTGCATCCACAATCTGCCGTCACGGCATACCTCGGCGCGTAAATTAACGGAAAGAGCGTTAACAACGGAAACTCCAACACCGTGCAAGCCGCCGGCGACTTTATAAGATTGTCCTCCGAATTTTCCGCCGGCATGCAAGGTACACATGACGGTTTCAAGAGCTGATTTTTTGGTCTGGGCGTGAGTTTCAACCGGAATACCGCGGCCGTTATCGGTTACCCGTACTTTTTTGCCGTCTTCGTATATCCTTATCTCGATATCCGTTGCGTATCCAGCCATAGCTTCATCAATTGAATTATCTACAACCTCCCATACGAGATGATGCAAACCATCCAGGCCAGTAGAGCCAATATACATGCCCGGACGCTTACGAACCGGCTCCAAACCCTCCAAAACATATATGTCTTTGGCTGTGTAGCTGCCGCCCTTATTTCCGTTTTCCGTTTCTTGATTAATAGGCGCGGTGTTTAATTTTTTCTTCTTTTTATCTTTAGGCATCTTGTTTATTTAATTCATCATTTCTAAAATATTTTTCATACAATTTATGGGCTATTTCATTGTTTAATTCGCGAGCCGATGTTACCAAAGCTCTGTCGGCACGGCTATCTATTTGCGCTATAGCGTCATGCTCGCTTTTGACCAGGCCAGTATCATTACGCTTAATGTGATCCGGCATGCGCTCATCAGAACGCATGCGCGTCCAAAAAATAAGACCTTTGTCGCTGTTATCTTCTCCCAAAAATAACTTGGAGTCTTTGGGCATTTGCTTTTTCTCATCAAACTTAATAATAGTCCCCAGAGACTTCCGGGATAAAGCCGCAACATCAAACGGTATCTTGTGAAATTCAAGGTACGTAATTATCTTTCGTAGAGTAGAGCCGGTTTCAATATAGTCGGTAACGACCAAAACCCTATTTTCACCAATGCTATTTTTAATATCTTCTACGCGTTGATCTAGGCCTTTGGGGCCGGGCAATGGCATTTTTGGATGATGTATGAAAAACATTTTTGGTGGTACGGTATCGTAATCACGAGCCACGTTTGCCATTATCCCGTGAACGGCCATTGCCGGCAAACGACCACTGCGATCATCACCTATTACTGCAGCGTATCTATTGCTTTCTATCTCGCTGCGCATCTGACCAATGAGTTTATCAAGAATCGGCTCATACACCTCATGGAATGCCCTGTATTGTTCCAGTTCCAACTCATCTTTTTGCTGTCTTTCGCCTATAGGCATTTCTTTTGGGTTGTAGAATTGTTCCCACCGCATATTACCTTACTTCCCAGCCTCGAGCTGTTAAGACTTTAATTATCTTCTTGTGCAATTTATCTATCTCCTGTCCGCTTAGGGTTTTTTTATCCGACTGATAAATTATGTGGAAAGCAAGACTTTTCTTGCCTTCTGGTAAATTTTCACCCTCATAGTAATCAAAAAGTTCTATATCGCGGACCAAATTTTTGCCTATGCGCGCAATCTCCTGACCCACCTCATCAACCAAAACAGAAATATCAACCAGCACGGCTATATCTCTTACGGCTTCGGGATATTTCGAGGGCAATCTATACTCATGCTCTTCAGAGACTTCTTCCCTAAGAATGGAAAAATCTATTTCGGCAACAACAATGTTTTCGGGCCATCCAAAACTAGATGAAATATCGCTCTCCAAAACACCTACCGCGCCAATGGGCTTGCCGTCAATTTCTAAAATAGCCGAGCTGTTATGACCCCAAAACAGATATCGATCTTTAAAGACATTGGCAATAGGCCGCCAGGAACAATCGCTTATGCCCAAAGATAATAATAAATCATTGATAAGGCCTTTCATAATCCTAAAATTATCCACGGGATTACTTTCGTTTTTAACTATGCGAACAGCGGATAAATGCTCTTTCTCCGCGGCGCGCGCCTTCTTCCATTCAAAAACGTTTCCGATTTCAAAAACACCTATATGATCCGAGTACTTCAAATTTTCAACAGCAGAAATCACTAAACGCGGCGAAATTGAAGGCCGCAGATATCTTTTATCGTCGGCTATAGGATTATATATTTCTATCAGATCATGTGCGCCAAACCCAAAGGCGCTGGCTATAACATCGCCCATAAATGAGTAAGCTCTTAATTCGGTGAATCCGGATCTCATCAAAACGTCTTTAGCCTTATTTCTAATAAACCAGGCGTCATTGATTGCGGCCGGCGAGGACAGCGTCTTTGGCGCTTGTGCCATAATTTTTCCATAACCTAACAGGCGCCCTATTTCTTCAATCAGATCTTCTTGATTTGTCAGATCTAAACGATTGACCGGCAATACAACCTTCAAAGTCTTATTTTTTAAAATTGAAATTTCGCATCCTATGGTCTTCAAAATATAAATTACCTCCTTCATGGTCAAATCTAAGCCTAGAAGAGAGTTCACTTTCGCAAAAAAAAGTACGACCTTGACGGGGATATTTCTAAAATTACCTTCGTCAACCATGCCGCCCACGGCATAACCGCCGGCTATTTGTGTAATCAAAGATGCTACACGATCAACGGCCCAAGGTATCTGGCTTGCTGGCAATCCGGCGCCAAAACGCCTTGCCGCATCGCTATCTATTCCAAGACGTTTCGCTGTTTTATAGACCGAACGTCTGTCAAAATTCGCTCCTTCAATAACAATATTCTTTGTGTCTCCAGAAATACATGCGCGCATTCCGCCTTTGATACCGGCTATAGCCAATGGTCCCACAGAATCAGCAATTAATAGATCTTCAGCAGATAAGTTCCTTTCTTGACCGTCTAAAGTAATAATTTCTTCTTTATCGACTGCCCGCCGGACAAATATTTCTGCCACCCCAAATTTATTTTTTGCTAATTTATCATAATCAAAAGCATGTAGAGGTTGACCGGTCTCAAGCATAACGTAATTTGTAATATCAACTATGTTATTTATAGATTGCACGCCTACTGCATTTAAACGCTTGATGAGCCATTTGGGCGATGGTCCTACCTTTATACCGAAAATCGCCCGTGCCGCATAGCGAGGACAAAGATCTTTACCCGCAATAGATACGGAAATGACACTTTTTATTTTTTGAGCAGTGCGCTCTTTAATATTCAAACGCGGCAAAGAAAAACGCGTGGTCTTTTTGGGATATGCAATTTTCAGAATTGAATAAATTTCGCGCGCTACCCCAATATGGCCAGATGCATCAGAAAGCCTGTTGGGCAAGATAGCAATATCTAAAATAAAATCATCGCCAAAATTCTCAACAGATTCTACTTCCCAAGCATGCAACGTTAAAAGATCTGCCAATTTTTTTGGAGCCTGGATCGCGGGTATAAATTCTTTAAGCCAAGAATATGAGTATTTCATTGTTTCAACTAGAATTGTTGCGACAATTGTATATCGCCGGAATTAAACAGCCTTACATCGGGTATCTTATATTTCATCATGGCCAGCCGCTCTAAGCCGAAACCGAATGCAAACCCCTGTACGCGCGAAACATCATATTTTACCGCCTTGAAAACTTCTCTATGAACCATACCGGCACCACCCATCTCAAGCCAGCCGGAACGCGCGCATATTGAACAGCCCCGCCCGGAACAAAAAAGACAGCGGATATCTACTTCAAAACTTGGCTCAGTAAACGGGAAATAAGACGCGCGCAGACGGATATTAATTTCTTTGCCAAAAAAGTGCTCAAAAAATGCTTGGACGACAAACTTGAAGTTGGCCACGCTTACGTCTTCTCCGACCATTAATCCCTCAATCTGGTTAAATTGGAATTCGTGCGATGCGTCAGTCGCCTCAAAACGATAAGCCTTACCAGGAACTATTATCTTGAACGGGGGTTGGTGTGTCTCCATATAACGAATTTGCATTGGAGAGGTGTGCGTACGGAGCAATAATTTTGATTTTGGAGCTTTGCCTGCCCGACCAGAGATTTTGGATTTTATCCAAAACGTATCCCATAGTTCACGGGCCGGATGATCGGGCGGGATATTTAAGGCGTCAAAATTATGCCAGGCATCTTCAATCTCTGGTCCCTCAATGATGCCGAAACCCATGGAATTAAATATGTGCTCGATTTTTCTCTCTACTAAAGTAAGCGGATGAAGATGCCCTCGCTTAACCGCGATACCTGGCATGGTTATATCAAAACTACTCCGCTTATTCTTGATTTCAACAAGCAGCAACTGACCGCGTTTATCTCTGGCAGCCATATCTATGGCTTTTATAGCTTCATGTATGTTTCTGGCGTAATCAGGACGCTTAGCAGCAGGAAACTGCCCGATGGTGATTAGAAAATTACGCAAAATTCCTTTTCTGCCCAAATAGAATGAATAGATCTCTTCTAATTCTACAGTACTATGCGCTATCCTTATTTTACTTAAAGCCTCTTCTTTTATAATCGGGATATTATCGGATTGTTGACGCTTAATCATGATTATGAAAAATTAAAAAAATGCTTTCTAACATAAACGCGGCTAAAAAGAGCGCTGTAACCGACCACCAGTTAAAAAGCCGCATTTCCTGCAAAATAAAACTAGCTAAAACTATTGCACCGATAATCATCCCTTGCCTGACACAGCGCCAGAGAAAACTTTTTGTTCTACTGGTGAAACCCCCTTCAAAATTAAGTAAAAATGCCAAGAATGTAACCAGCGTTGAGACAGATATAAATAACAAGGCATAAAATAAAAGTTCGGCTGCGTCCCCCCAAGTATTGGGATCTATAAAAATAAGTACGCAAACAAATAAGATAAGGGCTGATAAAAATAACGCGCCCGTTATCAAGACGATGGGGTGTTTAAATCTAGTCAACATCACAAATGCAATGCGATAAAGCTATTATAGCAAAAAAACTATGCCTTAACAAGATAAAACCCTTTATTTTTTATGGCTTTTTTAAAAAATTAAAAAGAAAAACGCTTACACAATAAACGTCGCGTAAAGACGCCGATTGGTTCTATTGAGCAACCTTTAAAGCGATGATTGACCCAACAATATAGCTATGCTTTAAAGGAGTTAAGCTCCTTACAAACAGCTTTAAAGAAGACGCGCTTGTGAAAAGAGAGATGACGGTTGAAGGTATTTTTGGCGATATGGACGATCTGGATGTGCTTATATTGCTCCTGAAAGAAAAAAACGGGAAAAGATTCCTGCCCATAGGAATAGATGAGGCCGCGGCGGGTTATATTTTAATGCTCATGCACGATGTAAAAAACGAACAGCCGTTTATATATGATCTTCTTTTGCGCGCCTACGACGAGTGTGGTTCAGGGATTAAATTCGTGGTAATAAACAGAATCAAAAACATGATGCTTTACGCCAATCTGGTACTGGATGCTAATGGTGCAACCAAAACTGTGGAAGCGCGGCCAACTGACGTAATTGCTCTAGCTTTAAAAAGAGGGGTAGCAATTTATGCCGAAGAAGAAGTACTAAGAGAAGCCGCGAACAAAAAAACTGAGCACAAATCGGTCACGGATATACCAGATGTTTTCAAGGATGTAATAAATAATCTTGGCCCGCAAATTGACGAGCTGGATAAGCCAAAATGAAAAACCCGCCGGAAAAATGGCGGGCTTTATTTTATACTCAACGCACCGGTCTGCTGATCAACGACAAAATTAAAATTGCCCAATTCCGAAGGAATTTCTTTTAAAATACCTAAGGCGACAACGTCCCGCAGAGTTTTAGGGTAATATCCGAATCTTGATTGATATGTCGCAACTGCCGCCTCCAACAACTCAATGCGTCCTATCTGTCTAATCCAACTTTTGGCAAGCTCCTTCGTGTATTCATTCTCGCTGGTATCATAAATAATTTGGAATAAATACTTTGCATTGATCAAATTGCCGGATTTTAGCGTATAGCTTGCCAGCAGAGCTTTAACCAGCGGCGGACTTTGGGGATTATCGGCTGCTACTTTTATATATTTTAAAGCATTGGCATAATCTTTCTTTAGCGAATGATACTGAACGGCAAGATAATAAGGCAGTTGCCAACTTTCTGGAATGGCCCCTATTCCTCTATCGGTAAGGCGCCGCGCATCATCAATAGAACCAAACTTAGGCAATATTATATCCGCAAGCAAATATGGATATTCAAATTTTGGATCAAGCTGTGTGACAACATCAAAATATTGCCCCATTAGGCTGCCGGGCATAAGCCCTTCAACAGCCAAATATTGTATAGATTGTATCCAGAAAATATCCGCCAGAAAGTTTTTGAATCCGAAGGAAAAAGTATCAACCAGTGTGGCGGGAGGCAAAAAAACCTGCAGTAAATGCTTTTTCTTCTTGGCCGCCGCCAAATCATTATATTTCACCTGTGAAAAAACAGAGGCAAAAACAAAAATAAAAAATAAAATTATAGTTAAAATTTTAACGGTTGAATTTTTTTTTATTGACGAGGCCATATGATCTTGAATCAGTATTCGCGTCTTTCAAAAAGAAACTTGGCAATCATAAATAGAACCGCACCATAAGCCAGCGCATAAAGCAACGTATAAAATACATCTTGACCGGACGGTACTATACCGTATAAAACACCGTTCCTAATATTAAATTTTTCTAGATTGGGAAATATATAATAAAGTGTGGTCAAAACATACTTCAACACGATATTGTGTTCTTTTTGAATCAGATTCCATAACACCGACGAGGAATGTCCGATAAGAAATACCGAAACCGTGTAAACTGAAGACAAAATCGGAGAGGTAAAGACGGAAAAAAGAATACTTATCAAAACTATAAGTATTGTCTCTACAAAACCCAGCGCTATTGCCAAAGAAAGATACGGCATATCGTCAAAACTGCGAGTTTTAAAATATAGCGTACCGAAAAACACCAGCGAAGTCAGAAAGGTCATGATAAACGTTGTCAAAGAAAGGCCGAGACATTTGCCAAAAATTATTTCCTGTTTCAATATCGGCTTGGGTAGTATCATAAAAAAGGTCTTACGTTCTATTTCTTTATAAATAAGGTTGGCACCTACAAATATGATTATGAAAACCTGAAGCAAAAATATGGCGGAGAGGCCAAAATCTTTTATGATTTTCTTGTCCTGATCAATAGAAATACTGCCCAAGAATAAAGAAGAGGCTATGATGAATAAAGCGAAAATAACTACGACAAATAAAATTCTGTCGCGGATGGTTTCGCGCATGGTGTTTACTGCTATGGCCAGAATTCTCTTTTGCATAT
Organism: Candidatus Terrybacteria bacterium RIFCSPHIGHO2_01_FULL_43_35; assembly: GCA_001822815.1. Classification (GTDB taxonomy): domain Bacteria; phylum Patescibacteriota; class Minisyncoccia; order Terrybacterales; family GWB1-40-14; genus GWB1-40-14. Next base: position 15,674 of record MHSR01000017.1, read on the forward strand.
TAGTTGTTTGCTCTTTGTTTACGGATAAGCGCGACAAACGCCGCCTCAAGCGTATCAAAATCTCCTTGGACTTCTTGCACCGAACCATAAGCTACCAAACGCCCCTTATCAATTATTCCTACTTGATCGCAAATATCCTCCACATCGGCCAGAATATGAGAATTAAAGAATATAGTTTTGCCTTGTTTTTTTAGTTTCAAAAGCAATTCTTTGGCTTCGGCCCTACCTAAGGGATCCAATCCGTCCAACGGTTCATCAAGAAAAATGACTTCGGGGTCGTTGATAAGCGCCTGCGCCAAACCCAAACGCTGGGCCATGCCCTTTGAATACTTCCTGATTTGTAGATTTCGAGCGTCATAAAGGTTCACTTCTTTCAAAAGAGCATCTATACGTTTATTCTTATCTTGACCGCTCAAACCAAAAATATCCGCAACAAACTGCATAAATTCTTTACCAGTAAGGTAGAGATAAAAAGCCGAGTTTTCCGGCATGAATCCTATCCGGCGCCTCAAATTTATGGATTTGGGGCTTTCATCCATAATCTTTATTTCACCGCTAGTGGGCATAGCCAAACCAACCATCATTTTAATGGTTGTAGTCTTGCCAGCGCCATTTGGGCCCAAAAAGCCAAATACGCTCCCGGTGTCTATTTTGAAAGACAAATCTTGCACAACGGGCATTTCACCACTTAACGAAGTATAAATCTTATTTAAATTGTTTACTTCTATGGCGTACATAAAATCGCATAGCTCCTGTTCTATATATTAAATCATTGCAGGAATTTTACAATTCTACATTATTTATACAAAAACCGCCTGGATAAGGCGATTTTTCTAGAGGCGGGGTTCCCGCCTCGCATTGCGAGGCGAGGCTCGCCTATACGGGCGGCATCGCCCTAATTGGAAAACTTTTTTGA
>MHSR01000018.1 GCA_001822815.1 Candidatus Terrybacteria bacterium RIFCSPHIGHO2_01_FULL_43_35
ATATCAATAATATCAATTAATATCTAATAATATAATAATATGCAAAATTCTAAATTCAAAATTCTAAATTCTAAGTTGATTTACGACATCATTCCTCCTAAATATCATCACCAAGCCCGCCACTTCTGGCAAGAAAACTCCGGAAAAATAAAGTTAGGCGCGGTTATGATTTTTACCCTTTCTATGTTTGCTTTCGGTGTGGTACTATTTACCAACCTTTTTAATAATCAGGCGCCTCAGGCATCTGCCGACTCGGTTAATCTGCGTCCCGATGGCGACCAAACAGCACAGTGGCCAACGCTTGGTACGGACGACGCTTCTTGCGCCGGCGGCACGCATTGCGATCAAGTGGATGATAATGTGACACAACCCACGGCTGGCGATACGGCGAATTATGTAAGAACCGGAACGTCAGGAGCTGGCGGCGAAATAGAAGAATATACAATGACAACCACAGGCGTTGGCGCAGTGACATCTATAAAATTTTGGATCTATTCACAGGCCATTACTCTTGCCAGTACGGCGGACACGTTGACCTTAAACCTTATTATCAATGGTGTTGACCAAGCCGCAGCAACAATTACCCCAAACCAAGGCAGCTATACTTGGCAATCCGCAACATTTAATGGTTCTTGGAGTCAAGCCGATCTTAATGGCTTAAATTTTAAAATTACCAGAAATATGTTGGGTACGGGTCCCTCTTCAGGCCGTGATGATGATATAGCTGTTGCAACGGTTTATGCGGAAGTTACATATAGTCCTCCGCCAAAATATCCGAAATTAAACCAAACTGGTTATATTTGGGAAAATGATGATGAAGATCAGGCAACAAGTGACGCGGTTGACGAAAATACTCAGCAATATGCTGGTAATACGGCAAAAACTTCTGCGAAAGTCGGCGAACGCGTAACATTGCGTGCGCAGATAAAAAATACCGGCGCCGACGCCCTGGAAACTACAAAAAATCTTGCTCTTTTTTACGATCGTAATGATGGATACTTCACTAAGGTTGAAGATAAGGCCGCAGTAACCTCAGCCGGAAATTGTACGGATACTAAATGGGATTGTTTAACTCTTGATGGTACGGGAAGAATTACCACCGGTTCAAGCACCTCTATTGCTATTGATTCCGCCGGCAATCCTTGGGTGAGCTATTCATACTCTGACGCCTCACTTACAAACCCTGTTCTTCGCGTCGCCAATTATGTAGGTTCGGGTGGGAACTGTACAGGGAATACTGCCTGGAATTGTACGGTAGTTGACGATCCAAATAATAAAGTTGGTAACTATACCGCAATAGCTATTGATTCTTCGGGTAAGCCCTGGGTGAGTTATGTAGACCAAGACGCATTAAGTTTAAAGGTGGCCAATTATGTAGGTTCGGGCGGATCGGGTTGTGGTACTGGCGGTTCAACAGCTTGGACCTGCACAACAGTCAATGATGTTGCGACGCATAGTGTCGCTTACACTTCTATAGCTATTGATCCTTTGGGCAAAGCGTGGGTTAGTTATTATACGGAAGCTTCAGATTATGATTTAATAGTTGCCAATTATGTAGGTTCTGGTGGTAATTGCACATCAACTGCTTGGAGTTGTACAACCGTTGATAGTCAAGATGTGGTCGGTGGCGGCACATCAATAGCATTTGATCCTTCAGGCAATGCCTGGGTGAGTTATTACTACGTTGACGCTTCACTCACAGAGGGTTATCTAAAAGTCGCCAATTATGTAGGTTCGAGCGGCAACTGTACCTCAACTGCCTGGAACTGTACTAAAATTGATGACCCGGCAAATATAGTTGGTTATAGGACATCTATTGCCTTTGCCCCAAATGGTTCTGCCTGGATTGGTTATAGTGATAAGACCGCAGGTACTTTTAAAGTCGCCAATTATGTTGGTTCGGGGGGAAACTGTACGGGGAATACTGCCTGGAACTGTACAACAGTTGACGCGTCTGCTTCTACTACTCCTGATTATTTATCAATAGCTTTTGATCCTTCGGGCAACGCTTGGGCGGGTTATTACCATGAAGCCGACACTTCTTTTAAAGTTGCTCATTATGTTGGTTCAGGCGGAACGGGTTGTACCGTAAGTGCTGCCTGGAATTGTACAACAGTAGATGGCATGATTGGTGCTGATTCCTCAATCGCCTTTGATCCAAGCGGTTCGTTATGGGCAAGCTATTGCTGTGACGGGAGCAATCGTCCTAGAGTCGCTAAAGTTAAACTCGGTGGCGAAATTGGTATATCTCCGGGTCTTGCCGGAGCAAATGGCGACGCGCATAACGAAAGCCATGCAGACATGACGACCACGAGCGATACTGCTAATCGCGATGACGCCGACTGTTTGGGCGGCGGAACGTGGAATAACGGCAAATGGTTTGAAAGCGAGGAAGCCACTGGAGTTTCTTTGCCTGCAGGAGATTCTACGGCCCAATGCACCGAAATATCTTTCAATATTGACTTGTCGCAAGCGCAATCAAACACCACTTATCGTTTTGTTGTCGCGTCTAAAGACGCCTTACGTGCAGATAAAGGTTTATGGCGTGGCCCGGTTTCAGTTTCTTCGGGCGCCTACGCCACCTTAACCACTGCCGCCTCAACCACAACCGTATTTTCCAAAGACAACCAAGCCAAATTTGCGAATTGCACGGATACTAACTGGGGTTGTCTTATCGTGGATGACACGGTAAATACGGAGGGGGGCGCCGATAGCTCCATTGCTTTTGATCCTTCAGGCAATGCCTGGGTGAGTTATTTAGACGATACAGAAAGCGCGCTTGAAGTGGCTAACTATGTAGGCTCGGGCGGAACGGGCTGCACCTCAACAACTGCCTGGAACTGCACAATCGTGGACGCGACGGCAGCCCTTGTTGGCCACGACACCTCCATTGCCTTTGACCCTTCAGGCAATGCCTGGGTGAGCTATAGAAACTCGTCGTCAGCGGCGCTTAAAGTCGCAAACTATGTAGGCTCGGGCGGAACGGGCTGCACCTCAACTGCATGGAATTGCACAACTGTGGACGCGACAATCTCGGTTGGTTACACTACCTCCATTGCTTTTGATTCTTCTGGCAATGCTTGGGTTGGTTATAGAGATACCGTGTCAGCCTTGATTAAAGTGGCCAATTATGTAGGTGGAACAGGCGGAACGGGTTGCACTTCAACTGCGTGGAATTGCACTACGGTTGATGATCTGGCAAACGTTCCCAACGTTAATGATCTCGTGTCCATTGCCTTTGATCCTTCAGGCGCGGCATGGATGAGTTATTCTAATCCCACCGCCCCTGGTTCCCTAAAAGTCGCCAACTATGTGGGCTCTGGCGGCAACTGCACCTCAGCTGCCTGGAACTGCACAATCGTGGACGATCCGACAAACGATGTTGGCTATTGGACTTCGCTTGCCTTTGATTCTTCAGGCAAAGCCTGGGTGAGTTATTATGACAATACAGCACTCGCGCTTAAAGTGGCCAATTATGTCGGTTCAGGCGGCAACTGCACCTCAATTGCCTGGAACTGCACAACTGTGGACGACCAGGCAAACGATGTTGGCGATTATGCTTCCATTGCTTTTGATCCTTCGGGCAATGCCTGGGTAAGCTATTACGAATTCCCATCAACCTCATGTAACGACAGTCCCTCCACCGAATGCAGTTTGCACATTGCTAAATATGTCGGTTCAGGCGGAACAGGCTGTACTTCTTCTGCCTGGACATGCGAGATAATTGATAACCCAACCGGAACAGGCGATGTTGGTCGATTTACCTCCATTGATTTTGACCATTCAGGCAATACTTGGGTGAGCTATCAGGACCGCGGAGCGTTCGCGCTTAAAGTGGCTAAACCCCATCTTTCTCTAGTCGGAACCAACTCCAGCTATGTTTTAGACACAAAAGGCTATGCTGATGCCAATGCTGACGACACTGCCTTTGATCCAATTATTGCCGGAGCCAACGAGCGACCTTTGGAAACATTTAAATTCGTGAATGGCAACAATACCGATACGCCCAGCCTTACTTGGATAGGACAGTCAACAATCGCGGCCGCAAGCCAAAACATAAAGATGGATGTTTATCGTTTCGGCTCAACCAATGCCTGGGAGACGGTTGCTACTAATTCTACCTGTTCAGCAAATACCGACTGTACAATTACCAACGGCGCCTTGGCCGGGCCAGTTGGAGAATATTACGAAAACTCCGGCTCATGCGGCACATCATGCAGTGTTTGGTGGCGTGTATGGCAGATCGAAGGCGCAGGTTCAACCACCCTTAAGGTTGATTCCATAACAGGTGCCTTCGGCGGAGGCGGCACTAATTCAGTTTCCGGCACCGTTTGTACCAATGAAGGCTGTTCAACTTTTGTCACCGACGACACCAAGGTAGTACTTAAGAAGAACGGCGCAGATGCTTGTTCCGGTGCTTGCACTGCCACCACAACCGGCGGCGCATACAGCATCTCCGGAATTACCGGCGAAGCCGCCAATGACATACTTACTATATATATAGGTGACACGCCTGTAACAGATGATAATGGGTCATATAACGGCGTCACCGTAACTAAAATATCCGCAGCAGGGAATTTATCAGATATCAATTTAATTACCAGTCGTATTGTCTTGCGCCATGAAGGAAGTATCACTTCTTTGATCAACACCGATCTCCAAGGTTGGGACAAAGATGATGATGCTGATATCAAATTCACTTCCAATGCCGGAGCATTTGTCTCCGACAACACCGAAGAAGTGCATGTTTGGACAAGTAAAACTTGGGCTCCGGCCGGAACTGTAACCACCAACGCCACCTCAACTCAATCAGGAGTAGGAGGCGATCTACACATAGACACATCTTCAACCTTAAACATGGCCGCCAATGCTTTATCCGTAGGAGGCGACTACAACAATGCCGGAACTTTCTCTAAATCCGGCTCGCAAACAACTACGTTTGCCGGAACAGCAACTGGTTTCACTATCACTCCTGGCACAGGTAATTTCCAAAGTGTCGTGTTCAACGGAACCAACGGCGGCTGGGGCTTTGCTTCAGCTCCAACACTAGACGGCAGTCTTACCATCACCGCCGGAGTCTTGACCCCGGGTCAAAACATGACCATAGGCGGCTCATGGACCAATAGTGTTGGCAGTGGTGGTTTTGTTTCCGGCACTTACGGCGTAACCTTCAACACCTCGGCCACAGCTATTATCAATGGCGCCACCACCTGGAATAACCTTACAGTTACCACCGCAGGCAAAATCATGAGTTTCCAGGCCTCAACCATCCAGACCATCAGTGGCCTCTTAACCATCACCGGAACCTCAGGCAACGAAGTGGTCATCAATTCCGCCTCGGCTCCGACCCAATGGAAAATAAAACATCTTGGAACTGAATCAGTAAACTACGCCAGCGTTACCAATTCAGGATGCGATGCCGCCTCAACCAACATTGATACTACAAATTCCAGCAACGGCGGCAATAACGGTTCTTGTTGGGTGTTTCCTCAATCAATAACTATATCTGCTTCGGGCACACAGAGCGATACCATAGATATTCCCAGCATTGATAATTATGCCGGTGGGATAATTATTATCACGCGCACCTCTGGTCCTTCAACCAATTTAACCCGTGTCACCGTCAGCGAAAAAGGAACCACCGACGCTTCCTTTGCCTTAACCAATATCAGGCTGAAATTCGATTTAGATACCACCGATCCATATACGTGTGATAGCCCAAATGGTTATGGCACAGGCCCAGCAGATGACCAATTTGGCTCAACCTTAGCCTCATTTGATGAGAACCAAAAAGCAACCTTCACGGGCTTCCAGGAAATAAGAACCGATAAAACTTTCTGCGGTTATATTGTCTATGACGTTGTAAGTAAAGGAACTTTGGACATTAAATTTGAGCAGAGGACCGGCAAACGTTCTTCAGGAACCATAAATCCAGTCATTCAATCCAAAACCAATTCCAGCATCAAGCGCACCATCTATATTTCTCCGGAAGGACAGATCAGTATTCAGTAGAAACTCAAAATCCGAAACACGAAATCCGAAATTCGAAACAATATCTAATGTCCGAAATCCAAAATACGAAACACTACGATTTGGAAGGGTGAACACTTGAGTTTGCCAAAAAAGTAAGAGCATTTGTTAAAAAATTATCCAAAATCACAGCCAATATAGAAGATGGCAAACAAGTAATTAGATCTTCCGGTTCAGTTGGCGCGAATTACATTGAAGCTAATGAGGCATTAAGCAAAAAGGATTTTATCATGCGCATTAAAATATCTCGTAAAGAAGCAAAAGAAACTAGATATTGGTTGAAGCTTATAGATACCCAAAACGATTTATTATTAGAAAAAGAAAGAGACGAACTTAGCCAAGAAGCAACAGAACTAATGAATATCTTCGGTTCTATAATCAGAAAATCATAAAATTTAATGTTCGAATATTCGTTTATTTGAATTTCGAATTTGTTTCGTATTTCGATATTCGGATTTCGAATTTCAAGTAAGCTACTGTGTCAACTTCCAACTTCAAACTTCTAAATTCCAGTGCAAAGGGCCTAACCTTATTAGAGCTGATTTTGGTTATTGTAGTTTTGGGTACGATAGTTATTCTGGCTTCGCCTTCATGGAGAGGCTCGCGCATTAAAAGCGAGCTTGATTCTGACACCCGAACTCTTGTTGATACATTGAAGCGTGCGCAAAATAATGCCACAACCGGTGAAGGCTTTACCAATTGGGGCGTGCGCTTTGATAATACCGGCCCCACCCCATTTTTTCAGCTGTTTTCCGGCCCAAACTGGACATCGGGAAATAAATACGAGTATTTCCCTTTAACCTTTGGCGTAATGTTTGCTTCACCGGCAAGCGGTGCCGCTGAAGAAATCACATTTGATTTACGCACCGGGAAAAGAACCGCCGGCACTTCAAGTATAGTGATTAGAAACGTCGACAATACTTCCTTAACCCGTACGATTTATGTATCTTCCGAAGGAGCGGTGTCTACGAACTAAATCCAAAGCCCAAAGCTCAAATGCCAATGATGTA
>MHSR01000019.1 GCA_001822815.1 Candidatus Terrybacteria bacterium RIFCSPHIGHO2_01_FULL_43_35
ATAAAGTATTTTTACTTTTAAAGATGCGGCTTTGCCGAATTTTTTGAAAATGGCGCGTCGTATTTCAATAATGGATTCCAGCGCGTCTTGCGGCGTGTCGGCTTTCCCAGTACCAATCGCCCAAACCGGCTCATATGCAATAATGAGTTTATTGAGCTGTTGGCGTGTAAGTCCTTTAATACTGTTTCTTAACTGTTTTAATAAATCTCTTTTCCAAAAATCCTTTCTGGCCGTTTCACCAACGCATAATATAGCATGAAGCCCGGCTCGCAAGGCCGCTTGCAATTTTTTAGCAACCACTTCATCTGTTTCCTTAAATATTCTTCTACGTTCAGAATGACCAACGATAACATATTTAACGCCGTAGGCCTTAATTATCTGCGGGCCAAACGCGCCGGTAAAAGCGCCTTGATTCTCCCAAAAAATATCTTGCGCGCCCAAGGATATATTCTTGTGTTTTGAACCTAAAGCATTGTGCACAAAAGAAAGCCAGGGGGCCGGAGGACACAAAACTATATCTGCCTGCACATTCTTTGACGCTCGCGCTGTCGAAGAAATGAGTTTTAGTGCCTGTTGAGGACGACTAACGTATAATTTCCAATTGGCGACAAGTAGCTTGATCATGAAACGTTAAATTTTCTTAAAAATTTAGCGGCATTTTCTGGTTTAATGGTTGATATTTCTATGCCGGTGCCGAGTTCAAAACCGGCCCATATAGCGGTTTTTGGTAAGATCTCAATGTGCCAATGATAATGGGGATAAAAATGACTCTCAAGGCTCTCTATATTTATTGGGGAGGTATGAATAAAAAAATTGTAATCCGGGTTGGCAAGAGCCTTTTCAAGTTTGCCAAGAGTAATCCTCAAGGCATCAGCGCACTTACCGATTTCTTCATCGCCCATATCTTTAAAAGATGATTCGTGTTTTTTCGGAAAAATGCGTATCTCAAAAGCGGCCCTGGAAACAAATGGGCAAATGGCTATAAAATGCTCGTTTTCAAAAACAATGCGCTGATTATCTTTCTTTTCCCACGCAATCATTTCACAATGCACGCATTTACTTTTTTCTTGAAAATAACGCTGGGAACCGGCCAATGATCTTGCCACATCAGGCGGCACAACCGGTATAGCCATGATTTGCGAGTGCGGATGGTATAAAGATGCGCCAGCTTCTTTACCAAAATTGTGAAAAATCGAAACATAGCGTACATTCGGCCGCAGGGAAAGAATGTTAAAACGGGCCATATAGGCATAAATAACGGCTCGCGCCTCAAGTGATGAAAAAGAAGAGATATTCTTAGTATGTTCGCGCATTATTACCACTTCATGCGAACCTCTACCCTCAAGAACGGTATATGGACCTACGTGTTTTACATATCGCTTAACGCTGGGGCCAGCAAAAGCTGGAAAACGGTTCGGGATTACCTGCACAAACCAATCTTGCGACAATTTACCCATTTCTCTGGCTTTATGATCAAACACTAAAATTGGCTTGTCGTTACCTGAAACCTGTGGGTTTTCAAACGGACAATTTTCTTTTGATTCATAGGCGGGATCGTGCTGATGGCCCTGCGCAAAGGTATTGGGGCGTTTAGCTCTTCCTGTGGCTATAACAACCCAATCGCCGGAAACCGGATCTCTTCGTAATTCGGATACATTTTTAACTAACTGCTTGGCTATTTTTTTCTTCATGGAAAGTATTTATAGCTCTGTCTTGTTTTTCTTATAAACACCTAACCAAAGCCACATGCGAATTTTGAACAATTCAAGAAGGGTTTTAAAATATGCCGAAGCCTTAACCTTGCTCTCTGGATCATGAATCCAATGCACGCCGACTTCGCGTATTTTAAATTTAAACTTTCTGGCCAAAGCCAAAGCTTCCATATCAAAACCCCAACGATCAATACGCAAAAGCGGGAAAATTCTTTGCGCCGCCTCCTCCGTGAAAAGTTTAAAACCTCGCTGAGTATCGTGAATTCCAGGCAAAATCAAGATTTGAATAAGCATATTGGCCATTTTGCCGGCGAGAACCCGACTGATTTGCTCGCTTCGCTCAACCGCACTGTCTTTAAGTCCTATAGAACCTATGACCACGTCATAACCGCCAACATAATTGAGTATGTTTGATTGATGATCTTTTTCTAAATTTATCCATGGCAGAAGCTTATCCAATTCTTCAATGGGAGTAGCATTATCTGCATCCGTAAACAAACGCAAGGCTCCTTTGGCTTCAACCATGCCTTGCCGTACCACGTAGCCCTTGCCGTGGTTTTCTTGATTGGCGATAACGCGCAGTCTTTTGGTTAATTTCTGATAACCTTCAACAATGCCTACCGTTCCGTCGGTGGCGCCATCACTAACAACCAATATTTCGCTGATCCATGGTTTTTTAGATAAATAAGAATCCACGGCCTGAAGAGTTTTCCCAATACGCCCCTCCTCATTATATGCCGGAATAACCACTGAAATAAAAACGTTTTCTTTGTTTTGCTCTTGGGACATATAAATTTAAAATGAATAAATGGCCGTCTAACAACTTAATTATATCACACCCAGTAGAATTACCTCGACTACTTTGTGCCTTGTTCCCCGATGTTCGTCGGGGAACAGTCGAGGTGGCTCTACTGGGCACGAAAGCTATTTTTTGACTTGGAAATATTGTCCTAGTAAAAGAGAGGCGGCTATATCGTCAATATCCCTGCCCCGCACCGTGCTTGCTCTGGTGCGGGGCTTTTTATCTCCATGAACAATTTTCCGCGCCTCCACACTAGTCAAACGTTCATCCAACTCTACGATTGGAATATTAATATTCTGGCCCAATGATTCTATGAAACTCCTTGTCGCTTTGGTTTGCGCGCTGTCTTGTCCACTCAAACTTAAAGGCAACCCTACGACAATTTTATCTATAGATTCTTTGCGGCAAAAATCTTTGATTTCTTCAAAAATCCGTGGTGAATTTTGTAGTATTCCTCTTGGGAAAGCGATTTTATTTGCGCTATCCCCCATCGCCAAACCTATTCTTTTTTCTCCGTAATCAATGGCTAATATTCTCATAATACACTTTTAAACTGTTTGGTATAAATATTGTAGAACTTACGCGCTTGTCCTTTTCTCACTCATTCTCGGCCGTCCAGCGACGGCCTGCGAGGTTTCGGCCATTTTGGTCCTTCGCTAACGCTCAGGACACCATGCCAAAACGGCCGAAACCTCGGAGCCCCGCGCTGGCGGGGCGATAATGAGCGAAAAAGTTTGTTCGCGTTGGAGCACGATTCCTATTTTATACTTTCGTCAAAATCTCTGTTCCTGCCGTGGTTATGGATACGGTATGTTCAAAATGCGCCACCAAACTTTTATCTATGGTCTCAAAACCAAACCCATCGGCGGATTGTTTAAGATTTGGCGAACCTGCAGAAATTATCGGCTCAATAGCCAAAACCATTCCTGAAACTATTTTCTCACCCGCGCCCGCCGCACCCCAATTAGGCACATGCGGCAGTTCATGCAATTTTCTCCCTATCCCATGCCCAACCAATTCTCGTATAGGTGAAAATTCTTCTTTTTCTACATAAAACTGTATAGCGGCGGATATGTCCCCAATACGATTCCCCACCTTTGCCTGAGCAATTCCTCTTGCCAAAGCTTCCCGAGTAACATGAATTAGGCAAGAGGCCGCATAACTTATATTGCCTATACCTACTGTTAGCGCTGAATCTGAATACCACCCGTCAACCACTACACCAAAATCTAAGCCTATAATATCGCCGTTCTTTAATACAATTTTTGAAGGGACGCCGTGAACGGCCACATTATTTACTGAAGCGCACATAACTGCCGGAAAAGCTTGATACTCAAGAAAGGCCGGTTTCACACCGACTTGCTCAATAAGTTTTTTGGCTTCAGCGTTAATTTGATGAGGACTTATGCCGGCTTTTGCCATTGAGGCTATTTTTTTAAGAATTTCTGCGCAGAGACGGCCCGAAACGCGCATAGCTTCAATGTCTTTAGAGTTTTTAAGGATAATTTTAGACACGAATGATTAAATTAATTTAAATATTCAGCTTGCATGCTACGCATATATCTTTAAAAACCGATTGCTCATCTTTATTTCCATCAATAACATTTACCGCAAAACCATATTCCTTGGTTCGTTCAACAGCCGGCATGGTACGCAAAGCAAATTCGCCAAGACGTTTAATTATGACTGGCTCGGTGTCGATGGAGCCGCGGAGCATAAGCGCATTGCCGCATCGACGGCAAGTTATTTTGTCGTAGTTTTTTGGATGCGGCAAGCGACAAGACGAACATATCCTACGCGCAACATTCCTATCTATGGATGTTTGACTGGGAACAGTCAATTCCAAAACACATATGGCTTCTTTTGGAAAAAGAGAAATTAAAAACGGGTAAATCTGGTCGGCTTCAAATGTGGTCCGTGGAGAACCGGAAAAAACCGTGGGTTGACCTTTTTGAGCAAGATTACGTATACGCTCTTTAACCCAAAAAGCGACAATGGGAGGACTATTCAACTCGCCCGATGAAAATTTTCTGCGCTCGTCTTTATATAAATATTTTACTCCGTCAATTTCTATATATTCCTGATCAGTGTGGCTGTTTAAAGCTTCCTCAATAATCTTGCTGGTTTCAAAATGGTAAAGTCCCAAGTGTTCCGCCAACAACTCGGCCTGCGTCCCCTTTCCGGCGCCAGGAGGACCGAACATTATCACAACTGCGGTATTGGAATTCAACTTTTTTTGTTCCATCGTTTTGCTATATTAAAAATTTCTTGAGATACGCTGCCTTGATCTTTTTGACCGTCAATTACCCGCAAAGTGTTCTGGCTACGATAATATTTTATGACCGGTGTTAAATCTTTTTCAAAAATTTTTAGCCTCTTTCTTATTATCAAAGGAGTATCATCGCTCCTGCGAATAAGCCGGCCGCCGCAATTTACACACTGTCTAGCCACATCTAAACCCTTACGTAAGAACAATGGCCTTTTGCACCCAACACAAATGCGCCGATTTTTTAGCCGCCGCAGTGATTCGCGAGGACTTATATCTATCAAAAAAACCGCGCGCTTGGCGCGCCCATACCAAAGCAATACTTCATCCAACATTTTGGCTTCCCCAAGGGTGCGCGGACTTCCATCAAATATTAAAGGCTCATGCGGCTGAACCTTGCCTAGTTCCCTTATCCAAACAAAAGATGCCAGCCATGAAGGCACTAGGTTTCCTTTAGCCAGTAGCCCGTCAACTTTTTTCCCCAAAAAACTCTTTTCACGCGCCAGTCCTCTGAGCAACTCTCCGGTCCCAAAGGCTCTGGCACTAAGCTTATATGCAAGCATAAAAGCTTGCGTGCCCTTGCCCGACCCAGGACGACCCAACATTATTACAGTTAAACCATATCTTTTTGGCATACCAGGTAGTAGAAATGCGACTTGTACAAAACCAGTCGCTTCCATTGTTAATCGTGGATTATTTAAAAATTAATGGTTAAGCCGGGATATTATGAAATCTACGTTGTTCGCTTTTGGCGAACTGTCGCATTTTCACTACCTGGCATACTTAAATACTAACAAAAAAGAGTAGTTTTAAAAACCACCCTTTGATCTTCTTGTGTTTTCATATCGCGGTATCACAAGCCTTGATTTTCTGAAAATAAATTAGAAATTTTCGTAATCGTGCAGGCTCAATTGCGCGCCTATCTGTTTGAAAGTTTCGATAGCCACGGAAACCACTATCAGGACGCTGGTGCCACCTATGGTCAGGCTAGCTGTACCGGAGCCAGAAAACAGCGCTGGTAAAACAGACTGGATAACTGTAGGCAAAACGGCAATGATACCCAAAAAAATCGCTCCGGCCAAAGTAATACGATTCATTATAAAAGAAATAAAAGCCGCGGTGCTTTGCCCCGGACGAATACCTGGTATGAATCCTCCGGATTTCTGTAGATTCTGAGCAACCTCTTTAGGGTCAAAAACTACGGATGTATAAAAATAGGTAAAAACTACTACAAAGAAAAAATAAAACGTTGCATATAATGTCTGATTTTGGACTGCATAGCTTATAGCCTGGGCCGCGCGCGCCACAGGGGCGAAACCGACGCCGGATAAAACCGAGGCCATCATGCCGGGGAAAAGTAGAATAGATAATGCAAAAATAATCGGTATGACGCCAGCTGAATTCACACGCAATGGTAAGTGAGAAGAAACTCCGCCGTATACGCGCATACCGCGTATTCTTTTGGCATAAGATACGGGTATTTGCCGCTGTCCTTCATTTATTAAGACAACGCCTGCGATAACAATCAAGGCTACGACAGCAAACAAAATGTATTCCGGTAAATGGCTAAGTTGATCGGATTGTATCAAAGTCCTAAATACGGCCGAAGGCAACGTGGTTATGATCCCGGCAAAAATTATTAGAGAAACACCGTTGCCTATACCCTTCTCGGATATCAATTCTCCAAGCCACATCAGCCAAATGGTTGAAGCCGTAATCACAAAAATAGCCGTAACAATATTCAGAGGATCGCTGAAGGTTATAACCTCTCTGGCTTGCAGCAAACGCAGAAAACCGAAGGCCTGAAGCATGGCCAATGGTACAGTCAGAATACGCGCATATTGATTGAAACGCTGACGACCCCGCTCTCCTTCTTCGTAATAAAGCTTCTTTAACTTAGGGAATATCATTGTTAAAAGCTGAAAGATGATTGTTGCCGTAATATATGGTCCGACACCAAGCATCACAACAGAAAACCCTTCCAAAGATCCACCGGTGAAAAGATTGAGCAAGCCAAAAATCTGATTGGACTGCACAAAATTGGACACTTTAGTGGCGTCTATGCCCGGGATAGGTATGGCTGCCGCCAAACGGAAAAAACCCATCATGGCCAAAACAAAAAATATTTTGGCTCTTAATTCAGGTGTTTTCCAAATGCGTGAAATAAGTTCAATCATGAATAGTGCCGCCTACGGCAATTATTTTTTCTTTAGCCTTGGCAGAGATTATTAAACCGGAAAAATTATGTGGTTTAGTAAGCTTGCCCTCTCCTAAAACTTTTACGCGGAAGGGTTTGCCGTATTTAATATGAATCAAATTCTTGTTTACAAGAATTTTTGGATTAATATCTGCTTTTTCCTTAAAGCCCCCTTCTATCTGGCTCAAATTAACGATGAAATGCTGTACATGCGAACGCCGCGAAAATCCGCTGCCGCGCAATTTTGGCGTCCGCAACATTAAATCGCGTATTGCTGGTCTGATACGGTGACCGGCGCGCGCTTTCTGGCCCTTGATGCCTCGTCCAGAATAAGTGCCTCTCTTGCCGCCACGGCCTATGCGCGGAGCCTTACGATTCTTTTTGGTTGGTTTAATGTTATGCAGCTGCATATAATTAGAGCTAAGGCCGTAATAATACTTAATGATTTTTTACTTGAACCATTCTGTTATAACGTTTGGCAATGGTGGTCAGTGCCGCGATAGCCGCCTGCGCGTTTGTAAGACGATTTGTAGTACGCGAAGTTATTTTTGCGCTTATATTTTTAACACCGGCTAATTCACAAACCGTGCGCACCGGGCCGCCGGCCACTATACCCTTACCGTTTTTCACAGGCTTCATGATAACATGCGAAGCCTTGTATTTGGCATAAGCCTCATAAGGTATGGTTCCGTTGACAATGGGCACGTTAATAAGATGTTTCTTGGCTTCGCGAGTTGCTTTATCAACAGCCTGAGCCGTATCCTTGCCCTTGGCGACTCCCACACCCACCCGTCCCTTTTTATCCCCGATGACAACTGTGGTCCTGAAGCTGAAGCGCCGTCCACCTGCAACTACACGGGCAACACGCCTCACGTCCAAAGTAACCGTTGTGAATTCTTTTTCAACGGGTTTATTGGAACCTCTTCTTGATCCCCTGTCTTTTGACGCAAATGGTTTTGGCATAGGAATAATTGATAGCTATTAAAATTTTAATCCGCCCTCACGCGCGCCCTCGGCCAGAGCACGAACCTGGCCGTGATAAGCGTAACCGCCTCTGTCAAACACAACCGAGTTTATCTTCTTGGCCAAAGCTTTTGCGGCAATAATCTTACCCACCTCATGTGCGACATTAATCTTTGTGCCTGGAACGGATTTATCCTTTTTTGCTGTTTTTCGCGGAGATTTGGAAATCTTAATCTCGTTATCGTGGGCAGAAACAAGTGTAGTGCCTGAAGAATCAACTATAATCTGAGCCGATATGTGCTTATTAGACCTGAATACAGAAAGGCGCGGCTTTGTGGGCGAGCCTGAAATTTTAGCACGGATGCGCCTATGACGAGTTATTCTTTTTGATGCGGTAATCTTCATAAAAAAGTTGGCGTTTTGATTATTTAGTAGTAGCGACAGCCGCTTTCTTTCCGGCCTTTCTTCGCACAACTTCGCCGGCATAACGAATGCCCTTACCCTTATACGGTTCTGGTTTTTTCAAGGCCCGTATTTGGGCGGCAAATTGACCGACGGCTTGTTTATTATTTCCAGATACTATGATGCTATTTTTTTCTACAGCAAAAGATACGCCGTCTTTGGGTTCAATTTTTATGGGGTGAGAAAACCCTAAAGACAATACCAGAATATTGCCCTCAAGATTCGCTCTGTAACCTATGCCCTCAATCTCAAGTTTTTTTGAATAACCTTCCGTCACGCCCACTACGGCACCGGCCAATAAAGCACGGGATAAACCCCACAGGTCAGAGACATGACTATCGTTGTTAACCACAGAACACTTAATGACATTTCCTTCAACCTCTACCGCAATAACGCTGGGTATAAAAACAGACACGGTGCCTTTGGGACCATTTATAAAAATCTCTCGCGTATAGTTTTCGGCGTTCATGCTACCCAACTCAACCGAAACGCCTTTTGGAATTGATATGGGTTTTTTGCCTATTCTGCTCATAAAAATTATATTTACCCCGTTAGAAAATTGCCCATGCACTAGTGGCCAAAAAAGTCTCGCTAACTTTTTTGGCGTATATTGCTCTGGTTATTAATTTAATCATGAACAAGTATTCCATAAACTTATTTTAATTTTCTAACGGGGTTTACCAAATTTCACACAAAATCTCACCGCCAATTTTGTTTTTTCTAGCTTCTTTATCGGTAAGCAACCCTTGGGGCGTAGAAAGTATGGCCATGCCCCGACCACGCCTGTGCTTTGATATTTCAGAATACCCGCTATATGTCCTCTGGCCTGGTTTTGATATGCGCTTAAAATTTGTTACCGCGGGCTCGCCCTCAACATAATTAAGTTTAATTGCAATTGTGCGCTTAACGCCCCGTCCCTTGCGTTCAACTTCCATTACAAAACCTTCTTTCCCCAAAACCTGCGCCAGGGCATATTTAAATTTAGAATATGGAACACTTACGGTTTCTTTTTTAACCGCATAGGCATTTTTAATACGTGTTAACATATCGGCTATTGGATCGGTCATACCCCGTTAGAAAATTGCCCAAGCGCTAGTTGCCAAAAAAGTCTCGCTAACTTTTTTGGCATATATTGCTCTGGCTATTAATTTAATCATCAACAAATATTTCATAAACTTATTGCAATTTTCTAACGTGGTCATATATGTAAAAATATTACCATGAAGCTTTGCGTATCCCGGGAATATATCCTGCTCTGGCTAATTCACGAAAACATATCCTGCACAAATCAAAATCGCGCATGAAACCTCTACGTCGCCCGCAGCGGAAACATCGACGCACAATACGCGTCGAAAACTTGGGTTGCTTTTTTGCTCTAGCTACTTGCGATGTTTTTGCCATACCCGGTTTTTTATTGTTGATTCTCAAACGGAAATCCCAACAAATGGAATAGGGCCAGCGCCTGTTCTTTATTTTTAGCGGTGGTGCCTATAGTTATGGAGAAACCAAAAAGCAATCTGATACTGTCTGGAGAAACCTCAGGAAAAACTATCTGCTCTTTGACGCCAATATTTAAATTCCCGCCCTCATCAACCGAAGAAATACTTAAACCTTTAAAATCCCTCGTGCGTGGCAAATCAATATTGACGAGACGGGCGATAAAATCGTGCATCCTTGTCCCCCTAAGGGTCACACGCAACCCGACTGGCGCTCCTTGACGCAACTTGAAATTGGCTATGTCCTTGCGCGCATAACGTATTTCAGGCTTCTGCCCGGTAATCCTTGCTAAATCCTCTGAAATAGCATTCATAATCTTATCCTGATCTGTTTTCTGTGACAACAGTCTGGCAATACCAGTATTCACGGTGACTTTAGTAATCCTGGGCACGGCCATTATATTTTTTATGCCAAAACGAGCCATTAACTCTGGCACGACTTTCTTTGCATATTTTTCTTTTAATAAAACCATGATTGCTGTTTTTTTAAGTTGTTGAAACCGCTATACTATCGGCAATGACTCCACATTTAACGCAAATTCTAGCCCTGGAATTACCTTTAATCACGTTGCGCATTCTGGCTGGTTTTTTGCAACTTGCACACACCAACATCACATTACTGCCATGTATAGGCGAAGCTACTGATAATCGTTGGCCGCGTTCATTGGCTTTACGCGGCTTGCGGTGTTTGATGTGCAAATTCATGCCCTCCACAACCACGGAATCAATTTTCGGCAATACTCTAATAACCTTAGCGCTCTTGCCCCTATCTTTACCTTTTAATATGTAAACATTGTCGCCTTTCTTTATGTTCATACAACCTCCGATGCAAGCGATATTATTTTGCTGTATCCGCGTTCACGTATTTCACGCGGGATGGGACCGAATATTCTTCCGCCTTTGGGCTCTTTACCATCAAGTATTACGGCTGCATTTTCATCAAAACGTATGTAGGTGCCGTCGGCTCTTTTATAGGGCTTGCGTTGGCGAACTATAACCGCTCGCACAATATCCTTTTTCTTGACCATTTTCCGTGGTTCAGCAATTTTAACCGAGGCAACGATTATATCCCCGATTTCGGCATATCGCCTGCGAGTTCCGCCAAGCACTTTAAAACACTGGAGTAATTTTGCTCCGGTGTTATCGGCAACATTTAACATTGTTCGAGGCTGTATCATAAAATAATCTTTTTATGCGACGCTTTCATCGCTTAAAACGTTGGCTTTTGCTTTTACTTCCACGACCTGCCAGCGTTTAAGTTTAGACAACGGACGTGTTTCGGTTATGACAACTACATCGCCGACGCGCGCAGTATTGTCGGGATTATGTGCCAAAAAACGTTTCGTCCTGCGTATATATCTGCGTACGCGAGGATGCATCTTGGTATGCGACATTTCAACTACGACAGTTTTATCCATTTTGTCGCTCACTACGGTTCCCACAAATTTTCGCTTGTTGGTCTTGTTATCCATAAAAATTTATTGTTTTTGACGCAAGGCCAAAATGGTCTTGGCCCTGGCGATATCTTTACGCAACATGGCTAATTCACGCACGTTTTTCAATTTTCCTGCAGCGTGCAAAACCCGCGAATGTTTCAGGCGACCACTAGTTTCCTTTAGAAATTCGTTTATTTCGCGATCTGGTTTATTGGTTAATTCCGCTGGATTCATAAAATTAATAATAAGATTATCTGGTACGTGATATTATTCTTGTTTTGAGAGGTAATTTGTGACTGGCCAGACGCAAAGCTTCAACGGCAGTTTCTGAACTCACACCGTCTATCTCAAAAAGTACTCTTCCTGGCTTCACGGCAAAAACGTAATGGTCCACCGCGCCCTTGCCGCCACCCATACCAACCTCGGTACCTTTTTGAGTAACCGGCTTGTCCGGAAAAACCCTTATCCAAAGCTTACCGCCCTTCTGCAAAAAACGTATGGAGGCGCGGCGCGCCGCCTCAATCTGACGTGAAGAAACCCATTTGGTACCTTCGGCTTGTAGGCCGAATGAACCGAATGCCAGTTCTGTTGCGCGGCTTTCTTTGCCAACACCTCGCCTTCTGCCCTTCTGCCACTTTCTATGTTTTACTTTTTTAGGCATTAACATGTTTCAAATGGGAAATTTAAAATTAAAATTAGTACAATTTACTTTCTGGCGTCCTCGCTTTTCTCTTTTTCTCTAAAGACCTCGCCTTTATATATCCAGACCTTAACGCCTATCGCGCCCCAAGTAGTATAGGCATGTACTTGGGCGTAATCAATATGGGCTCGAAGCGTATGCAACGGCAATCTGCCTGAAGCCATCCATTCGCGGCGTGACATTTCCGAACCGCCAAGACGCCCAGCAACGGCAATTTTAACGCCGCGAACCTGTGAATCCTGTGATACTTTCTCAAGCGTGCGCTTCAAAACCCTGCGGAAGGGCTGGCGCTTCTCTAATTGACCGGCAACCTGTTGCGCCACTATGGCCGCAGAACTTTCGCCATGTCTAACCTCCTGTATCTCCAAGCGCAAATCCCTTGCTCCGGATGCAGACAAACCGCCAATCTTTTTTATCTGTTCCATGATCAGCTTTCTTATCTCTTCTGCCCCGCCTCCGCCGCGTCCTATTATCAAGCCCGGCCTTGCCGTGTGTATCGTGACTGTAGTCTTTTTGCCAGACCGTTCAATGATAATGGCTTCCACATCGGCCTCTTTCAAGCGCTTGGTCAGAAATTCTCTGATAACAATGTCCTCTTTGAGATATTGTCTGAAATGCCGCGGATCAAACCACCGCGAAGACCACGGCATACTGATTCCTAATCTTAGTCCGACTGGTTGAGCTTTATTTCCCATGATTATTTTTAAAAAATATATAGGTTAAATTATTCAAAAGGTTAAATGGCTTTACGGCTGAATATTCTTTTACCGAAATTACCAAAGCCTTTCTTGGGCTGAACTTTTTCAACTTTAGGCGCATAGTTTTTGCCTTCTGGTTTTTTGTGGCTTGATTTTTCTTCGGCCGCATCAACCTGCTTAACTTCTTCTTTTGGCGAAAATGGAACAAAAGATTTCCTACCCGGCCCGGCCTTTCGTTCACCCAAAATAATAGTCACGTGACTTGTCTTTTTCTGTATTTCGGCTGCCGATCCACGCGCGCGCGGCATATACTTTGAAAATATTGGGCCGCCGTCAACAAAAATATCAGAAATAAACAAATCTTCTTTGTTTAATTTTTTGTTCTTAACCGCGTTGGCGGTAGCCGATCCCAATAGTTTAAGCAGGGGAGCAGAGGCTCTTCTTGTGCGGTGCGTCAAAATTTCTTCAGCCTCAAAAACCCACTTATTCCTCAAGCCCCCGGAGGCGGCGCGGACTTTGCGCGGACTCATGCGTAAATACCTCAATATTGCTCGGGCTTGATTATCTTTTTTATTTACTGTTTTGGCTGACATATATAAGATCGTTTATTTCTT
Source organism: Candidatus Terrybacteria bacterium RIFCSPHIGHO2_01_FULL_43_35 (assembly GCA_001822815.1). Lineage (GTDB taxonomy): Bacteria > Patescibacteriota > Minisyncoccia > Terrybacterales > GWB1-40-14 > GWB1-40-14. Next base: position 13,347 of record MHSR01000019.1, read on the forward strand.
TGCGGGTACTGCAGGAGCTGTTTTATCAGGAGCCGGAGCTACTGCTTTTGAGGCCTCCTGTAATTCTACTTCTTTCTGCAGTTTGCCGCCGTGTTTGACGAATTTACGCGTCGGCGAGAATTCTCCGAGTTTGTGTCCGACCATTTCCTCTCGTATCAAAACCGGGATATGAATACGGCCATTGTGCACGCCTATAGTGAAACCAACCATTTCCGGAGTAACACTAGAAGAACGCGCCCAGGTTTTAATAATGGTCCTGTCGCCACGTTTCAATAATCCTATCTTTTTCATTAATTTAGGGTCTGCAAAAGGTCCTTTTTTAAGTGATCTGCTCATAATTTTTAAAACTTATTTGGTTCGCCTTTGAATTATGAATTTGGAAGATCTGCTTTTTTTCCTGGTTTTAACACCGCGCGCATGCTTGCCCCACGGGGTTTTAGGATATTTCAAACCCACGCCCGTGCGTCCTTCGCCTCCGCCATGCGGATGGTCAACCGGGTTCATTGATGTGCCGCGGTTGTGTGGTTTGCGTCCTAACCATCGCTTTCTTCCGGCCTTTCCCAGATTTACCATTCTCTGCTCGGAATTTGAAAGCGCGCCTATTGATGCAAATGATGTTTCCTTAACCTTACGAATTTCACTGGATGGCATGCGCAATGTTGTCATGCCGGCATCATGTGCCAAGATCTGGGCTGCGGAACCGGCGGAGCGGACTAATTGCCCTCCCTTGCCTGGCACCATCTCAACATTATGAACCTCTGTGCCGGGCGGAATGTTTTTAAGCATCATGCGGTTGCCGATATTCAGAGGGGCTTTTTGCGAAGTAATAATTTCGTTTCCGGCAACAAGGTTTTTCGGCGCCAAAATATAACGTTTCTCCCCGTCAAAATAACTCACCAGCGCTATAAAAGCAGTACGATTCGGATCGTATTCGATAGCCTGCACACGAGCTGGTATATCTATTTTGTCCTGCCGGAAATCAACAAAACGATATTTGGTCTTATTGCCTCCACCACGGAAACGCACCGTAATTGTGCCGGCATGATTTCTTCCGCCGCTTTTCTTAAGACCGCGTACAAGTGCTTTCTCCGGCCTTTTTTTTGTCAAAACCGAATAATCGATACCGGTCATGCCCCTTCGTCCTGGGGTTGTTGGTTTATATATCTTCATAAAAATTATTTCGGGAATATATCTATTTTCTTGCCTTTGGGCACGGTAATCACGGCCTTCTTATAACCTTTCTTGTAGCCCACAAAGGCTCCTCTTCTGCGTGGTTTTTGTCTTTGCTGCAGCATGTTTATCTTAAGCGGCTTTATACCGAAACGCGCCATGAATTCCTGGCGTACCTCGCCTTTGGTAGCTTTAGGTGAAACGCGCACAACATACTGACTCGCTTCTTCATGGATCGCAGCTTTTTCCGTAACGTGTGGAATAAGAAAGATGGAAGCATGGCCAGTAGTATATGCAATACCTGCCTTGATATTTTCGCTATCAGCTTTTTTATTTTCTTTTGTTTTTGGGAAAATAGCCATAAAAATTAACCGAGCCTTTTTTTAAATACTGAGATACTATCCGGCATTACTATCAAGAATTTTTTTGATAAAATATCCAATAGATTAAGCTGGTCGGCTGGCATAACTTGCAAAGAAGACAGGTTGCGCGAAGCTCTTAAAATATTTTCTTGCTTTTCGGATAAAACAAGAATGGCATTGCGATTTGCGGTCTTGGCCCCTTTAACATGAAAGGACATGACATTATTGAAAATTAACGCCATGTGTTTTGTTTTGGCTTCTGGAATATTTAGACTTTCAACGGCTATTATCTCCCCGTCCCTTGCTTTGGCAGACAAAGCTATGCGCATTGCCTTGCGTTTCATTTTTAAAGGCAATCTTGCCCGATAAACCTTATTCTTGCTGGGACCAAAAACAACGCCGCCTCCTCTCCATTGCGGAGATCTTATGGAGCCTTGTCGCGCGCGGCCAGTTCCTTTTTGCCGCCATGGTTTTTTGCCGCCACCTGAAACTTCCGACCGTGTTTTGGTATGCGCCAATACTCGACGTTTATTGACTCGGAGGACTCGCACCGCCTGATGCAAAAGATCGGCGTTCATAGGAACGTCAAAAATATCATCCGGTAAATCGAGATGGCCTTTCTGTTTTCCCTCTTGTGTATATAAATTCACCTTCATAAAAATATCTATTTCTTGGAAGATTTTTTGGCTGCTATACTTTCGGCTATGGTAACCAAGCTTCCATTGTTGCCGGGCACGGCCCCGCGTACAGCCAAAATATTGTTTTTTGGATCTACCTCTACAATTTCCAGATTCTTAACCTTAACCTTTTCATAACCCATACGTCCGGCCATGCGCCTGCCTTTATTTACGCGTTCGGGCCAGGACATGCCTATGGAACCAGGCGCGCGTAGCATATGCTTATTGCCGTGAGAAGCCCATCCGCCACGGAAATGATGCCGCTTTACAACCCCAGCAAACCCCTTTCCTTTTGATATACCTTGAACATTTACCCTATCCCCCAAAGAAAAAACAGAAACGTCTATTTTTGCACCTTTTTCATAAGCCTTACCATCATTTTCATCAAGACGAAATTCTTTTAGCCATCTGAACCCGCCACGTATACCACGAACATGCCCGGCTTGAGGTTTTGAAAGCCGCTGCTTGGAACCAAAACCGACTTGCAGAGCGCTATAGCCATCTTTCTCGTTATTCTTGATCTGGGTTACGGTAATAGGACCAGCACGCAGTACGGTGACCGGCACGACATTGCCGGAAGAATCAAAAAGGCGAGTCATTCCCACTTTTTCTCCTAAAATGAATTTCATAATCGATATTTTTGATAAAAAAATGCCGGACGAGCCGGCATAAAGAACTTAATCGTTCCACTGCTCTTACCTTTGTGCTCGTTGTAATCTAAAACTATTTACAGAAAATATCATGGATAAATAGCTTATAATTGTAAAGTTGTCTAAATATTGCTCTTGACTTTTATCTCGAAGAGATTCGCAAGTTTACATCTTAATTTCAACATCTATACCGGCGGGTAGCGTTAGATTAGTCAAAGCATCAATAAGTTTTGGCGTCGGATTGAAAATATCAACTAGTCTCCGATGAACTCTTATCTCAAACTGATCACGCGAATCTTTATGCACGAAGGTTGAACGATTAACTGTATAGCGTCTTGTTTCTGTCGGCAACGGTACCGGACCGGCAATTTCCGCATTGGCCCTCATGGCCGTCTCAACTATTTGGCGCGTGGAAATATCCAAAATTTTATGATCGTAACCACGGATCTTTATCCGCAAGCGCTGTTTGATATCTTCTTTAACCTGTTTACGGGTGGCCATGAGAGATTTTAACTTGCTATATTTCTATTTTCAAAATTCAAAAATCTTTAAATACCATATGAACTTATTACTGCAGGATCTTTGCGACGACGCCAGCGCCAACAGTCTTTCCACCTTCGCGTATGGCAAAGCGCTGTTTTTCTTCCAATGCAACGGGGGCCAAAAGCTTAACTTTTACTTTAACCGTATCTCCGGGCATAACCATCTCAGTTCCTTCCGGTAATGTTACGTCTCCGGTAACATCAGTGGTTCGCATATAAAACTGCGGTTTGTATCCTGCAAAGAACGGGGTGTGTCTTCCGCCCTCTTCTTTAGTCAAAACATATACTTCGGACTCAAATTCGGTGTGCGGTGTAACGCTCCCGGGCTTGGCAACAACCTGCCCGCGCTCAACGTCTTCTTTCTTCAAGCCACGCAAAAGTATACCGGCATTATCACCAGCACGGCCTTCATCTAGGCTTTTGCGGAACATTTCAATGCCCGTGACAACTGTTTTCGTGGTCGGCCGCAAACCTATCAATTCAACTTCGTCGTTAACCTTAACAATTCCTCTTTCAACGCGTCCGGTGACAACGGTGCCGCGTCCCTCAATAGAAAACACATCTTCAACCGGCATCAAGAATGGTTTTTCGATATCCCTTTTTGGCTCTGGGACATATTCATCCAGGGCTTTTATTAATTCAATTATTGGTTTTGCTCCATCCTCATCAGCTGATTTAACCTGCAAAGCTTTTAGGGCCGAGCCGCGAATGATCGGGGTTGTGTCGCCGGGAAATTCATACTTCTTTAACAAATCCCTTACTTCCGCTTCAACCAAATCCACAAGCTCCGGATCATCAACCATATCAACTTTATTCAAAAATACCAAAACGGCCGGCACGCCTACTTGACGAGCCAAAAGAATGTGTTCTCTTGTTTGGGGCATTGGACCGTCAGCCGCGGATACAACCAGCACCGCGCCATCCATTTGAGCGGCCCCGGTAATCATATTCTTGACATAATCAGCATGGCCAGGCGCGTCAATATGAGCATAATGCCTTTTTTCGGATTCATATTCCGAATGATGCAATGCGATTGTAATGCCGCGCGCTTTTTCTTCGGGTGCATTATCGATCTGATCCACCGACTCTTCCTTATCAATAAGTCCCTTTAATTTGAGCACGTGCGTAATGGCCGCGGTCAATGTGGTTTTGCCGTGGTCAACGTGGCCGATTGTACCAACGTTCACGTGTGGTTTTGTACGTTCAAATTTTCCTTCTGCCATATATATTTCGTAGGTGCAATTGAAGCCTCAAGCAGTAGTCCCTCTAGACTTCTGGTCTTAAAGCTATCAATACCTCTTAAATTATATTGTTATTTTGTTAATTATTATTTACGTGCAACGTTCCTTATGTTAACCAAAGCAAAGCAATACGTCAAGATAGGGTTTAAAAATAAGCATTGGGGATCATTTAGCTCAAAAACCCACTAAAACGGTTTAATTTTTTAAACCCCTATTTACCGCTTTTCTTACCTTCTATTATCGTACTGGCTATATTATCCGGAACTTCGGCATAATGGTCAAACTCCATCGTATAAGAGCCCCTCCCTTGGGTCATGGAACGCAGTTGTGTCGCGTAACCGAACATCTCGGCAAGCGGAGTTTTTGCAGAAATAACTTTTACCATCGCGCGCTCACCCAAATTTTCTATGTGGGACCGCCGCGCGGCAAGGTCGCCGGTAACATCACCCAAAAAATTTTCTGGACTAATAACCTCTACTTTCATTATCGGTTCAAGCAATACCGGCCGCGCTCTTTTGCAAGCCTCCTGCACGGCTAATGAACCCGCAATCTTGAATGCTGCCTCTGAAGAATCCACGTCGTGATAGGAACCGTCGTATAAGGTAACGTTCACGTCAACGACAGGATATCCGGCCATAATTCCGCGGTCCAGAGCTTCTTTCACTCCTTTTTCGACAGGCGGAATATATTCTTGCGGAACAACTCCTCCGCGTATGGCGTTAACGAATTCAAATCCTTGTCCGCGTTCGCGTGGCTCAACTTTAAGCCAGACGTGTCCGTACTGACCGCGTCCGCCAGTCTGACGTATATATTTTCCTTCCGCCTCGGCAGTTGTCCGGATAGTTTCTTTATAAGCAACTTGCGGGCGTCCGACATTGGCTTCAACTTTAAATTCACGAAACATGCGGTCAACAATAATTTCAAGATGAAGTTCGCCCATGCCAGCTATTATTGTTTCTCCTGTCTCTTGATCAGTAACCAATCTAAAGGTCGGATCTTCTTCGGCTAATCGTTTTAATGCAATACCCATCCTTTCCTGATCAGCCTTGGTTTTTGGCTCAATACGCATGGCAATGACCGGTTCTGGAAAGAAGACCCGTTCAAGCACTATGGGATGCTCGGTATCGCACAAAGTATCTCCGGTCGTTGTGGCTTTAAGGCCCACTAAACCCGCGATGTCGCCGGGATACATTTCTTCAACTTCTTCGCGATCATTGGCGTGCATTCTCAAAATCCTGCCTATTCTTTCCGTATCTCCGGAACTTGAATTCAATACGTATGTGCCTCTTTTCAATTTTCCGGAGTAAATACGGCAATAAGTAAGCTGTCCGACAAACGGATCAGTGGCCACCTTAAAGGCCAGCCCGGCAAAGGGCTCGTCATCTTCAGGCTTGCGCTGTTCTCGTTGGGTAGTCTTGGGGTTGTCACCTTCAACAGAAGGAACATCTAAAGGGCTCGGCAAGTATCTTATAACCGCATCCAACAAAAATTGGACGCCCTTATTGCTCAATGCCGCTCCGCAAAGCACAGGAACTATTTTCCCTGCGATAGTCGCACTTCTCAAGACACGCTGAAGTTCACGCACCGACGGTTCTTCGCCAGCCAAGTATGCCGCGAGGAGTTTATCATCATGTTCAACGACTCTTTCAATCAAAGCGGCGCGGTATTTTTCAACTTCTTCTTTCATGTTCGCGGGGATATCACGCTCAACTACTTTTTCGCCGTGCTCACCATCAAAACCGAAAGCCTTTCTTTCAAAAAGATCTACAAGGCCTGAAAATTCGCTTTCCAAACCGATGGGCAAAACTATTGGGAGGGCATCTTTGGTCAAGCGTTCCAATATTGAATCAAGACTTCTTGTAAAACTTGCGCCTAACCTGTCGAGTTTATTTATAAAACAAATTCTTGGAACATTGTATTTGTCCGCTTGATGCCATACTGTTTCAGATTGTGGCTCAACGCCGGCCACGCCGTCAAAAATAACCGCGCCTCCATCCAAAACCCGCAAAGACCTTTCAACCTCAGCGGTAAAATCTACGTGTCCTGGAGTATCGAGGATATTTATGCGGTATTTCTCTTCTTTGTTATCGTCTATTGCGCGAGGCGTCCAAAAACATGTGGTTGCCGCGGCCGTGATGGTAATTCCGCGCTCCCTTTCCTGATCCATCCAATCCATGACCGCTTCACCTTCATGCACCTCGCCTATCTTGTGCGAAATGCCGGTATAAAAAAGTATCCGTTCAGTAACGGTCGTTTTGCCGGCATCAATATGGGCAATGATGCCTATATCGCGCACTCTTTCAATTGGATACCTTTCATCAGCCATAAAATATAAACTCAATAAAATAAGCGCGGCTAGGTCGTAAGCGTCATTAAGGCCAAGAACCCCTTGCCGGAACGGCTATATGGAGGGATCCCTTGCAGACGCGAACGGCCTTGCTGCGCCTTATCAAACTTCTACCATGCAAAATGCGCAAAAGCGCGGTTAGCCTCAGCCATCCTGTGCGTATCTTCCTTCTTCTTAATTGCCGGTCCGACATTTTTGGAAGCATCTATAATCTCAGCGGCTAAATTTTCTACCATATTACGGCCCTTCCTTGACCGAGCGGCTTTAATTATCCATCTAAAAGATAAAGCTATCCTTCGCTCTCCTCTTACTTCTCTGGGCACCTGATAGGTGGCGCCTCCTACACGCCGAGATTTTACTTCCAGTGTGGGCGAAGTATTCTTAATCGCCAATTCAAAAACTTCAACAGGATTCTGTTTGGTCTGTTCCTCTATCAGTTTGAAGGCCTTATAAATTAAATTGCGGGAAGTCGGCTTTTTCCCTTGGATCATTATGTAATTTATAAATTTGGCAACCAAAAGATTGCTGTACAAAAAATCTGGTTCTATTTGTCTTGGTGTAGCTGGTCGACGTCGCATATTTCAAATTAAAAATTAAAAGCGAAAAGTGAAAAATTTTGGTTGTTTGTTCTTGCCGCTACGCAAGAACAAACGTCTTTACTTTTTATTTTTTAGTTTTTACTTTTGAATTAGGTTTTCGGTGTCTTGGCGCCGTATTTGCTGCGCTGTCTTCTGCGGCCCTCAACTCCTGCGGTATCCAGCATGCCGCGTACGATATGATAACGGACTCCGGGTAAATCCTTAACCCTTCCGCCGCGTATAACCACAACGGAGTGTTCTTGTAGATTATGGCCCTCGCCTGGAATGTATGCGGTAACCTCTCCGCCGTTGGTCAAGCGAACGCGGGCAACCTTGCGCAAAGCAGAATTTGGTTTCTTGGGAGTAACGGTTGTGACCTTAATGCAAACACCGCGCTTGAAGGGCGAGGGGTGATATTTGGGGCTATTTTTTAACGCGTTAAAAGAGTAAGACAAAACGGGGGCCTTATTTTTTTTTGTGGTCCGCACGCGCGGTTTCCTTATCAATTGTCTTAAAGTCGGCATGTGCTAGTTGTTGCCCACGAACCGCGCCGAGTGCCCCGACGTAACGTCGGGACCAAGGCGAATCCGAGGGATTACCTAAAGGTTTTATTAAAAGGAAACTCGCCTATATGGCGAGTGCTCGCAACAGTTACTGCTCATTACATTCGCAGACTGTTGCGGCAAACGACTTACAGATTAACAAAATGGTAAATCTATGTCAAATTAAGACAAATTAAAAGGTCCGCTAACTACGAACCTTATATAATTTATTATCCTTGCGCCCCTATAATCTTGCCGTTGGAAATAACTACGGTTTTCTTAAGAGAACCATTATCTCGACTGGCACGTACAATATATTCGCCGTCAATTGAGCCGTCTGGATCCTTTTCGTCTTGCGCCAAGTGCCATCCGGGCATATCGCGCTCAATAATTTCGTTCAAACGGGCACGAGTCATTTTTTCAGCCAATCCAGCCTCCTGTTCAAAATTAAAAAGGGCAATAAAATGCTAACGCGCAAGATTTTTACTGTCAATATAATTGCTTAAAAACTTAATCCGGTAAAAAGGCTGAAAAGTATTGATATTGGTATTGATAATACCGACCATAATATAGAAGATACGGCCGGGAAAAAAATCAGCATCATTAACAAGAAAAACCCGTATCGCTCCAGAAAATCACCCCAGGTTTCAGCTATACGAGAAGGTAAAAGACTCAATAGCAGTTTGGAGCCGTCTAGGGGCGGAATAGGAATGAAATTAAAAGCCGCAAGATAAAGATTGGTCAAAACAACTAAAACCAAAAAGCCAGTAAAGTATTCCGACAGAGCCGCGTGTCCAAAACGTATAGTTAAACCAAAAAATAATGCCAGTAAAATGTTTGATAATGGCCCAGCTACGCCAACCATTGCCGGCCCCCATTTATGATTACGAAGATTATGCGGGTTATATGGCACTGGTTTTGCCCAACCGAAACTTGTTCTGCCGCCGCTTAAAATCAACAAGGTTATCGGCAACAAAACAGTACCTACTGGATCTATATGACGCAGAGGATTCAAAGTTAAACGGCCGGAATATTTTGCCGTAGGGTCGCCCAACAACAACGCAACAATTCCGTGCGAAACCTCGTGGATAACTATCGAGAAAAGCAATATTAATAATTGGAATACAATGGTAATATCCATATAAAAGACTTTAATATTGCATTAATGAATTAAATGAAGTAATAATATAAAAGGTTAGATGAATCTAAAATTCTTGTTTTATGCGTAAATCCTGTACTATCTGCGGAAAAACTTCAGTTATGGCTTCAACCCGCAAGCTTTTGCGTGGCCACTATAACAGAACAAGCCGTGTAAGAAAATACCCCAACCTTCAATGGGCAACTCTTCCTGTCTCCAAAAACGGTGTGGCTAAAGGAACGCGCATTCTGGCTTGCGCAAGCTGTATCAAGGGTCTGGCCAAAGGAAAATAGTTTTTCAAACTGTATAAAAAGCAATATCTGTTATTATACTGCTTAATAGAGATAGATGTTAATCGATACGGGGTATACCCCGTTAGAAAATTGGGCCAGCACTAATCGCCAAAAAGTCAGCGGACTTTTTGACAATTTTCAACAATAAGATTATAATTTATATAGAAAAATCATTATTAAATAAAACAATTATTCTAACGGGGTATAGTGTAGCGGCAACACGCGTGCATGGGGTGCATGAAACGCCGGGTCCGACTCCCGGTACCCCGACCAAATTAAATCTTCTCAATCCATGAAAATATGGCTTGATGACCAAATAGATGATCAAGACGCTCCCGAGCGACATGCGCCCGAGGGTTGGACTGGCGTACGTAACTTTGCTGAATTCAAAGCACTTATAGAACGGGCTCAACAAACAGGCGAACCCATAGAAACGATTGATTTTGATAATGACCTTGGCACAGATCCTGAAGGCGCGCTTGAACTGGATGGACACTATATACTCAACTGGCTCAAAGATACATATCCAGAATATATCGTTGGCGAAGGAATTAGTTTACGAGTACATTCAAGAAACATTATCGAAAACGAAGCCATGCGCAAAGATATTGAACTGTGGCGCCGGCATCCCCAAGAAGTTCTTGAAGCTAAAAATCGTCCTAATCCATGGGGAGAAAAGGAGGAAAGAAAATGAAAAACCACTTATGCAAAGGTGGTTTTTGTTTTTGGCTATTGAAAGATGGCTTAACCTATGCTATAATGTATGCACAGAGCTTAGATGCTCCATCCGCAAAGAGGTTTTGGCTCAAATAATACTTTTCAGGGATTCCCATATCATATTGTGCGGGGCTGGACGGCCAACATTCATTAAATCGTTTAGCGACCGCCTAACTTAAGCATAATATTGCGGAAACCCACTTAACTTTGCATCCAAAACACCTCAAACGGATGGAACATCTGAGCTTTTTATTGACAAATGAACACGATTGATGATAATTATAACTACGTTCTTTTTACTGTAGAGGAGAGCGGAAATGTACGACGTCCCAACCGCATGGAACGCATTATTCCTATTCGGCTTCTTTGGACTAATCTTATGGCACTGGTTTGATACGGTTTAACTAAATACGAACGGCTCAAGAATAAGCGCTTAACAATAAACCGTCCTTCGATAAACTCGGGACGGTTTTTTATATATTCCAAATTACAAATTCTAAAACATTATGTCCTCTTCTGCGCGTTTATAATCGTGGAGTTCGTTGGCGGCGAACCAAAGCATTAATTCTTTTTTTGCCTCTTCAACGGTTTCTGATGCATGGGCTAAATTATGCACCGAACGCTTGTCGCGATTTGCCGCTGCGGCGGAGTCAACAGAGAAATCCCCTCTTATAGTGCCCATCTCTGCGGCCGATGGCATGGTTGCGCCGACAAGTTTGCGCACCATCTCCACGGCATGAATGCCCTGAATGGCAACTTTAACTATCGGTCCCGAGGTCATGAAATCCAAAAGCCATGTGCGCACTTCCTTTCCTATTTTTAACGGATTGGTGGTGCCCAATTCTTTTTCAGCATCATATCCATATTTTTCGTAAGTACTTAGGGTTTTTTCTCCCACGCGCGTCAACCAACCATCATCATTGGGATAATGATTATCCAATTCATCGCGCTTGGGAGTAATCATGGTGAGTCCGACAATTTTTAGTCCGCGCAGTTCAATGCGCCGCAAAATTTCTCCGGTCAGGCCGCGCTTTACTCCATCGGGTTTAACTAACAATAATGTTGTTTCTTGTTTTGGGTGAGAATTCATATCCGACATAATATCAGATTATTTAAAATTGCACAAAATTTACCTAAATATGTTTTTGCCATCGCTTCTTAAAATAATGTCTCCTTCTTTATCAGTGCGTAAAACCAATGCATCGCTAGCTGATAATCTCTGCAACACCGATGTATTAGGATGACCATATTTATTATTTTTACCCACAGATATTACCGCCGTTTGCTGGTCAACGATCCCCAAAAACACTTCGCTGCTTGAAGTTTTGGAACCGTGGTGCCCAATCTTCAAAACATCTGATTTTACGTTTATGCCGCGCGATATAATCTGCTGTTCGGTCCAGCGCTCAATATCTGCGGTAAAAAGAAAAATCCTCTGTCCATAATGCAGTTTGCTGACAACGGCAAAATTATTGGGCTTTGGATTAACTTCGTCCTTATGATTGGTCAAGGGCCAAAGCAAATCCATGTAAGCGTCTTGCCCAAATAAAACCCTTTTTGGCCCATCGGCATAGATAACCTTTGCGCCTTCGTTTTTTACCGCCTCCGCCCAAGCACGCGATACTTCCGTGTCCTTAGCCATGCCGGTTTCAACAACATAATCAACCTTATAATTTTTAAGAACCTCTATTAAACCGGCAATGTGATCTGCTTCCGGATGCGTAGCCACAACCACATCTAAAGAACGATCCCAGGCAGGCATAACTTGTCCAAGTTTGGAAACAACTGTTGAATCTGGGCCGCCATCTATCAAAACCTGCCAGCCGGAAGGCGTTTCTATGAACGCGGAGTCGCCTTGCCCGACATCAAAAAAATCAACTTTCAGATAATCGCTGCGCGAAACTAGAACGGCGTATGCCAAACAAGCCACCAAAACCGCTAGGGCGAGGGTTATAAATTTTAATTTTTTATCCAACATAATATTGCTCTT
>MHSR01000020.1 GCA_001822815.1 Candidatus Terrybacteria bacterium RIFCSPHIGHO2_01_FULL_43_35
CGCCAGTTAAGATTTTTCCGCGGTATGTTAAAGGCTAAAATGCGTCCTGAGTGGATGATCATGACTCATTTGCCCGTGTTGCCTCCAGATTTGCGTCCAATGGTTCAATTAGATGGTGGTCGATACGCTACCAGCGACTTGAACGATTTATACCGCAGAGTTATTAACCGCAATAATCGTCTAAAGCATCTTCAGGAAATTAACGCTCCGGAGGTTATTCAACGTAATGAAAAGAGAATGCTTCAAGAGGCTGTAGATGCTCTAATAGATAATTCAATAAGAAAAGGACACGGCGCCCAAGCCGCAGCCATTCGCCGGCCACTTAAATCTCTAGCCGACATGCTAAAAGGTAAACAAGGACGTTTCCGCCAAAATTTGCTTGGTAAACGCGTTGATTACTCTGGGCGGTCAGTTATCGTTGTTGGTCCGCAGCTTGGCCTAGATGAGTGCGGCATTCCAAAGAAAATGGCGCTTGAATTATTCAAGCCTTTTGTCATCGCGGTTTTGTTGCGCGATGAATTAGCTTTTAATATCCGCGGCGCTTCAAGGTTAATAGAAGAAACGCCCGATGTGGTGTGGGCTGCGCTTGAAGAGGTCATTCAGGGCAAGTATGTTCTGCTTAACCGCGCTCCAACTTTGCATCGTTTAGGTATTCAAGCGTTTAAACCTATTTTGATTGAGGGCGAGGCCATACAGATACATCCTTTAGTTTGTCCGGCTTTTAATGCCGACTTTGACGGTGATCAGATGGCAGTACACGTACCGCTGGGCCAGGAAGCTCAAATGGAAGCTCATGATTTAATGCGCGCATCACGGAACTTGCTTAAACCAGCTAACGGCGCCCCTATTGCCGTACCGCGCCATGATATTGTATTGGGCATTTATTGGGCAACGCGCATGGTAGAAAATGGAACAGGTGACGGCCGCAGGTTTATTGATGCCGATGAAGCAAAGTTGGCTTTAGAATTCGGTTATATTGACATGAATTCGCGCATCGTCCTGCCGGTTATCAAGCCGGTAATCGAAGACTTGTCGGCGGGTTTTTTAAGAAGTTCCGTAAAAAAAGAAGCTAAGGGAATTGAAACTACCGTTGGTCGCGCGCTTTTTAACGAATATTTGCCCCAAGATTTTCCGTATCTAAACGCCGTTTTGAATTCTAGGATCCTCGAGCGCATAACCGCGGAAATTTTTCTGCGCTATGATAGCGAGACTTCCGCCCAGATTCTCGATTCCATAAAGGATTTTGGTTTTGAGTTTTCGACCCGTTCAGGCGTCACTTTCGGCATGGATGATCTTAGCGTTCCGGAAGAAAAGCCGGATATTTTAGCTAAAGCCCGGCAAGAGGTTGAAGTCATTGAGCGCCAATATCAGCAAGGTTTGCTTATTGAGCAAGAACGAAGGACGCGCATAATTGAAATATGGACGAGAGTTAAAAATGATCTTGCCAAATTAGTTCCAAAAGCACTTGACCCTAAAGGATCTTTATTTACTATCGTGGACTCGGGCTCACGCGGTTCCTGGTCTCAGCCCACACAAATGGCCGGCATGAAAGGCTTAGTTATAAACCCATCTGGTCAAATAATGGAATTGCCAATAACGTCATCGTTTAAAGAAGGATTTAACGTTCTTGAATATTTCATTTCAACGCATGGTGCTAGAAAGGGCGCTTCAGATACGGCGTTGCGTACGGCAACGGCCGGATACTTAACACGTCGCTTGATAGATGTAGCACAAGAAATTATCGTTTCGGAGCATGATTGTCGTTCTGCAAAAGGTGTTATACTCTATCGAAAAGATTCCGAAGAAACTGGTCAAAATTTAGCCTCCAGATTATTAGGGCGTACAGTGCTTAAGGATATCGAAGTTAATAAAAAAGTTTTGGTCAAGAAAGGCGATATCATTAACGGTGTTGCTTCCATGGCTATTGCCGCCTCTGATATAGATGAGATACAGGTTCGCAGTGCCATGCAGTGTAAAACAGCGCGAGGGATATGTCAGTTGTGTTATGGATGGGATTTGGGACGCAATGAACTGGTGGCTTTCGGTGATGCCGTAGGTATTGTTGCGGCGCAGGCTATTGGCGAGCCGGGTACACAACTTACCATGCGTACTTTCCATACCGGAGGCGTAGCTGGCGGCGGTGATATAACCCAAGGTTTGCCGCGCGTTGAAGAAATATTTGAGGCCAGGCCACCGAAAGGCGAAGCGATATTGGCCGAAGACGTAGGACAGATTAAAGAAATAGGAGAAGATCAGGGCGAGAGAATTATTGTTATTGATCATCCAGTTCAGAATAGCGTTTCTAAAATTAAGACTAAGAAAAAAATAAAGAAAGTATATCGTATACCTCGCGGAAGGCCTATTCTTGTTGAGGTCGGTGAGAATGTAGAAGCCGGACAGCCAATAACCGAAGGCAGTATTAATTTGAAAGAGCTATTCCGTTTTGCCGGAACACAGGAAACACAACGCCGTATAATTAAAGAAATTCAGCGTATTTATGTAACCGAAGGTGTTAACATTAACGACAAACATATAGAACTTATCGTCAGGCAAATGTTCGCTCGTATGCGTATACGCGAAGAAGGCGATACCGATTTTACTCCGGGCGAGATTGTTGAGAAATCTACCTTTGAGAGAGTAAACAAAGACATGAAAGACAGAGGCAAGGAACAAGCTACCGCGCATCAGTTGTTGCTTGGTATCACAAAATCATCTCTGGCCACCGAGAGCTTTTTGGCCGCTGCATCTTTCCAAGAAACTTCAAGGGTTTTGATTAGAGCCGCGGTTGATGGCGTGGTTGATAATCTTCGCGGTCTTAAAGAAAATGTCATTATAGGTAAGCTTATTCCGGCCGGAACTGGATACCGTAAAGATTTAATAATTAGGGATTTGTCGCAAGGAGATGTTAAAATAGTAGAGGAGATAAAGAAATAACGGTTAAAAAGAATCTCCTAATTTCGCGCACCCCATAACTAAGGGAATTATATTTCTATATTTTAGAAATTACGATTATTATATTTGTGAAATTGTGAAATCTTTATTTTGATATTATAATAGCTGGATATGTCCACGAGGCGCGACAAAAAAAGAATAAAGGAAGGACGCTTTCAACAGAAAGCTACAAAAAAGATAAGTGTTAAATTAGATCTTCACCCGACTACCAAAAAGTGGATAGTCGGTGTATTTCTCGTTGGTGTTTCCATGATTATGCTATTGGGTTTTTTGAATTTAGCCGGCCCAATAGGGAAGATGTTTACGAGCGAAAGCTTCCAGCTTTTAGGTTGGGCTGCTCCAGTTTTACCTTTTATTTTTCTTATTTTGGGCCTAATATTTTTTTCCTCTAAAGAAAGAACTATTTGGGCTTCTGGAATTTTAGGAAGCTCTTTTTTTATATTGGGATTGTCGGCCATATTAGATATTGTAAGCCAAGCAGGATTAAAAAGGGGCGGTGCAATAGGGTATTGGCTTGCAATTTTACCGCAAAAAGGTTTTGGTGCCATAGCTTCTTTTATTTTTTTCGTGTCAATAGTTATTGTGGGCCTTTTGCTATTATTTAATTATCCGGCTTCTTCTGAGATTAGCGATGAAGATGAGGACGAAAACGGGAAGCAAAATAGTGTCGTACGCTGGCTCAAATTAGTTGTTTTCCCACTGAATCGATTAAAATCAATGCTTTTTCTAATATCAAGGCCCTTTTTGCCTAAATTGTCCAAGCCGTCTTTAAAATCCGAGCCGTTTATTTCTTCTTCCGCACCGCAATTCAAGGTTCATAAACTCGAGGATGAATATGATGCTTCCTCCGCACTTAAAGATAAAACTAATTTTGATGATGAAATTAAGGTGCGTCCAGCAAAATTGTCGGTACCTTATGTAATGCCACCCTTGAATCTTTTGGATGAAGACCGCGGCAAGCCAACAAGCGGAGATATTAAGGCCAACATGCATATCATCAAACGTACGCTTGCTAATTTTGGTATAGAAGTTGAAATGGGCGAAGTGGCAGTTGGGCCTACGGTTACCCAATACACGCTTAAACCAGCCGAGGGCGTGAAGCTGGCCAGAATAACTGCTTTATCTAACGACCTATCTTTAGCATTGGCCGCGCATCCTATACGCATAGAAGCTCCTATACCCGGAAGGTCTCTGGTGGGTATTGAGATACCAAATCATGCCGTTACTTTGGTGCGCTTGAGGAATTTATTAGAAAATGAACAATTCCAGGGCAGTCAATATCGGCTTAATTTTGCCTTAGGTCGGGACGTTGCTGGTAATCCGGTATTTTCCGCGCTTGAAAAAATGCCTCATCTTTTAATCGCTGGCGCGACCGGTACGGGGAAAACCATTGCTCTAAACTCGTTATTGATAAGTCTTCTTTATCGCAATCCGCCGTCTATATTGCGTTTTCTTCTTGTCGATCCCAAAAGAGTTGAATTTCCTGTTTATAACGGTACGCCTCATCTTTTAACCCCGGTAATAGTGGATGTGCAAAAAACCATAAATGCCTTGCGTTGGGCGGTAAAAGAAATGGATAGGAGATTTGATATTTTGGCCGGCGTCAAAGCTCGGGATATCGGTATGTACAACCGCGAGCTTAAACGCGGTCAAGAGCCTATGCCGTATATAGTTATCATTATTGACGAGTTGGCCGATTTAATGGCTGCGCGCGGCAAAGAAGTTGAAGCGGTTATAGTGCGTTTGGCGCAAATGGCTCGCGCTGTGGGTATACATTTGGTAGTGGCAACACAGCGACCATCGGTGGAAGTAATAACAGGTTTAATTAAAGCCAATATCACAAGTCGTATGGCTTTTCAGGTTGCTTCACAAATTGATTCGCGCACCATTGTAGATAATGCCGGAGCAGAGAAATTACTCGGTAATGGCGACATGCTTTTCATGTCCGCAGAATCTTCAAAGCCTCGTCGCTTGCAAGGAGCATACATATCAGAAAAAGAAGTTAAGCGTGTGGTTGAGTTTTTAAAAAGAGATTTTGAACCCGAATACGACAGCGAGATTCTGGATCCGCAAAAAGCAACCAGCGGAGATTTTAATGGTGGCGAAGATGTTTTTGGCGATGAAGATCCTTTGTATGAAGAAGCCAAACGTTTGGTTATTCAGGCCAGGAAGGCCTCAGCATCTTATTTACAGCGCAGATTGCGTATAGGTTATGCGCGTGCGGCACGTTTGCTTGATATTTTGGAAGAGCGGAGGATTATCGGTCCGGGCGAAGGAGCCAAGCCTAGAGATATTTTAATTGGTTCTTCAGATAATTTGATAAATGATGACCAAAGTGATATGGAAGAAGATAATGAATAACATTACAAAATAACTTTTATGAGCAAACAAAAAACAGATCCCAACATTCAGGAGCCGTCTATAAAAGACCAAAAAGCCAAAGTTTTAGATATGGCCGTTTCAGAAATAAAAGAGAGATTTGGCGAAGGTGCTATCATGACGCTGGGTGATGTTCGCAAGGTTAATGTGGACGTTATTCCAACCGGCTCATTAGCTCTGGATATGGCCCTTGGGGTGGGGGGCGTTCCCTGCGGTCGCGTGATTGAAATTTTTGGGCCAGAATCTTCTGGTAAAACCACCTTGGCTCTTCATATTGTTGCCGAAGCGCAAAGGAGGGGCGGTTTGGCCGCATTTGTTGATGCCGAATACGCGCTTGATCCTGACTATGCTAAGAAAATAGGAGTGAAAATTGACGATTTGCTTATTTCACAGCCGGATAACGGTGAGCAGGCTTTGGATATTGTTGAGAGTTTGGTACGTTCGGGTTCGGTAGATGTTATTGTTGTGGATTCGGTTGCCGCCTTAACTCCAAGAGCAGAAATAGAAGGAGAAATGGGCGATCAAAGTATCGGTCTTCAGGCGCGTCTCATGTCGCGCGCTCTTCGAAAATTAACGAGCGCTATTTCCCGCACAAAAACCGTAGTTATTTTTGTAAACCAGATACGTATGCAGATCGGTATGATGTACGGCAACCCCGAAACTACCCCCGGCGGAAAAGCATTAAAGTTTTATTCTTCGGTTAGAATAGACGTGCGCAGGATAGCTCAAGTTAAGAAGGGCGAAGAGATAGTCGGAAGCCGCGTTAAGGCAAAAATAGTTAAAAATAAAGTTGCTCCGCCATTTAAGACAGCCGAATTTGATATCATGTATAACGAAGGTATTTCGCACTACGGCGACATAATAAACACGGCCATAAAGTACGGAATCGTTTCCAAAAGCGGCGCTTCTTATACCTACGATGGCCAAAAACTAGGACAGGGGATTGATGCGGCTAAAGAAACTTTGAAGAAAGATTCAAAACTGACCCATGAGATAGAGAAGAAACTTAAAGTGGCCATGGCCGAAACCACTTAATTTAAAACGCGCTTTTTAAGAGAAAACACCCAGCCCCAAATTTTGGAGCTGGGTGTTTTAATTTTCAGTTAAGACGACCTTATCCTGGATGCCCCGATGGATTTTGGTGGACCTGAGGGGAATCGAACCCCTACCTCCCGGATGCAAACCGGGTGCACTGCCACTATGCTACAGGCCCAAAATTAAAAATCCGAAGCTCGAAATTCAAAATCCGAAACAATACTTAAATTCAAAATTTTAAAAACGTGTTTAAAAGTTTGAACATTCGAATTTAGGATTTGTTTAGAATTTCGATATTCGAATTTCGGATTTAGAAATAATACTGTTGCTATATCGTCCTTTTGTAAATAACCCAGCAAAACCCATTAAGCAGTTTTTATCGAGTTGTGATTGGTATTATGGCCATGAAACGGGCCCGCTTTATGGCTTCGGCCAGTTTGTGTTGATGCCTGCGGCACGTGCCGCTTCTCTGTGGCGGTATTATTTTGGCGTGTCCAGAAATGAATTTACGCAGGAGCTCCGCATCTTTATAGTCTATAGTTTCTATATTTTGCGAACAAAAAAAGCACGTCTTTGGTTCGTTTCTTGGTTCCACGGTTTTAGAATTTGAAAATCGCATTTTTTAATTTTACTAAAAAGGTATATCTTCTGGCTTGATTTCGTCGTTATTCTTTTCTTCATCAAAGGAAATAGGGGTGTCTTCTTCTATTATAGGTATTTCTTCTGCGGCTGGAGTTTTTGGAGCCGAGGCTTGAGCATTTATTCCGCCCTCTTGATTTCTGCCGCTACGAGGGCCCATTTGAAAGTTTTGAGCTACTATTTCTGTTCTATATTTCTTTTGTCCGTCAGGCGCCTGCCAGGAACGAGTCTGTATCCTGCCTTCAACGAAAATAAGTTGCCCTTTGGTTAAATATTGTCTGGCTATTTCAGCCAATCTGCCCCAAGCCACAATGCTATGAAATTCAGCAGCTTCCTGTTTATTGCCAGCCTGATCTTTCCAAACGCGATTTGTAGCTACACGAAAAGTAGCAACTGTTTGTCCAGATGGAGTCATTCGTGCTTCGGGTTGAGCTACTACATTTCCCAGAATAAAGACGCGGTTTAGATTCATCCCGTTAGAGACAGGAAGCGCTTTACGGAAGAGATTAAAGCGCTTCCGTACATTGCGCCTAGATCCTGTTTAAAATTTAATATCTGTATACACTATAAATTATTTGTAAAATCCCGTTCCGTTGTCTCTAACGGGATTCATGTTTTTAAGGGTTTGATTTTAATATTTCCTCTATCCTTTTATCTATTTCTTCAAGACTACCCCGCTTGCTTTCTTGCGGTGGCGCATTTAAGTCCAATTCTTGTATTGAGGCGCTGTCTTCTAGTTTTGGTTTTTTTACACGAACCGGTCTTTTTCTCTCTTTGGGTATTTCAATTACCAAATACCTTAATATATCTTGCTCATGCCTTATTTCGTTAATCAACTCTTGTGGAACAGATGGCGGGCTCATAAATTTGAAAACACTCAAACGCGCGCGCATTTTTTTGCCTATTGGATAAGCCAATAATTGCTCTTTCATTTGAGCTTTTGTTGTCATCTCGCCGTTCCTTTTAGTGATTGATGAGCTTATGCGATTCAACCAGGAATTATATTTATCTTCATCAAGTTCGGGTGCAATAAGGCACGTCAATTCATAGGTTTTTTGTTCGTCTGGCATACCAAAATATGTTAGCAGTTGATATTTTTAGCGTCAACCCCGTTAGAGATAGCCCGCCCCCGCGGGCACTTTGTGCGCGCTTACGCGCGGGCGAGATCTCTAACGGGGTCAACCCGTTAGAAGCAGGTCGCCCCAAGGCGGCCGTAGCCCTGCCTATCGGCAGGCAGGCGTCCCACAAAATGTGGGAGGGCGGCTTCTAACGGAGCCAGTATTAGGTTTTTTTACGTTTTTCATGCTATTCTTTAAATGATGGAACGTAAAGAATTGGCTGATAATTTAATAAAACAAGCCTCGCGTAGGATAAAAGAAGTTTATTTGCGGGGCGGTATAGATGCCGTGCAAAAAGAAGGCGGACGGAGCATTGTTACCGAATTAGATAAAGAAATTGAGGGATTTATCATCAAGGGTATCCGAGATAACTTTCCACAAGACGGTATAATTGCCGAAGAAGGTGGCAGTAAAAATGGGCAGAATGATTTCAAGTGGTTTATTGATCCTATAGATGGTACACGCAATTTTGTCTTCGGTATACCGTTTTTTTCTATATCCATAGCGTTGACACAAGGACAGGAGTTGAAATTTGGTTTAATAAGCGATCCTGTGCAAGGCATTATTTTTGAAGCTGAACGCGGAAAGGGTGCGTATAAAAATAATGTTCCGATTAAGACTTCTTCTATTCTTAAATTGGGCGATGCCATCTCGTTACTGGGTTTTACCGCAAGCGGAGTTGATCTTGGACATGACAAAAAGACCGCTAAATTACTCGAAAGGTTGGTGCGCGTAAGGATTCTCGGGAGCGCGGCCCTGAATTTTTGTCTTGTAGCCGAGGGACACGTTGCAAGTGCTATAGGATTTGGTTTTCATTCCTGGGATATCGCTGCGGGTATTATTATTGTTGAAGAAGCCGGAGGCAGAATAACCAATGATAGGGGAGAGTCAGTTGACTTATTTAATGGTGATTTAGTGTCCGTCGTCGCAAGCAACGGTACGGTTCATGATAAACTGCTATCAATAATCAGCGAATTATAAGACTTTAAGACTTATTGTATGTCAGTTAGTCCATATATTTTTAGAGAATATGATATACGTGGGCGCATCAGTGAGCCCAATGAACTTTCTGATGACAATATATATAATTTGGCAAAAGCGACTGCCACTTTTTTTCATAAGCAAGGCATTGCTTCGGTCGTTGTGGGGCACGACGCGCGAGAGTATTCGCCGCACGTTAAGGATATCGTTGTTTCTGGTTTGGTAGATTCGGGTATAGATGTTATTGAAATTGGCCAGGTTTTGGTACCAATTTTTTATTTTGCGCAGTATCATTTGAAACAGAAGGGCGGCATTATGATAACCGCCTCGCATAATCCCAATGGCTGGAGTGGAATGAAGATTGCCAATGATTATTCAACCACTGTTTTGGGCGAAGAAATAAAAGAGATTGGTCGAATACTTGATACAAAAGACTTTTTGAGTAATTATGCCGCGGGGAAGACCCAGAGGGTTGAAGGCATGATTGAAGCTTACAGCAAAAATATTTTAAACAAGATAAAAATAAACAGAAAAATTAAGGTAGTTATTGACGCGGGCAATGGTACAGCCGGCCCCATTGTTCCAGAAATTTTCCGCCGTGCGGGATGCGAGGTTATCGAACGGCATTGTAACCTTGATCCGTCGTTTCCGAATCACGAACCAAATCCCAGCGCCTTGCCTGCCGCTGAAGATATTGCCAAGGGGGTTTTGGAAGCGGATGCCGATATAGGCTTCGGTTTTGATGATGACGGCGACAGAGTCGGTTTCGCTGACAACAACGGCAATGTAGTTTGGCCGGATAAAGCCATGATTTTTATGGCGCGGGCAGCTTTGGAAAAATATCCCGGCGCAAAAATAGTTTTTGATGTTAAATGCACTAGGGCTTTAACCGAAGATATAGAAGCGCATGGTGGAGTTCCTGTTATATGGAAAACGGGCCACTCTTATATAAAGCAAAAATCTAAAGAGGTTGATGCACCACTCGCCGGTGAAAGAAGCGGGCACATATTTTTCCGCAAAGATTATTACGGTTTTGATGATGCGCCTTTTGCGGCTTTGAAATTTCTTGAATACCTTTCCTCTCAAAGTAAATCCTTTTCAGAATTATTGGAAACCATACCGCAATATATAAGTTCTCCCGTGTGGGAACCGTCTTGCCCTGACGATAAGAAATACGGAGTTGTGGATAAGTTAACCCAAGAATTTAAAAGCGAGTACGGAGCTGAAAACGTATTGGATATAAACGGCGCCAGAATAAATTTTAAAAATGGTTGGGGCTTGGTACGAGCTTCTTCAAATCTGCCGGTTTTAGTTCTTGTTTTTGAATCCAAAACAGAAAGCGGTTTAAAGAAAATAGAAGATATTTTCCGCAAGAAATTGGATAAATATCCTGAAGTTGGTAAAGAATGGAAGAGCGGTTAGTACGCAAAATATAAAAACCCCATTTTAAGGGGTTTAATGTTTTTGGATTTCGACTTTAACGTGAACACCTTTCAGCGTTCCTGAGGGGGGTTGTCTGCGAAGGAATTCTTTAACCAAACGGCTACTGGTTTCGTTTTCCATAGTGATTTTGATGAAAGCAAAGGCAACTTGTTTTGTATTATCATCATTTGAGTGCTTTTTGATCACACCCAGACAAGCTTTTACCGAAATTGTTCCAGGAATCTGCATTAGTCTGGGAAAGAATTCATTTCTGATTTCAAGCGCCCGTGTCAAATTCCTCATTCGTATCCTCCTTAATATTGAAAAGTGCTTAAGTGTTTTTAGCTTATTATATTATTTTTTATAACGCAAGCAATTCGAAGCAGTCTTTAAGGCTTCTTTAAAGTTCACCCGCTATAAATTGCTTTAAATCGATAAAATTCCTATTTGTTCGCTAGCCTCTCTTAAAGTTTCGCTGGCTATTTTGCGCGCTTTTTCAGCGCCTTTATTTAAAATATCTAAAGTATATTCTTGTCCCTTTTGAACGATATTCATTCTTTTTTCTCGCGTATCTTTGAAATAATTAAATATTTTATCAGCAAGATTTTTTTTAAATTCTGAATATTTTTTATTTTTGTAAGTTTTGATAATATTTTCTGGTGAATCCTTTTCAATCATAGAGAATATTTCAATAAGGCTTGCCAAACCAGGTTTTGTTTTGGGCTCGTATGTGATTTCGCTTCCGGAATCGGTTACTGCGCGAGCCACCTTCTTTTCTATTTGTGCAGCGTCTTCAAAAATTCCTATATAGCTATCAGGCCCAAGCGATTTCGACATCTTTTTTGTAGGATCATTTAGAGCCATAATCCGTCCACCAAGAGTAGAGATCAGGGGTTCCGGTATCTTAAATTCAAATCCATTTTTACCGTATTTGTGATTAAAGCGTCTAGCGATTTCTCGGGCAAGTTCCAAATGCTGGAATTGATCATCACCAACGGGTACTCGTTCAGCCTGATATAGCAGTATGTCCGCTGCCATAAGCACCGGGTATAGAAATAATCCCGCATTAACACCAGTTTCTTTTGTAGCGCGTTGAGACTTGTCCTTAAACTGCGTCATTCTTTCTAAATCGCCCATGGCAGTAACGGTTGTAAGTAGCCACATAAGTTGAGTATGTTGTGGAACGGCAGATTGTAAGAATAGAGTGGATTTATCTAGCCCTAAAGCAAGATAGTCTTGAGCAATGCTTAATACGCGACGCTTGAATTCATCGGAGTTTGTTGGCTCTGTTAATGCATGTAAATCAGCAATGAAAAAAAAGCAATCTTCATTATTCTGCAAATCGAGCCATTGCCTGACAGCACCGAAATAATTGCCTATATGTAAGGCGTCGCTGGAAGGTTGTATGCCGGAAACGATCCTCATAAATTAAACCTCAATTATTATGGGTATTATCATCGGTCGGCGTTTAGTTTTTTGATAGAAAAATTCGCCTAAACGCTCTCTTATAGTATCCCTTACGTAAGGCCAGTTAACAACCGGCTCCCGGGCAGTGTTTTCAACAATTGTATTTATTCGATGTTTGGCTTCTTTGATTATATCTTCGGATTCGCGCGCATAAACAAAGCCACGAGAAATAATATCCGGTTCTCCTTTAATCTTTCTTGCTCTGGTGTCTATAACGGCTACGACAATGAACATTCCGTCTTTGGCCATAGCTTGGCGATCGCGTAAGACAACGTCTTTAACGTCGCCTATGCCCAGACCGTCAACAAATACGTATTGAGCAGGGATGCTGTTTTTGGCTATGCTTATACGTTCTTTGGTAAGTTCAATAACGTTTCCGTTTGAAGCCACGACAATGTTTTCTTCTTTCACTCCCGCACTCGCAGCTATGTTGGCGTGGGCTTTAAGCATGGAGAATTGTCCATGTATTGGTATGAAGAATTTGGGCTTCATTATGTTTAAGAGAAGCTTTAAATCTTCCTGGTAAGCATGTCCTGATGCGTGTATATCCATCATGCGGTAATGATAAACCTCAGCGCCTTGACGCATAAGCGAATCTATAAGATATTGCACCTGCCGTTCGTTGCCCGGAACTATGGAGGAGGAAAAAATAACCGAATCATCTTTTTTAATTGATAGAAAACGGTGTTCGCGGTTAGCTATGCGCATGAGTACTGCTCCTTCTTCACCCTGCGCGCCAGTGCACATCAAAACTACTTTTTGCGGAGGAAGCTTTTGTGCTTCATTGGGCGATATCATCATGCCGCGCGGTATTTTTATGTAACCAAGATTCTGCGCGATTTCAACATTGGTTTTCATGCTGAAGCCGTCTAAAGCAACCTTACGGCCGTGCTTTTCTGCCAAGATAAATATTTGCTGTATGCGTCCGATAAGCGAAGAAAAGGTTGCGGCAATAATGCGACCCTTGGCTTTATCAAATATTTCTTCAAGGTTGTCCATAATGACCGCTTCGGATAGTGAATGTCCTGGATGTTCGGCTCCTGTGGAATCTGATAATAGGGCTAACACGCCTCTGGATCCTATTTCAGCCATACGGCCTATGTCTGCCGGCGTGTCGCCTACAGGACTAAAATCAAATTTAAAGTCGCAAGAATGGACTATCGTTCCCAAGGGCGTTGCTATGGAAAGCCCTATGGAATCAGGAATATTGTGGTTGACGTGAAAATTCTCTACAGTGAATGGCCCTAAATGTATAGGTTTCCGTTCATCCTTCCTTATAGTATGCACCTCAAGTTTAGGCGCCCGAGGGAATTCTTCTTGTCTGCGCAATATCATTCCGCGTGTCAATGGGGTTGTGAACACCGGCGGATTACCGAGTGAACCTATTAAATAAGGTATGGCTCCCATATGGTCTAAGTGTCCGTGGGTTATAAATACGCCCAAAATATCTTTTTCGCGTCCTCTAAGCGAAGAAATATTGGGTATTATGTAATCAATACCCGGTGTGTCTTCTTCTGGGAAGCGGAGGCCCATGTCAATTATGATTATGTTCCGGTTCCACTCTATATACATCATATTGCGGCCAACCTCTTCAAAACCGCTCAACGGGACGATTTTTAATATATCCCTTAAATCTTGTTGAAAAGCCGGCATGGGACGAGGCCTCGCGTGGCGTCTCGGGTTCATGATACGCCTTCGCTCAATATTGCCGCTGCGGCGTTCATTTCCATCCGTAGTGTTTCTTGTATATATTTGTTGTTTATACTGTTGTGGCGTCATAATGCCTTAAATGTAGAATGAAAAAGTAAAAAGTAATGTTCGTTGCGCCATTTTTGGCGTAACGCACCGCGATTTTTAATTTTTCGATTTTAATTTTTAATTTATATTTGTGGGCAAGGGGAGACTCTCCCGACGTAAAGTCGGGATCCTCCGATGGAGTTCGATACTCGGCCTCATGCGGAGTCATCGGACCGACTCCCAGTAAATAATTTTTAATAGGTTCGTCGGGAGAACTCCAATTAATTATTACTTGTGCCCCTACACGGTCTAGAACCTCACGCTACGAGATAGCATAAGACGCTTTCTGACGATTTTTCAGCAAGGGACCGATGTGTCTCGATCGGGATCGAAAAAGGAACATCATAAAAGGGTGTGCCATGTTCTATTTTTAAACTGTGCTTTTGGGATAGTATGTCGTATCATTCGGCAAAGGGATCTGGAACGATAATTTTCCCCGCCTCCACATCGCTTAAACCCGCATAGAGCGCCGCGGTTCCGTCGTCATTGCGCATCAAACTGCCCGGAAAAACAACGTCTTCAAGATCCGGCCGTTTCGTCTCGCCAGGAGGAAAATTTCTTCTTGTTGCAATAATTTCGAGCGGTGATGCGCGATGGTTTTCGGGATCGTACACGAACGACATCGCGTAGTAGTGGAGTTTAGCATCTTGCGCGTCCTTACGCGCAACGTGCCCCAGAACACCAATGGTACCGTCTGGCAACGGGTGGAGTTCATTTACGCCACCCCATTCCTCAGGAGCGAACTGGTTTTCGATGATCTTTGCGTTAAGAATATTTTCCGCGTTCAAATCCTGAAGATGCCGTAATTCGACGTAGCCAATTCTCCCTTTTCCGTTACGCCCGCCTTGGGGGCGCGTGCAAACACCTATCCGGCCGTTTGCGAGAGGCGCAAGTCGTATATCTTTCATCATGTCGGGGCCAACAGCGAATTTTTGAAGCGATGTAAGGTCGTCTCCACGGTAAAAAACCGTGCGGTAGCCAACATTACGATAGTTGACCGCAGCGGGATTCGGGTATATTTCAACGCCGCCGACAATCGTTTCATCTCCGATGTGTGTTGCGAAACCGTCTTCGAGACGCAAGATAGGTGCGTTTTCGACCGGAGTCCATAGGCCCTTCTTTTCTTCAAAAAAGAGAAGGTGAGAATCCGCCCATGATCCTCGTGCCTCTACGCGTCCAACGAGAACGGTTGCATTTCCAATACGGAAAGGTCCCGAGATGTTGTAGACGTCTTTTTCGCCAACGCCCGAGAACCGCAGCTTCTCTCCTATGGGGAGAGATTCTTTCGTTTCAAATCTTCGAAGCAGTTCAGTTGAGTGCAAAGGCGAACCCCCCATTTTTTCTATTTGTTGTTCCATAGTAATAGTCTTGTTCTATTCGATACCATTCTAAATTAACGCTCACCTCGGTCTAGAACCCCTAAGTGCTCCGGTCCTCGATACAAAATGTTGATTGTGCCCCCAAGAGGACTCGAACCTCTAAGGCCTTGCGGCCACTAGCTCCTGAAGCTAGCGCGTCTTCCAATTCCGCCATGGGGGCAAAATGTTAATTAGGTTTGCGCGTCTGCCAGCCTGCCCCGTATCGTGCTTCGCTCTGATGCGGGGCTCCGCCACTTGCCCGTAGTGAATACTAAGCGAGGGCCTTTTTAAACTTCTCTATAAGCTCTGTTGGTTCCGGATCCAGGGTATATTTTTGCGCAAGCAAGACTGATATCCACTGTCCAAGAATAAGTCCGGCAAATGTGCGCAAGAAAAAAGGTGATTTTCTTAAATTTATGTAAATCAGACCCGCTCCAGTCTTCTTAATGAACTTGCCAGAAATTTTCATGCGTTTTTTTATGATAGGTAAGTCGTTCGCATCATTCAGCATTAAAACGCAAAAATTATGCGCAAGTGCGTTTTGCTTTTTGGATAAAATATCGAAAGCATTAAATTCATTATGGTTAAATTCCGGAAAAGTATTTGTGAAGGCAGGAATTTTAGTGTTTTCATTAAATTGTATTTTTAACAAATAACCCAAGCTTTTATTACGTTCTGAAGAGTATATAAGAGGGATTCGGTTGCCTATTTTTATAACTATTTTTGCCGCATCTTTTTTAAGGTTTGATTTTTTAAGCTTAAGCGCGTCTTTCAGCACAATGCTTATAATTTCTTTGGAAATCAAATTAGTTTCTACCAGTAATCCGACTAGAGCTCCGAATTGATAACCTATAGCAAATCGCGGCGGTATGCCCTTTGGCATAAGGACAAGCGGCGTTTTATTTTTTTGCGACCATAATGCGAGCTCGCCGCCAGAAGCTATAGACAATACAGGTAAGCCACTTTTAGTTGCTTGTTTATATGCGCTTAAAGTTTCTTCGGTATTTCCAGAATAGGACACGCAGATGATAAGCGGCTTCTTAATGTCTTTGGGCAGACCATAATTTTTATGGATTATGATATCCTTTCGAACAATATTTTTTTCCAATTGCCATGATTTTAATATATCTCCCGGCAGTCCAGACCCGCCCATGCCGCATATGATTGTTGAGTTCACGATCTTAAAGGCTTGCCTTTTGCCGTAAAAGTTGGTTTTCCGTCCAGTCTCAATTCCAACTGCAAATTGGTTAGAAAAATCATTAATAATTTTTTCAAGAGCGTTGTGCATTTAGTAAGCTTTTTGGTTATAGGCGGCTTTGATAAATTTATCTCTTGGATTTTATTATTATTCCCATTGTAATTTTGTCTTGAGATACCAATTATTT
>MHSR01000021.1:0-18681 GCA_001822815.1 Candidatus Terrybacteria bacterium RIFCSPHIGHO2_01_FULL_43_35
GCCCTGGTTCCTATAATTTTATCTCTGAATCATGTAATCTTGGTCCGCCCCGCACCAAACAAAATTTTAATAGAGTATTATATAATAAGGTCATACATATTGCTGCGGGATCGTCTAATGGTAGGACGCATGGCTCTGAACCATGTAATCTAGGTTCGAGTCCTAGTCCCGCAGCAATGTGTAGAACTAAACTTGTTTGGTGAGGGGTGAAAATCCAGGCCCCGCAGCCGATAGAAAAACCTTTTTGCTTTAGCAGAATTGGTTTTTCATCGCTTCGCATATCATGCGAAGAACATACGGGGTTAGATTTTCATCACCCCAAGAGCAAAGCGATTGGATGCAAACTCATCATCCAGCATCCTTGATGCTGGGTACCATCATCCCGAACGAAACAAGCTTAGAAATTCAAGGTCCCGAGCGTAGCGAGGGACAACAATGTGACAGGTGATCGCGCTCGAGACGCGTAGAAGCCGCACGATACTTTTGCCGCCCGAGGCATATACCGGCTGCCTGCCAGCCTCTGGAGGGAGCGTAGTATTCAAGACAGAAAACCGCGATTTCTCGGCGGTTTTTTGGTTTTCGTGAAGTTATTGTGTGGTATACTAGGCTTATGGTGGAATCTTTTCCTGCAAAACTTCTTGGTTTTGCATCTTCGAAATTGCTTATTACTGTGGCGATCCTGCTCGTTTTGGCGATCGGCGGAGCGTATGTTGCGTGGAAGAACGGCCCGCACCCATCGGATACCGAACGGCAGGCTGAGACGATGCGGCTTGTGCGTTTAGCTGCTAAGGATGCTCAAGATTTGTTTGGCGGAACGCGACCGCTGCTTTCTTCGTTAATACAAATCCCTGCGGTCCGAGAAAAAGATGGCGCCCGCTGTAGTGAGATCCTTGCCGAAACCATTACCCAGCATCCTTTCTACGAACGGCTTGCAGCTTCGGATAAAAATGGAGATATTTTTTGTCTGTCCTCTCCCATAGAAGAGCCGATCAATATAACGGATCGCGCTTACTTCCAGCGTGCCAAAGAAACCCGCGATTTCGTGGTCGGCGACTACTCGATCGGCCGTTCATCCAAGGTTCCGGTTTTGGTGTTTGCCTATCCGCTGCTTGACGTAAACGGCGAGTTTGATGGTTTGGTGTTGGCATCGGTAAGTCTCCGGTGGCTGGAAAACTTTGCCGCACAAGCTCAGCTGCCCGACGGCGCAGTGATAACCATTTTTGACATGAATGGCTTCATCCTTGCGCGGTATCCTAGCATTGAAGAGTGGAGCGGGAAAGAGGTTCCCGAATACCCGCTCGTAAAATTTGCGGCTGCGCAGCAGGAGGGGTCTACAATAGCAACCGGTCTTGACAACAAAGAGCGGCTCTATGCCTTTACCGCGATGCCCGGCGTTCGATTTGATGGAGGAGCCGTGTATTTGAGTATCGGCCTTCCTCGCTGACGCGCGAATTTGCGTCCTATCGAGACCGCGACCGGAGTGCGTCAGAGCGCCTCGTCAAGAATGCCGAGATAATGCTTACGGGGTCTTGCGGCGATTGGTACTGAACCGCAGTACACTGCCACCTTGAGATAGGCCATTCAGCTCTGGAGAGCCTCAGGTCTTCGACTCTGAGAGTCTCAGACTCGATGAGCTCGATGAGTTCAGAGTCCGAGGTGCATCGTATTCTGCAGAAAACCTTTTCAAGTACTTTTACCACCCAAGGCATACCGGCTGCGCGCCGTATTCAGAGAAGTAAAATCGCTGAAATCAATCAGCGGTTTTTCTTTTACTTCCAGCTCGTGCTATATTAATTTTAAATAACGGTACAGATGAAACCATATGAATTACGAAACATTGGCAAATACAGAAGCAGTCAACAAGGCCATCGACGCTCTTGCAAAGCGCGGTATCGAGGCAGTTCCTGTGAGCAATCGCACCGAAGCGCTTGAGAAAGTAAAGTCGCTCATTCCAAATGGCGCATCGGTGATGAATGGATCCTCACGTACCCTCGAGGAAATAGGCTTTGTCGACTATTTGAAGTCGGGTAGCCATCCCTGGAAGAATCTGCACGAGGAAATTCTTTCAGAAAAAGACCCCACGAAACAAGCGATACTTCGCAAGCAAGCGGTTCTCTCAGATTATTACCTCGGGAGTGTTCACGCAGTCGCAGAAACGGGCCAGTTGGTTATTGCATCGAATTCCGGTAGCCAATTACCGCATATCGTTTTCACCTCTCCGAACTTGATCTTTGTTGTGGGCACACAGAAGATCGCGCCCAGTCTCGATGCGGCATTAGAGCGCGTGCGTGAACATGCTCTTCCGCTCGAGGACAAGCGCATGAAAGACGCTGGTATGGGCGGGAGCGCTATTTCAAAGCTCCTCATCTTTGAACGAGAACCGACCTTTATGGGAAGAAAAGTCCACGTTCTTTTCGTCAACGAGAAGCTCGGGTTTTAGCGGATGAGCGCCGTATTCAAGACAAAAATCGCCGGTGATCGACGGTTTTTGTTTGGCGGATTTATACTCAGCAGGATATCGAAGTAACGGCGACAGTAATAGTGCTATAATAATGATTATGCGAGATAAAATATCATTTCTGCTTATTGTTCTCGCGAGCCTGCTCGTTTTGTGGTTCAGTGTGCCGCTGTTGTATGCATTGTTTCGCCCGATCATGCAACCCGAGCTCCTCGCGCAACTTTTTGCCGATTCGCGGTTTCGGGGCGCATTGGTTATTAGCATTTCCACTGCGGTACTTTCGGCGCTTCTTGCCGTTCCTTTCGCAATCGCCATTGCGTACGTACTAGCCTTTCTTCGACCTAGGGGAGCAATTCTTATTGAGACGGCACTTGTTGATGTTCCTCAAACATTTCCACCCGTGGCAGAGGGATTGATTTATCTCGTGCTGTTAGGATCCGATGCTCCGATAAACCTCATCGGGACTTTTGCCGCCGTTCTCATCGCGAAGTTTTTTGTCGCTTCTCCGTTTGCGATCGGATTCGTCACAAGAAAATTCAGAGATCTGGAGCGTTCCGACATTCCTATTATTGCACGTTCGTTGGGCGCGGGAACCGGAACACTTCTCTGGCGCGTCCTGATTCCTCTTTCGTTGCGTGATATTCTCGGGGGTTTTTCTCTGACATTCGCCCGGGCGATGGGAGAATTCGGCGGAACGCTCATATTCGCGGGCGTAATTGCCTGGAAAACCGAAATTATTCCAACGTATGTCTCTCGAGTAAGCGCGGAAACTCCGTTGCTTGCGCTCGCCGCAACAGCAGTACTCGTTGTTTTCTCAACACTTTCCATTCTTACGTTCAAGTCGTTAGCAAAAAGGGTATGAATGGAAATCTTCTTACGATCGAGCATCTTACGAAGCGCTATGGGCAGGTGGCAGCGCTTGATGACGTGTCTTTTGCCGTTCAAAAAGGCGAACGTTTCGGCGTCGTGGGCGAATCGGGTTCTGGCAAGACGACTCTTCTGCGCTGTATTTTGGGAATAACGATTTCGGATGAGGGAAGGGTTTCTCTGGAGAATAAAGATATTACCGGGGTGCCAGTAGAACATCGTGGTATCGGGTATGTGCCCCAGGATTTCGGATTGTTCCCGCATTTGAGCGTTTCGGAGAATATTGCTTTCGGTCTGAGGATACAAAAAATATCGCTCCAAGAAACGCGATCTCGCGTTGAGACGCTTCTGAAGGCCATGCAGTTGTCAGAAGAACTCATGAGCAGAAAACCGCGAGAGCTTTCGGGTGGTCAACAGCAACGCGTCGCACTCGCACGCGCTCTTGCGGTGTCGCCGAAGCTGCTTTTGCTTGACGAACCGTTAAGCAATCTTGATGAAGCAACGAAAGACGAGGTGTTGCCATATCTTCGAACGCTCAGCGATCGCTTCGGCACGACGGCAATGTTCGTGATTCATACGATACAAGACGCGCTTGATTTGTGTGATCGGATCGGTGTATTTCATAGAGGCCGTTTGCTTCAGGTTGCGACACCACACGAACTTGTTGGAAAGCCTACGACACCTCAAGTTTCTCGGCTTCTGGCGGGTATTCGGCAGAACCATACTCATTCATCGTGATCTTCGTTTCGTGCAAGAAAAGAGTCCGAGGCGCCCTGCCACCTTGAGATAGGCCATTCGGCTCTGGAGAGCCTCAGGTCTTCGACTCTGAGAGTCTCAGACTCGATGAGTTCAGAGTCCGAGGGGCGTCGGGGTGCTAAGATAAAAATGCTCTGGGAACCCTTGCGAGGCACTGTTCAGATTATGATAAGATAATATTATGAAAACAGTCATTGTTTCTATATTTGCTTTGAGCGTCGGCGTGTTTGCATTTGCGTATACAGCAAATGCTGCAGTTCCCTCCGACTACGGTCTTGTTGAAGGAGACATTGTTAGTTCGTCGGGTTCCGATGACCCGGATATTTACATCGTGAATGAGTATGGTTACAAACGTCTTTTTCTCAATCCGACAATCTTTAATTTCTATGGACATTTGAAATGGGATAATGTTCGCAGTATTGCCGCATCAACCCGCGACGCTTTCCCAACGTCTGGTTTTTTCCGTAACTGCGAGGCTAATGATCCAAAGGTGTACGGCGTTGAGGTCACCGCTGAAGATGGCGGCACGCTGCATTGGGTTAATGTCACTGGCGAGCAAGCGCTTACCGAGGATCCGGATTTTTTCAAGAAGACGTTCTGTGTTAACAGTGCGGAATTCAACTGGTACGCGAAATCAGCGGATTACACTTCAGTAAGTCAAGTACCGAAGTATGATCGCAACACATCAAGCGTGCTGACGGATAAATACCTTATGGCTTTCCATGCGTGCGATCCCAATACCACGACATGTACTGATCCCCGTAATCACAAAACGTACATTGCCCAATCGAGTGACGGTGCGTCTTGGCAAACCATTCCCAATTACATGACATTTAACGGCAGCGTCCCTGATCTCATTCGTCGGGGGAATACTTTGTATGTGTTTAATCCCGGAACGGTGCGCCGTTATGATCTTTTAACAGGCGCATGGTCTGATTCTTCGGCGGTAAACCTAACAATTACGAAAAGCGACGGCACGCAAGAGCTTTTTGTCGATCCAAGTCCAACGCTAGACGAGAATGATAAAATTGTCCTTTTCTATCTGGTAGGCAGCGCTCCCGGAACTGGAGACCCTGCTAGTTGTCCAATAGGACAAAGCACATGCATGAAGTATTTTCGGAGCGCTAGTGAGGTTACGGGAAGCGATGGTACAAGTTTTACGGCTGATAGCGGTGACCGCGCGACCGTATTCCTGGATGGCTCCACCATTATAACGGCCAGTGACCCAGATATTTTCCGCGATGCATCGCAGTATGTTCTTTATATTTCCCTTGGTCCGAGCGTACAGGTTTATACCTCCACGTCGTTACGCGGCTCGTTTACAAAAGTATCCAGTCTGCTCAATGGGATGTTGAGCTCAAATTTTGGAGGTATTCCCGCGGGTCATTATGACGCGGCGACTGGCAAGTACTGGACATATGTGCACACGCAGGAGGGCGGGAAAAGCGTTATTAGACTGGCAGTTCACTCTAACCTGAATTCGTCATTGACCGCTTCACAGTTTATAACGACTGTGAGCGGTTCAGGCATAGGTCTTGGCGCCTCCTACCATGTTGAGAGCCCCGGATTTGCGCTGAACGTGCCCTAAAGATCAAGAGACAACAAAACGCGAAACACTTTTTTGAGTATTTCGTTTGGGGCGCTTATAGCGCCTCGCTGTTGTGGGTTTTAGACCCCGGGCGTCAGGCCATTTTGTGATAGGTGATCGCGCTTGAGGCGCGTACCTAAGAAGAATTGAAAAATAAATTTATGACCCAAAAAGGAATCTCCACCGCTGCGGTGCACAAAGTGCCAACGGATCTGCGAAAGGCTCTTATTTCAACGCCTGCGGCGCGAGCAGCGTGGGAGGATATTACGCCGCTTGCTCGCAATGAATGGATCTGCTGGGTTACGTCCGGAAAAAAAGCGGAGACGAGGAATATTCGCATTGAGAAGGCACTTTCAAAACTTAAAGGCGGAATGCGTCGCCCTTGTTGTTGGGGTGGTTGTAATCATCGCTGAAATAATTTGTTTTATTATATATGCAAGACGTTAAAAGAAGACTGATTAGATGGGCTGTCGTTGTAGCGCTCATACTACTGATACCCCTGGTTTTGACGATACGGGACGGAGGAGTTGAGGGGGTGGGTTGGAATTGGACCTTCTTCGATTTCATTTTTATGGGCACCCTCCTGTTCGGCGCAGGGCTTGTGTATGAGCTGATAGCGAGAAAGATGAGTAATAGCGCATACCGAGCCGCTGTCGGCGTTGCAGTAGTGACGGCTGTCCTCATGGTCTGGATAAACGCTGCCGTTGGCATCATCGGGGACGGGGACTTTCCCAACGCGATGTACTTTGGAGTGCTTGCCATCGGAGGCATTGGTGCCCTCATTGCGCGTTTCCGGCCGTATGGAATGTCACACGCGCTGTTTGCTATGGCACTCGCTCAGGCCATGGTTCCCGGGATTGCGCTCATTATCTGGCCGCCCTCGGTTATCTCGTGGGAGCCGGGTGTGATGAAAGTGTTTGCCTTGAACGCGGTCTTCGTCCTGCTGTGGGTCGGATCGGCTTTGCTGTTTCGACACGTAAGCGCCACGGGCTCGAAGTAGAACCGACAGCTTGAGTAGTGATTGACCTATGACCGGGACGGGTCAGGCCGCCCACTAATCTGAGTCGAAAGAAGCCTTACGAGGTTTGTAGGGTTTTGATACTAGACCGGAGAACACAGCTGATAGAGTTTGCCCAAGAGCAAAGCGATTGGATGCAAACTCATCATCCAGCATCTTTAATGCTGGATACCGTGCTCAATAGCTAAGCGAGATTAGATTTTCATCATCCCGAGGAGCGGAAACGACGAGGGGCAACAATTTAGTATCGATCAATCTAGACGCGTTAGGAGGCGAATAACGCTGAAGTTCATGCAAGAACGCGGTTCCCGCGTTCTTTATGTTTTATGGTACTATGAGAGAAGAGTGAAAAGTAGCGGTTTTCATTATATTAATAGCCAAATATATGCGTTTTAACATCTCGCGTACGCCCACAACGAATGTGAAGCAAATGACACCCCGGCAAGCCCTCTTCATCATGCCGATCTTTATTGTCATCGGCGCTGCGCTCACCATATTCTGGGGTATTCCAACGGCACGCAATGCCATGGAGAGCAAAAACTGGCCCTTGAGTGAGGGACGGATTACGGTTTCAGATGTTTCGGAAAATTATGATTCCGATAACAATGGCAAGACTTACAGCGCAAAAGTCGCATTTGAGTATACCGTTAATGGTAGGCAGTACGTAGGAAGCAGAGTAACATTTGGCGATTATGATTCTTCCGATCCTGCGCACGCCAGTGGAATTGTCATGCGTTATCCCGTTGGGGAAAGCGTGCAAGTTTACTACGATCCCGATGAACCGAAAACGTCGGTACTTGAACCAGGAACCAGCTGGAGTAGTTTTGTCGGTCTGGGCGCGGGTGGGATTTTTTCCCTTATCGGCATTATCGGTTTTGCTTTCGCGTTAAAAAAGGTTCGTAGCGGAGGCGCTACAGTAGCGCCGCAAGTCGCCCCGCCGACACCGCCTCAGCCGTAAACATGCGCAGAAAACCCATAGGTCCAGGCTCATATGAAGTATTTTCGATCTTCAACACAGTTCGCGATCGTCTCACTCATTGGAGCGAATCTTTTGCCGCTTTCGTGGGGTGCTGGTTTGAGTGTCGCAAGTTTACTTTTGCTTTATTGGCTTGAGACGTGGATTGTCGGTTTCTATAACCTGTTGAAAATCCAGAAAGCTTCAGCGCCTATGTCGCAGCGCGAAGAGCGATGGATGCGTATCCAGTTCTTGAGCGGCTTTTTTCCTGGAGTTTCCCGCGCATCCATTAGCAAAATCTTCATCGCGCAAATGTTTTTTGTTACTGGAGTTTACGGAGCCGCGCTCTTTGGGTGGTTGGTGCCGACATTTCTGACCGACAAGGGAACATATTGGGAACGGGTCGTGAGTGTCATGCCCCCAGCGGAACAAATGCTTGGTTTTATAGTTTCTATCTTAGCACTTTGCGCCAGCCACGGCGTATCGTATGTCACGAATTTTCTCGGCAAGCAAGAGTTTCTGCGTATTTCCCCTGCGCGTCAGATGTTTCAGTTGGGTGATCGTCTGATTGCAATGCACCTTTTCGTCATCCTGGGTGCGATGGTCTTTGGGGCGTTTCGTGACGTTGGAATAAACCTCGTTAGAGGGTACGGGGCTATCGCCGGCATTATCTTTATCAAGCTTATCGCCGATCTTGCGACGCATTCGAGAGAGCATATGATTCGCGAGGCGGTTGGACCTTTGGCGGAATCTGATAGTCGCAAGTGAGACACAAGGTACGCTTTTTATATAAATTTGCCATTGATCATGCGTGCAGATATTATTAACAAATATATATATATATTTAAAGCCCGAGGTATTCCATGCGCATCATTGTACTTATCATATTCGGAGCCGTGCTGGCATATCTGTTCTATTTCTTTTTGAGCGGCGGTAAGACGCTCTCGCCGCGTACTTTCCCGCAAGAGTTTGAGCAGTCGTATAATGATTTTGTAAGGTCGTTGACGTCAAATAGAAAATAATATTTCATCTTAAGATGATAGAGAGACCCATTTTTTATTCGTGGTAAAGCGCTATTCATAATGCAAAATTCTGCGCAACAAGTAAATTCCGGATTTTATGGACTTGGGATTGCTCCAAGCCTTCTTGATATCTTGGCTAAGCTCGGCTACCGCACGCCGACACCCATTCAACGCCAGGCAATTCCTATAGCTATGCAAGGTAAAGACGTTGTGGGCATAGCTCAGACAGGTACGGGCAAAACGCTTGCCTTTGGTATACCGATGATTCAGCTATTGGCACATACCAAAGGACGCGGTCTAGTGCTTCTCCCCACACGCGAGTTAGCCCTTCAAGTTGATGAACAGTTGCGTAAGGTGGGTCATTCTATTGGTTTGCGTACAGCGGTTCTTATAGGCGGACTTTCTATACAGGCGCAAATTCAGGCCATCGCAAAGAATCCGCACGTGATTATCGCCACGCCAGGCAGGCTTAACGATCATTTGAATCAAAAAACAGTCAATCTTTCCAAAGTTAATATATTGGTGCTGGATGAGGCCGATCGCATGCTTGATATGGGATTTTTACCGCAAATACAAAAAATTCTCCACTTTGTTCCCAAGGAGAGGCAAACAATGCTTTTTTCCGCAACCATATCTGCAGAAGTAATGAGGATTGCTACAGCAAATATGAAGCTTCCTCTTCGTGTGGAGGTGTCTCCTTCCGGAACAACAGTTGAGAGTGTCGCGCAGGAAATATTTGTTCTAAGAAAAGAAGCCAAGAACCGCTTGCTTGAAAAGATTTTATCCGAATATCAAGGCTCGGTTCTTGTTTTTACGCGTACAAAATTCGGTGCTAAACGCGTCACCAAGGCAGTTCGTGATATGGGTCACAGCGTTGCCGAGATTCATTCTAACCGTTCGTTGGCGCAACGCCGTGATGCTTTGGGCGGCTTCAAGACAGGTAAGTACCGCGTATTGGTGGCAACCGATATTGCCGCCCGCGGCATTGATGTTATCGGGATAGAACTTGTTATTAACTACGATTTCCCCATGCATCCTGAGGATTACGTGCATCGTATAGGTAGGACTGGTCGAGCCGGAGCCGAGGGCCGGGCAATATCATTTGTTTTGCCGGAAGAACAGCGCAATATGCGCGGTATTGAGCGGTTAATCAGAAAAAATTTGCGTATATCACCGTTGCCGGAATTGCCGCCGCAAAGAATTTCCGATCCGCTTGCGCATGCACAGCCGCGTCAGCAATACAGATATCCGTATGGCCAAGCGCGCCAGCCGCGCAGTTTCCGTCCCAGAAATCATCGCGGACGAAGACGCGGATGATATACAATATTGATTTTCTTTATTTACTTCAGCACGTAAGCGTTAAAATCAGCATCATTAATCACGTGTATAGTTTCGGTAGGTATATTTGTAATATCGGTAACTATTTGCTTCATACCTCTTTCTATCGCGTAGACAGTATCGTCGCCGGACCGTTTTATATAATTCGCATCCGGGTATAGGGAAAGTTCATCCGCCGCGATTGTTGCGACATCTGTTGAAGCGAAACCATACGAAGCAAACGCTTCAAGGGTCGGGAATGGACGTTTATATCCGCTGTCGTTGAGCGCATAGATAGTTTGGCCGTCACTCTTCACCAGATTATTAAACGGAATAGCATCTATCATGCCTTGAGGAAGCCGTTCAATTGTTTTACCCGCGCCCGTGCCGTATAAACTAATTTTATTATCACTAAGAATCCGTTTTTTATTGTTATGGATTACATAGTAAGCTCCGTCGGTATCCGCCGCATGGATAACAGTTCCTTCCGGGAAAGAAAATGTTCCAAGTAACGGCGCTGCCTTGCCTATAATTTCTAATTTGTTTTGAGCGGGATCAATCATAAGTACAACCACGCTTTGATTATTGTCTATGCGTTGTTCAAGAATCTGCCGTTTAGGGTTTACGTCGAACCAAAAATTATACGTGCCTGCGGGCAGATCATGCACATCCAAATATTGGTCTGGTAGCGTATAGCGGTAAACGTCGGCCCACCCAACAGATACGCCTTGTCTTCGCCCGTCGCACACACTGAACCCCTTGCTTTGAGGGGCGCCGTTGAGAGAAAGATTCACGGTACGATCATCGCGCAAACATACACTTACCTTATCTTTGAAAGAAGGTTTCACCGCAGAACCTTCAAGCGCCTCTAAGTTGTAGCTCATGACGTCGTTAAGATGGTAATGCCCATGTATAGCGTGCCACATGAAGTATCCGACGGATTTGAGCCGTTCCTCGGTTCCTTGTTCGTTTTTGATGCGTTGGAATACATCGGTAAACGTATCTTTTGTAGCTTGTAGTGTTGGATCGGCAACGATTTCAAGAGATCCTCCGCCTTGGTTCAAGAAGGTTGAGGTGAAGCGAAGGATTCTTCTATCGTTTTTTACTTCAAGCCTCAATTCTTCGGCCGGAAAGGATATAAGGTCGGGGAGCAGTGTTGCTTCGCCCTCCATAATAACTCGTGAGTTTTGCGTGATGCTATCACCTTCGGGGAGCGCAGAAAGCTCTTCCTGCGGAATGACACGGATGGAATCCCATGAAAAGCCCTGGGTTTTAAAGGTTTCTGCGGAAGTTATCCAATGCCGCTTGCCGTCAGCTACATAATAAACGCGCGTATCATTTACGGCACGCATAAGCATTGCTGTTTGATAGGAGGCT
Organism: Candidatus Terrybacteria bacterium RIFCSPHIGHO2_01_FULL_43_35; assembly: GCA_001822815.1. Classification (GTDB taxonomy): domain Bacteria; phylum Patescibacteriota; class Minisyncoccia; order Terrybacterales; family GWB1-40-14; genus GWB1-40-14. The sequence goes on from MHSR01000021.1 coordinate 11,359, forward strand.
GGATGTTGTGACGAGGTAGAAAAATATACAAAAATAATTGCAGATGCGGTAATGATTACCGTAGTTAGGAGAACGCGCGTTATCAAACTTCGTTTGAATAAAAACATATGTATGTTTATAGATTTATGTTTGATACTCGGTAAATGATATTTGCTTTATCGTCTGAAATATAGAGTGCGTTATCATTTCCAAAGATAAGGTCTACCGGACGGCCTAGTTTGGTGCCGTCGGCGCGCAACCATCCTGAGATAAAATCTTCTTCTCCCAGGATCGAGTTTCCTTCAACGCGCAGAAGAGCGACTTTATAACCCACGGGTTCGGTGCGGTCAATTGAACCATGATAGGCAACAAGAACATTTCCCTGATAACTTGCTGGGAATTGCGGGCTTGTTATAAAGCGTAGTCCCAGCGCCGCTGAATGCGCTTGAAGATTTAAAAGCGAGGGTTCTTTGTCGCTACAAGGAAGCGGTGGATAAATTGCGATATAGATGTTTTTATCAAAGTCGGTGTCGTGGATATTTTTTCCGTAGCAGTACGGCCAACCGTAATTGCCGCCGTCGCGTACGATATTTATTTCATCGGGCGGCAGGTCGTCGTCTAAGTGGTCGCGACCGTTATCCGTAGCCCATATTTCTCCGCTTGAGGGGTTGAATACGAAGCCTACTGAATTACGCAAGCCGTTAGCAAAAACACGGCCGCCTGTACCATCGGGATTATATTCAAGAATTGCTGCGCGATAGGAATTTGTTTCTTCACACGCGTTGCAGGATGAACCTAATGAAACGTACATTTTGCCCGCAGGACTGAAACCAATTGTTCGTGAGGCATGACCGCTTCCTCCGGGAAGCCCGGATATTATTGTTTCACGGGCCCCCAAGACCCCGTTTCCAATATACGGATATCGTACAACGGTAGTTTCTTGAGCAACATAAAGATAGTTATTAAAGAAGGCAAGGCCGTGGGGAAGGGTTAAGCCAGTGAGAACAGCGCGTGCCTCGTCAGCCTTTCCGTCATTGTTTGAATCCGGTAAGACAAAAATTTTGCCGTCGGTTTTTGCGCCAACACCATAAAGTCCTACACTTGCCGGCATGCTTGCAAAAAGCAGGCCATCTGGAGAAACGGCCATAAACCGCACTGGTCCCAAAGAAGACGCAAATACGCTTATCTTAAAGCCGCTGGGTACGTTCAGCGGAATAGAGGTATCGTTTACGCCGGGCGGAGGAAGCTTTGAACGTTCATAAGACGGTATACTTGCGATAGAACCGTATGAAGTGCTTTGCGCGTACCAGGCGAATTCTTTAGCATTTATACAGAAAACTTTTTTAAAAAAATCATCATCTTGAGCTACGGCATCCTCTGCTGGTAAATTTACCCAGTGTAATAGAGCCTTGTCTTCTTCCGTTACCTCTACGGCATAGACCTTGGAATCGTTATTCTCACAGTTGCGTACAAGGGTTGAAGTTGGGAAAGCATCGCGCACGCCGACTTGTATCGATTTGATAGCCAGCCATCTGAAATGGCCGTAGAAAGAGAATATTGTCGGGTTCAACACAAGCCTTTTATAGCCTAGGGGATTTACGATATAGACGTCGGGATCGTTAACCGATGCGGCACGGATGATGTCACCTTCGGTCAACCCGAATTCTCTCGGCAAGATCTCGCCATGAGCCAGCGCCGTCGATGTCCAAAGCAGATAAAGTAATGCAAGTGCGCCAATTTGTACCAAGAAACGCTTCATTGCGCTATATTATAACGCTAAAAATTCACGCTGGATAGCTTGACTAATTTATAAAACTATGTTATTGTTGGTCCATATGTTCGTACGTCGCTTTACCAAGGCAATTTTATTTCTAGCCATACCATTTTTATCAGGTGGTATATCTTTTTTTATCGTAAAATCTTTGCAGTCTCCTGCGACGCAATTGCGTGCCGCATCCGCCGATGCGATAAAAATTTTGCCCCAAGAACCATTTGTACTTGCGGGTCAAGAAACCGCGCTTACTGAACCGGTCCCCGAATTTAAAGCTCGCATAACAAAAAAAGCTTTTGGCACTTTTATCACCCCGGAAACTTCACCCGTTCAGCCCGACAGATTTAAGGGGTTTCATACCGGCATTGATGTTGAATTCACCGATATAAGTGATGATATTCAGGTTCGAGCTATCACCGACGGAACTCTGGTTCTTAGCCGTTTTGCTTCAGGTTACGGTGGGGTTGTTGTAATACGTCACGAGATAGCCGGCAAGCCGTATATTGTGCTCTATGGCCATCTTGATCCGGGCAGTATGCCGCCAACGGATAAAGTTCACGTTGCCGCCGGCGAAGTTATAGGCGTGCTTGGAGAGGGTTTTAGTCAGGAAACAGACGGCGCGCGTAAGCACTTGCATTTCTCCGTACGTTCAGGAAACGATCTGGATATACGTGGTTACGTTGACGAAGCTAACGAACTTAGTGCTTGGATAGATCCGCTTTTGCTCTATCGATAATTGGAAATAATAAAATATCGTGTAGACCACTCGCCGCTTTTATTAAAGGCGGCGAGTGTGTTATTTTATTAAATGGTATCTTTATCTTGAAATTTTTGAAAGTCTAGTATTTTTGAGTATTCTTAAAGTTTTAATATGAAACAGGAAAACCAGATTGCTATTTTCGGCGGAGGTTGCTTCTGGTGCACGGAGGCGGTTTACGCGGAACTTAAAGGGGTGGTTTCAGTGATGCCAGGTTATGCCGGCGGCCATATTAAGAATCCGACGTATGAGCAGGTTTGTACCGGCACCACGGGCCACGCCGAAGTTATAAAAATAGAATTTGATCCAAATCAGATTTCTTATGATGACCTTCTGACGGTATTTTTTGCCACGCACGACCCCACAACTCTTAACCGTCAAGGCAATGATGTCGGCATGCAATACCGCTCAATAATTATTTATACTAATCAAGAACAAAAAAAGAAAGCCGAAGAATTTATAAAAAATCTCAACGAATCCGACCCAACAGGCAAGCCAGTAGTCACGGAGCTTAAGCCGTTTGATGCTTTCTATGAAGCCGAAGAATACCACCGTCAGTATTTTTTAAATAACCCAAACCAGCCATATTGCCAGGTTGTTATAAGTCCCAAGCTGGATAAGCTTAAAGAACGCTTCCACCAGCTTTTAAAAGCGTCCGAAACTAAATAATAAAATATATGGATATCAACGACAAAATTAAAAAAGATGAAGAACTTACACCCGAACTCTTCAAAATAGCTCGTCAAAAAGGCACCGAGGCGCCTTTTAGCGGTAAATATTGGGATGCTCACGATAGGGGCATGTATAAATGCGCCGTCTGCGGAACTAACTTATTCTCTTCGGACACGAAGTTTGATTCTGGTACCGGCTGGCCCAGCTTTACTGAACCAGCCAATCTGGCGAATGTTGAACTTAAAGATGATTTAAGTTTCGACATGAAAAGGACCGAGGTGGTTTGCAAAAAGTGCGGCGTGCATCTTGGTCACGTGTTTGACGATGGACCTAAGGATAAAGGCGGAAAAAGGTATTGCATCAATTCCGTTTGTCTGCAATTGGAGAAGAAAGATTGATTTTACGCATATTCTATTTTTGTATAGTTCTAATAAATAAAAACCCACGTATTTAAAATCGTGGGATATTTTATTTAATTTATTCTCGCCAATGAGCAGGCACTCTTATGGCTTCAAGCGCCATTTCGGCCCGTTTTATTCCCTGGCTGTAGAGCGTGCATGATACATGCGCAATCCGTCCTTCCATGTGTTGGACGATAGCCTGAAGTTCAACCGTGTCCAATGGCGTAGGCTTACTGAAAGTAAGTTTTGCTTCTTTGGTTACAAACCATATATGCGGTTCTGTTCCAAATTCGCGACCCTCATTTTTGTATGCACATGCAACTGCCGCCATTATTGAATGGCAATCCATTAGCGTGAAGATCACTCCGCCATTCAACATATTGGGCCCGGAGGCATGATTTGGTTTCGGCGCCCATTTGCACAACAAGCCGTTTAGTTCTTCAGACCAGAAACTTTTGACATGCAGGCCGCGGCGATTTTTGGGCCCGCACCCCCAACAGTTATGATCAAAATAATCTTGCAAAGCACGCTTTTGAGTTTTGGCCACTGTGAGCTTTCCTTTTGAAGAACAACTTTATTTTAAATATTAAAGCAATCATACTTAAGGTCAAGTATACAATCTTGTATGTTAAAAAATAGATGCTATTTGCGCTTTACGGTTGCGCGTCATAAGTATATGCTCAATATATGACAGAAGATGAACATAAATTTTCGCCCGAACAAGAAGGCCCATTGACCGTCAATGAATATGAACGTTTTGGCGCTCACGTGCGTGAGGTGTTGGGTGAGTTTACAAAAGAATTAGTTGGGGAACCAACTCGAATTGTTTTAAGCTTGGAATACGTTTCTCCCGAAGGCAAAACTTTTGATGTTAAAAGCTTGCTTCCAAAAGATTTCTCGCTGATGCGGAATAACGATGATTATATACATAGCGTAGTTATTTGTGATACTAAGCAGATGATTTATGGCGGTAGGCGCAATAAAGAGCGGACTGATGATATTGCCCATTATGAAGATCAAAGTGTTTGGGGAACAGGGAATATTGCCGACAGAAGTAAGCCCGCTATACCAGAAAGAGGCTTTTTCTTAACATTGCTTCATGAATTAGGCCACAGCGATTATTTCTCTAATCTTTCTGAAACCGAAAAACAAGTAGTTATCGAGGATATAAAAAATTATAAACGTGACATTGCATCTGATGATATTGATAAAAGTCGTACTGCCCAGCAAAGATTGATCCAAAGGGAACGTTATGCCTGGGCTTGGGCCCTCAGAACTCTAAGGAATTTGCGCAAAGATGGTATAGATCTTGCCCCAGAGTACACTGGAAACAAACAAATATTTGAGTTTATAGATTTGAGTCTGTCTACAAGGAAACCGCTTTTGCCTCCAGATGAGCTAGTGCGTATCTTAGAAACGTTAAGGCGTGAATACCAATGATAGATATATGATTAATGCTACACTTTTAGATATTTTGGATATTCTTATAGTCGCCGGCTTGGTTTACGTTTTTCTGCTTTGGTTGAAGCAGACGCACTCGAGCTATTTAGTTTCTGGTATCACCATATTAAGCGGTCTTTATTTTGTCGCCGCGGCTTTGGGCCTTCGCCTAACCGTCATGATTTTTCAGGTTTTCTTCTCTGTGTTTCTTATTGTTTTGGTGGTTATTTTTCAAGCAGAAATCCGAAGATTTTTTGAAATGGTGGGTATTTTCGGCATAAGATATCCTTGGCGCAAGGTTAAATTAAGCTCAGATACGACCGATATATTGATTAGCGTGATAGACAAACTGGCTCACCATAAGATGGGCGCGTTGATTGTTTTACGCGGGCAGGAGCAGATAGAAAGACATTTGAGCGGCGGCGTGCCTTTAATGGGACGCTTAAGCACACAGCTTCTGGAAAGCTTATTTGATAACCGCTCGCCTGGTCATGACGGCGCAATGATAATTGAGAACGATATGCTTACAAAATTTGCCGTTCACTTACCGCTGTCGCATGATTTCAAGCAATTGGGATCACGCGGTACGCGTCATGCGGCGGCCCTGGGCCTCGCCGAAAACTCCGACGCTTTAAGCATAATAGTTTCCGAGGAAAGCGGGGATATATCGGTTGCGTATCAAGGGAAGTTAAGAAAACTTGATGGCATTGATGATTTGCGCAAGGATCTGCGGCATTTTTATCAGGAAAAATTTCCCCAAAAAGAATGGCGCAATTGGAAGAATCTAATAACGCGCAATTCTTATGAAAAGATAGGCGCTGTTCTTATATCTTTCGCGATATGGTATTCGTTTATAAGATAAGCGCCTCATCAAAATTTTCATTAGTGTAAAAAATCCCCTAGATATTAATAGGGGATTTTGATTGTTTCGTCCCGGCCCGGGCCGGTTGAAACATATGTTATTTTGATGCCGGTCTGCTTTTCTATAAATTGAACATAGTTTTGCGCTTCCGGTGGTAGATCGGCAAAGTTGGTTATGCCTTTGAGCTCTTTTTGCCAGCCAGGCAGGTTAATGTAGCTGACGCTTTCGCTGGGTGAATCGCCACTCACGCCTATTGGCAGCGGGTCGTGTCGGCTTAACACGTCTAATTTGGTTAGCGCTATTTCGCTTATGCCATTTATGCGTATTACTTCGATGAGCGAAGCGATATTTAGCCATCCGCACCTCCGTGGCCTTCCAGTTGTGGCACCATATTCTTTCCCAGTTTCGCGAATGCTTTTTGCCGTTTCCTTGTTCATCTCCGTTGGGAAAGGGCCTTCGCCGACACGCGTGGTGTAGGCCTTGGCTACTCCTATAACTTTATTTATCTTTGTCGGTGGGATGCCAGAGCCTTGGCACGCAGCCGCGCTACCGGTTGCAGATGATGTGACATAAGGATAGGTCCCAAAGTCAATGTCCAGAAGCGCTCCCTGCGCGCCTTCAAGGATTATTCTTTCATCATTATTTATGGCGTCTGTTAGTAATTCTTGGGTGTTGACGATATATGGTTTAAGTAATTCAGCATATCGCAGATATTTCGCCAGCAAATCTTCAGGCCAAGAAACCTTGTTTTGAGATGACAGCGCTTTAAGTAAGGCAGTATTTTCTTCGTAAGCCGCGCGGAATCTTTTAGTGAAATATTCTTTGTTTAACAGATCGCCTACGCGCAAGCCGCTGCGCGAGACTTTATCGGTTATGGTGGGTCCAATGCCGCGCAAGGTGGTGCCGATTTTTTCAGCGCCGCGGTTTTTTTCCTGCGCCTGGTCGCGCATGATATGCCAAGGCATAACCAAATGCGCCAGCGTGCTTATCTTTAAACGCCTCTCAACATCAATGCCAAGCTTTCTTAACGCTTCTATCTCCGAAAGAAGGCTTTCTGGGTCAACCACGACCCCGTTGCCGATAATGCATTTGCATTGCGGATAGAATATGCCTGAAGGTATCAGATGTAGGGCCAGCGTTCCGTATTCATTTACTATAGTGTGGCCGGCATTATTGCCGCCATTATAGCGAACAACGTAGTCGGCATCAGCGCTTAGCATATCAACTATTTTGCCTTTGCCTTCGTCGCCGTATTGCGCGCCAATTATTACTGTAACTGACATAAGGTTTTTCCTTTAAGATATTTTTAAATAACACTAACTTATTATATAGCCTTGTTTGGTTTTATGGGCAAGCCCAGCCCCAATTTCATATGAAATTGGGGCTGGGTGTGTGCCCAGTAGAGCTATCTCGACAGTTCGTTCCGCAACTGCGGAACGAA
>MHSR01000021.1:18690-20454 GCA_001822815.1 Candidatus Terrybacteria bacterium RIFCSPHIGHO2_01_FULL_43_35
GAACAATGCGTTTTAGAGTCGAGATGATTCTACTGGGTGTGGATAACCATCTTTGACGTATTTGCATGAAGGGAGGAAAATACGAGTGTAGATATAAATCTACACCAGCACCTTCAACAACAAACCAACAAACAAATCTCGGGGACCCATAATCGGTCCCTTTAAATTTTGCCAATTTTTGTGCAGATACATAGCCTTGTTTTTTATACGTACATGATGCATTCTAAGATAAGCCAACATTTGTGGCTAAAGTATATTACTAAACGCTAACCGCTATACGCTAAACGCCAATTTATGTTCAAAGTTTCTCCATCAGCAATAGGCATGTTACTTGAGTGTCCACGCTGTCTTTGGCTTCACTACCGCGAGGACGTAAAAAGACCGTCCGGTATTTTCCCTAGTTTGCCTGGCGGTATGGACGGAATCTTTAAGGCCTATTTTGATTCGTGGCGTCAAAAAGGCGAATTGCCGCCTGAACTAGCCGGTAAAGCCAACGGCAAACTTTTTGATGACATGGGAAAACTTTCTTTGTGGCGAAATAACTGGAAGGGTTTAAGCGCGGAATTCCCAGAATATGATATTTTGCTTAAAGGCGCGATTGACGACATTTTGCTTTTAGAGGACGGCTCCATAGCCCCTTTGGATTTTAAGACGCGCGGCTACCCCACAAAGGAAGACACGCACGAGCATTACCAACCGCAACTTGATCTTTACGCCCTGCTTTTTTCCAAGAACGGTTTGAATGTTGCCAAAGAAGGCTACCTTCTGTTTTTCTGGCCAAAGGCATATGCCAATGGTAACGCCGAGTTTAGTACGGAACTCATTAAGATGTCTGTCAGCCCAGAGGGAGGCATCAAGATTCTTGAGAAGGTTCGCGATATAATTTCCGGTGATATGCCCAAGGCCCATGCGGAATGTGGGTATTGCCAGTATCGAGGTAACGAAACCCAAGACACCATGGCATTTTGACCAGTTTTAATATATGATTAAATCATATCCATAATTTATTTCGAAGTCGCGAAATATATAGAAATTTAATTCTCTTTTTTATGCCTAATTTTTTCGAAAGATTTTTTGGTGAAAAGCCCGGAGAAGCAGACAAGAATCAAAACAAAAAAAGCGAAAAGTCATCAGAAGCAAAACCAGATGAAATCAGTGAAACCAAGGCGCAAATGAAAGCCGTCATGGCCATGCATGATGTGGCAGACCGTCGAGAGGCCGCTGAAGGTGAGGCGCAACAAGAAGCCGTTATAGCTATGCATGACGCTAAAGACCGTCAGGAGGCCGCAGAAGGAGAAGCGCAAATAAAAGCAGTTATGGATCTTCACGCGAAGAGCGACCGAGAACAAAAAGGACAAGCGAATTAATTCAATTGAATGCAGGTTGATGAAAAGAGCTCCGAATTTAAAACGGGCTCTTTTTGCTGTGTCCAGTAGAGCTACCTCGACCGTTCCCCGATGAACATGGAGGAACAAAGTACGAAGTAGTCGAGGTAATTCTACCGGGTGTGCCGGGTAGTGAAATTTTAATTTCTATTACTCGGTTGCTAAATGCGGTAAAATAGAAGCAATGAGCGATAATAACAAAATAATTTTCCCTAAGGGTTTTTACTGGGGAACGGCCACGGCCGCTCATCAGGTTGAGGGAAACAACACCAATAGCGATTGGTGGGCTTGGGAACAGGAAGAAATCAAAAGCCAGCACCCCAAGATTAAAGATGTTTCTGGGCAGGCCTGCGGCCATTTTGAGAGGTTCCAGGAAGAC
>MHSR01000022.1 GCA_001822815.1 Candidatus Terrybacteria bacterium RIFCSPHIGHO2_01_FULL_43_35
TCAGATACTGGACGATGGTCGTCTGACCGATTCTCGTGGCCGCGTGGCCAATTTCAAGAATTGCGTCATAATCATGACCTCAAACGTTGGCAGTGAATATGCCAACGCCATGCAGGAATTAGGCTTTTCCAATGCAGGTTCACAGGAGGTTGCTCAAAAGGAAAATGATTTAAAGAATCGTATTCGTTCTTCCTTGCGTGATCGTTTTAAGCCAGAATTTCTTAACCGGGTGGACGATATTATCGTCTTCAATAATTTAAGTAAAGAAGATATATTGAAGATCGTTGACCTGCAGTTTGTGGATGTAGCCAAACGTCTTTCCGGCAGCAAGATAAAACTTAACGTTAGCCGAAAAGCAAAGGAATATCTCGCCAGTGAAGGTTTTGATCCTTCTTTCGGCGCCCGTCCCTTAAAGCGGGTTATACAGCGCCTGGTCCTTGATGTTTTGGCCCGAAAATTGATTGACGGTTCTGTTAAAGAAAGCACTCGTGTCAATGTCGATATGCGTGACGGCAAAATATCTATATATAGCGAGAACGGCGGCTCTGTTCGCAAGGCGTCATCGCGTGCTAATTCCGCCGATGCCTCTAAAGTGAAAACCAGATGATTTTTAACCCAGCCCCAATTTTAAAAAAATTGAGACTGGGTTAATTTGTATGCCCCGTTAGAAAATTGTGTAATACTATGAACCATTTAATGCATATTAAGTTAATTGGTTATTTTGCAAGCGCCAAAAAAGTCCGCAGTACTTTTTCGGCAGTTGACTCGAGGCCAATTTTCTAACGGGGTATGCAGTCGAAGATGCCACTTTTCATTTCTCTGTTGTTTTTGCTTGCTGGTGAAGGAAGTTTATTTTTTCCTTCCCTAAGGATAATTTTTGCTTTAACCGCTATAGCCGCAGGCGTAATAGCTTTTTTGACATGGCATTTAAGATTTATGCCTACCTTGCTTTTAAGCGGTTTAGTTGTTTTTTCTGGTATTGCTTTTTTTCTGTTTGCCTTCCCCGCTGATGCAACGGTTGAATATTTAAATATCATCTCACATCTTTTTATTTTCGGTTGGGCTTTAGTTCTTTGGCTCGCTCTTGAAGAAAGAGTGCGAGCATCGCGCGGTATCGCGGTAGGTTTGAATCGCATTCAAGCTATACTTTTTATAGTGTTGTTTTTATTGTTTGCAGCGGTTTTTTATGCAGCCGGCGCGCCATTTTTTATAAGAGGTGAGTTTCTGCTTATTATCGTAGCCTTATGTGAGGCCATCGCAATGTATATAAGGCTTGAAGGCCATATAAGGGCCAGCGCTTTAAAGGTATCCGATCGCCGTATAATGGTATATTCTTTTTCTGCCGCAATGCTTATGGCCGAAGCCTTTTTTGTTATTAGTTTCTGGCCGTTTGCTCCATTGACGATAGCCGCCGTCTTGATTACCATGGATTACGCATTGGCAAACTTGTTTATAAGATTTTTCCGTTCCAACCTGCGTCTTCTAGATATACTCAAAGTAGCCTCGGTGGTGACGATTGTTGTATTGGCCACGTTGATACGCGGGCCATGGTTTCCGCGTTAACCCAGCCCCTATTTTACATGAAGAAATTACGTTTATTGTTTTTTACCTCGGCAATTTTTTTGATAGGTGTTTTCGGGGGCATGACCGGAAGCAATTTTTCTCCATGGCTTGTTGGGAAATTTCCTGCGCTTTCCAATTTAAGAATCTTTGGCGGCATGCAAGACCGTGTCACGATTGTTAAAGAGCGGGAAGAAGTTATCATTGATAAGGCAGATGCTATTCAGCGCTCCATAAAAAAAGTTACAGAATCTGTTGTTGTTGTTGAGCGCAGGAATCAGGGTATTATTCAGAGCGATGCAAGCGCGCTTGTGGTGACTTCCGACGGCTGGATAGTTGCTCCAATAATCGTAACTCAAGGCTCCGGCTCTCCAAACAAGAACGAATTTTTTATATTGAGAAGAGGGGAAACTATCTCGGCTAAATTGATAAAAACTGATTCTTCTCTTAACCTGGCTCTTTTTTCGGTTGAGGGAAGAAATTTTACAACACCAGAGTTTGCTTCTTGGGCCGATGCCTCCTTGGGGGACACAGTTTTTTTGCTAGGCGCCCTAACAGCCGAAACATTTGAGAATAGTCTTGAGGTCAGTTATATCTCTCGTTTAACCGCAAGTTCTATGGATTTTGCGCATAATCTTGGATCTTCTTCGCCAGCTGGGGCTTCTCTTTTCACGACAGAAGGCAAATTACTATCTTTGAGCTTTAAAAATTCCCGCGGTATGATATCTTTTATACCAGCCTCTAAAATCAGCGAATTTATATCATCAGCTCATAGTACATCTTTTTGATCCTATTCATTAAGCATTATTTTTTATGAACGAAGACAAGATGAATCTTTTGGTCTGTGGCGGCGCGGGCTTTATAGGTTCCAATTTCATCCATCACATGTTTGAAACGTATCCCGATGTTTCTATCGTTAACTACGATAAGCTTACCTATGCCGGGAATGAGAAAAATCTTGCTAAATTTTCTGACCACAAGCCATATACGTTCGTTAAAGGAGATATTTGCGATCTCGCGAAACTCAATGCCGTGATGGAACAGAATAAAATCACGCACGTCATTAACTTTGCGGCCGAAACGCACGTTGATCGTTCTATACATGGAGGCGCGAAAGAATTCGTGCTAACCAACACCTTGGGCGTTCAGATGATTCTCGACGCCGTAAATGCCAACGCAATTAAAAAATTTGTTAATGTTTCAACTGATGAGGTCTACGGTGCGCTTGATCTTTACGAAGACCGTTTGTTCACAGAAGAAACGCCAATAATGCCCAATATGCCATATGCGGCAGCAAAGGCTGGCGGAGATCTGATGTGCAATGCGTATTTCCGCACACACGGCACGCCGGTGATTGTGACGCACTGCTCAAACAATTACGGCCCATACCAATTTCCTGAAAAACTTATTCCATTTTTCGTTTTCAAACTTATGGCGGGAGAAAAAGTTCCGGTGTATGGAGATGGCCGCAATGTGCGCGATTGGATCCATGTACGCGATCACGCCAAGGCCCTTGTTTTATTGTTGGAGAAAGGTGAGCCTGGACACGTTTATAATATTGGTTCCAACAATGAGCGCGATAACATGACCCTCACTAAAATGATTTTAGAGATACTGGGTCACGGAGAACACATGATTGAGTTTGTGAAGGATCGTCCGGGACACGATTTGCGTTATGGCATTGATGCGACAAAAATTAGTTCACTCGGTTGGAAGCCGCACTATACCGCGGATCGCTTTGGAGATGGATTGCGCGAAACAGTCGAGTGGTACCAGAACAATACGCATTGGGTGCGTGATCTGATTGAACAAAAAAAAGACGAAATGAATGCCTGGCAAGTAAGTTTTTTTTCCAACGTGTAATGTGGAGAATGGGATGAAAGCATGAAACTCTTATTTCAAAGATATTCGATTAAAGAAATTCAGGCGCAGAATTTTTTGATGCATCCTGCAGAGCTGCGCGATTTTATCGATTTTGAAGTAAGGCGGGTGTACTACACAACTCAACCCAAAGGCAATAGCGGCGCGCATTGTCATATGGAGGAGAAAGAATTTTTCGTACTTATTCAGGGTACATGTACGGCAATTATTGATCAGGGGAACGGCATTGAAGAGATGCCTCTTGGCGTGAACGATGCGATATATGTTGGGAATTACGTCTGGCACGGCTTCAAGGACTTCTCGTCAGACGCCGTTCTTTTGGCATTGAGTTCAACTAATTATCGTTCGGACCGCTCAGATTACATGGAAGATTACGCCGCGTACCAGGAGATAATAAAAAAGACTTAAAACGCGGACTAATGACATTGAGCTATGCTGCCAACCAAGCCTAAGATTAAACAAAAGCAATCCGTACTTATAATCGGAGCCAAAGGAATGCTCGGGGCCGCGCTTTGTGATATCTTTAGTTCTTACAATGTTTTAGACTGGGATAAAGAAGATTGTGATATTACAGATAAAATTTCCACGCAGAAAAAAATAAGCGCGTCTAAACCGGATATCATAATTAACGCCGCAGCCTTCACCGATGTTGATGGGGCGGAAAAAGATAAAGACAGCGCATTCCGTGTAAATGGCGAAGCTGTCGGTAATTTGGCTGATGCCGCCGCTAATATTGGGGCGGTATTCGTGCATTATTCTACCGATTATGTTTTTTCCGGAGTGAATCCTATCGGATATGCGGAAAATGACGCGCCGGGTCCTGCTTTGTCCCGCCGGAGCGATTCACGCGAAGGCGGGCCATTAAATATTTACGGCGCGTCAAAACTTCTCGGAGAAGAAAATCTCCGTGCGTGCGCGCTTGCGCGAGGAACCGCTTTGAAGTGGTATCTTATCCGTACTTCATGGTTGTTTGGTCCGCATGGTAAGAATTTTGTCAAAACCATCTATGGCTTGGCTGGCAAGAATGATGAATTAAGGATCGTGAATAATCAACACGGTAAGCCAACATACACTAAGGATTTGGCTCAAGCCACCAAAGAAATAATCAATTCCACTCTTACTTCCGGCATATATCACGTTACCAACGAAACGATGTCTGGAGGAATAACCTGGTTTGATTTTGCTAAAGAAATAATCAACTCAGCGCATTTTGCAACAAAGATTATTCCGGTTTCGTCAGCCGAATTTCCTAGGCCAGCCCGCCGTCCGGAATTTTCTATTTTGATAAATTCTAAATTGCCTCCGCGCAGAATGTGGCAGGAGGCACTGCGGGAATATATCCGATTGCTTCTATCCGGCAAAGATAAATGAACAAAGAATTTCTAATTCCTAATTTCTAATTTTTCGCCCTGCAACCGCAGGGCGAACTGTCGAGACGGCCCCGGCGGGCTTGTCTTAGTTGAGCGGTTTTGTTATAGTGGCCAGGCGTTTATCGTATATATTCAGATTAGTTATTTTAAGCTTTTCGCTTTTACTTTTGAGCTTCTATTGCATGAACCACAATAACCAGGATGGCATTAGCGTAAATTCGTCTAAAATCCAAACCCAACAGCGCTTTCTTGACATAGCAAGCGGAGTTATGGCTATTGCCGATCGTCTGCCGCCATATGAAGAATCCATTACCCGTCGTCTGCGCGATAAATCAGCCGAAATCGTAGATAATGGATTTTTTTATTTATCCGTAAGTGAGTATAAGCCGGTGCGTGAACATGCGCGTATCTCTGAATTTCTGGCTAAATTTAATTCTTTAGCTGGACTCCTTGCGCTTGTTGCGAGCCGAAATACTTTCGAGGAAACCAATGTCAGAATCATTACTGAAAACATCAATTTTTTGGTTAAAGAAATGTCCAGGATACTTAATTACCGCGATGATGTTTCGGATGGCGCACCAATTTTGTCTTCTCCGGTCGAAGATCCTGAGCGAATGCGAAGGACCGAAGATCCTGAGCGAATGCGAAGGACCGAAGATCCTGAGCGAATGCGAAGGACCGAAGATCCTGAGCGAATGCGAAGGACCGAAGATCCTGAGCGAATATTAAGGACAGCAAACCAAATTCCTTTAGCGCAAACTGTTGCAGTGCGTGGTTCAGAACCTCTGTCTGTTGGCGGGAAAGTCGCCACGGATGAGCCCGTTTCCGTTGTCTGGAAGAGCGGGGGCATTGCAACCAAGGGTTGGGGGTTTAGTGAGGGTCTGTTGCCGGACAGGCAAAGGCACATATTTATTCTTATGCGCGAGCAAAAGCAAGCCACGCTCAAGGATATCTGCAAGCTTTTCCCCAATTTGTCCGAGAAAACAGTAAGAAACGATCTAAATGTGTTATGCGAAAGGAGACTCATACAGCGTTTGGGCGTAGCGCCGCGCAGCTATTACGTAACCGCTTGATATTTCCGCACAATTTCCGTACCATTTCCGCATATGAATCCCGTTAGAGACAGCAAATTCTTCTATACTTATATTTTGGAGAGTAAAAAGGATAAACGATGGTATACAGGATTCACGCTAGATTTACGGAAGCGTTTTAATGAGCATAATGCTAATTTGGATACTTGGACTAAAGGTCGTGGTCCATTTAAACTGATATATTATGAGGCTTGCATCAATAAACAAGATGCGAGACAAAGAGAAAAATATTTAAAATCTGGGATGGGCAAGCGTTATGTCAAAAATAGATTAAAACGCTTCCTGTCTCTAACGGGATGAAAGCTTTAATTACCGCCGGCGGTCGCGGAACAAGACTTAGACCGTTAACTTTCACTACAAATAAGCATCTCGTGCCCATCGCTAATAAACCGATGATTTTTTACGCTATAGAGAAAGTACGCGATGCCGGCATAACCGATATCGGTATAATAATAAATGACGGCGATAACGAATTACCGCCGGCTATCGGCGATGGTTCTCGTTGGAACGCTAAAATAACCTATATACCGCAAGTAGGAGGCGCCTTAGGTCTTGCGCATGCGGTTGGCGCCGCGCGCGATTTTATCGGCGAAGAATCATTTTTATTTTATCTTGGAGATAATATAATTTTAGCCGATCTTTCTCCGTTTATAGAGCGCTTTCACAGCGAAAACCTCTCGGCTTTGCTTGCTTTCTCTAAAGTTAAAGACCCTCATCGTTTCGGTGTTCCCGAATTTGATGGCGATCGTCTTGTGCGTGTTATAGAAAAGCCGCAAATCCCGCCAAGTGATTTTGCCGTAACCGGAATTTATATCTATAATTCCGATGTATTCCAAGCCGTAGATAGCATTAAGCCAAGTGCCAGAGGTGAACTTGAGATATCAGATGCCCACACTTGGCTTTTGGAGAATGACAGGCCAGTGGGTTGGGAACCTATTACTGGTTGGTGGAAAGATACCGGCAAACCGGAAGATCTGCTTGATTGCAATCAATTTGTTCTTGATCGTTTAGGATTTGCTGAAACAGATAAAAATGCCTCAATTCCAGCGTCGGCAATTATTAAGGGCCGCGTATCCATAGGTAAAAATTCTCGCATAGGGGACAATGTATATATTCAGGGACCGGCAGTAATAGGCGATAACGCGTCTATAGAAAATGCTTACATAGGCGCGTACACATCTATAGGTTCAAATACAGTTATTAAAGGCACCAATATCCAAAACTCAATAGTTTTTGATGGCGCAAATATTAATACCGATTCGGTAATTTCCGATAGTTTAATAGGATATAATGCTCGCATTACTTCAGCTAAAGATACACTGCCAAAAGGCCATAGACTTTTTGTGGGCGACAATTCCTTTATAGAATTGTAAAAAAGAATCAGCTGTCCTGTGAGCGTCATTAAGGCCAAGGACCTAATGCCGGGACGGCTATATCGTATGGAGGGATTCCTTGCAGACGCGAGCAGGACAGTTGATTCATAGGATGCGGAAATCAATGCGGCATACTCTATTTCCGCATTAACGGCCTAATCCTCACTACCTATATATAGAAAACTTGTATGAACAAAATCTATACCGCCATATTTCCGGTTGCCGGTTTCGGCACGCGCTTTCTGCCGGCCACTAAGGCCCAACCCAAAGAAATGCTCACCATAGTGGATAAACCCCAAATTCAATATTTGGTGGAGGAGGCCGTAGCTTCGGGAATAACAGATATAATTTTTATAACTGGGCGCGGCAAACGTGCCATTGAAGATCATTTTGATGAATCTTTTGAATTAGAGTCCGCTTTAGTAGAAAAAGGCAATAAAAAAGCTCTTGAAGAAATAAAAAGGGTTTCCAATCTTGCCAGATTTGCTTATGTTCGGCAATCACGACCTTTGGGTCATGGCGATGCGATATTGCGCGCCGAGCATTTAGTTAACGGTAATCCCTTTGCGGTTGTTTTCGGCGACGATCTAATAGACAGTAAGGTTCCGGCTCTAAAACAATTAATGCCTGTTTTTGAAAAATATCATGATCCGGTAATCGCGCTGAAACGCGTTCCGTATCACCTAACGCATTTGTACGGAATTGTGAAAGGTAAGAAAGTCGGCCCGCGCACCTGGCAAATCACCGATATTATAGAGAAACCTGTGCCGTCTAAAGCGCCTACTAATCTTGCGATAGTTGGTAAATATATTTTGACTCCGGAAATTTTCGGTATTCTGAAAAAAATAGGCAGAACCGGTAAAGAACTTGGCGTGGGTGACGGCTTGAAATATTTTTTGAAAACCAGGCCAATTTATGGATACGAATTAGAAGGGGAGTGGTACGATTGTGGTAATAAGACAGGGTTTTTAATGGCCACGGTGGCCTATGGCCTGAAACATCCGGAGATCGGCAAAGAATTCAGAAAACTTTTGCGTTCATATAGATAAGTTCATTACATATATAATTATAATAGGAGGCCTGTCCCCCATGTCCGGGTAAAAGTGAGGAAATAATAACCAAAATCAACCAAGATACAAGGAACAAGGTACAAAAACCAGGCAAATACCAATCTCCAATAATCAATAACCAAAAACGTCGTTGTTTGTATCTTGTCTCTTGACCTTGTATCTTATGTTGCGTCTGTATCTTGTCTCTTGTGCCTTGTATTTTAGGCGTTGTCTGCACTTTATTTCTTGGTGTTTGTTTCTTCGGGGTTGCAGTAGTCAAAAATTGCTTGTACAATGGCGTGGGTGTGCTTGCCCAGTAGAATCATCTCGACTTAAAACGTTTTGTTCGCCCAGCAGTTGCGGAACGAACTGTCGAGATAGCTCTACTAGGCTTGCCTCGCTGAAACCCTGGCGAGGCGGGTTAAAACCCACGAAAACCCTTATATCACTTATCCACAGTTGCTATCTTTGTTGGGCTTGAAGCGCATGCTATAATAAAAGTGCTGAAAGGCCTTGTATCTGCAAGGCTTCTCGTTCAGCAATAGAAGAATATAATACGAGATGCTTATAATATCCCAAACTCAAAGAAGAGGCCGTTTTTTTCGGCTGATTTTCTGATATTAAATAGCTATTTCGTCAAGTTTACAATCTAATAAAAGATTTCGTAGT
>MHSR01000023.1 GCA_001822815.1 Candidatus Terrybacteria bacterium RIFCSPHIGHO2_01_FULL_43_35
TGAGCATCTGGGGATCGAGGGGCTTACGCCTATGGAAAAACTAGAAAAGTGTCAGATATGATCTTGTAGCTTACAATGGTATAGCCATAAACGATGCGCCGGGTTATTGCGCGCCCCATCTAACTTTTTGAATACTATCTTTTTTAAGATAGCGCCGTTGTACAATCCAAAAAGTTAGGCGGGGCTTTTTGTTAATCAAAATCCCGCCATTTTAAGGCGGGATTATGATGTTTTGGGCAGAACGCATCTGTAAGCCGAATTCTGTCTTTGCGCTTCTTAAAGCGCAGAGGTCATTATCTGTCTTGATCCTACGTTGCCGCAGGATTCTTTGCGGCACTCCACCGCTGCAAAACAGCGGAAGCACGGCCTTGCACCAAGAAGGGTTTTCCACCATCACATGTTGCCATGCAACGTTGTGAGCTCTTACCTCACTCTTTTCACCTTTACCGGAATTAAATGTGAGTGCCGTAAGTTTTACACCCAGCCCCTATTTTGATGCCAACCGTTTTAAACTTCATTCGGTTAGAAACAAAATAGGAGCTGGGCTTCATCGCTTACGGCTCTCAATTCCGGAAGTATAGTCTCTGTGGCACTTTCCCTCCCGCCAATACAGTTATCAACTATATTAACAAGGGTCGTTGTTAACGACTTCTTTTTACCCAGCTCCAATTTTGCTACGAACCCATATCTATCCACAAGAGTCACGAAATGAAACTTGTCGTGCGTGAATTGTAAGAATGGGGTTAGAAACAAAATTGGAGCTGGGGGAGTTCGGACTTTCCTCGCTCCCGCCCAACTTTTTCAGTTCCAAACGCTTCACTGCTATCTTTAATCTCATCGGTATGAGTAAATATCGTTATGCAATATGGAGCCGAAAAAGTTGGGTGGGACGCGCAATAACCCGATGCACACTGCTAGCAATATAGTAGCATATCCTTTTAATTAAATCAAGGTTTCGTTATGAGACGATGTTGTAACGTCTTTGAGTAAATAAAACCGCCGGACGAACCGTGCGGTTAATGAAAGAGATTAATTCGACAAAACTCTTGCCAATTCCTTTTCTACGAACGTGCTCAGCTGAGTATAACCAGGATGATTGTCCGCTAACGCGCATTTGGCACTGCAATAATGCCGTGAACCATCTACCAGATCGCAGTATCCACCCTGTATTGATATTGTCGCCGGCCTCATTTCAATCTTTTCGTATTCTACCAACATCAGAGTCCGAATTCGCTTGAATTCTTCTCTATGGCCATCGTAATCGTAGGCATAAGCGAGCCACTCTAAGGCGCTTTCAAGCGAAGGGTATAAAGTTTTCAGATAATGCACGCACCCAATTGGCCCCGGCCACCCTACTGGGCCCATGTTAGTAACGGTAAAAAAATCCTTTACTTCTTCTGGAGAAGTATCTAGCTTTCCAAGGATATTCTCAAAACACGCCCTACAGTTATCAACTATTGCTATTTCGAAATCTTCAGCTTCACCTTTAGTGAAACTGTCAATTTCTACAAAAAAGTGCCTTTGGATATCGGGGTTACGCGTCTTAAAAATCAGGGTGTGCCCTTCGTCACTATGCACGTATGGCACTGGCCTTCTTTGGCTTTGCGTATGATTACAAAGTACTTGTCCCACTTTTGAGCTCCTTTCGCTGGTGTTGCTACCGCTTACGTATGCGCCCGCCGCTGCTAAGTTTGTGCCATATTGGCCCTCCTTAGTGCGAAAATTTTTTAGGCGGCGCATTGGAACTCAAAATGATGGATATTCTTATTGGTACTAGCATACAATAAAAGTGTTTTTCAGTCAAATCTAGGTTACAACAACGCTTCCTGATCTCCTTTCCCGTCCAAGGCATCATTTACCATGCGATCGGCAACTTTATTTTCTTCACGAGGCACATGTACGAAAACAATATCTTTAAAATCTTGCTTAATATTCCATATTTCAATGAACAGCGGCATCAGGCCGGCATCTTTTAACTTATATTCACCGTTGAGTTGCTTCATCAGAAGTTCTGAATCTGCTCTTACTTCTACCTCGGCCTTGGCTGCTTTTTCTCCACCAATTATTGCCTTCAATTTCTTTAATGCTAAAACAAGAGCCTTATATTCGGCAATGTTGTTAGTTGCCTTGCCTATTGTCTCACCGTATTCTTTCAAGGCGCGACCGCGACCATCTTCAATGACAAATCCTATGGCTGCGGGGCCTGGATTGCCGCGAGATCCGCCATCGGTATATATAATATAATCGGACATGTTTCCAATGAAAAATTAAAAACGAAAAAGTAAAAAGCGTAATTAAAAAGGCGGGGGGTAAATTTGTAATTTTTACCGTTCTTCCAATTCTGTTCCCACATAGTGCCCCGCATACTCATCGGCCTCTTTTGTCGCTGACTCCTCCTGCATTACTCTCCAATCTATAATTTTTAATTTAAGATCACGGTGACCATTCCATTTGTCGGCAATAATCTCAACGATGCAATGCAGTTGCGTGCCCAGACGCACGCTGGCCAGGCGCGCGGCCTTAAAAAGTATAGCTTTTATTAATCGACCACCTGCGCGAGCAAAAAGTTTCAGCTGAAGATGATCGGCCTTTTTGCCAACTTCGCGCATTTCCACAACTTCAATATTCTCAAGCATAAAATGCGGCAGGGGGTTGCCCTCCCCGTATGGAGCCATGCGCTGCAACCAATCCCAGAACTCCCAATTTATGTCTTGGGGTCGCAACGCTAAATCAATATGCTCTTGTGGTTCCTGCGGCACGAAATTATCAGTCGCATAGCGCTCAAAACGTTCTATAAAAATTGTGAATTTTTCTTTTTTGATGGCGGCACCCGCGGCTCTGGCATGACCGCCGAACTCAACGAACAGATCTTGCCCACAAGATCGCATGGCTTCGACCAGATTAAATCCTTCCGGTGCTCTGGCCGAGCCGCGCACCAATCCATTTTTTTCGTTAAATAAGAAAATGGGACGTCTCCATTGATCCAATAATTTGTTGGCCACGATACCGATAACCCCCAGCGACCATGTTTTATCACAAAGTATTATGGCTGATGGGATTTCATCCTTCGCCGCAATTTGTTCCTGAGCCTCTTTAACTATAGTCGCCACCAGCTTTTGCCTTTCCAGATTTTTGTCTTCCAAATCAGCGGCCAAATGCTGGGCTTCTTCTTCATTCGTCGTTGTCAATAAGGCAAAAGCTATATTGGCGTGATCCAAACGACTTGCGGCATTTATGCGCGGGGCTATGGAAAAAGCCACTGCCTCTGCGTCAATATCATCTTCGCCCGACAAGCCAGCGCGTAATAATAAAGAACGCAAACCCAATCGCGCTGTACGAGCAATCATAGGCAAACCAAAAATAAGCATGGTGCGGTTCTCGCCCATCAACGGCACGCTATCGGCAATAGTTGCTATAGCAACCAGATCAAGAAATCGCTTTTCATAACCTGAAGGCAAGCTCGTTGACAATTGATTCCATAAAGAAAGTTTCATCATGGCCTGGACAAATTTAAAGGCCACGGCCGTGCCGCATAACCATTTAAACGGATAGGTGTCGTCCTGCCGCTTGGCATCAATAACCGCGTAGGCTTCAGGAAGAATATCTTGCGGCAAATGATGATCGAGGACTATGGTATCTATTTTTGATTTATTCAATTCGTCTATCTCCCAGTTTTCTGTGATGCCGCAATCAACAGTAATAACCAAACTGGCCTTGAGCCTTTTGATCTCTTTTATGCTTATCTCGGTCAAGCCATGCCCTTCTTCAAACCTATCTGGGAGATAAGAAACCACATCGCCCCCAAGATCACGAAGAAGGGTGGTTAAAATAACCGTGCCGCAAGTGCCATCGGCGTCGTAATCCCCGAAAACAACTATTCGTTCGCCGCTCTCAAGGGCCTTTTTGACCCGTTGGCAAGCCTTATCCATATCTTTATATAAAAACGGATCGTGCAAATCTGATCCGTAATCTGGATGGAAAAATTCGTCCAAGGCCTCTTGAGTAACCAAACCTCTCTGCCAAGCCAAGTGCAATACCGGATCTGGATATTCACGGAATTGCATGCGGAAAGATTCCGGCGCACTGGCTTTTAAAATCCATTTTTTGTCCGAGTCGGTCATATAAACATCTACTTTTTGGCAAGCGCAAGCAAACCTGGCAATTTTTGTCCGCACAAAAATTCCAGCATGGCTCCGCCGCCTGTAGAAATAAATTCTATATAATGATCTAGATAAAGCCGTTCTATTATCACGGTGGTGTCGCCGCCTCCGACCACACTGAATGCCTCCGACAAAGCCACAGCTTCGGCCACGGTTTCAGTTCCTTTTGCAAAACTGGGTATCTCGTGCATGCCCATAGGACCGTTCCAGAATACTGTGCGCGACTCGCCTATTATTTTTGTAAATATTTTTCTTGTTTCCGGTCCTATGTCAAAAATGCTTTCATCGTCGCGGATCTCGTTAATTTTACGTACTTCCGTTTTGGCAATTGGCGAAGCCTCTTTAGCCACTATTACGTCAGAGGGCATGTGAACCTTAGGAGACTTGAAGTCAAAAGTATTTACTCGCTCAAGCATCGATTCCTCTGCAAAAGATTTCCCAATGTTATATCCTTGAGCCTTGACAAGCGTTGAGGCAAGAGCGCCGCCCAAAAGCAGGCTGTCGACCCAGGGTAAGAATTTTTCCAAAAAATCTATCTTGGTTGAAATTTTAGCTCCACCCATAACGGCTACAAGAGGACGTGCGGGATTATCTTTAAGGCGGCTGAGAGCTTCTATCTCTCTTATCATTAAAGGACCTGCGGCATGGGGCAAAAGTGCTGGAAGACCTACTATTGAAGCGTGGGCTCGGTGCACATCTCCAAAAGCCTCGTTAATGTAGACGTCGCCCAAAGAAGCCAATTCTTTGGCGAAACCAGTATTGTTATTTTCTTCCCCTTCATGAAACCTAATGTTTTCAAGCAGAACAACGTCGCCTTTTTTTAATTCGGCGCATAACTCTTTAACCCTGACGCCTATGCAATCTTCTGCAAAAATAACATTCTGGCCAAGCAATCTACTCAATCTGCCAGCAACCGGCACCAGGCTTAACGAAAGTTCCTTGCCTTTGGGGCGGCCAAGATGTGCCAATATTATTGGTATGCCCCCCCTTTCAATTATTAATTTGATTGTTGGCACAGCTGATCGTATTCGGAAATCGTCACTTATATCGGCTTCGGTGGGAATGCGATCAATTCTGAAAAAGGGTACGTTAAAATCTGCGCGAAGTAAGACTCGTTTACCTTCCAATTCGAGTTGATTTATAGTCAGCAAGTCCATAGACAAAAATATCGTAGCATCAAAAGACTATACCAACAATGTGATATAATTGGATTATGCCCAGTAAGAGCTATCTCGACGGTTCTTTTTGCTCTAGGCAAAAAGAACAAACAAACTGGGCAACATATCACAAAATAGAATACTATTTAAAAAATATTTTCGTATT
>MHSR01000024.1 GCA_001822815.1 Candidatus Terrybacteria bacterium RIFCSPHIGHO2_01_FULL_43_35
CCACCGTTCTCGCTCTGTTGCTATGAGTAGTTGAGTATTATGTGTCATTACCTCCATGATACGGAGGTGTCAGATATGATCGTATACCATACCGCTAACCATTGACAGATTGGTTTTTTATAATATAATAGGATAACAATGTAAAGCTTCTTTACAACCAAACCACAAGGAGGCGTCTAAGATGCAGATAGTTTGGGGATGGTTTGCGCTGGTCGCGATCGCATCACTCTTATTCACGACCCTTTTGGCCTTGCCTCTCTGGCTAGGCTTGATTCTCGCATTAGGCATCTGGTACTTCATCGCAAACTCTATAATTCTCCGCGTGCCGCCACTTAAAGTCGCGGTGCTTGAAAACACTATTACCGGAAAACTTAGGGCCGTGGGACCAGGGTTACGAAGCAAACAACCATGGGAACGGCTTCATAAGGAAAAGCCGTTTGTGCCGTTCAAAGAAGACACTGTTGCTATCGAGGAAGCCAAGTACGACACCAAAGAATCGCAGGTTGTTCTGGCTGGCGCACTACAATACCGGCCCGACCAGAAACTGGCCAGCACGTACGTGTCGCTTGAGACATCAACCTTAACGAAGGGCGTCAACGACAGGGCCAAAAGCATCATCAGAAATTTGCTTATGAACTACACTGCCCAAGAAGCGATAGGGGCGGGCAAAGAACTGGAACAAGGGGTTTCCGATGCCTTTAAGGATAAACATGGCAAAGACGAGATCGAAAACACCTACGGGATAGAAGTCTTGCACTTCTCTATCCCGGTCCTGAAACTCGATCCTGAAGTTGAAGAGGCCAGAAAACAAGAAGACATTGAAAGCCTGCGCCGTGAAAGCAAAAAGGTTGAGCAAACAACGATCATTGAACTTGTCCATATGCTTATGGAAGAAGACCCGACCATGACCTTTGCCGAGGCTCATGACCGCGTGAAGATGGGTCAAGGTGTCTCCAAGAAAATCTTGGATATCAGGGGGCTGCCTCAAAACGGCGGCAAAGGACCAATTACAATGCTGCCGCTTGACGACAAAGACTAATACAAAAATCCCTCGGAGTAATCCGAGGGATTTTTTCTTTACCCCCACACCCATACATGGGTGTGGGGGTTTACAAAATATCTTTATTTTTCTAACAAGGGTTAATGGTTCCTGCGCCAAAGAAAGTAGAAACAATAGCCAAAATAGGATATGGCATAATGGCAATGATGATACCGACGATAGCGTACAACAAAAAGTCCTTGGCTTTACTGCGCGTGGTGGCATTATCACCGGCAGTCAAGAAAAAGAAGGCCGCAACCAGAATCATGACAATGGCGATTATCATTATAAATGTGAAAAACCAACCAGCCAAAGTGCAGGCGCGTGTAATAAAAGAGCTTATTCCGGTGATATTTGTAGTCGGTATGTCCAGCACGGCCCAAGCTCCGGTACCTGAAAAAACAGCTGTAAGCGTCAAAAGAGAGGTTAATTTTTTAAAAGTATTTAAGGTCATAAATAATATGCTTAATTAATAATTTATTAAGGGACCAAATTTTTTAGTAAAAGGGCGTAAGAGAAAAACTTTAGCACGGGTTCACGGAACCGGCACCCAAAAAACTTGAGATTATTGCCAGGATAGCGTTGGGTAAAATACCAATTATTATACCCACAATGGCCCAAACAAGAATACTTTTGGCCTTCTTAATATTCTCTGGATTGCCTCCTCCGGTCAAAAAGAAAAAGGCGGCAACAACGATCATGACAATAGCAATGACCATTACCAAGGTAAAAAACCAATCACCGGCCTTGCAAAACAAGCCAATAAACTTGTCAAACGTAGTAAAGACTGGAGGTGGCAATGCTGGCATATAAATATTATATCACAAAACTTTTTTAATTAACAGGCCAAGGCGCCATTGAAACCAAAAAATCCGGATATAGCCACAACTATACCGCGCGCCAAAACCGCCAGCACCACACCCACAATAGTATAAATAAAACGGCTCTTGGCAACGGCCACTTGCTCCTCTCGACCGCCCGAAACCATGAAAGAAAAAGCGCTTAAAAGAAACATCACTACTGCCAAAAGCATAGTTAGCGAAAAAATAACGCCCATGACATTGCAGGCAACGCCCAAGGCTTGAGCCACCAAAGTTGAATTTAATAAATAACCACTTCCTTGTGCCATAATTAAAACTGGATTAAAAATATCTCAGTTTATATAACATTGGCTTTTATATCATATGCCCTTCTATAAAACAACCCAGCCCCAATTAAGAATTGGGGCTGGATGGATATATAAGTACAAGGTAAGAATTACGGACAGGTCGGAATACCAGAAGCACTAGTTCCTACGGCAGTAACAACTACCAATACCAAGCCCTTAGCCAAAAGAGCGACTACTATACCAACGACAGCATAGGTAAGATATTGCCTGGCCTGAGTCAATTTATCTTCACTGCCACCGCCAGTCAAAAACAAGAATGCGGCGTAAAGCAAGATAATTATTGACAAAAGCATTATAACCGTAAAAAGCAAATTGGTGCCTTGACAGATCAAGTCTAAAAGACCGCCAATGCTGGTAATACCGGTGGGAGGAGGAACTGGGGTTACTGCCAAAACGACTGAAGTTGGAGCCAATACTGAAACCAAAGCGGCTAAACGATATAGCTTTTTCATATTTTGTTCGATACTCACCCCCTTTCGTTTTGAAGGGAATTATTTTCTATACTTCCCAACAAAATCATAATAACACGAGGGCCAAAAATGGTAAACCCCCACTACAAAATATGCTCAAAATGTAGCTAGCTACATGTAGCTCCGCTTAAACCAAAGAAGCTATATACAACATAAACTATGCCTTGCGCCGACATGCCAACCGCCATGCCCAAAATGGCGAAAAAAAGCGCTTCTTTTCCTGCTTTAATCTTTTCCGGAGACCCGTTAGAGGTCATGAATAAAAATCCGGCGTAAACAATAACCAATATGCCAACGGGTATTGAAATCCAGAATATGGCGCTGGCTATGGCTTTAATAAGACCGCAGAAAGTAGAAAATTGCAGAGGATTATCTATAGTCAAGGAAACCGCGGCGTCGGCGGAATACGCAACCAACAAAAAAAATGCTGGTATAAATCTTATTAACGTGTCTGTTAAACGTTTTCTTGTAAAATAATTCATATATGTTTTTATCTAACTCTAGCGCCGCCACCGGCACCGCCGCCGCTACCGAGCAAGAAACTCTTTATAACCAGAACAAGGCTCTCAGCCAATATGGCCAGTCCCAAACCCAATACCGCAAACAGCAAAACTTCTTTGGCTTTTTTTATTTTTTCAGGCGAGCCCGAGGAGGTCATGAATAAAAAACCGGCATAGACAAACATCAGTATGCTGACTGGCACGGCTATAGCAAAAACAAAACCGGCCATTGCGACAAGAAGGTCTGGAATTGAACCGATGTTCAACGGATTCGGGAGGCTGGCGGCCCGAACAACCGCAAGCGGAACAAGGCCCAGTATACCGGAGAAATAAATATAAAAGATGGCTGGTTTTAAAAATATTTTCATAGTATTTATATTTTAAGACATCTGCTAAATAAAACAATTTATGGCTAAAGTGCGCTTATGTTTAGGGGCAACAGTAAACGCTATTAGAATTTGGATCCGGATCAACTGTGCAGAATGGCTTATCGGTATAACCCAACTGAGAACAGGAAATTGTGTTGCATGCAGTGCTCTTGTCGGATGTCGATGCGACGTTAACGCATTGTGAAAGATCGACTGGACATAAATCAGCTGATGTTGTGCAAGTTGGAGTATTCCACGGCCAAGGCTGCACTGAAGAATTAGCAAAGAAATTTATTATTGTTCCGATAACCAGCCAGGAGCCAAACGTAATCAACAGTCCCATTATGGCTGCCGTGGCTATAGACTTAGCGCGAGTGTGTAAATTGGGATTGCCGCCGGAGATAAGAAAGAAAAACGCAGCTACTACCAAAAGCAGAATAGCAAGCGGAAAAGCTACATCCCACCATAAAAAATTAACTATGTTCTTGCCGGTGACAAATAAATCGCAGAAATTACATGGGCACGTGGAAGAACCGCACTCAACGATAGCGGCATCTGTACCCTGACCATAAAATAAAAAGGCTGCTGCGGCAACAAAAAAACCGTTTTTAAAAATGATATTAACTAACTTAAAATAATAAATTCTCATGAACATCACCGTTTAATTGCACGATTTTAAACCTAACGCTGAGCCCAATTAACAGTAATATGAGCATTAACAGTGTGCTCGTAATACGCAACTTTAACTTCGTGCGTGCCGGCAGACAATGTTGTGTCGAAGGAATAATTTCCAAAGGCCTGATCAAGCCAACCATTGATAATTTGGTTTCCGTCCACAAAAATCCTGACCCCGTCATCACTGGAAGCAAAAAATCTGTATGTGCCGGCATTGAAAATGAAATTGCCAGTCCAGCGCACTGAGAAATAATCTGAGTTTACTATACCAGAAAACGGACTATTGGTGAACCAGTTATGATTTATTATTGACTCGCATTGCGTCTGGGCTGGCGTGCCGACAAAATGCGAAGCACTGCTGCCATCACCGGAATAAACTTGATCGTTGAAATACTCGCCGAAAAATTGACCCGATCCGCATAATACAAAAACTTGTACAGTAGCTATATTAGAGATTGCCCCAGTATTATCTGTTATTTGTAAAACTTGATAAGTATATGTTCCGGGTGCGTCGTTAAAGGTAAGTGAACCCAAAGATATATTGCACGCCGAAGACGAAGCTGGATTATTAATGGTTGTTTCAAAGGTGGGCGCGCCTTGATTCAAATCTGAATTCCATTGGCATTTGCCGCCGTTTGACACTCCGCCTACGGACGTCCATCCGTCAGGATCAGAACTGCCCGAAGCGCTAAACCAAATGTTTGTAGGGACTCCGGTTGTTACCGATATTGAATTTGAATAATTAAGTCCATCTTTAGATACTTGGGCCGCGGCTATGGGTGCGTTGTTGAACAGATTTACCTGCAGGGGCCCGCAAGAAACAGATTGAGTCAATGAACCGGAAGTGACCAAAACCGTAGCCGTCTTGGATCCAGCGGTTGCATATGTTTTGGATACAGACTGTGTAGTGCCCGACAAACCATCGGTGCCGGACCAAGAATAAGTATAGGTGCCGGTTCCGCCAGTCGCATTGGCAGCCCAAATTGCTGGCTGACTCGTATTCACGGGATTTGGAGCGACAGAACAAGAAACATTCAGTGGCGGCAAATTAACTGCTAGTGTACTTGAACAAGAAACTGTTACTGTCTGTGAGCCTGAAGTTACCGTGACGGAAGCTGATTTTGTTCCGGCCGTAGTATAAGTTTTTGTTGCCGACTGACTAGAGCTGGTCAACCCATCTGTGCCCGACCAAAAATAAGTATATGATCCCGTACCGCCGGATGATACAGAAGACCAAGTAGCTGTTTCGCCAACGAGTATAGAGGTGGGAGAAACCGAACATGATGCGGTCAAGGACGGAGGCGGCGAAACCACACGCAAGGTTGAACACGTTATAGTTGCGGTTTGCGATCCAGACGTAATTGTTACCTGAGCCGATTTTGTTCCGCCTGTTGTATAAGATTTATTTATAGACTGCGTATTGCCAGAGAGGCCGTCGGTCCCTGACCAGGTATAGGTATATGTTCCCGTTCCTCCAGAAGGAGTTGCGGACCAAGTAGTTGATCCCGAAATATTTATTGTTGGCGGTGATGGAGCGCAAGAACCAGAAATTGGCGGATAATCCACATTAACGGTGTTTGTACAACTGCGAGTAAGCGTTTGGGTTCCGGAAGTTACTGTCACCGAAGCCGACTTTGTTCCGGCCGTAGTATAAGTTTTGCTTACTGTTGAACTTGAACCAGAAAGACCGTCTGTGCCTGACCAAGAATAAGTATAGGAACCCGCGCCCCCGGATGGAGAAGCGGTCCAGGTTGCCGACTGTCCAATATTAATAGATGCTGGTGAGCCGGAACATGAAACGGCAAGCGTTTGAGAACAAGTATTGTTACACCCGGAATCGCCGAATTGGCCGCCCGACGTGACTACACACGAACTGCCAGAACAAGCATAACAAGTATTAAGAGTACACGAAGTGGAACAGGAAGATGGACAAGATCCGTTCGAAGCATTCCCCCTATCACATTGCTCACCAGTCTCTACTATGGCATTGCCGCAAACCGGAGACGAAGGCGGAATTACATAACCAGCTTGACAACACACATTAGTAGTAGTGTTACAATCGCCAAAGCCACCGGATGGAATAGCTATGCCATAACCAGACTGACATTGTCCGCTTGGCACGCAAACACCGCCAAATGAAGAACAGGACGGCGGTGCGGCCGACAACACGCAATCTGGTTTGTTCCACGGCCAAGGCTGCACTGAAGAATTAGCAAAGAAATTTATTATTGTTCCGATAACCAGCCAGGAGCCAAACGTAATCAACAGTCCCATTATGGCTGCCGTGGCTATAGACTTAGCGCGAGTGTGTAAATTGGGATTGCCGCCGGAGATAAGAAAGAAAAACGCAGCTACTACCAAAAGCAGAATAGCAAGCGGAAAAGCTACATCCCACCATAAAAAATTAACTATGTTCTTGCCGGTGACAAATAAATCGCAGAAATTGCATGGTATGGGGGTACCCGAGGCATCTCTAAAATTGCCGCACTCAACAATAGCGGCTTTGGCCGGCATGGCTGAAAAAAAATTCAGCAAAAACGCTAAAACGGACCAAAACCAAAGCGTTTGGGGTGCCTTATAACGTTTCAATCTGAATTTAATAACCATGAATTTTGACCTCAAAAAAACTCAACGACCGGTGAACGCTTTATGCATCAATACGCTTATTTTTTCCTGGGCGTCTTCGACGGCACGATCAACAAATTCATGATCCAAAACAACCGCGTCGATCATATCAGCAAAAATCTTTTCCACGGCACTATTATCAATCTGCCACCAAGAAACAGCCGTTAAGGCCTGATCGGCGAAAAGTCCGAGGTCTGGATCGGTCTCCTGCCATTCTATCAAATCGCGCCGAGCAACTGGTCGATTGGTGTAATAAGCATAATTTTGAGCCTGAGCCTTGTCGGTCAGGAACTGCGCGAATTCCAAAGCTAAATCGGTTGCTTTGCCTGCTTTTTGCGTCACGGCCAACCCCCAATAATTAGGATAGTTGATTACCCTAGTCTGGTCTTTGGGTTGAGGCATGGACGCTACGCCGAAATTAAGCGAGGAAGATTTGTCTCTTATGGTTTTTATGTGGTGAGAATAATTAAACATCATTGCTGTTTTCCCTGCATAAAAAGCGTCTATGGAATAATCTAGTTTCTCGTTCCAGGTATAAGAAGAGCTTAACGGATTGGCAAAATCGGTATAAAAACTCAAGGCCCCAACGCCTGGACTTCTATAGCCGTCTGGCGTTGAAACAAGTTCAGAAAAGGTCGCGGCTTTATCTTCACGCGAAACCATTTTGGCTCCGGACTGAAGCATCAACAACGCCAGAATGTCGGTTGAACGATTTATGTTTCGTGCCGTGCCTATAGCCGCGGCCGAATTTACTATTTCGCCATTGGCATCTATACGACTTATTTCTTTTACATCGTTCTGGAATTCTTCCCAGGTTTTTGGCGGACGTGTTATGCGGGCGGCATTGAAAATATCTTTGTTGTAGTATAGCGCCAACGTATCTAAATAAAGAGGTAAGGCGTACATTTGGCCATCCGGAGCAAAATCTGTTTCAACAACGTCAGGATATGTGCTTCGAACTTGAGTTATGGGTATACTTTTTTCAGGGAATGGCTGTAAATTATCCTGAAACTTTGGTAGCCAGGTATTGTGTACATAAATTACATCCGGTCCTGGCAATTTAGGATTGGCCAGTTGTTTTAAAACCTCCTGCTCATATTCGTCGGTTGATATTTTTTTGTAAATAACATCCAGGCCGGGATGCTTGCGGCTAAACTCGCCTATGGCGTCATCCCAAACTTCTTGATCGTCAAAAACGCCCCAAAAGGTGAGTTCATTCACTTTGAATATTTGTTTTCCGCCGAGCTTTATATATCCGCCCAAAAATAAAACCAAAAATATAAGACCGGCAAACAATCCAGCAAACAAAGCAATCTGTAATTTGGATACTTGCTGACCCATAGATTTTGTTAGGAACGCTTAAAAATGGGTATCAAATTAATTATATCAAAATATGTCTTAAGGCGCTCGGGCAAGGCCAAACAGCCTTATCAAAAATTACAAAATGACAAAAGAGGCTATCTTATCTCCTGGCACCAGTTTCATTAGACGAACACCTTGAGTTGTCCGAGCTCGTTTGGGTATGGTTGAAAGAGGAGTTCTTATAACTTGCCCCTTAATTGAAACTACGATTAATTCTTCCTCCTTGCCGATTAAAATGTGACCGCCTACTAAGGGCCCGGTTTTGGCAGTAACCTGCATGGCCTTAATGCCAGCGCCACCACGCTTTTGTTTACGATATTGAGATAAATCTGTGCGTTTACCAAAACCGTTTTCGGAAACAATCAAAACATCGCCCTTGCCGTCCTGAATTACGCCTATATCAACCACTTCATCAGCTTGAGCCATAGCAACACCACGCACGCCAAGAGCCGTGCGTCCCAAAGGCCTTAAATCTTTTTCGGGGAAGCGAACTGCTTTGCCTTTACGCGTTATCAAAAATATCTCGTTATCGCCTTTAGTCGAAACAGCGCCCACCAACTCATCCCCTTTTTGAAGAGCTAAGGCCGTGATCCCGTTTTTTCTAACATTAGCAAAATCAACAATTTTACTGCGCTTGATAACTCCTTTTTGAGTGACGAGAAAAAGATATTGAGGCGGACTCTCTTTAGGTATAGGAACCAAGGCTGAAATTACCTCCTGCGGTCCTAAAGACAAAAAATTGGCTACGGCCTTGCCGCGACTAGTTCTAGTGCCTTCGGGAACATCCCACACCATAACCCGGAATACACGACCCTTGCTTGAAAAACATAACAGGGCATCATGGTTGTTGCCGAATACAAAATCCAATACCGCATCTTCTTCTTTAACCTCCATACCGGCGACTCCCCTGCCGCCACGTTTCTGCGTCCTAAACTGCGTTGGAGAAACGCGTTTGATAAACCCATCGGCGGTCAACACAATTATCACATCTTCGGGCACAATAAGATCTGCGTCTGTAACTTTTCCAAGCGCGGCAGACTCTATATAAGTGCGGCGCTCGTCACCAAAACGTTTCCTCAAATCTATCAACTCTTCTTCAATAACGACATCTAATTTTTTGGGACTGCCTAAAATTTCCTCAAAACCCTTAATCAATAATTTTTTAGCTTTCAATTCTTGCATCAAGCGCTCTCGTTCAAGACGAGCCAAGCTAGATAGAGGTAGGGCCAAAATGGCAGCGGCTTGCCGGTCGCTGAATCCGAACTTTTTACGCAGATTAACGTGAGCGTCTTCCTTATTGGCCGAAGATTTAATAAGTTTTATTATCGCGTCTATATGGTCAAGTGCCTTAACCAGGCCTTCAAGTATATGCGCCCGCTCTTTGGCCTTAGTTAGCTCGTATTGTGTGCGCTTGCGCACAACCTCCCGGCGGTGTTTTATATATTCCTCCAATACCGACTTTAAAGTTAAAACCTGGGGCTGCAAGCCATCCACCAACGCGAGCATGTTTAAATGAAAAGTTTTCTGTAAATCAGTCATGTGGAATAGGGCATTGAGAATTTTTTGCGCATGTCCGTCGGATTTCAGATCAATGACTACACGCAAACCTTCTTTATCTGACTCGTCTCTCACGTCTCTTATCCCCTCTAATTTCTTGTTGTGCACCAGATTAGCTATCTGTTCAATCAAATCAGCCTTAATAACTTGGAAGGGAATCTCAGAAATTATTATCTGTCTTGCTCTCTTGCCGCCTTCAATTATTTCGGCCTTACCCCTAACAACAATAGGACCTCGGCCTTGTGCATATGCTTGTGATATATCTGAAGAACCGTAAATTATTCCGCCGGTCGGGAAATCGGGACCTTTGATGAATTTCATAAGCTCATCATGTTTTGTTTGCGGATGACTCAACAAATGAATAGCACCGTCTATAACTTCAGAAATATTATGCGGCGGAATATTTGTTGCCATACCTACGGCAATTCCAACGCTTCCATTTAAAAGAAGATTTGGCAATTTAGCCGGCAGCACTTTGGGCTCTTGCCTTACGCCGTCATAATTTGGAACAAATTGTACGGTTTCTTTTTCAATATCGGAAAGAAGTTCTTCGGCTACGGTGGTCAAGCGGCTTTCTGTATAACGCATAGCTGCGGCCGCGTCTCCATCTATTGAACCGAAATTGCCCTGCCCAGATACGAGCGTATAACGCAGAGAGAAATTCTGCGCCATTCTTACCAATGCATCATAAACAGCAACATCACCATGCGGATGGTACTTACCCAATACTTCACCCACAACAGCGGCGCATTTTCTGAATTTTACGGCGTGCCCAAGACCCATTTCGTGCATGGCAAAAAGTATCCTCCTATGCACGGGTTTCAAGCCGTCACGCACGTCGGGTAATGCGCGCGCAACAATTACGCTCATGGCATAATCAAGATATGACGATTGAATCTCGTCTGAAATATCCTTTTTTTGTACGGCCCCTATATCGGACATGGTTTAAATTAAAAAGTTAAAAAGAAGAATTTAAAATCTTAGTTCAATTACCGCCTGAAGCAACTGGCGCATTTTGTACATCGGGTTGAATAGCGTCATTTTGCTCCTGGCCTTGCGTAGTATTTGGGACGACATCCTGCGCCGGTTCGCTTGCGGCATTGTTCTGCTGTTCCATATTAAAAATCTGCGATTGAAGATCATTATATTGCGGATTCTCGCTGTTGAATCTGTCTATAGAAGAATTAAAGATGTCCTTAAGGTTCGGTAAAGACTGCATATTTTCTTTGGTATCTGCGCCGCCAGATTGGTCATCTTTACTGCCGGGAGAAGATATGTTGATAGTCATAACCCAACCTATAAAAAACATGAGCATAAAAACAAAAACGGCTACGGCACGTAGTAGCCTGCGCGAGCCTTCCGGCATCATCCTTAATCTTTCTACTGCTCTGATAACCGCTGCTTGATGATAATTGATTGACATAAGACTAGATTATTAAACTTTCAAATGGATTATCTGGAGTTCCTCGGGCAAGTCTTTCTTCCTTATAGAAAATTTATCCAAAGTTTCTGCGTTTTTAACGCCGGCTTCCTCAAAAAAATCTCGCATGGTTTTTTCTTCTCTGGCAAAAGGTATGGTTAATTTTGGCTCAACTGCATTCATTAAAGATACGGCGGTGGCAGCATCGGGTGAAATATATTTTCCGTTCTTTTCCTGATTCAGCGGCAGGAGAAAAATATCTATTTCACCTATATCGTCAAATTCTTTATCACTTAAAGGCCGCGTGGGAAGCGCCGGCAACCAAAGAACATTCATATTTTCTACATGGATTTTTACCGCAGCTCCGAATGAACCAGAGATGTTTGCGGGTACGGCATAAATACTAAAACCGGCCAATTCGTATTCACCAGGACCGATTATGGCAAAAACACCTTCGTTTGGTTTAACGTCTTGCGGCACTACAACAATAGCCGCACGCTCTTCCATAGCGTGCGACCTGCTTGTCTTGTCTTGCGGGAAAAAAATTAATGACTTGGATTCTTCTCCTCTTTCGCGCGTTTCAATGCCGAGACAAGCATTCCCATACCAAGTAATAACCATAATAGCTTACAGTATAACAGAAATGAGCTTAATATCAAATCCAGATTCCAAAGCTCAAATATCAATTCACGAATCCGACTTCGCTCCCTTGACCTCTTCGAGTCTGGAGACTCTTCAGACGTTCGTCCCGAGGGCGTTTCTTGATTATTGCATCTTAATTCTATGGCATTTTTACTATATGACACCAAATGGGTATGTCGCCGCTCAATTTTGTTGGAAAAATTATTACTCTCTCTTGCGCTACGCAACAAACTCCTCTATGATACTTCCGATAACAAGGAGGTGACGAGTAAAAAATGGATTTATTAAACAAATTAACTTCGGCTTTCAACGCTTCCGATAAACTCGAGAAAGAAGATGATTCTGCGGCCACAGATACGCCGGCCGTTTTAAAGCACACGCGCAACAACGATGTGCTAAAAAGCATGCTCAATAACCAACCAGCGCCTTTAAAAACCGGTGACGTGGCAACAGGGACGCTTATAGGCAGAGGCGTAGCCACCATTTTTGTTGATCTTGGAGCTAAAGGAACCGGAATAATTTTCGGTCGGGAATTTTATCAAGCCCAGGATCTACTTCGCGGGATCAACAAAGGCGACAACATTTCTGGTAAAGTTGTTGATCCGGACAATGACGATGGATATGTGGAGCTTTCGGTGAAGGATGCCGGAAGAGAAATGGTCTGGCAAAGGTTAGACGAACACAAGAAATTAGGAACCAACCTTAAAGTTAAGATCACCGCTGCAAACCGCGGCGGACTCGTCGCACAAGTTGAAGGTATGCAAGCTTTCTTACCCGTTTCTCAACTTTCGGCGACTCATTATCCAAGGGTAGAGGGCGGCGACAAAGACAAGATATACGGTGAGCTTCAAAAATTTGTCGGCCAGGAATTTGAAGTGCAAATATTGGATTTCTCTCCGCAGGAGCAAAAATTAATTTTATCCGAGAAGGCCGTTGAAAAAACAGAGCTTTCCGGATTGCTTAAAGATTATAAAGTTGGGGATATGGTAGAAGGAACCGTGTCGGGCATAGTAGATTTTGGAATTTTCCTGCGTTTCGGCCCCGACGATCGCCTTGAAGGCTTGGCTCATATTTCAGAACTTGACTGGCAGATGGTCCAAGACCCCGGCAGTTTATTCGGTGTCGGCGAAAAAATAAAAGCAAAAATTATAGAAATTGCCGATGGCCGCGTATCTTTATCGGTAAAAGCCTTAAAGCCAGATCCTTGGCAGGATATAGCCGAACGCTTTCCCAAGGGTGCTGAAGTTGGCGGTAAGGTAATTAAATTTTCGCCTTTCGGAGCCTTCGTTGAACTAGCGCCAAACATACAGGCGCTGATACATATTTCTGAATTCGGTAATGAAATGCGCATGAAAGAGGTTCTTGAGCTTGATAAAACTTTCAACTTCAGAGTTGCTTCCATTGATTCCAAAGAGCATCGCATGAGTCTAAAGTTAGCCAAAGAAGAAGAACAGCAAACAAATTCTGAAACAGTAAAAGAAGACATCGAATCAGATGTTAAAGAAGCAAAGGTCCAAGAAGTCAAAGAAAAAGAAACTTCTCAAGAGAGCACCGAGCAAAAAACAGAACAGGATACCGGCGCGCAGGAATAATGGCGTATTTTAAAGCAACCCCGCTTTAAAGCGGGGTTGCTTTCATTTGACAAATTATTATTTTCCTGATATAATTAAACAAACGATTTAACCAGTGTCATGCCGCTTTTTGAGACATGGTACTGGTTAGGTCTTTTACATAAAACAAAAACTGACAGCAACAAGGAGAAGAAGTGCGAAGATACAGACAGTTTGGTGAAATCCGTGGCATCGGAGCCACGTCCCATGTACTTGATATTGAAGACAAACGCATCGTTGTTGACTGGGGCGTTGAGTTTGAACGCAATGCCTCGGGTTCAAATACTTCCTTGCCGCCAAGCGGCAACTGGCTTGTAGGCGAGAAGGTGGACGCGATCATAGTGAGCCATGCGCACATGGACCACATAGGAGCTATGCCTCGTCTTGCCGCCAAGCATCCGGAAGCAACCATCTACATCTCTGCTCAAGCTCTTGCCGCAGGAGAAATCCTTCTGAACGATTCCTTAAAGATCGCTCGGCAGGAAACACGTGCGGCAAGAGATGCCGGACATGAACCGCCGATAGAGATCTTCAATGCGTGGGAGCTCAATGCTTTCCTGCATAGTCCCGCACTTGAGGTTGTCGATAGTCCAACCTGGTTTGAACCATGGGAAGGATGGAAGATCGGCTTTCATCCAGCTGGACACGACACCGGAGCCATGATGACCTTAATCGTTCCTCCACAGGAGGGGCCGGTCATAATCACCGGAGACATCTCAAGCCACGATCAGGAAATCGTGCCAGGCGTGATGTTGCCTGACCGCGCATTCAGTGAAGACTTTCTTGACTTGCCTGGCTTGGTGCTCATCACCGAATCTACCAACGGCAATCGCAAGTCGCCGGGGCCGCGCAGTGAAATCAAGAAAGAGTTGATCAGAGTCAGCCGCATAGTTGAGGCGAGAGGCGGAGTTATCCTCTGCGCCGCTTTTGCCAAGAACCGCAGTGGTAACCTAACGCTGATATTTGTTGAAGCCGGAATCGTGCCGCACATTGACGGGCTCGCCCGCATCCTCGTGCCAACAGAGATTCCTTATCTTCAACAGCTGATCGATGAAAAGAAGGTTGCCTTGTTTGGTCGGGGCAAGAGCGAAATTGAACGAGAGGCGACTGATCAACATCGTAAGATGGTTGATCGGGGCGAAGACGCCGTCTGCAACCTCAAGTTCTCGCCCATCATCTCGCCTTCAGCCGACCTGGAGAAAGGGTTTGGCGTTAAGCACGCACAGCGCATTCTGGAAGATCCTAGAAACGCCGTGTTCTTCGCGGGCCACATATTCGAAGGAACAGTGGCTGAACAAATCCTCAACATCAAGCGTGGCCGCACTGTGAAACTGGGCGACCAGATAGTAAACGTCCGGTGCGATGTCTTTCACTTCGATTTAAGCGGACACGACTACCAGGAAGCACTGGTTGAGCGCGTCCGTCTAGCGCATCCCGAGACGGTGATTCTTCACCACGGCAGTCTTGAGGCCTGCGACGCGCTGACAGGAGCAATCAAGACTCTCCCTGACGCTCCACGAGTTGAGCGTGGCGAGTACTTGAGCGATATTGAACTGTAAACTAAATTCTTTCCATGAGCCCCAAACTTGAAAAAGTTTGGGGCTTTTACTTACCCAGCTCCAGTTTTGAAAAACTGGGGCTGGGTTGACAAAAGACGTTTTTTATGCTAATATTGAATAGTCAGCTGGTTGGCTGATCCAAACCAAGTAATTCCTACATGGAGGGACTGCTATAACGAATTAAGCCATACCATCTATCCTCTCTTGCTTAAAGCTTGAGAGAACACGCGGTCCTTAAAAGACCGTTAGCACCTCGACAACAAAACCACTCGGACGCAAGGTGGAACATCCTTGTGAACGAAACAGCGAACGAAAGGATACACGCTGTCATGTCTGAAGAGACTACCACCGCTTCGGCTAAGGCCGAAATCAAGGACGTCCACGCTCTCGTTGCCAGCGCACTGCGCCGGCAGGAGCATGAGGCGAACCGCGAGCCCATCAACAGCGCACGCGAGCTGACCCTGGAGCGCCAGAAGCTCGAGGGCGAGATCAAGAAGCTCCAGAGCGTCCCTGACTGGGAGGAGATCCCCGAGCTGGACTTGCAGGTCAATCTGCGCCAGGATCGGATCGAGGCCATCGACAAGGATCTGGAGGCCATCAGCAGCGAGAACGTCGGCATCGCCGCGTTCCGCAACGCTGTCGCCGTCTTCACGTCCTACCATAAGGAAGACGGTCAGACCGTCTTCGCCTTCGACGGAGTATCGGATGTCCGCGCCTACGGCCGGGCTTTCCACGATCTCCTGTCCGTCACCGAGAGCGAACTCGTCTCTCAGGACGAGATGCAGTCTGTCCAGAACAACCCCGATCTCCGCAAGCAGCTCATGCTGTGCCGCTACGATCGGGATTGCCGCGAAAACGTCTACACGTTCACGCGGATCCAGGCCGACGGCTCGACCAAGACGATCGAACTCAAGGGCAAGGAGTTCCGCTTCAAGCGGTACACCGGAAGCCCACAGCTCCGCTTCACCACCTGGATGGTCCAGAGCGTTCTCCGGCATCTCCAGGAGTTGGGTGCGGCGGCCGCCGAAGAGATGCAGGCGCATCGCGATGCGGCCAACAAGAGCATCACGAGCATCAAGCAGATCATCACCAAGGATGACTCTCCGATGCTCGGCGTTGCGGTCCTGGATGTCGAAGGTGACTTCGGTCGCCCCGACAACCGCAGGACATTCAAGGGCACGGTTGCCCTTGAGTCCACGTCAGAAGGGGTCACCCTTCGGGCGGTCGCTGGACCGCTGGCCAGCCGGCTCAACGACTACAACCCGGAAACGGGCGAGTCCACGACCCTGGTCGGCACCTTCTGGCCCCGTGGCGAGAAGATCCATCCCAAGGTCTGGCATCTGCGCGATCAGGGTTCGGCCTCAACCGCCGACTCTGACTCAGGCCAGACTCGGATGAACGATTCCTACGTCTCGACCAGCGAAGACTTCGAGGTCGAGTCACCTCTGGCAAAGCTTGCCGACTTGAAGGGTTCAAGCCGACGCGGTCAGAGCAAGCGGACCGAAACGCCGAAGCGCAACCCGCGCCGGCGCAAGAATCAGGTCGTCGACAAGGAGTAAGCTCTAGCAAAGAGCTTACTGCTCACTAGCCCCGTGTCTGAAACTCACCAAGAGTTTCAGACGCGGGGTTCTTTTTTAATTTGAAGTTGTTTGGGCTATAACCCCGTTAGAAATTTACGATGATATTTAGCCGTGATAAATGGGACGTCCTTTCCCAACCGTTGCGCATGCCCAGAGGATAAACTTTACAGCAATATTCGATGATTGCTGTAAATTTCTAACGGGGTATAATCAAGCTTAGAAATGAAAAAGCTGAAAAATAAAAAGGCTATTGTTGTTATCGCTTTTGGCGGATCGGTTCTTGCTCCCAAAGACCTTGATATTGCACTGCTAGCAAAACTTCGTTCTTTACTCCTTGCATCAATTAAATCACAAAAATCTAAATTCGTTATTGTTGTCGGCGGCGGAAACCCGGCCAGAAAATATCAGGCTATCGCCAAAAAACTAAACCCCACCGCAATGCAAGCCGACCTCGACCGTATCGGTATAGCTTCAACCAAACTTAATGCGGAATTAATACGGGTTATATTCGGTAAAAATTCTCATTCAAAAATAATCGATTCTGAATCATTGGTTAAAAATACAAAATCTCCTTTAACTGTCATATCCGGCTGGAATCCCGGCTATTCAACCGACGCCGTAGCCGTCAGAACGGCCAAAAAGCTTAAAATAGGTGCGGTGATTATTGCCGGAAAGCCCGCTTACGTTTATAACAAAGACTTCACTAAATTTAATAACGCCAAACCATTTGCCTATATTTCTTGGGCTAACTATATAAAACTTATTCCCAAACAGTGGTCGCCGGGATTAAAGACGCCAGTTGATCCCATAGCCGCCAAAGAAGCGCGGCTCCACAATATTGACGCCATAGTAATAAGCGGAAAGGATATGAAAAATATCGCTTCTCTGCTTAGAGGTCGCGCCTTCCGCGGAACACTAATTTCAAACCGCCCGCGACAAGGTATTGCCCAAAAATAGTTTTGCGCTTACAATAAGGCCTTGTTCAAGGTAGTCTCAATTCAATGCAAATCGTAAACCTAAAACCGCAAATCAATAACCGCAGTCCTTTCAAAAAACTGCTGATCCAACTCATCAGCGGATTTATAGCCATTTTTTTAATAATGAGCATTCTATCGGCGATTTTCGGCTCCACGCCTCCAAAAGAAATCCGCCTCGGTGAACTGATACAGGAGATAAACGATGATAAAGTAGACTACATTAAAGTTTACGGCAATAACCTTGATATCAAGCTAAAAAACGGAGAGAAACAAAAGTCGCGCAAAGAAGCCGAGGGGACTTTAAGCGAAACTTTAAATAATTCTGGCGTCTCGGCAGAAAAAATAGCCTCAATAATTGAGGTTGAAGGTGATTCAAATTTAAGCATATTTTTAAATACCGTTTTGCCATTGCTTTTGCCGTTCGTAATTTTTGGATTATTTTTGTGGTTCCTGATGGGACGCGCTAACCAGGGATCCATGCAGGCTTTTTCTTTCGGTAAGGCCAAGGCCAGACTTTTTAGCGCCAGTACCGAAAAGGAACGCATAACGTTTAAAGACGTAGCCGGGGTTGATGAGGCTAAAGAAGAATTACTTGAAGTTGTTGAGTTTTTGAAAGTACCGCGTAAATTCCTGGATATCGGGGCGCGCATACCGCGCGGCGTACTACTCATGGGCTCGCCCGGCACGGGCAAAACGCTGCTGGCCAGAGCCGTTGCCGGAGAAGCCAATGTCCCCTTCTACCACATGTCTGGTTCAGAATTTGTTGAAATGTTCGTCGGCGTAGGCGCTTCTCGCGTGCGTGATCTATTTGAAACAGCAAAGCACAACGCGCCAGCAATTGTTTTCATAGATGAAATAGATGCGGTGGGCCGCCTGCGCGGCGCTGGCCTTGGCGGCGGCCATGACGAACGCGAACAAACCTTAAACCAGATTTTGGTCGAAATGGATGGATTTGACCGTGAAACTAACGTAATTGTCATGGCCGCAACTAACCGACCAGACGTTTTGGATCCAGCACTTCTTCGGCCGGGACGTTTTGATCGACGCATTATTCTTGATGACCCAGACATAAAAGCTAGAGAAGAAATATTGAAGATACACACCAACAACAAAAAAATGGGGCCGGATATTGCCTTGCGCGATATTGCCGAACGCACACCTGGTTTTTCAGGCGCAGATCTTGCCAATCTTATAAATGAAGCTGCTATTCTGGCTGCGCGTCGTAATAAATTCTTTGTAACCCAGCAGGAATTAATAGAATCTATAGACAAAATAATGCTGGGACCGGAACGTAAATCTCATGCCTTTTCCCAAAAAGAAAAGAAGATCGCCGCTTATCATGAAGGTGGCCACGCTCTAATCGCAACCTCTCTAAAAGATGCTGATCCGGTGCACAAAGTATCCATAGTTTCCAGAGGGCTCGCCGGCGGCTACACTATAAAACTTCCGACGGAAGACAAAAAACTGCATACCCGTTCAGAATTCATAGCCGACTTGGCCATAATGCTTGGTGGATACACGGCCGAAGAAATTATTTTTAAAGAATTGACCACCGGCGCATCCAATGATCTGCAAAAAGCAACTGAACTGGCACGTAAACTGATAACCGAGTTCGGTATGTCTAAGGCCCTGGGACCGGTAACTTTCGTTGAACGCAATGAACTAGTATTTCTTGGAAGAGAATTGGGCGAGCAAAGGCATTATTCTGAAGAAACGGCAAAAAAAATAGACAAAGAAATGGAAACACTAATTAATGAAGCCCACAAGACCGCCCGTCAAATTTTGAGCAAAAAAATAACCACCCTGCATCTTATAGCCAAAAGGCTGATTGAAAAGGAAACTCTAGAAAGGGCTGAATTCAATGAGCTTATAAAATCAGCCGGCAGACATCGAACGAAAATAAGGGCTTCTCAAAAGAACTAAAAGTCGCAGAGGAAAAATCCAGCCATCGGCGGGATTTTTTGTGAGAGCTTGCCCCCACACCTACTTTAAGTTTATTCTATATTTCAGAATAGTATTCAAATAGTATCTTTTCGATTAAACGCGGTACTAAATGGTCAAAGCTAAAGTAGGTGTGGGGGTTGACAAAAAGGCCATAAAGCATAAGAATAAGCTACGCTCAAAGAGCACTTTGATAAGGAAGGTTTGGCGGTGGCGATTCGCGCGGTCATTCTTGACTATGACGGAACTTCTTGTGATTCTTGGCCTCAGGCTATAAAAATCATTCGGGAGCTTCTTGTCGA
Organism: Candidatus Terrybacteria bacterium RIFCSPHIGHO2_01_FULL_43_35; assembly: GCA_001822815.1. Taxonomy (GTDB): domain Bacteria; phylum Patescibacteriota; class Minisyncoccia; order Terrybacterales; family GWB1-40-14; genus GWB1-40-14. The sequence continues at coordinate 19,796 of MHSR01000024.1, forward strand.
ATTCGATGGCTCTGACACAAAAAGCAAAGAGTTGGCGATACGGCGTCAGTGGGGATATGCGGCGGCAGAGGCTTTCAAAAACGCGTTACCGCATGCCGATTACGACGCGTTAAACGATTTCTGGATCAAAAACCTTAAACTGGCAAGCTCCATTAAACCTCTTGAATTGATAAACGGGGCGCAGGAAACATTATCCTGGTTATCAAGATCAAACATCGTACGCGTCTTACTAACCAACAGAAAAGCAAAGCACCTTGCTCCGGCTATCCCGCCTTCTCTTAACTTGACGGAAAACTTCGAAATTGTGCAAACTTTTTTTGATCACAAACATGCCGAAGAGAGATTCATAGATCATCCCCTACATATCACGGCCCAACACGCAAAACCCGATCGGCGGGCCTTCAGACCAGTCCTCCAGACGTTAAAACGCGATTACGGCATTACTGCAACTGAGATCATTTCTGTCGGCGATGCGTTGGTGGATCTTGAGGTAGCCCGCGCAAACAACATAACATTCGTAGGCGTGCTTACCGGCCCTCTAAACACCCATCTTCGCTGGATAAAGTGGGCCAGCCAAAAAGGGGTTGCGATAAATGATGACGAAATTATCCCATCCATTAAAAATCTGCCTGTCTGGATTGAACGCATGAACAGTTAAAAAGCTCCGATTAATAAAATCGAAGCTCTTTTTTTACGCGTAAAAAAGAATGAGTGGCTATTTTTTGCCCATAATGCGGAACATCTTCGTGCCGCAAACCGGACACTTGCCAGACATAGCCCTTCTGCCGCCCTTCATGTCAACCTCTTGAGGATCGACCATCATGCGCTTGGCTTTACATTTTACGCAATAAGCTTCTACATCAGCCATATAAATTAGGTTTTAGGGTAGAGGGTAGTGGGTTTAGTGACTAAACGCTAACCGCTATACTCTAAAAGCTTAACTTTTATAATTCGGCCTTTCTATTTAATATTATAGCATGGACTGGGACATTCTATACATAATGCGGAAATATCTGTTTACGCCTTATATTTCAAAGGATATTTTGCATTTCTACAGTTTTCTAAACACCGTCTCTCGATATAATTTCTCTAATCTTTTTCTGTAACTCTGGATCGTTGACGTCTTCAGGACCAATCTCGGCATATTCAGATTCATCGCTAATGCCAATATGATCAAGTCTCCACCTCTCTATCGCATCTGATATTCCTTTTACCATGGCATCTACCCGTTTTTCTTTATCTGATTCTTCTGGGTTTGGCGTTCCTTCAGTATTTTCTCTTTCGTGTGACTTTTCTGGCATAAAATTAAGTGCACTTTAATAATGATTTAATTAATAATATCTATTTGTGGATGCGCTAGGACTCGAACCTAGAACCGCAGAGGTATAAGCTCTGTGCTCTACCAATTGAGCTACGCATCCATTTATATGCGGCTGGATATAATAATCACCCTATCTATGTTCATCTAACCACTTGCGGTATTGTTCTGCCGCGGCTTCTTTATTATTATCTATAACTTCTCTTAATGCCGGCAGTTCATTAACCGCCGCCATGGCCTCGCTGCCGCCCAGCGCGTTAAGATCATTTTCCAATTCATCCAAAAAGCCCAACACTAACTCCTGATCTTTTAATTTCAATAATTCTGGCGGATCTTGAGGCGCGTCTGAAGATTCCTGATAATTACAACTCTTAACCTTCTCCACGTAGGCAAATAGTATATCAACACTTTCTGGCAATACAGACTGAACCATAGCCTTAATTATGTTTTGGCGTATATCGCGCTTGGCGGGATCAAGACAAATCTCGTCGCTTAATAACCTTATCCCTAGCCGTTCCGTGTATTCTGGTGGAGCCAAATCTGCTAAATCAGCATAAAGTTCGTAAAGTTCGGTGGCATCAGGATTTTTTCCAAGTTCCTTGAAAGCTTCTTCAGCTACTAATTTACCTTGCTGTTCTTTTAAAATAATTTGTAATGCAAATCTTTTTTCTGTATCGCCCCAATTTTTGGCGTGGTTTTTCCATTCAGCCACAATTTCGGATACATCAAAACTTTCTTTCTCTTGTGCCCCGACAACAACTGGCTGTCGTGCTAACGTCCATCCTGGATTAGCCTCTTTCCATTCCTTAACACGCTCATCGCTTACCGTCATATAATTTGCAACTTCATTTTTAACTGAAGTCAGCAATCCGATTGAATCTTCGGCTTCGGCTGTTTCCTGAAAAGCGCCTTCTAATTTAGAAAGGGCTTCGATGATACTGGCGTAATCTTTGCTACGATATATATCAGAATGCATTCTTCCTTCGGTTACGTCGCCGTAGGATGTGCTAATTTGCTCCGCATATTTACGTAATATTTCCACAGCTTCAATGGATTTTGAACGCGCCAGGGTTCCAACAATAATATCACGTATTATAAGCGTACCTGGTGTTACGGGAATTTTATCGCCCAAAAGAAGCTGGCCAAGTTGTAGATCTAAATCGGAATAATTGCTAACTTCCTCGTACAAGGAATAAAATGCTTCGTTTAGAGGCTGCAGATTGATATGCTTTAAAAGCTTTTTGCAAAGTTCATACCTTTCCGGGCTTGACCTTACGGCTTCAACAACGCCGGTTTTTTCGATAGTATTAAGCGAAGAATATTTAATTAAACTATCTACGAGTGTTGCCCTAATGAATGGCGGCAATTTCCCCTCGACAATAGCCCTAATGGTTTCAGCCGTCTCCTCATCGAGCGTACCTTTTACGCGCTCTTCTTCGGGAATCTCTTTGCTAACTATAAAATGTTCCTGCTCTGGCTTATCTTGTACTCCGCCTATTTTCCCGCTTGCGGTAAGTGATTGAAAAAATTTTAAACGCGAAAAATTCCCTTGATCAAGCGTTCGGCGCAAGTCCTCAATTTCGGTTTTATTATCTCGTGCATCTTCCGGTCCGCCGACATCGCCTCCTTCAACGCTTTTTTTTACCGCCTTTATGTCGCCCAATTCTTTTCCGCCGAAAGTATTTGCCAATTCCTTATTGCTGCTCTGATACCCGGGTTTGCGTTTTTCGTCCTCATCGACTTTTTTATGGCGCATCGATGGTTCTTTTGGCGCTCCTTTCTCGCTGCCTAAACTAAAGCCCAAATCCTCTTCCATTTTCTTGATGGTTGCTTTCTCTTTATCAGACTGTCCAGGATTATTCTGCCGATTTCCACCACCCAAAGCAGCGCTTATGTCTTCCTTAAGTTTTTTGTCTTTGGACTGTTGTTCCGAACGACGCTCCGGATCTTCTGGATTACGATTTCTTCTATAATTACCACCTGGCATAAATAAAATCTCTTTTTAGTATTAAACGTTTTCTTCAGCGCTTTCAACGGTGCCGGTTTCTGGCGGCACTATATCACCGCGCATTTTCCTGGCCTTGCGGCCGCTTTTGCCGCGGACAAAGAAGAGTTTAGCTCGTCTTACCTTAGCGCGTCTCAATACTTCTATACGTTCCAATGTCGGGGCGTGAAGCGGAAATATCCTTTCCACACCGACACCGAAAGATATTTTGCGGACGGTCATCATGCCATTTATGCCTCTACCATGCTTTAAGGCAATGACTAAACCCTCAAAAGCCTGTGGCCGCTGTTTATCCCCTTCTTTGATCATCTGCACAACCCTAACAGTATCGCCAGAGCGTACATCCGGGATTTTTTTTGCTTCGTGCGTTTTATTGAATTTTTCTATTGTTTTATTCATATGTTATATGCGTTTCATTTTTCTCAATTTTATTTTCTTCATCTCTTTTGGATAAATCATTTAGGGTATTTTGAAAATCATACGGCGGTTCTGCTTCCAAAGAAATTCTTTTGCCGTCTGGCATGCTTACTGTAAGCGAAAGCGCATGTAGCATTTGGCGTTCGGCACGCATTGCGCTAGTTTTTGAATCGTATAGTTTATCACCTAAAATGGGATGGCCCGCGGCAGACAATTGTACTCTTAACTGATGGGTTCTGCCGGTTTTTGGAGAAAGCAGAACAAGTGTTGCGTCTTGGAAGCGTTTTAACACTTTAAATTCAGTCTCGGCTTCTCTTAGCTTTTCTGGAAGTTTTTCATGCGGGCGCAACTTTCCCGCGTCTATAAGCCTGAATTTTCCGCCAATGCGCCCCAATTTACCCTTAAATGTTCCCTTTAAAGAACTCATACGGCCTTCAACGATGGCCAAATAATGCTTTTCAACCTCTCTGGATGCGAATTTGTTCTTTAGCCACGAAAAAGTTTTTTGGTTCTTAGCCGCAACAAGAATACCTGATGTGTCCGCGTCAATCCTGTGTACGATCCCGGGTCTCAACTGATTCTCTCCAACTTTTTTAATGGGCGGATAATAATCTATAAGTTCTCTAACCACGGTGATTTTTGAATCGTTTTCCTTGACTGGATGTACGGCAATGCCCGGCGGCTTGTTTATAACGATAATATCGTCATCTTCGTAAACAATATCTAGCATTTGGTCATTTCTTATTAACACGTTTGGCCCTTTTTGCACAAGAGAAGTATACTTTATTGATAGCCCATAATCAAGAATGTTTAAGTTTGCGCCAAAAATTAGCATGTGCTAAAAAACAACGTATGGGCGGTTAGCTCAGTTGGCTAGAGCGTTACATTGACATTGTAAAGGTCATAGGTTCGAGTCCTATACCGCCCACTTGTGTCCAACCAAACAAAAAGCAGCCTCATCCAATGAGGCTGCTTTTATTCTCAAGGTAGGCAAGAATGTTTGGGATTTCATCCCATGATTTTGCGCGCTTAATCTCATTTTCGTCCAAATTAGCCCAGTTATCAAAAGGATCAAAAAGCACTTTTAATATTTGTTTATCCATAAACTGTAGCACTTCAAGTTTATCGTCAACAAAAGCCGCTACATTTTCTGCTAGACATACACCGCTTTTATCTTCGTCGTTTTCAACAAAAAATATCTTGTGTTCCGGAATAAGTCCCGGCAGGTGCGCGTTTAACCATTGGCGCGCGGCTTGATGAGCATCGGATCCTCTGCGCGATACTAAAATAAAATTCCAGCCGCGATTTTTAAGCGCATTTAAACCTTCTTCAAGCGAGTCTTGCTTTACGGCCAAATGGCTAAATTCGCCATAAACTCTGCGCTGGAATTCTTTGTAATGTTCGGCTGATATTATATCCTGTATTAATTCTGGGGATGTTTGGTGCGGTTCAAGCACATAGCCCAGTTCGCGAGCCAAACCTAATTTAGATTGCGTGTGATCGGCAAGCGTACCGTCAAGATCCAAACCAAGAATTAAAGGTTTTCCCATACTCTTTAAAATAGCATTATAATCGGACAAAATAAAACAGCTCTTGATTAGAACTGTTTAAATTTATTTAAGATCGAAGCGTATTTCAAGCATTTCAAGCGTTTTATCGATTATTTCGGCAGCAACTTCTTTGGGAGCCACGTTGGTCGTGTCCACCATAACCACGGGCGCGCCGCGCGCGTGCCAGTACGCATAGGTCTTACGAGTTATATCAACCAGCGCTTTCACCGATTCTGGATTGGTGGTTTCTCCAAATTCATCTAGAGGAATAGCGAGCTGATTGCGTTTTATGGCCTCTTCTGGCTCACACACCACAAAGAAACATATATCTATCTTGGAAAGCCATTTTGGATCACCAAAAAATTTGCGGTAAAAATTAGCTTTGTCTCTATCAATCTGACCTTTTCTGGCCCAATACTCCATCCAGCAGGAAAGGTCATAAAGTCCTCGATCAAGTATGAAAAGATCTGTAAATCTGTCATAAGAACCATCTATGACAAGGCCGAGCTGATATACGCCCGTGCGTATATTATATTCATAGTCACTGCGCGGAACATGACGAATTACTTCAGCGCCTTCCTGCGGACGCATCACACGAAAACCTAATCTGCGGAAAAATGGATCAAGCGCATCAATAATCGTGGTTTTACCGGCATCAGGAGAGCCGGTAAATTCAATGATAACCGGTCTTGGCAATGCTCTACTTTTAACGCCTTCTGGATCAAGATATTCAAGTATGCGTTTAGCGCGATCCTTCAGGTTGGCTGCGTCCATCTTGACTCCTTTTTCAAAAAACTACTGCCAAGTATAAAACCTCAAAGCTATTCTTGCAACAGTTGCTGCCACAACAATTAAAAAATAAAACGGCTTTTTTGAGCCATTGTTAAGTTTTATTTTTCACGTGACATTTACGACACCGCGCTTCATAGAGGTCTAGATCGCCAACTTGAATTTCCTCTCCAGTGCCGCCAAGTATTTGAGTGTAACGTGCTGTAGCGCCGCAGTTGAAACAAACCGCGGTCAGTTTTGTTACTTCATCCGCCATCGCCAGAAGCTGCGGCATAGGTCCGAAAGGTTCCATTTGCGCGGTCATATCAAGGCCGGCGATAATTATGCGGAAATCTTCTTGTGAATGCTTATCCAATAATTCCTGAACGGCCGCTATAAAGTCAACCGATACAAACCATGGCTGGGTGAAAAATTGTGCTTCATCAATGGCCAGCACGTCGAAATCATTTTTATTGACAAGGTGCCAAAATTCTTCAAGGGTGCCGATGCTGAAAGCAGGAAAATCTTCTACAACAGCGGATTTACCATTTTTTATTGCTCGTTCGGCGATGCGGTTTTCTCCACTTCGATGATCGATAGACGGCTTGATTACCAAAATCTTTTTTCTGGCATAAGTGGCGCGGTTCAACAATCGAATAAGTTCCGCGCTTTTGCCGGAAAACATCGGGCCAGTTATGACTTCAAGTTTTGCGGGCATATGCATCTCCTCGAATTAAAAGAGTTTATACAAGTTTACCAAATCGCGTCCTAAAAACAAGAGCAATAATTGTTGTCATGTAGGCAGAATTCCGTTATAGTTTTTAGAGTACAACCTTAAAAAAGCTAGTCTAAAATTTACTGCTGAAGTGCAATGCTTTACCTTTGGTGCTGTCTCGCAAAGGCGTGTCTCGCGCCCCAGCGAGGCGCTCGCACTCTCGCTCAACCTCGCTCGCCGCGCTGTGTGGCCGCATTCGGTGAGCGGCCTTAAGGCTTGTTCTAGATTAGCCGGAACGGCTTTATTGATGGAAAGATTCCTTGCAGACGCGAAACGAATGCGGCTGCGCTTGGCGAAGCTTAAAGCGCGGCGCCATGCCCGCTCGGCTTCCGCGAGGCTTTGCGAGACAGCACCGCTCGGAATGTTGCGCTTAAAGCTAGAATCCATGGTGAAAAAGTTGACAAAGTGTTTTTTTGTGATATAATAGGCTTATTGGTGAACGTCTCACCTACGGCCTCTTGGACGATTAGCTCAGTTGGTTAGAGCGTCTCGTTTACACCGAGAAGGCCGTAGGTTCGAGTCCTACATCGTCCACCACACATTTTGCCCAAGAGCTAAGCGATTGGTTGCAAAATGTAGTGTCCCGACATAACGTCGGGACTACCTTCACCCACCGCAAATCGCTTAAGTCCGATGGACTTACGGCGGCGCCGTCGTCTAGAGGCCCAGGATGCCTCCCTTTCAAGGAGGAGATCAAGAGTTCGAATCTCTTCGGCGCTACCACCCAGCCCTAACCCAGCCCCAATTCTTAATTTGAACTGGGTAGAGCTGGACAAAAAAACAAAACACAGCATCTTGATCGCGTGGGCCCGTAGCTCAACGGTAGAGCGGAGGCCTTTTAAGCCAAGGGTTGAGAGTTCGAGTCTCTCCGGGCTCACCACCTTTCAAGATGCAGTAGTAGGTCGTGGGTTCGAATCCCTCTCGGCCTGCCAATCGCTGCGGGATCGTCTAACGGTAGGACAGCAGCCTTTGGAGCTGAATATCTTGGTTCGAATCCAAGCCCCGCAGCTCTTCAATTTTCGCTCCGCTCAAATTTCAGAGTCTTCAGTTTTCTCTTGCGAGAGAAAACTTCCGACCCCCAAACTGCGGAAATTGAAGATCCTGATGAGCGAAGCGAAGAAGGACGACGAAATGCTCCTTTACAAAAGATACACCAGCCGGTGCCGGCTGGCCGCCAACAGCGGAAAATTAGGCACATCAGTGGGCCCTTAGCTCAGTTGGTTAGAGCAACAGTCTTATACACTGCACGTCCTAGGTTCGAGTCCTAGAGGGCCTACCAACCCCACGCACTCATCCAAGGCCACCTTAATATCGCGGCCTTAAACATATCGGTGCCGAAGTGGCGGAACTGGCATACGCGGAGGTCTCAAACACCTCTCCGAAAGGTTAGGAGTTCAAATCTCCTCTTCGGCACCAAACTCTCTTGTGCGGGGATGGCGAAACTGGCAAACGCGGTAGATTTAGGATCTACTTTTTGGGGGTTCGAGTCCCTCTCCCCGTACCAACCCGCAAAGTGGGTAGGTTGAGCAGGTGGTGAGCTCAGCTGACTGTAAATCAGTAGCTTCGGCTGAAAAGGTTCGATTCCTTTCCTGCCCACCAAAAACGAATAACACCACACGGTGCCGAGGTGGCGGAATGGCATACGCGTCCGGCTTAAACCCGGATGCCGAAAGGCTTGCGAGTTCGAGTCTCGCCCTCGGTACCACCCTGCTCTAACCCAGCCCCAATTCTTAATTTGAGCTGGGTAGAGCTGGGCAAAAAACAAAACAAGGAAGGAGAAGCGATGAAACAAGTAGCTGCAGATTTCAATTGTCTGGATGAACAAGGCCGATGCTGGGGCATTGACCAAGACGGTATAGCCGCAGGAGATCGAGTTGTACTGGTAGATGCCGAAGGCGCTTTTACTTTCGGTCGCATTGAAAAGAATGAAGTTCTGAACACGTTTGTTGCGAGATTGTCCGGACCCCCACTAACCAAGGAACGGTCACGGCGCATACAGCAAGCGGTTCTCACAGATAACCGCGAACTGATTGCCCAGCTGTTCGTAGAAGATATGGAACAAAGAATAGAGTGGCATCGCAAAAGATTAGCCTCTCTATACGTGAACTCTTCGGCGAATGAGAATCCCAATCCAGACATGATACCATTAGACACGCCAGTTATATCTGCTGGAGAGGTTGACCCAGATCTCTGGGATTCATAGACCGGTCATAATCACCGGTCTTTTTTTCTTGAATACTTTAAAAAACAGTGGTAATTTATTAACTATGCTGGGGTATCTCAGTTGCGTTTCCCCCGACCCCCGACTTCAGAAACCCACGGTTTCTGACGCTCCCTGCGGTCGCTGGTTTCCTTCACGGGGAAAACGCCCGCTACCCTCAGCATTCACTCTTTTCATTCGTTCATGCTGGGGTAGCTCAGTCGGTAGAGCATCTCCCTGAAGAGGAGGGGGTCGTCGGTTCGATTCCGACCCCCAGCACAGTCTACAATTTTTATCGAGTGACCGAGACGCTTCGGTTGCCAAAACAATGCAAAGAAAGTTCTTAAATCAAGAAGAATTGAAAGAATATCTCTCAGAAAGAGAAGAGATTGTCTTTATAGATAGCTCTCCCGCAGAAGCTATAACTCTTCCTCCAAGATCATTGGCGGCCGCTTTTCATATCGACAAAGTCTACGGGGCCCAAAGTACGTTATATGTAATGCGACATGACAGCAACGATACGGTTGCATTAAATATAGACGCTTATTCTTTCCGAACCTCTTCTGAGGAAAAAATTGAATTGGATGGACCTTTTAAGCCTGCCGAATATCACCACGTTGACGATATTCCATCCTTCTTAAGGGTTAAGGCTCCACAGAAATATATTGATAGATTAAAAGAGATAAAGGAAGGTAACTTTTCAGATACAAATTTCCTTTAGTGTTCGCCTTATTTGCAATTCATTAACGACAACATGAAAAAATTTGCCATTCTGATTATTATTTTTGTGGCAATTGCTGGTATTGGTTAAATTTTATACTTCGGTGAATCAAAAGAAGATATTGTTGTTACACCGCCTATAATTAATCGGCAGGCACGGTGTTTGAACGAAAATGAAATCGCGGAATACGAAAAATTGCCTGAAGAAAAAGGCAAAGAAACGCAGGCAAGAATTATTATTCGCGATAAAGATACACACGAAGAAATTTCATCATTTATTATAGAGTTAGTTAGTCCTAACCATTATCATCCGATCGAGATCCATCAGTGCGGGGTATATGCAGCGCGTTCATTTGGCTACGATTATAAAAATAGACGTCCACAACCAAATTATTCGGCAGAAATAGCACGTTATTATTTTGATGGATCGGTTGAATCTATAGCAGAATTAGGCACCAGTATTAACGGTGTATACAATAAGGTTTTCCAAAACGATTTTCGTATAGATCCAGAAGAGCTTTTTGTTGTTCTTGTGAAAGGTTTTGGAGGAGAGGCTGGTTATGCCCTCGTTTTCAGAAATCTTGATAGCAAAAGCGACGCTTATTCAGCGACTTTTTCAGAATTAAAAAATAGATTTACATTTATAGATGGCGAGTTTGATTTTTATGATTGGGCTAGAGATGGTAAATATTTCTGGGGAAATTTTTCGATTGGAGCCGATGTATCGGCGATTTTCCGAATTAATAAGTTAAATTGGACATTAGAGATTTTTAGAGCTCCTATAGGAACGAAGGGTGGAGATATTTTAAATATGGAAAAGGGTTATATAACCTACTATGATGGGTCACCGTGGACAGGAGATGCTGATCTTGACAAACAACTTGAAGATAAATGGATAAAAGAAGGGCGGCAAATTCACTTTTATATATATGATTTGTTTAATCAGAAAAGTATTCGGTTGGCAACAATAAAGGATCCAGCGTGGCAATTTAGAGCAAAATGGCTTTCTGACACCGAACTTGAATACTATGTTCCACCCGAACCAGGAACAAGAAGGGTATATACGATTCTCTCTAACTAATTTGAGGTATTCTAAGTCAATATATTTAAATCCGGCACATAAATATGTCCATTCTGCCTCTGAATAATAGTTTTAACGTCGTCTACGATACTGCACCAGACAATATTTAAAATAGAATAGATTTTGTGATGGGGGGAGGAATCGAGAAAAGGGGTCGGGAAAACGTAGTTTTCCCGTATAGGCCGTTCGGCTCTGAGAGCCTCAGGCTCGAATGAGAAAAAATTAAAAACCGAGGGTTTTTAAAAGCGGGCATAGCGGGCGCGATTAGGACCCCCAGCACTTCTTTTTTCTACAAACAAAAAAGCCCCTCGCGGGGCTTTTTGTTATATTTTGCTTATCGTGTGACTTCGAGTGGCGTGGTAATTTCTGCCCCTGGCGCTTTTACGGTTATTCGACCGCTGGTCGCATCGCGTACGACATTATAGCAGGTATCGTAAGCTGCAGTGCTTGTGTAGGAGCCGGTGCAGCTGCTTCCTTTCTGATCAAAAAGCATAGCGGGCAAATACGTAGGGACAAGACACGGCGCGATATCGTATCCGCCAGCAGCACTTTTCATATCCGTATCTGTGGTGGGGATAGCACCTGCGGCGCAACCGGTTTCAAAGATGCCTTTATTATCGGCGATTCTTTGTCCAATCGCATTAAGTATGGCATTTATATTTGATATACGCTGGGAATCTCGCGCTTGCGCAAACTGTCTAGCGGGGTTTAACGCGACCAGCACGATCGTAGCCAAGATCGCGATGATGCCTATGACAACAAGGATTTCAATTAACGTGAAACCTTGCTGATATTTTTTTGATTTTGTTGTTATTGTATTCATGTTTTATTATTTTTATTAAGAATATTCTTCGACACCTAAATTATAGTACCTAAATAGTACTATATTAATATAGCACACTTACCTATACCTTGTCAAGGCCATTGTTTTTGGTCAAAATTGTGGTACTTCTAACCAGGAAAGAATTGTGAGGCTGACGGTATCAATTACGATGCTGAGATCTGTTACGGCTTCATTATAAAACGCTTGTGTCTCAATGGTAGTCTGACCCGATACAGGAAAATCTTTTTTTACTGGCCGAATCTGACAAGTACCAGTATTGCTTCCTATATTATTTATCGTTTCTGGCCCAGTATATCCCGAATCTTCAGCAAACCGCAACAATGCAGTATCCACACAAGCTTCGGCAAGCGCCGAACTTCGTTCTTTATATTCCGCGTCAAGAATTTGGGAGCGAGTTAAAAATCCTGCTTGATTCAAACCAATAGCGACTGTGAGAAGAATTACCGAAATCACAATTACGGTCATTAAAGCCACAAATCCTCCGTTAGAGGTTGCGGTTGCCGATGGCAACCTACCTCTCACGGAGTGAACCCGCCCCGTTAGAGACAGGAAGCGTTTGAGGCGATTTTTTAGATAACGCTTACCCATACCGGATTTTAAATATTTCTCTCTAACAAATGCATCATGTTCATTAAGACAAGCTTCAAAATAGATGATTTCCAAGGGACTTCGTCCTTTGGTGGAACTGACAAGGTTTGCATTATGTTCACTCAAACGCTTCCGTAAATCACTGGTAGCGCCAGTATACCATTTGCCATCTTTTTTGCTTTGTAAAACATATGCATAATACATGGTCGTCTCTAACGGGGTCATTTTCTTAAATATTTCGCAACAGTAAACAGCTTGCTAACACCGGACTCTTTGCTCATGACAGTGAAATTTATCTTAACGCCTTCGGGTTTGCCGCCGGATGATGGAATATCTATAAAAACTACTCCGCCCACACCGGCAACGGCCACGTTGGAACTGTTAAGATTTGCTGTTGTCAAAATAGGGTTGCCGCGTGTTAACTGTAAATTTGATCCGTCCAAAGATAAAATCAATGGATTTTGGGAAGACGGAAAGCCGGTTATCGTGTCCTTTGTTACGGAAAGGCTGGTGGGAGTTACAGATATGCTTGATGCGCCGGTCAAGGCCCATTCAATTTTTCTTAACAAAAAATATCCTTCGGCTTGAGTATTAATATCGGTTTTATTTTTTTGTCCGGAATCAATAATATAAAAACCCGCCGTCATTCCCCCGCCCATTAAAAACGCCAGGATCGCAATATAGATGACGGTTTCTATTAAGGTAAAACCGGCGGTATTTTTAAAATCTTTATTCATCAGTTCACGATTAAAGATTCGCATGGTCCATCCACAGCATTATAATTAAAATCTCCGTTATAGTGAGCTTGATATGAAATACTCGGCTTGTCGCCATTCTTTGTTTTATAAGTTGATGATTGAGCGGCCCCAGATATTAAATCTACGCCAGAATCGGTTTTTATAACTTGTCCTGGACTAAGATTGCATGAATCATTTTTATACAGCGTGAAATTAACCGTACCGGTTGGCGTTCCTACGCTCCCAGTTAACGTCGCTTGATCATAAACCACCGTTCCGGAAGGGACAGAAGTTACTGCTTGACCGTCGGCATTATCATAAATAGTGGTACTTACCGTTGGTGTTGCTTTTGCCATGATGAGCGACTTGCACGCGCTGTCGCCGACATTATAGATGCTATCTCCTTCGTAATGGGCTTGGAAAGAATACGACCCGGCGTTGAGCGGTCCTTGGTTAGAAGACGGATCAACTACGCCAGTATTGTCTAGTGCAAATGGGTTGGAAGAGTCAGAAATTCCGCCGGAAGTGCAGTTATCGCTACTAGTATAAAAAGTAATATCAACTTTTCCGGCTGGAGTCCCTTCCGTACCAGCAACCATGACGCTGGCGTGGACCGTATCTCCGATATTGGCCGCGGTTATGGGATCGTGAGCCGCATTATGAACGGCAAGCGTAATTGTGGCATTGATAAGACCGGGTCCAATAATTTGCAGGGCCTTATTGCTTCTTTGGGCCGTATACACAAGATTACCATCGCAATCCAGTCCACCGGTGGGCGTTTGTTGCGTATTTAGTGCGGCGTAAGGCGTAGGACTGCCCAAATTATTTAAGTCCCAGATCTGGAAACCCAAATTAGTGTCGCTCGTCCACAAAAACGCTAAGTTGCTCCTAACCGCAATCGCGTTTACCGTAATACCAATCTTCCCATCTACTTTAGTGCCAATATACTTTGAATTTATTGGGCTAATACTATTAGGGTTAGTTACGTCCAAGGAAAAAAATACTGGATTGCTAGAATTAGCACCTCCTTGTCCTAAATACAAAGTCTTACCGTCTTTAGATATGTACAATCCTTCGCCAGACATAGTCGCGGGATTTGGAGAAAATGTATTTAGCTGGGTAATAACACCGGCATCGGCTTGGCTGACATCCAAAATCTTTAATTGTTCGGATATTGTAGAGGTTGAATCGTCATCCGGAACCGCTAAATAAGCAATATTATTTTTAACTGTTATGGCGTTAACTCTGGAATTAATTTCAAACGAGGCTTTCGCCAATGGATTTAAGGGATCAGAAACATCTATAACATAGAATTCTGGCCCGGAAGATTTGATTAAGCCCAAATAAACTCTTTTATTGGTATAAAAAATACTGTTGCCCACCGCCGCATCTCCGACTGCAGTAACCTTAAGACTTGCGGATGGAACAACTGTTGGAGAGGTTGGTACAGAGATATCTATTATTTGCAATTGACTGACCGTACTCATATTTGCAACGTAGGCATATTTACCCGCGGCATGAACTGTCGCAAGCCCCGCTTCAGTGCTTGGGTTAGTATCTATGCTACCCAAAATTGGCAGATCAATATTGGGATTGGCTACATCAACGACATAAAAATTAGGTTTGTTGTTTCCGCTTGGATTGGTTGTCACATAAGCCTTTTTACTAAGTACGTCTACGTCCGTACCTCCATTATCCCCACCAACATCAACCGTACCCAGTAACTGCGGGTTTGCCCAATCACCGCTCAAGGTTTGAGTACAAGTATCTCCGCCTAAGACCGAGATCCAATCGGCTACGACAGTACTTAATTCCACTTTTTGAGGACGCAAAGAGCCTATCGAATAAGTAACTTGGCTTGTAACTTGCTTACTAAATGAATCTATGTCGGTAACAATCACTTTACGATTGTAAAAAGGGTCAAGCGCGCCGCTGCACTTTGTCGCCGAACTGTCATCGCAATTTTGGACTAAATTTATATCCTGCCTGGAAAGAGCACGCATATTCTCCAATTGCTCTTGCGCTTTGGCGAGAGCCTCATTGTTGGTTTGGCTATCAACTTTTAAATCCTGGTTTGCTGAAGACAAAAGCAATACCGCGGAAATTCCCAAAGACAAAATCGCGAGGGCAATTAAAACCTCTACTAATACCGAGCCCTTATTGGACTTACGGGTTTGCCTTTTTTGAGCGGATTTTGCGGTCATTTTGGCGTGGTCTCCGCGTTTTACGCGGAGCAAAATGGCCGCAACCTCGGAGCCACGCGCTGGCGTGGCGAGAATGAGCGAGAAAAATGGCAAACGTGTAAGTCCTACCATATTAAATTTACCAATCAATTCCGCCTTCATTGTTTATAGTTATATTAGAACTATTAATCGTTACGATTCCACCGGAACTATCTCCGGAAAGCTGATTAAAAACCATTTCGGTGGCTCCGGTATAAACAAGTACGCCGGATTTCTGGATTTTGAGGTCGTAGGCAGAATTACGATGAACATAATCCTTAGGTGTGCCCTGGCCGCGGAATAAAATTAAATTAGAGGCATCATCAAACTTAACTCCGTACCATGACTCCCCTATATTATTAATCGCTCCACTCCGCGCTTTCTCAAGCAGGCTCACCGCCGTATCTTCTTCACTGTGAAAATTAGATCGTCTATATGTATCAAAACCGACGATGACCCCAAAAGTGCCCAAAAAAACGATGATGGTCATTACAATGACCACCTCGATTAACGTGAAGCCTGCATCATTTTTTAGGCTTAGAAAATTATGTTGAGCGGTTTTAATATTCCAATACCTAATATTATTGTGGGCCGAGGTGTTGGGTGACTGCATAGATAGGCGTAATAATGGATATCGCAATAAAACCGACCAGAAGACCGA
>MHSR01000025.1 GCA_001822815.1 Candidatus Terrybacteria bacterium RIFCSPHIGHO2_01_FULL_43_35
TGCTATGAGTAGTTGAGTATTATGTGTCATTACCTCCATGATACGGAGGTGTCAGATATGATCGTATAGCATACCTTTTAACATTGACGCAACAAAGAATGTATGGTACAGTTTTTTAAAGAATATAGTGAGGTCTTTGAAAAATGCCGCATGTGCTTAAATGGATCATTACTCCATTTGGCTCGCTTAATCAATTTTTGGCTGTGTACTTATTCTTTTTGATCACCCGTTTTGCAGATATGGCAACCACTCAATATTTTTTAAGCAGATATTCGTGGTCCGTTGAGATGGAAACGAACCTTGTGGGGCGCATTTTACTGCAAAATTTTGACTTCACGAGCGTTGTAGCTGGAAACATTATTTTATCCTCTATTCTTTTAATTCTTGTGGCTCAATACCTTTTTTGGGCTTTATATAAGCTATATCCAGCAAGAAAACCAACAGGCTTGTCGTTGCGTGGCGTTTATGCATTAATAGCCGGTTTTTCTGTTCAAGGAACGCTTATTGTGCTGTGGAACATGGAGTTGTTTCCTCACGATATTCAATATTCCATCATGAATGCCTTATCTTGGCCTCATTATAATTGGTTAGGGATTTGGCTGGGAGCAATTTTACAGGTAATACTGTGTGTAGTTGTGATAGTAATCTTGAAATTGCCTGCAAAAAATAATAGTCCCGCCGGATAGTTCGGCGGTTTTTTGTTCTTTTATGTAGGCGTAAAAATGTTGTATTATAAGCTTATGGAGCAGTCTAAAATCAAAAAACATTGTTGGATATGTATTTTGGCGCCTTTGGCATTCATAATTTTCGCCATCAGCGCGGTATTTTTTGTTTTTTGGCGTTCTGGGCATTAAAGTTTAAATATGCACAAGACATTTTTTGCCGCCAATCCAAAACATAAAGAAGTATTGGTCATACTGAAGAAAACATATCCCGAGGCTACAATAGCTTTAAAGTACGGCAATAATATCCAACTCTTGGTGGCGGTTATTCTATCTGCCCAATGTACGGACAAGAAGGTTAATGAGGTTACGGGAGATTTATTTAAAAAATATAAAACCGCGAAAGATTTTACGAATGCCAATATCAAAACTTTTGAGCAGGAAATAAGATCAACCGGTTTTTATCATAATAAAGCCCGCAATATTATTGCCGCCTGCAAAATAATTGAAAAGAGTTTTAACGGAGAGGTTCCCAAAACCATGGAAGAAATACTAACTTTGCCTGGGGTAGCGCGCAAAACCGCTAATGTTGTTCTCGGCAATGCGTATGGAGTAGTAGGGGGCATTGCGGTAGATACGCATGTTAAACGTCTATCTCAACGTTTAGGATTCTCACAATATGACAATCCGATAAAAATAGAAAAGGACTTAACGGAACTTTTCCCGAAGAAATATTGGTTTGGCTTAACTTATATCCTAATTGAACACGGTCGAGCCATTTGCAAGGCGCCAACACCACTATGCGAAAAGTGTCCTGTGGCAAAATTATGTCCGACAGGAATTAAACGCCAGGGTTTAAATGTAAAATTATGATTGAAAATATTAAATGGTTTAAACAATCTGGTTTTCTGTTTGATGGCACAAGTAATGTTTATATAGACCCCTGGGATATACCAGCCGGATATCCTAAAGCAGATATTATTTTGATAACTCATGCGCACGCAGATCATTTTGATATATCTACGATACGAAACCTTGCGCATAAAGATACGCAAATTGTTGCGCCGCACGATGTATCTATAGAGCTTAAAATGGAAGGATGTAACGTCATAAAAGTTGGCCCAGAAGAAACCCAAAATATCCTTGGTATAAATATAGAAGTCTTTCCGGCATATAACTTAAATAAATCCTATCATCCGCGTAATAATAACTGGGTCGGATATATCATAGACATAAATGGAAAACGTTATTATCATGCCGGCGATACCGATCATATTCCCGAAATGTCTAACATCAAATGTGATGTAGCGTTATTGCCGATAGGCGGAACATACACCATGGATGTAAAGGAAGCCGTTGAGGCGGCTTCTGTCATTAACCCTAAACTGGCCGTGCCAATGCATTATGGGTTTGTGGTGGGCAAAAAAGAGGATGGAGATATGTTTAAGCAAAAATCTACCGTTCCGGTTGAATTAATGTTGCCGATAGTGTCGTTTGAAAGGTAATGTAGGAGGATCTTGACTGTTCGGGGGGCGGTAGAATAATAAAGATAGCGCAAAATGTAAAGCTAAAGGCGTAAAACATAAAGCATAGAGCGGGAGGCGTAAAATAATATTTTGCACCTTTCACTTTAAGCTTTACACTTTTATATGCTAAATCCAGAACAAGGCGGCCCATCGCCTGAAGAGATGGGATTAGATAAGTGGGGAGCTCCTCTAAAACCAGAAAGAAAGCTACAAGTTGACAAGGAACATCTAACAGAAATATTACATAGAGGCTCTTACAAAGGTGGTAGGGGGACTTCACATTTTTATCAAAACGAAAATGGTCAGAAAGCCAGGTTGGCGAGAAGCGAACTAAGAGCTGCGGAAAAGTTGGTGGTGCCAGAAGGAAGAACAGCTGAACAGCACGAACAAACCTTAGTTAAAGACTTTAAAGAACGAATAAAGAATTCAACATCCTTAGACGAATTGTTGCAGACAATAGAAAGTGTGTTACCCGAACTAAAACATCTAGTAGATAATTCTCAGTATAAAGTCTTGAAGGAGGGCGTGGAAAGGGAAGATGATGCCAAAAAGTATACAGGATAAATAGAAAAAATGCCCAGTACAACTGGGCATTTTTATTAAGATCGTGATGTGCGGAACATCATTAAATAGTTTGACGTATATAAATATTTGCGTATTATGAGCGTTGTACGATCTTTAAAAAAGGAGATGCGAATTGCGCGGACAAGATAATATCGAGGCGCGCCGCGAACGGATTTATTATGCCGCTCTTGCCCGCGCCGCTCGGCGAGACCGGGCCGTTGCCGCGGCACAAGTAACGGCAATCGGGGTTGAATCCTACGCACGTTTGGTATGGCTGGCCGAGGAAGCTATGACCTTTGTGCTGCGGATGGCGCGTGGAGAGATATGA
The DNA here is from genome assembly GCA_001822815.1 of Candidatus Terrybacteria bacterium RIFCSPHIGHO2_01_FULL_43_35. Classification (GTDB taxonomy): domain Bacteria; phylum Patescibacteriota; class Minisyncoccia; order Terrybacterales; family GWB1-40-14; genus GWB1-40-14. The sequence goes on from MHSR01000025.1 coordinate 3,081, forward strand.
ATTTCGTCTGTGCTAGCATCAACACGACCGTATTATAAGCGAAAAAACAGCCGCAAAACGACTGTTTTTATTTTAAGCAACGTTAATGATTTAAACCGATTCAAGAGCGGAGTTCTTGTTTTATTAAATTGCGGTGACCGTTTAGAAAACTTTTTCCGTCCATTGGTTCGCCGCCTTCTTTTTGGACTTTTTCAATCATTAGGGCGTTTTTACCGCATGCTACGGCCATTTCACCTGTGTCAGTCAAAAAAACAGTTCCGCTTTCGTATCTTCCATCTTCTATATTCAAAATTCTAACTTCTAATAACTTTAATCTTTTACCGTCAGGCAAGAAAGTAAAGGCTCCCGGCCAAGGGTAATAGGCACGTGCTGTTCTATCAATTTCGTCGGCGGATTTTGACCAGTCTATTTTACCATCATCTCGGGATATTATTTTTGTAAATGTGGCTAAAGAATGATCTTGCTCTTGCGGTTTTATCCTACCCTCCAGCCATTTGGGCAGAGTTTTAATCAATAATTCGGCCCCTAAAGAAGCACATCTCTGCGTTAATGAAATATAGGTATCTTTATCATCCACATAGGTTTTTTCTTGTATGATTATCGGTCCATGATCCATTTTTTCATCGGTAAGCATTAAAGTTACACTGGTTTCTTTTTCGCCGCTCAAGATTACGTTTTGAATAGGGGATGGGCCTCGCCATTTTGGGAGCAATGAGGGATGAACATTTATGGAGCCGAACTTAGGTATGTCCAAAATCATCCCTGGTATTATTTTGCCAAAAGCCGCAATAATGATTAAATCTGGATGCAAAGAAACAATTTCGTTTAAAAAACCCGGATCTTTTAAATCCGTAGGTTGAATAACTTTAATACCCGCGTCTTGACTCCACAGTTTTATTATTGGACTTTTGAGTTGCTTGCTTCTCCCAGCAGGTTTATCTATAGATGTAACCACTGCGACTATCTCGTATGAAGCGCAACGCAGTTCATCAAGAATTGGAATACCAAATTCGGAAGAACCAAAAAAAATAAGTTTAATTGGCTTACTCATCGTTTTCTTCTTTAATGTATACGTGCAAACTGTCCGGATCTGCCCGATCAATGAAAAGCTTTCCTTCTAAATGATCAGTTTCATGCTGTAAAACTCTAGCTAAAAGACCCTTACCGCTTAAGCGGAACTTCTTATTGTTTAGATCATAGGCTTCTACGGTCACCGCTAGAGCTCGTTTTACTGTTCCAAAGATGCCTCTTACCGAAAGACAACCCTCTTCTCCAACAACTCTTTTGAACGATTTCTTTATTAGTTTGGGGTTTATAAATATATCGGAAGGTAAGTCAATATCCAAAAAGGATTGCTTATCAACAAGAAAAATCCTTTTAGATTCTCCTACTTGAGACGCGGCTATGCCTATACCGTTTAAAACCTTCATGGTTTGACGCATATCCGTACAAAGATTTTTTAAATGTAAAAAAGAACCGTTTTCTGGCTTAACTGGCTCTGCCGTCTCTCTTAAGATAGGATTTGGTTCTTGCAGCGTTTTAAGTATGGACATAAATATTAAATCCAAATATCAGGGTTCAAATGTCAAATCATAGATTCGATTTCGCTCACCATGACCCTGAGAAGAGCCGAACGGGTCAAATCTGAATGCTTAAACGTTAAAAGGTGTTTGTAATTTGGATTTTGGAATTTGAGCTTTATTTATAATATGCTTTCTGGGTTGACGTCAATATCTAGATTAGCCGGGATTAATTTAGCTAGCCGTTCTTGTAGGGCGGTATTTAAATAATCTTTTGGACCAATAGACTCCTTTAGCAATATATGCCAGCGATAGCGGCCGCGCATTTTATGTATAAAAGCAGGATAGGGTCCGGATATTTCAATCTTCGGTTTTTGCTCTCGTTGCATGGCCCTTATATCTTTAAGCAGTATTGCAAGTGCGTGTCGGCCCCTTTCTTCTTTAGTATTTTCAGCTGTGATTTTAATAAGTTTAGTGAAAGGAGGCCAATCAAGTTCTTTACGTAATTTCAGTTCATTTTTAATAAAACCTCTCAAGTCGTCGGCGGCTATATATCCAAGAACATCTTGATTGGCTTTATATGTGTTTATAAAGATGCGGCCGTGTTTTTTAAGAAAAGTCTTTAATTTTTGTATCATATCAAATAACCATTCTTCTGCTTGAAAATTGGGTATGGTCAAAAATTGATCGATATTGGGTAGACCGATGAAATCAAGAGGCTTCAAGTATTCTTCTATGATTACCTTCGTGGTTATAAGTATTGCGCCAGACGAATCATTAAATTCAGAAACTATCTTTCGACGCTTACTCTCGTTTGCGCTTGTTGCATCTACGGTAAATATTTTTGCAGAATTGAACAGTTTTTCAAGACATGAGGCAATCTGATTTGTTGTCAAGCCGATGGTTTTGAATTGCCATCCTTCACAATTTGCGCAGGTTTTTGGCGCCGAAATCATTTTGCCGCAATAACGACATATTAATTTCTTTTCGTCGCTAACCGATGAAGGTAAGTTTTTATTGCTTTTTGATGTAATTGAATGCAGGGATAAGGGAGAACTGCAAGACGGACATTTTATTATCTCTTTACATTCTTTGCATATTAAGCCTCCGGCATCACCTTTTCTTGCCGATACTATTAAGGCACGCCCGCCATTTTTAATAATTTCATCTAAACCGTTCAAGAAACTACGCGAGAATGGATATTTCTCAAAACGGATATTATTGGCGCGTAAATTATCTATAACAATTACTTTTTTATCAAACGCCGTATTTATATTTAAAGACTCTTTATTTAAAAAATAAGTGCTTTTTGCCGAAGGCATTTGGCCGCCAAACATTATTGTGCAGCTAGCGAGCCTAGCCAACATTTCTGCAGCTTCTCTCGCATCATATTTTGGATGTTGTAGGGCTTGCTTATGAAAAGGACTATTCTCATCCTCAACAATAATAAGCCCAAGATTGTTTGTTGGCGCGAACAATATTTTTCTTGTTCCCACCAAGATTCGATTTACTCCATATTTTCTGATAAGAAAAGCGAATTTTTCTTCAATCCCACTCACTTGTTTTATGGTCGGAACCATCAGAATAATATTTTTGCCTTGCTTAATTGTTTTATTTATATACTTACTGTATTCTTTAAATCTTTTTGAACCGAAGGTATACTTTTTGGAAAATCCTTCCGCGCTTGAAGTATCGGCTGTGATAATTTGCCCTTTTTTTATATCGGAAAGGGCATTTTTAAACATGAAACCCAATGGCGTGATATAATATCGAGATACCCATTCAACTAATTTTAATGTGTTTGAATTTATGACAGGTTCTATAGAAACTATAAAGTTGATGGATTTTAAGGAAGGTACATGCCTGGGTATTATATGATCCTTATTTTTAAGAACAATTCCTGAGAATGCACGTCTTCCCAGAGGAACATTGACTAAGGAGCCTTCTTGTAGATCCATATCCGATTCATAGCTGAAAATAGATGAGTGCGGACGAGGAATATAAGTCAGCGGCGCAACGTTGATAATATATTTATTCATACCCGGTAGAATTATCTCGACTTTTAACAACCAAGTGCTAAAAGGGCGGAGTGAATTAAAAAGTTAATTGTTTACTTTTGATATATTTTCCCGGCCTTACTTGTTCTTTTTGCTAGAGCAAAAAGAACTGTCGATATATCTCTACTGGGCATAATAGATGTATTATACAGAACTATATGGATTCAGTATATTCAATAAGAAAAATATCTTTAGCGAATGTCAATATTAGTGTTTTGGATATGAACGAAGCGATTGGTTGGGCGGGCAGTATTTTAAGTTCTAAAACCAATAAGCCCGCGTTTGTGGTAACGCCAAATCCAGAAATTCTGGTTGAGGCATCGCGAAACAGTTCATTGGTAAAAGCACTTAATGAAGCCGACATGTCTTTTGCCGACGGAACGGGGTTAATTTTAGCAGCCAAGCTTAAGGGATATAAAATACATAAAATTACTGGCATAGATTTTGTTGAAGATCTTATTAGACACCATAAAACAAGCTCGTTAAAAATATTTATAATTGGCGGGTTTGATGATACTGCCAAAAACGCGGCCGTGTTTTTAAAGAAATGCTTTCCGCGGCATGATTTCCAGGTAGCTTCTTTCGCGCCATTCATAAACCAAGATGGTACGTTCAGTCGCGATTATGAACAAAAGAAAACGCTTAATGAGATAGTGCATTCCTTTGCGGATATTCTTATAGTTGGTTTCGGCGCCCCAAAACAAGAATTATGGATTTCCAAATACAAAGATAATTTTCCGATGATAAAAATTGTTATCGGTATCGGCGGCGCATTGGATATTTGGGCTGGCAACAAAATTCGGGCGCCTAAATTCTTGCGTTTTTTGGGCTTGGAGTGGGCATGGCGATTTCTAATAGAACCCAAGCGTGCCAGCCGAATGCTCAACGCCTTATTTGTTTTTCCGCTATTGTTATTAAGGTATGGTCATGAGAAAACTATTAAATAATGCTTCACGCATACATTTAATCGGCATTAAGGGCGTGGGTATGACTGCGCTTGCCCAGATTTTATCCGGCTACGACAAAAAAATAACCGGATCTGACACTGACGAGCGTTTTTTTACGGATAAAGTACTTAAGCATTTGAAAATCAAAGTTTACCGCCATTTTTCAAGAGAAAATATTGGTGATGTTGATGCGGTTATTTGTTCCGCAGCCTATATTCTTGAAAAAGAGGGACAAGTTTTCGGTTTTGGTTCTGCGAAAGAAGAAATAGAGAAGGCCAAAGCAATGAATATTCCGATTCTGCTTTATTCTGAAGCAGTTGCCGAAATTTTTAATGCTACATACGGTATTGCCGTTGCCGGCTCTCACGGGAAATCAACCACAAGCGCTATGGCGGCAGTTATGCTTGAAAATGCTGGCCTTGATCCACTCGCCATAGTTGGCACAAAAGTACTCAATTGGGAGGCAAATGCCAGAATCGCGCAAAATAAAAATTTTAAAAGCCTTTTTGTGTTGGAAGCAGATGAATATAAGGATGCCTTTTTGAGATATGATCCCAAAACCATAATGCTAACTAATATAGACTGGGATCACCCCGATTACTTTAAAACGCCCTTGGCGTATAGAAAATCATTCCAAAAGTTTATTGCTAAATTAAGTAAAAAAGATAAATTTATATTTTTTGTCGATGACCCAGAGATTAAGGTAATTTCTGTCTCATGTCATGCGGGAATGAAAATAGGATACGGATTTTCTCCAGCAAGCCGTCTGCAGATTGTTTCATGGATCAGTCATAAAAATGGCAGCAGTTTTTGCTTGTATTTTGATGGCAAAAATATCGGCACATTCGATATACGACTCTTTGGACGACATAACGTTCTGAATGCCGCGGCGGTTGTAAGCTTAGGATTATCTTTAGGTATACCAAAAGATAAAATACGCCGTGGCTTGTATGCTTTTAAAGGAACGACCAGGCGTTTCGAAATATTATCGGCAAGTAATCCGGTAATTATAGATGATTACGCCCATCACCCTTCTGAAATAAAAGCCACCATTGGGGCAGCCCGAACAGCCTTCCCGGATAGAAGAATAGTAGTATTATTCCAACCGCATACTTTTTCCAGAACCAAGGCGTTGTTTAAAGATTTTGTAGCAGCGTTAAAATTAGCTGATTTGCCATTAATACTGAGAACCTATGCTTCGGCTAGAGAAAAAGAATCGAGCGGAGGCATAACCTCAGTTGCCCTTTCCAGAAAATTAAAAACATCGCATTATAATAATATTGGTCAGGCCCAAAAAAATTTAAAGAAAATTTTACATCCGGATGATATATTGATAACCATGGGGGCGGGTAATGTATGGGAGGTAGGGCAATATCTCGCTAAACAACAACTCCACGGCAAACAAGCAAGCGGCTAGATCGTAAGACTTATCTCTGATGAATGGATGAAATTAAAGACTACCCAAATAAGCTAATTTTTGATAAAATTTAGATATGAAAGGACTTGTTGTATATAAAGCCTTTTTTGCCACAGCTTTTGCAGTGGCGATTTTATTTTTTGCGATTTGTGCCCAGGCTCAGGATATAGATCAAAATATCATCACTAATATTACTTTAGACGCCTATGGCCAGCCAATAACAAACTTGCCCCCGTCAACCCAAAACTCTTCAAATAGCGACGTGCCTCAAATACTGCCTCGCAGTACCTGGGAAAATACCATAGAACTCAAGAATTTGATGTTGTGGTTCCCAGAGGAAGATCATGTGCCACCGGATTATGCAGCCATAGAAAGAATAATCGTGCATGACTTGGGCTGCTCTCTTTCTTCGCCAGCCTGCAACAGCGATACTGTAAATCCGGTTTATTTAATACAAAATATTTATCGTTTCCATGCCGCGCAGCGCGGGTGGGATGATATCGGCTACAATTATATAATTGACCGTCAGGGTCGCATTTATGAAGGTAAATTTGGCGGCAATGGCGTAAGGGGCGCGCATGCCTACGTAAGCTCGAGATGCGAAAATTTTAATATTGGCAGTGTGGGGATTTTATTGTTGGGCAACTATTCCTCACCCCAGATAACACCGTTGCCGGAGGCTATGCAAAAAAGCTTAGTTAGACTTTCCGCGTGGATTGCGGCAACAAACGGATTAGATCTCACAGGAGTTTCAACCGAAAAAATATGGAAGAATATAAAAGTTTCAGACGGCAGCTGCGATATATCTCAGGGAGACTGGTCCGGAACATTTAGCGGACCGGTACTATTAAGTCATGGAGATGTTGAGCCCGGCAATTCCGATAAGTTTGATTTTACGAATTTACGTATCGAAGCTAAGCTCTATACGGACAAAATAAAAAATTTGGCGTACAGAGAAAATAACAGTACTTCTGCATATAAAATTTCTGATGGAGTACTAAGAGAATTTGTGTCAGGGAGTCAAGATGAGGTTGTAGTCATGCCTAAAACACAACTCGATCTTTTCCCAATTGAGGTTTCAACAAAACTGCCGGACGGAACACTATTACGTTCTTACACACGCGATAGAATATATGTAATTGAAAATGGCAAGAGGAGAGGCATTACATCATCCGAACTTTTCACGTCTTTAGGATATAAATGGGAAGAGGTAAAATTGCTTTCTGACAGAGGCTTGGCTCTTTATCCGCTCGGCGATTCCAAGCCCTATCCGGATGGAGCTTTAGTTAAAGGAAATGGACCAGAAGTTTATAAATTTGAATCTTCGGCTTTAAGATACATAACTTCAACGGCCCTATTTCCAATTTTCCATTTTAGTTGGTCAAAGATAATAAAAATAAGCGATAAGGATCTTAATTCTTATTCGCAAGGTCCACCGATATTATTTCCAGATGGTACGCTTATAAGTACAGGTAAACCAAAAGCAATAATATATAAGGTGGAAGAAGGTCAAAAACGGCCGATAAGTTCAATGATTTTATTCGCAAAACTTAAGCTAAATTCCAAAAACGTCAAAAAGTTAAGCGAAAAAGAAGTAAGCTACTATCCGAGCGGCAAGTATATATCTTGGCCCGACGGAACCTTGTTGAAAACTAAGGATAACGACAAAATATGGTATATTCAAAAAGGTTTTAAGCGCTGGATACAAAGCGCGGTGGTTTTCAAAGCCGCTGGATTTTCATGGAAATCGATAAACGTAATTTCGGCTGATGAATTAAGCGATTATCCGGAAGCGCAGGTGATTGCCAAAAAGGCGGATATAAAAGCCGCTCCCGTTGCTGTCGTGCAAGGCGATCAAACCTCAAGCGGCCAGGCTAGTTCCGAACAGCCAACAATTCCAGGCGCGACTTCGCAAGAATCAATAATAAGAATAGGTATTTATTCTCTTTTAAGCACAGAAAGTATCAGTATAAGTGTAAATTCTGCTTATACCATAACCAGGACGAGCGCAGCCGACGAACAAAAAAATGCCGGCGATATGGTTAATATCGTTCCTTCGCAGAATTCGGTAATTCGTATAATTCCTAAAGACGATAATGCCATAATAACAGTTAATTCCTATTCTAATCCTGCCTACAATGGAGGTAACGACAATACCTTCAGAGGCAAAATGGAAATCGCTTATTCAAGCGCCTCTCAAAAATACTGGGTTATAAATGAATTGTCAGTTGAATCGTATTTGAAAGGCATTGCCGAAATGGGCAATGGCGAACATCCAGAATACGCCAAAGCTTTTATGACAGCTGCTCGTTCGTACGCTTTACATTATGTACAAATAGGCGGTAAACGAGCCGGAGAAATTTTTCATCTCAATAATACGTCAGGCGATCAATGGTATAAGGGATATAATTTTGAATTGCGCGCTAAAGACACTGTTGTGGCTGTGCTGGCTACACGCGGCATGGTTGCGTCGTTTAACAGTAAGCCAATTTTGGCCGCGTATTCATCCGGCGCTCCCGGACCAACAAAAAACGCCTGTTTGGTTTGGGGCGGTAAATTTTGTACTGCCGACTTCCCTTATCTTGGTGGAGGCGTTGATGATCCGCCGTCTACCGTCTATAAAAACATAGCCTGTTCTGATGCCAATCATTGTGTAGGCCTTGATGCCGATGGTGCCAGACAAATGGCTTCTATAGGAGTTAATTTTGAAAATATACTTAAAACTTATTATTCAAGCACGATATTAACGCAGATATATAAATAAAAAAGTCCCTTACCGAGAGATAGCAACGAGGGAATAGATTATCGCGATGAGAGACTGCGGACAAATAGATTACCGGTTATTCTTATTCGGCGGTACCAACCCAAATTGAGTAATATTGTATGACATAACATGGTTCAGCAAAAGATTTTCATTATTGTATTAAATTGGAACGGTTGGCAAGACACTATCCAATGCCTAAACTCTCTTAAAACCGTCTCAGGCGGTCCGTTTAATATACTTGTGGTTGACAATGCGTCAACTGATGAATCTGTTGAGGAAATTAGTGAATATATTCAAAATCATCAACAACAAAAAATTGCATTATTACAGAACGATAAAAATTATGGTTTTGCCGGTGGAAACAACAAGGGCATCAAAATAGCGCTTGAGCAAGGAGCCGAATGGATACTCCTGCTTAATAACGATACACAAGTTAACGAAAGTTTTATCAGCGAATTATTAAAAGTCGCCCAATCGAATCATAGATTCGGTATGCTCAACCCGAAAATTTTATATGGTGAGCCAGGGGCGACAAAGCTAATTTGGTTTATTGGGAGCAAAATAAATCCTGTAACCATGCGCGCTACGCATATTGATTATCAAAAACAGGATATCGGGCAATATGACACCAAACAATTTATTAAAAGTGATTATGCTACCGGTTGCTGTGTATTAGTTTCGGCTAAATTAATAGAAAAAATAGGCATGATGCCAGAAGATTATTTTTTATACTATGAAGATGCCGAATGGAGCCTGAAAGCCAGGAAACAAGGTTTCAAGTGCGTGGTTGTACCAAGCTCCGTAATTTGGCACAAAGGCGCGGCATCAAGTAAGGCCGGTTCATCAAATTATATACGCTATCACGTACGAAACGGTTTAATGTTCGTTTCCCGCAACGGCAATTTTGTCCAAATATTGCTAGCATATTTAACTAGTATTCCAAGATTTTTATGGCAAGTGATCAAACTAATATTTGTACCGTCCAAAAGATTATGGGCCAAAGCAGCGATGCGCGGTATAATAGATGTCTGGCTTAAGAAAAAAGGCAAAATTGATTAATTATGAAGATGGCCATAGATGCGCATTGTTTAGAGGGTAACCGTACCGGCGTTGGCCGGTATCTTTCAAGTATACTTAAAGAATGGCGCAAGGCTAACCTTAAACACGAAATAATACTTTATTTCAAAGACGAGATACCGGAAGATTTTTCTGCACTCAACAATTTTTTCATTCCGAAATTACTGCCGCGAATATTTGGCAGGCGTAGCACTTTTCTTTTTATCCATTTTGCCATACCAAAAGCCGTCAAAGATGATTCACCGCAGGTATTTTTTGCTCCAGAATATATAGCTCCGTTGGGATTGAAAATCCCGCTGGTACTTACCTTGCACGATATAATTTATGCCTCAAAACCAAAACTACATTCTTGGCCAAGTCCTTTTGACCGAATTTTTCTAGGCATGGTTTCGAAACGTGCGGCCAAAAAAGCCGCAGCTATACTTGTCCCATCAGAATTCACAAAACTTGAAGTAATGCGCGTTTGGTCAATAGGGAAGAAAAAAATTTTTATAACACAATTGGCGGCTGGCAAAGAATTCACGCGCACGCAAGATAAGGGACTAATTGAAAAAATCAAAAATATTTACGGCATTACCGATAAATTTTTTATGTTTGTCGGTTCAGCTTTCCCAAGACGACATGTGCTGGAATGTATGAAAGCTTTTGCCAAAATCGCAGACCAAAATAGTGATTACCAATTTTTGATAGCCGGTGTTGATTGCTATAAAAAACCGGGCATACTTGATACCGTTGCCAAAAATTTTAATCAAGAACTTGGCCGAGAAGCCTTAGTAAGAAAAAATTTTGCTGCAAGTTCAGATCTACCAATTTTATATAGCGCGGCTGAGGCAACGATATGGCTTTCGGATTATGAAGGCTTCGGTCTTCCACCCCTTGAATCAATTTCTTGCGGGACGCCAGTTATTACCAATAAAGCTGGATCTTTGCCAGAAGTTGTAGGAGATTGTGCTTTTTTTGTCAGCGATCCATCAGACGCAAGCTTAATTTCATATGCCATGCTTAAAATAATCGAGGGGGGAAGAAATAAAGAGGCGCTTCAGTTATGTGGTCCCAATCGCGCAAAAAATTTTTCTTGGGAACAATGTGCTAAACAAACAATGGAAATTTTAATCAGTTGTGCCGGAAAATAATATGACTGCTGTCAAAAAAATGGTCTTCTTGACTACCGCTGAGGCAATCTGCGTTTTTGCCATATATGCCGGCGTTTTGCCGTCAAAGACAGTCTTTGTATTGTTGGGCGGTTTAATATTAGTCATGGCAATTTTATCTTTGGATGAAGCAGTGATTTTTTTTGTACTTTCCATACCATTGTTTACCGCATTACCCCTAAGCATCGATTTTGATAATTTTGCGGCTTGGCGAATAATTGTTTTGTGGCTTTTTTCTGTTTGGATTTTCCGGCAACGTAAAACCGTATCAGCATTGAACTTAAGTCGGATAAAAAGTTTGTTATTACAGATCAACGTTTTTGAATGGTGCATCATGAGTTTATTTTCAGTCAGCTCGTTTTCTTTATTAGTTGCGGAAGATATTGGGTTTGGACTGCGTAAACTTATTTTTCTCGCAAATTTTATTCCATTATATATATTAGTTCGTTGGTTAAGCGCTCAAAGCGGCCCCAGAAATAAAATTTTATTAAGCATTTCTTTAGCCGGATGCATTGCTGTTTTCGGAGGAATATTGCAATTTATCGTCATCCAATTTATTTCTCTTCATACATTCTGGAAACACTGGGCCCAGTGGGTTATACCTGTCTTTTACGGCAGCGGTCTTGGCGGGGTTTTGTCTGCCAGCAACACGTGGTTTTCTTATTATTCTAATGCGCCTCCAACATTGAGACTTTTTTCCTTTTTTCCAGATTCACATTCATTCGGTTTATTTTCTCTTATTGCTACCTTACCTACGCTTATTATTTTTAAAATATCTGCGGGATTAGCACGAAAAATAATGCTGACGCTGTGGATAATTTTATCATTATCTATATATCTTTCGGGAACACGTGGATTATGGCTTGCGGCTTTACCGATATTTTTTGGAGTTTTGCTAATTTATCTGCTCACAAACCACTTTCTTAATATCAAAAGAAGGTTGGCAGTAACCTTTTTGATTTCTTTTGTCGTAACAGTTTCTTTAGAAGCGTTAGTTTTGAACAATATTGCTATGATTGTAGCCTTCGGCGCATGCACTAAAATGCCTTTACTTTGTTCAAATCTATTAAATAGCGCATTTGAGTTGCCGTATAATCTTTGGGTTATAGTCTTGGGGCTCACGAGCGCATTGTTGATAACGCTAATAACTTACTGGTTAACGATCAAAAAACATGTCATGGAATATTCCTTAGCTAGAATAATACTTTTACCGCTTTTAGCTTTTCTATTACTATTGCCGGTATCCTCCATATTACTATCACGAGCTCACGGTGCAGGCGTAGTTACAAAAGATGAAACACTTATTTTTAACCGAGCCAAATCAATCTTAGATATAAACGAAACCTCAAATAAGGCCCGTCTGGATATATGGCAAATCACAGCAAAATCTGTTTTGGCCCATCCGATTTTCGGAGTTGGTCTTGGAAATTATGCCAAAGTATTAGGCGAAAAATTTGAAGCTAGCCGCCGTGGGGCTTCAGCTCATAATTTATATCTTGATTTTGCCGCGGAAACTGGCCTCGTTGGCGGAGGTTTACTGATTGCGTTCTTTTGTACCATAATTTTTTATAGCTATAGGTTATTAAGATATGCAAAGGAAGAAAGATTGAAAATTACCGGAGCCATTTTTGGCATTTACTTTTTATGGATAATGTTCTACAATTTTTTTGATGTCGTACTGATAAATGATAAGGTTCTGTTATTGTTTTCATCGTTACTCGGGGCCTTCTCGGGTATTTTTATTGAAAAACGTTCGCGTATCTAATTATGCAAAACCAGCCCCTTGTTTCTGTAAATATGGTTGTTTATAACGGCATGCACTGGCTAGAAAAATGTCTTGATTCTTTATTAAACCAGACATATCCAAATATCGAAATTTTGATTCTTGACAACGGCTCCAAGGACGGAAGTCGAAAATGGCTCCAGGATTTTACATCAAAATATGAAAAGATTAGATTAGTGTTAAATGAAAAAAATCTTGGCTTTGCGTCAGCGCATAATATCGGAATAAAAATGGCCAAAGGTAAATTCGTTTGTCTTTTAAACCAGGATATTATTTTAGACGAACAATTTATTGCAAACGCGCTCACTGGGTTTGTTTTTGGAAATACAGATAATGCTAGAATAGCTGCGGTTCAGAGTAAACTCTGTCGTTTGACACAAAATCTTAAGAAAACGAATATTCTTGACTCAACAGGTTTGGTTATATTAAAAAATCGCCGGGTAATAAGCCGAGGGCAAGGACAAGAAGATCGCGGCCAATACGAACAAAGAAAATTCATTTTTGGCGCAGACGGAGCGTTACCTTTATACAGCAAGGAAGCGTTGGAGGATATAAAAATTCCAACAGCAAATGGAGAATGGGAATATTTTGATGAAGATTATTTTATGTATAAGGAAGATGTCGATTTGGCTTGGCGTTTTATTCTTTTTGGATGGAGAACAGTTTATATACCGGAGGCTAAAGCCTGGCACGCGCGTGGTGCAGGAGAATCCGCCGCAAGATCTTCTATGGCCATAATAAAAGAACGAAGAAAGGTGCCTTCATGGACAAAATTCTATTCATGGAAAAATCAGCGCTTAATGCAGGTTAAAAATGAATCATCGGCATTATTTATAAAACATTTACCGTTAATTTTATGGAAGGAATTTCGCTCTTTATTATATATAATTTTTTTAGAACCACAGAATCTCAAAGCTATACCGGCGTTTATAATGCAGTTTCCTAAAGCTCTACGTAAACGTTCCTACATTACTCGTCATAAGCGCATAAACGACAACGAAATGAATCAATGGTTTAATCAGACATGAATAAATCTTCAGAAATAAAAAATAATATTTCAGAAAAAATAAATAAATTGAAGAATGTCGCAACCGCAGATAAAAAAGGGGTTAAGCTAAAACCGCTTATTTTCTTTTTGAGCGGATTTTTATTCGTATCCGCTTTATTCACAATAATTTTGATATTCAAAGCCAATACGACTTTTAATATCGTGTCGCAACGTATAACCTCATTTTTAAGTGTTAATCTTGCCAATCTCCCTCCTGCCGATCCAAAGGAACGTGAGCGTCTAGATGTTTTAATTCTGGGCATACGCGGCGAAAACGACCCTTACGGCGGACAACTAACAGATACGATTATTCTGGCAAGTATAAATACTAAATCGCATAAGACGGCATTAATTTCTATTCCTCGCGATACATATATTAAACTGCCGATAGTTAATACTTCGGCTAAACTTAATGAAGCATATGAGGTGGGAGAACATAAACAACCCAATGGCGGCGGCATAGCTTTAGCTAAATTGGCCGTCGAGAAAATAGCAGGGGTTAATATAGACTATGCAATAGTGATTGATTTTTTGGCCTTTAAGGAAACGGTCGATCTTTTGGGCGGAATTGATGTGAATGCGGCCAAACCACTTCACGAGAATTTACAGTGGGGCGGCAAGGATTTTGTTGTCGAACCGGGCATAAACCATATGGATGGAGACACGGCCCTATTTTACGTACGCTCACGTTTTACCACTTCTGATTTTGATAGAGCCAGGCGTCAACAAGAAGTCATATTGGCCATAAAACAAAAAGCGACCTCACTTGGATTTATTTCAAGTCCACAAAAATTATTTGGCGTGCTTGATATTCTCGGCCGCCACGTCAAAACTGATTTAACCGCATCCGAAATTTCAAAACTATATTCTATCGGTCAAAAAATTGACTCTTTTAATGTTCGTCTCAAGATTATTGATACGTCGGAAGACTTACTTATACCATCTTATAATGATGCCGGCGCTTATATATTATTGCCGGCAGGAAACGATTTTTCACAAATCCATGACGTTGTTCGCAATATCCTCAATTGATTTATAAAAATGCTTTCAATAATAATCACACATTATAAAACACCCCATCTGCTGAAGCTCTCATTACGCTCAATAGAAGAAACGTGTAAAGATATGAAGCCCGAGATTATAGTTAGCGAATCTGAAGTACAAGATGAAACCAAAGAAATATTGGAGCATGAATTCCCTCATGTAAAGCATTTGGCTTTTACTGAAAATGTTGGTTATGCCAAACTAGTAAACGGGGGTATTTTAAACAGTCAGGGTGAATACATACTAATTTTAAATGCGGACATTGTATTATTAGATAATACCGTTGAGTTTCTAGTTGATTTTTTAACCAAACACGATGAAGTCGGAATGGTCGGACCAAAGTTGTTGAATTTTAACGATACGCATCAATATTCGTGCTTTAAATTTTACAGGCCCTTCACGGTTATAGCTCGAAGAACTTTTTTGGCTAAAACATATTTCGGTAAGAAAGAGATAAAATCTTTTCTTATGCTAAATGAGCTGAATAAAAACGCTAACAAGCCCCTAACGGTTGATTGGTTAATGGGATCGATCATATGCGTTAAGCGTTCCGCTGTAAATAAAGTTGGTCTGTTAGACGAAAGATTCTTTATGTATTTTGAAGACGTTGACTGGTGCAGACGCTTTTGGGAAAATGGGTTGCAAGTTATTTATTACCCAAAAGCACAGGCTTACCACTACCACCAAAAAGCCAGTGATGCCGGCAGGGGAATGCTGGATGTTTTTTTCAACAAACAAACCAGAATACACGCTTCCAGCGCCATAAAATACTTCAAAAAATATCGGGGTAAATCCATGCCAGCTTTAAGATCGCAATCAAAAATATAATTTATGAAACTATTGCTTAAAATTACCGTCCCGGCTTTTTTAATTTTAGCCAGCATCGGCGCCGGTATGATCATGGAATATTACGTCCAACCCCTTGCTTCTTTCGCAGAAAAACAAAATCATAATACCGTTTCGTTAGATACCGACAAGCTGAATAATGTATGGAGCTTACTTAATCAAAAATATGTTAATCCTGATTCCTTGAACAGCCGAAATGCCTTGTTTGGTGCGATACGAGGTATGGTTAATGCTATAGGCGACCCCTACACCACCTTTTTTGATCCTCAAGAAGCTAAACTTTTTCTATCTGATGCTGAAGGTTCTTTTGAAGGTATTGGAGCCGAAATAGGTGTACGCAGAGATTTAATCACCATCATTTCACCCATACATGGAACTCCTGCTGACGAAGCTGGACTCAAAGCAGGAGATATAATATTAAAAATAGATGAAAAACCAACAGCGTCTTTGGGTTTGGACGAGGCCGTATCGTTGATACGCGGCGATAAAGGAACTATTGTCAAATTACTTATTGCTCGAGATGAAAATGACCCGTTTATCAAAGAAATCATACGCGCGCAAATTACTATACCTTCTGTAGCATTAAAGATGGACGGTTCAATTGCGTATCTGCAATTATTCAATTTTACTCAGAAATCCTCGGAAGAGTTCAATGCCGCGGCGCTACAACTCATAAATAATCATGCTCAAGGTATAATTCTTGATTTGAGGAATAATCCAGGCGGATATTTGGAACGATCAGTTGATATAGCCGGTTGGTTCCTGGCGCGCGAATCAGTTGTGGTTATTGAGGAAGATAAAAATCAGCAACGAACTTATGAGAAGTCAAAGGGCAGCGGCAGATTAAAGGATATACCCATGATTATCTTAATAAACGAGGGCTCGGCTTCAGCCGCGGAAATTCTCGCCGGAGCTCTATCTGATAATCTACACGTTCGTTTGGTAGGCACGAATAGTTTCGGTAAGGGTTCAGTTCAAAGCCTTGAGGAATTACCAGACGATTCAGCTGTTAAGATAACTGTGGCCAAGTGGCTTACACCTAACGGAGCTTCAATTAACGACCAGGGGATTAAGCCGGACATTGAGGTAAAACTTACCCAAGAAGACGAGGACGAAAAGAAAGATCCGCAGTTTGAAAAAGCCAAAGAACTTTTGCTGGAATCTTTAAAGAAATGAGTGGTAATACAGATAAAAACAATGTAAGTTACGCCAATATTATAGTTTCTGGTAAAGTTCAAGGAGTATTTTTCAGGACTAACGGACTTAATATGGCTAAGCAATTAGGATTAAAATGTATTGCAGAAAATCAATCAGATGGTACAGTATATTTTACTGTCGAGGGACGCAAAGAAAACATCGATGCCTTCATCGCCTGGTGTCGTAAAGGCCCACCGTTGGCGCAAGTCACGAATGTTGCTTCATTTTGGGATTTGGAGTAAATTATATTAATCATATTAAGTAAACTCGAAGTTTTGAAATCGCAAGCAATCCTTACTTTCATGAAAATAATTCTAATGAAAAACCTGGAGAATGTGGGGGAACAATGGGATGTAAAAAACGTTGCCGATGGCTACGCAATGAATTTTCTTATTCCTCGAGGCCTGGCTATCCCGGCTACACTCAAAACTATCGCGGAAGCAAATAGGAAGAAAGGGGAGTTGATTAAATCTGCTGAAGCCGATCTAGCTAAGGTACAGCAATTAGCCGCATCACTCGGAGATTACGAGATCACTATACCGGTTAAGGCATCGGCGGAAGGAACGCTTTATGCCGGCATTACCGCAAAGATAATCAGCGATGCGCTTCTTAAACAAGGTTTTCATGTACCGGTTAAATATGTTAAATTAGTTGAAAATATACATTCCTTAGGAGAATACCAGATTTTGCTTGCATTTGATCACGGTCTTGAGGCAACTATAAAGGTTATTGTTGAGCCGGTACAGCAAGATGTCTTGATTGAAAATTGATTTTAAAGAGCGCAACGTATACAAAAACATCCCTTCGATAATTAGGGATGCTTTCATTTTTATTTTTCTTCAACTACGCTTACGATATTGGAAATACGCGATCGGCCGTCAAAACGCTTTTTCTTTATGGCCCTGAATTTAACGATTCCTACAGTTAAAGAGAATAATGTATCGTCGGCGGCCCGTTTGACATTTTCTCCAGGCAAAAATTTTGTTCCGCGCTGGCGTATCAAAATAGAACCGGCTTTAGCTCTTTCCCCGGCAAACAGTTTTACTCCAAGCCTTTTAGATATTGAATCGCGTCCTAGTTTTGTAGAGCCCGAGGCTTTTGTCTTAGACATGCTAGTTGTTGCCCACGAGCTACGCGAGTAGATGCAACAATATGCATCTCTTCGAGTCTGAACGACCCGAGCAGAGTCGAGGGATTACTCTTATTGATCAACTTAAAAATAATATACGGATGGATAGTATATGTCAATACGGCTAACATTGCACGACATCAATTATGGAACTTACTTTCTGGAAAAGAAATAAAACTAATCAGAAAGATATATGGATAGCCATAACGGTTGCTTTAATGGTATCCGGTTCTTTTTTCGCTGGCTATCTTTTGGCGCCAAACCCAGAAAAAGGCGCCTTAATCGTCCAAAATATACCCGAAGAAGCCTTAAAAATAGGGGATAATTCGGCTATTAATACCCCTCAAAACGGCCCAAAACAGGTCCTAGGAGCCTTTTTCGGCTCAAGGGATGGGAAAAAGTACTACCCTTTAACTTGCCCCGAAGCGACTAAGATTTCCGAAGATAAGAAAGTCTGGTTTATCTCCAAAGAAGAAGCAGAATCGGCTGGATATCAACCATCTAAAACTTGCTTTTGAAGTCGATTCTAGGCTTTATAGCCTAAAAATAAGCATTTTCTAAAAAGGGGGATCTAAATTTGACAAAATTTTATTTTGTGCTATAAGGTTGTATACAGAACCTTAAAACGTCTTAAAGGAGGCCGTTAAATGCCGGAAGTCGCAAACGGATGGAATGCGCATTGCAAAGAATACAGAAAGGCGGTAGGAAAGGTTCCGTCGGGGGATTTATATGCAATTGTTCTGGTTGTTTCAATTGAAGATCATCCCGAATTGAACCATGCTGAATACTGCGTTCGCTTGGGACAGAAAGACGGCCATTCTGAAATCTCTTTATCGAGCTTTCTGCCGATAGTATTGCGGACAATAACACCAACAGATAAGGATTGGCAAAAGAACTGCAGATTAAATCTTGCCGCAGAAGGATTTGGTGACGCGCCATATATGGAATATCCAATTACGGTACGTTGGAAGCCAAAAAGACTTCTCGTATAACAAGGATAGGGGGGAATATGCCTTTTATCCTTATTTATTTGACATATTGCGTCGTACAATATATCTTTCGCGACGCGAAATGAGCCGCTATTTAAAGTCTTATTTAATATCCTTATAAAAAGGCTTATAGTTTAGGGGTTCTGATAATGGTTCTATCTTTTTTATTGTATTCAAAAAGTCATCTATTGATATTATTTTTATATTTTTCGCTAATTGGTTCTTTTTTCTGCTTATAAACAAATCTACATCAGAGATATCTATCTCAGAATTTGCATATACAAAATAAATATCTATCTGCGAATCCATATTCTTATATACCCTCTCCTTTATATTAACCGAACGTTTTAAAGACCTAATAGAATCCGGATAAAAGATATCTACCGCGAACGTTTTATTCTTTGCATAAATCACAAAATCTGGTCTAATATTAATTCCAATATTTCCTCCCATTGTTTTCCGCGTTGACCGATGAGTTTTGCTAAGGAGCTCCTAGTTTCGCCTTTAGTGAAATCTGTAATATCAAATCCTAATAATTCTCTTAATTTTTAAGTCCACCAAAATTTCTTTGGATTTGCCTAGAGCTTGGTAAGTATTTATAATCATCTACATCAAATGTTGTGGGATAACGACCGTTTTCTTTATAAAATAGATCAAAGCCTTGTTTTATTTTCTCTAAATCCCAATATTTTTCTAAACCACTCCATTTATACTTGCGTTCCGAAATATTTCTTAAATTTTTATCACGCATAAATAATTCCGATCAAACTTTATTTACCGGTTGAATTGCCTGCAGAATGATCAAAACAACTTCCTTGAAGGCCGTAAGTAATATCGTGAATATTTTGAAAGCTACATTGCTTATTTTCTCTATTGTTGCCGAAGGTATATTTGACAGACCGAGATCTTTGAGACTGGGCAAAAACTTAGATCCCAATTTTAAAAATGAATCGCTTGAACCAGAAACTGATATATTATTGCCGTTAACAGAAACATTTATTCCCGGCCCATCACTTTGAGATTCAACATCTGCGGCGTGACTAAATTTAAAAATAAACACGGAAAAAACTATGGCGACGATCAAAAAAGTGTATTTTTTAAAACTCGTATATTTAATCATAACTTTATAAATATTCTAAAGGATCCAAATGTCCTCCTAGGGGTAATGGACCATACCATCTGTCGATAACTTCAAAAGTGCTTGTTGCATAAACCGTAAAATGTAAATGCGAACCGGTCGAAAAGCCAGTTGAACCCATGAAACCGATTACGTCACCCTTACTTACGGTTGCGCCAACCGATACGGCTTGTTTAGAAAGATGCGCATACAAAGTAATGAGTCCATTTTTATGATCTATGGCAACCCATTTGCCATAAGCGTATCGTCCATCATTCCCAACCGCTATAACCTTCCCGTCCCCGGCTGAATATATTGGCGTGCCCAAACCGGTTGATGGTGCCAGATCTATACCGTTATGGAACTGATAGCCGTCATTTATAAAACCTGTTTCAGATGTGGGACCGTAATACTGTGTTATCCGGACTTCGTTAACGGGCCAGGATAAAATCCCTTTCCCTTTAGGCAAAGAACTAGGATCTATAGCAAAACGCAATTTGGCTTCCAGCGCTATTATGTTTTTTTGAATTTCTGTCTGCTGCGATTCTAATTGCTTAACTGATTTTTGGTATACGGTTTCTTGTTGACGGGTATCCTTCAGCAGTATATTTTTTTCTGAACGCTGATCTTCGGTTAATTCTTGTTGCAAGGTTAATTGCGTCCGTAAAGCAACTAGATTGTTTTCTTGGGCCTTAGCATCCGCTTCATCCTTAACTAAATTAGCCGATAATTCTTGAGCAACATTAAGGCGCGTCTTAAGTTCTCCTTCCAATTTCTGAACGCTATATAAGTTTTGAAACATTGAGCTTAGACTCTTGGCGTTTAAGGAAAGTTCTACTATATCCGGTGGTCCAGTCTCATAAATTAATTGCAGGGTTGAAGCAATACGGCTTTTCTCAAGATTTATAGCTTCTTGGGTCTGTTTAATTTTGATTTCTATTTCTTCTATTTTTAATTTGACCTCATCAATTTGTTCTTCGGTTACGGCTATCTCAAGTTCAAGAGCCTCTATTTGTTTATTGAATTTATAGATTTGATTTTGCAATGATCTCTCCTTACTCTGGGCTTCAGCTAAGCTCTGTTTGGCTTCAGCGGCTCTTTGCTGTAAATCCTTAACTTCCTGACTTTTAGCTGCTATCTGCTGACGTAAATCGTCTATTAATCCTCCGTTCGCGACAAAAGGCAATAAAAACAAAAAGCCCATAAATATAAGGGCAAAAATTGTATGGAGATGCCTTCCCATATATTAATGATAACAGAAAAACGTCTTTGATGTAAATTCTAACAAGTTAAAAAGGCCTTAAATAAGGCCTTGTTCTTCGATTGCCGCGCAGGCTTTTTCAAGTTCTTGGGCAAGATATGCATTTGTCTGTCTGGCTAATGGGATAAAAAACTCTTTTGTTTCTTTCAGGTTTCGTGCCTGTTTATCTGGAGTGCAAGCGCTCAAACTTCGTACGTTATCCAAACGGTCAGCTAATTTGAGTATTTTTACATCTTCCGTTGCGTTCGCAATATTAGCAAGATAGGTTTTCTTCTGACGTTTGTTGGGTTTAGGATCCTTGGTCAGCAAACGCACGAGTCTGTATACCCTCGGACCAAAAATCCTTTTTAAGTCTTTCCACGTAAGCAAAAAGGTGTCTTCCATTACGTCGTGAAGTAAAGCGCTTTCATGCATTTCCACATCCCATATGCTCAATTCATCACCAAGAATACGAGCTACTCTTTTGGGATGCTCGAAATAGCGTTCGCCGCTATCTCGCCATTGATTACGGTGGCCGTATTTTGAATGCCTATAAGCCAAACGGGCACGCTCAAGTTTTTCTTCGGAAATCCCATCATTATGATCTTTAAGACTTTTTGCAAATACCAACTCGCCGCGCTGTACTCGCATGACACACCTCATTTTTCAAAGAAGGTGCGTAATTTATAACACGTTTAATTAATTTTGGCAACGGCCTCATCAATGCGTTTTAAAGTCTCTTTTCGGCCTAAACTTTTCGCTATTTCAACCGGACCGGGAGATTTATCTAGACCAGAAAGAGCTACCCGCATCGGCCACAAGACGGCTCCCCTATCCCCATATTTTTGGGCAAGATCCATAACGTCGATTTCAATACGCTCATCCCAATCATTTTCATTGATATGCGAGATTATCTCTTTAATTTTAATAAGCGCGGTTTTGGCTTCAGCTAAACTTTTCATTTTTTTCCACAATAATAAAGTACTGTCGTAAGGCGGCGTATTCTCTAAAAATGAAAAAAGTTCTGGAATATGTGGAATGTCCGACGGCCCGTGCAGACGTTGTTCTATCATTCCAAGCATTGCAGTGGCGGCGTTTGCATTAGAGATAATATGGGCTGGAATAAATTCTTTTATCAGTTCGCGACGCAAATCTACGTCTTTAGGGGTCAACCAACGGTTCTCTTTATGCTTATGATAATAATCATCTAACCAGTTAAGTTTATTGTGATCAAATATCGCTCCGCTCTTGTGAATGCGTTCAATAGAAAATTCTTTTGTTAAGTCGTCCAGCGAAAATATCTCTTGCTCCGTTCCAGGATTCCAACCGAGCAACGCTACAAAATTCAATACCGCCTCGGGATAATAACCTTTAGCAAGATAGTCTTCTACCGCAACATCACCCTGCCGTTTTGAAAGCTTGGAACGATCGGGGTTCAATAGTAAAGGCAAATGAGCAAAATAAGGCACTTGCCAGTCAAATGCTTTATATAGCAAAACGTGCTTTGGGGTTGATGGCAACCACTCTTCGCCACGTATTACATGCGTTGTTCCCATTAAGTAATCGTCAATTATGTTTGCCAAGTGATATGTTGGATAACCATCGCTTTTTAACAAAACATAGTCGTCAAGGAGCTTATTCTGGAAAGAAATCTTGCCGCGTATCATATCCTCAAATGTTGTTTCGTCGCCTTGGGGCATTTTGAAACGAACGACAAATTTCTCTCCAGCAGTTTGTCTTTTTTCAATCTCTTCTGCACCAAGCTTGCGACAAAGTCGATCATAACCCGTAGGAATTTTTGCCCCTTCCTGTTCTTGGCGCAATTTTTCAAGCCGTTCTGGCACACAAAAACACGGATAGGCCTTACCGCTAGCTATTAATTGATTGGCGCTCTGTTGATAGATTATAAGGCGTTGGGACTGTAGATAGGGGCCAAAATCCCCCTTCTGTTCAATATGATCATTTTTTAAAAACGGACCTTCGTCATGCTCTATGCCCATTGCGACAAGTGTTCTTAAAATATTTTCCGCACCTCCTTCCACAAAACGTGATTGATCCGTATCTTCAATACGAATATAAAAAACTCCCTTATGCTTACGTGCAAAAAGAAAATTATAAAGCGCCGTGCGAAAATTACCCACATGCATCATCCCCGTTGGTGAGGGCGCATAACGCACTCTTACTTTTTTACCTGTTTCCATAAAAATTTTCCTCCTGGTTGGATAAATCAATTATTATTTTGGCAATTATCGTTGTCGCTTCCGGTTTGGCAAAACTTTTGGCGGCTTGAGCCATTTGGGACAACATCAACGGATTGGCAAACAATTCTTTTGTTTTTTCTAAAAATATATGCGGAGTGGCATTATCACCCAAAAGCATAATACTCGCGCCGATTTTGGTATATATTTCTGCGTTTTTGAGCTGGTGGTCGCCTGCTGACCCTTGGAGAGGAATAAGAATGCTTGGCTTGCCGGCCAGAGCTATTTCAAATATTGATCCTGCCCCTGCCCGACTTATTATAACATCGGAAGATTTATAAGCCTCAACGAGTTCTTCTGCGGAAAGAAAAGGCCGCAGATGATAAAACTTGGCCAGCTCCGGATTTTTCTCAAGAACCGTTTGTGATTCAAGCGACATATCCTTAAAATTTTTATCGCCGCATTGATGAATAATATCGGCAAAACCCAAGAGTTGCGTGAGGGTTTCCATAATAAGCGCGTTTATTTCTTGCGCTCCTTGACTGCCGCCTAAAACCAGAAGCGTTTTTCGTATCTTTGAATTATCATGCGATGTATCCAAAAACTTAGAAAATTCGCTGACTATTTCTTTTCTTATTGGGTTGCCAGTCAAAACTGTTTTACTTTGTGGGAAAAATATCTTGCTAGATGGGAAAGATAAGACTATTTTGCTAGCCAGATGCGAACTAATTTTATTGGCTAATCCAGGAACTGCATCGGATTCATGAATTAAAATCGGTATCTTAAATAACCAGGCGGCTAATACCGGGCTAAAACCTCCAAAGCCACCTTTACTGAATACTACATCCGGCATGATTTTCCACATATGCCATATTGCTAAAACGATAGATACGGGAATCTTAATCATTTCCCATAAGATTTTTGGCGTAAAATAACGCGGAATTTTCCCAGCGGGTATTATTATGACTTTGATTCCCAAATGCTTCAAAGCGTCCACGCCAAATCCGTTAGGTCCTAAAAAATAAATATCTATATCTGTATCTGTAAGAATGCTTTTCAATTCCGAGATAAGGGCAATAATGGGAAACATATGACCACCAGTACCGCCTCCAGAAACAACCAAGCGAAAATTTTTAAGATTAGCGTTCATGCTTCTTCGTTAATTCTAGATATGCCAAAAATTACTCCTATAGAAATTAAAGTTATGGCTAAAGACGATGAGCCGTAGCTTACAAAAGGCAGGGTTATGCCAACCAAAGGCGTCAAAGACAAATTACCCGCCATATTCAATAATGCCTGTATTACTATCCAGGACGTCAAACCGAAAGCAAAAAGTTGTAAGAATTCGCTTGATGCGCGTAATGCTATCCTAAAACCTCGCCAGGCTAATAAAACAAACATAACAATAAAAGTTGCTGAACCCACAAGACCAATTTCTTCCCCCATTACTGCAAATATTGAGTCACCAACGGGCTCAGGTAAATACAAGAATTTTTGTCTAGAAAAACCAAAACCGCGTCCAGTTAGTCCGCCAGAACCTATGGCTAGCGTTGCCTGACTTATTTGATAGCCATGTCCCAACGGATCTGACCCCGGGTTAATAAAAGCCGTCAATCGGTTCAAACGGTATGGAGCTACCATAATCAACAAAATAAGAACAAGCGCACCTAAACCAAGGGTTCCAAAAATATGTTTCATTTTAGCTCCAGCAACAAACAGCATGGCCAAAGCCGTAAACGACAAAACGCCTAAAGTGGAGATGTCCGGCTGCAAAATCAAGAATATACCTACTGTTCCGGAAATGGCCAAAAATGGTAACAAGCCTTCTTCAAATGAACCAAGTTCATCTTTATGTTTAGAGAGCCAAGCCGCCAGATAAAGTATAAATGTAAATTTGGCTATTTCGGCAGGCTGAAAACCTAAAGGCCCAAACGATATCCAACGATGAGCGCCGCCTGCGCCATAGCCAACGTCAGGAATAAAAACTAATACTAAAAGTAGTATGGTCAAAACCATAAGCGGAAAAGCTAAAGCTCTCCACAATCCTTCTTTGATGCGTGAAGCGACGAAACCCAACAAAAGCCCCAAGGGAAGCCCAAGTATCATCTGGCGTGAAATATAATAAAATGGCTGATCAAAATCCGCAGTCCCTTGAACCACGGAGGCGCTGGTTAACACCAAAAGTCCGCTACCAAGCAAGGCTAGGGATAAAAAAATTAAAATTCTATCGCCTTTGAAATTCATAGTTCAGAGTTTTATGCTAAAAACAGCATTTTTGAATTTATCTCCGCGATCAAATTCATGAGCAAAAAGGTTAAACGATGCGGCTCCGGGGGAAAGCAAAACTATATCTCCGGCTTCGGCTCGTGCTCGAGCTTCTTTAACTGCTATATCTAAATTGTTTATACCCTTGATAAACTTATTCCAGCTTAAATTGTTTAATTCTTTAAGCAAGGCGTTTGAAGCCGAACCCTCTAATAATATTAAAAATTTGATGCCCTTAACTATTTCTTCAGCCAAAAAAGCATAAGAAAGATTTTTATTTTCGCCTCCGGCAATCAAAATAATCCTATCTTTCGGGTATGAATTTATTGCCGCATAAGTTGCATCGGGAGTTGTAGATGAAGTATCGTTTATATATCTTATGCCGTTCAATACAGCTAACTCTTCAAGGCGTCCTTGAGGAGGTCTGAAAGAAATTATTGCCTCGCGTACAATATCGGCATGGATATCTTTTATTGGCGAATCTGGATGCTTTAGAATTGCCCCTATTGCCGCAACGGCCGCAACAACATTCTGTGTATTATGACGTCCCTTAAGCGGTATATCCTCTACGTTCATCAGTGCTGTCTGTCCAAAAAAATCGGAGAATATACGACCATCATTAATAAAAACTGCCAATGGAGTTTCCGATGAATCCCCTGCCGTACTGAAGAATTTTATACGGCTCTTGCTGTTTCGTGAAGCAGTTTTAACATATCTGTCATCAAAATTTGCCACCAAAAAATCTTTTTTTGTCTGAAATTTAAAAATCAATTTTTTGGATTCGCCATACTCTTCCATAGAACCATATCGGTTCAAATGATCCGGCAAAAGATTCAAAAAGGCAGCAACTTGAGGACTCCAATTATGGCCTTCTAGATCCTCTAGTTGCCACGAAGAAAGCTCCAAAACGACCACATCTTTTTTTTTGATCTGCGGCAGAATTTCAAGAACAGATATCCGTATATTTCCGGCAAGTAATGTTGCAACACCGGCCGTCTTTAAAATATGCGCAATAAGTGAGGCTGTTGTGGATTTGCCCTTTGTACTGGTAATACCCACGGTAAACGCCAAGTTGCGTTCAACAAATAACCCGATATCGCTGGTTATTTTTATTCCGTGGGCGCGGGCTAGAACAAGCCAAGGAGAATTTACCGGCACGCCAGGGTTTTTAACTATTAAATCCGCCTCAATAAAATCGTCCTTGTCATGTCTGCCCAAGATAAAACGCACCGGCAAACCCTTTAACGCTTCAAGAGCCGGCGCCAATTTATTTTCATCACGTAAATCGGTTGCGGTGATAACCGCGCCCTCTTTGGCCAAAAATTTTATTGTTCCGATCCCACCGCCATGCAAGCCTATACCCATTACGGTCACCTTTCTATTTTTGAGACTTTGCATAGTTTGTATCTTATTTTAAAAAGTCCGTTGTTTCTTACGGACTTTCTAACCTTTTCGTTTTATCACCCGACCCGCATAAACACCGCTTAGGCCCTTGGGATTCAGGGCAATCTTGCCGTTAACCAAAACATATTTTATGCCAACCGGATATTTAAACGGATTTTTGAAGCGCGAGCGGCTGGCTATTGTCTTGGGGTCAAATATAACTACATCCGCCATAAAACCCGGCATTAATTTACCCCTATCCGATAAACCTATATGTTCTGCCGGCTCCGAGGTCATTTTTGAAATTAAATTTTCCCAAGGCATATTCCATTTCCTGGCACCTATAGCCAAAGCTCTGGGGAAGGCTCCAAAGGAACGCGGATGCGGAAATTCATTTGTACTACTCCAAGACATATCGTAACCGGCTCCGGCGGTTGCAATAAAAGATGCCTGGTGGGCAAAAAAACCTTGCAAATTTATTTTAGAAATATCAGCCATAAAAATACTGACCCGCCCCTCATTGGCAACCATGACATTGCATAATGCTTCAGCATACGATACGCCTTGGTTGCTGGCGATTTCGGCTATCTTTTTGCCCGCAAAAGTTTTATCGCGATGAACAGTACCTATTCTTATCGTGCCTAAAAGTTCCTTGTATGGCCCGTTATCCATCTCTTCAATAATTTTTGCTCGTTCTTTGTTCTCTTTAAGGCGGTTTAACATTACTCGCCTGCCGCCTTCCTGCGCCCAATGCGGGAAAAGCAGATATAAAACAATATACGATCTTAGATAAGGGTAAACATCAAAATGTACCGGAAGATCTTTCTTAATAGCCTCGTCTATAAGCTCAATAACTTGTTTGGCCAGATGCCAAGAAGAAGGACCGCTTACTTTCAAGTGAGCAATCTCTGTTTTTACTCCGGTTTCTTTGACCAAATCCAAGACCTCATTGATGCTGTCTAAAATTTTCTCTCCTTCGTCGCGCAAGTGAACGCTGAAAAGGCCTTTTCTTTCCGCTACCATCTTAACCAACGGTAAAAGTTCATTCTTGCCGGCCGGGCGGCCGTGCAAATACGCCGGCGCAAAAGACAAGCCAAACGCTCCTTCGTCAAGGGCATCCGATAACAGGCGGCTCATTTTTTTAATATTTGCTTCACCGGCTTCTTCCATAGAATGGTCAAGAAAGCCGCGTCTTAAGGTCGCATGTCCCACAAGGCTGGCAAAATTTATGCCCAAGTTGAATCCCGAAAGCGCATCAAGATATTCACTGAATCTTTCCCAGTTAATATTAACTCCACTTATATCGCCCCATTTCTGCACCGATGTTATCAACTCTCCGCGTATCAATGGAGCCAAAGAAGAGCCGCAATTGCCGAGCAGAGCCGTGGTAATCCCCTGCCTCAATAAACTTTCCGATGATGGTGTTTTTAAGATTGTAAGATAAGCATCAGAATGATTGACTATATCTACAAAGCCCGGCGCAACAAAAAGGCCTTGAGCGTCAATGATATCGCCGGCTTTAATATCGGCAAAAGAGCCGACGCCTTCGATCTTGCCGTTTGATATAGCAATATCGGTTTGTTTGGCCGGCGTATTTGTACCGTCAAGCACTGTTCCGTTTTTAATTAGAATGTCCATAATTCCCTAAAAATCCTAAACTCTAATATCTAAATCCTAAACAATATCAAAATTTACTCGATAAATTTAAAGGTGGAAAGAATTTGATCAAAAATATTTTCGATAGATACATTAATTGATTTAGCGCTCTCATTATCACCCAATTCTTCCTCAAACATCACAAGTTGTTTTTCGATCGGAATGCTAGCTATTAGAACATATTGACCGTATGCGTTAGTGCTGCTTACTCTACTATAATAAACTCCGTTTTGGTTTTTTATACATTCTATTTTATCTGATTTACATATTACAGCTAATATTTCATCTAATGTTTGATTATTATATTCAGCTATACTGCTAATACTTATACCGTTAGTATGGCCTTTTAAAGATATGGGCGGATTTATGACAACATATAAATCCTTATAAATCTGAGTAGATCCTGAATCTATATTCCAATCATTGGGGTACATAAATTCAAACCCATATTTTTCATTGCGATAGGTTTTCCAATCTGATATATCTCCTAATTCTGTATTATTTTGGGCTTTTTGTTCTGCTTCTGTCTGTTTATCTTGTGCTACGCGCAACATTTCCGAAGCCTTTTTGTTTTCCTGCCATAAAACATAGCCTCCGCCGCCGAGAATTAAAGCTGCAGTCGCTAAACCGCCTACTGCTATACCGATCTGTACCTTAGTAATAATCATACGATAACGTAAAGCTAAAAGCGAAAAGCATAAAACTATTTCTTAACTTTTTGATTTGCTGCTAACAAGACAAAGTTATCAAAATATGGCTGCAAATTTTTGAAAGAAGTATTATAAAGTTTTCCTCCGTACACCGCGTCGCAGAAAACTTCGCGCGCGCGTGCTATCTCCCATCTTCTACCTCGCCAGCGCTCATCGCTTAATGTTAAATCAAAAAGGTCAAGCGCGCGTTCAACCGCTCCCCAAAATAGCCTTTCGTCTTTATGCTGCCAGCGCGCCGCACGCGATACTTCACTTCCGATATTGCCAAGCTGTTGAGCAAGGGGAAATTCAAACCACCTGCCGGCAGCTAAACCTTTATGTATGAAAGACGCCATATAAGTTATTCAAGAATGAGTTTTCTAACAATCTGTTTAATTTTTTCCTGTATTTCATCGCTATCAACGGAACGAGATCGGTTATTAAAGACCGGTTTCAAATTAATCATTGAATCAAATTCTATCCATTCCTTCTCGTCTTTTTTTGGATAAATATTAATTCCCCATGTATATTCTCTTTTTGATCCTTCTTTTTCCGTTAGCTCAACTTCTTCATCTGCGTGAAGTTCCCCGCCCAATGCCATAATCCCTTGTTCTATATCTACAACCGCTTTGACTAAATCGCCGAATTCTTCTTCAGCAAGCCTTTCTACCTCCTCTCTCTTCATGGGCATTTTAACTATAATTATCGGCATATAAAGCAAGATTTAAATTAATCGCGCTTTAATTGGATGGCCCATAAAACGAGCGGCTTGTTTTGAAAAGCCTTTGGGCAGGTCGCTGACGTAAAAGCGGCGGTGCGGATACTTGTTTAACTTATTTAGGTAATTCCTCGTCGTCAAAACTCCTTGAGGTTTCGCTTTTTGTTGCCTAACAAAAAGCTCAATCTTTTCGGCCGTCTGCACTGCAGGATTAATGATTTTAACCTTATCCCCCATCATATCACGAACCAGTTTGGCTATAAACGGATAGTGAGTGCAGCCTAAAATTACCGTGTCCACACCGGCTTTTTTAAGTGGGTTGACATATTCTCTCAAAATGGATTTGGTTTCGGGTCTGTACTCCCACCCAGCTTCTATTAAAGGTACCAAAAGCGGTGCTGGAACCGAAACAACTTTATAACCCGGTAATAAGCGCTCATAAATTCTGGAATTAACAGTCGTTGGTGTGGCCAAAACGCCTATTTTTTTATTTTTTGTAGCTTCTTTTGCTGCTTCAACCGCAGGCTCAATAACATTAAAGGTTTTTGAATTCTTGAATATTAGGCTGATTTTTTTATTTGCGCCTTTGGTTTTTAAAATCGCGGCGGACGCGGTATTGCAGGCAATAATCGGCATGGTCGCGCCTTTAGCTTTCAAGAATTTAGAATTCTGTATGGCATAATTTACGACCGTTGAGGCTGTTTTGGTACCGTAAGGCAGACGTGCCGTATCTCCAAAATAAACATAAGAAACGCCGGGTATGCGGCGTTCTATTTCTCGTGCGACGGTCAATCCGCCGATGCCCGAATCAAATATTCCCAATACAACATTTTTCATATCTTATCCACTTAACCTTATTATAACACCGATAAGTGCCGCGACAGCTGATATTATCCAAAAGCGCATGGTTACTTTATAAGAAGGCCAGCCTAATGCTTCAAAATGATGGTGGAGAGGCGCCACCAAAAAAACCTTTTTGCCGCGTAAACGCTTAGATGCCAATTGTATTATTACTGAAGATGATTCCAAGACTAAAATAAGGGTTATTATCGGCAAAACAAAAACTGAATCGGTAAGAAAAGCAAAAACCGTAACAACGGTAGTCAAACCCAATATACCCGTCTCGCCCATATAAAAACGCGCCGGAGGAATGTTAAACCAAAGAAAAGCAAGAAGTGCACCCATTATCACCCCAGCCATTGCTGCCAGATCTATCTGGTTATTGAAAAAAGCTATTATGCCGAATGCCGCAAAAATCGTTGCAAAAACCCCGCCAGACAAGCCATCAAGCCCATCAACAACGCCTCCGCTAAATACTCCGAGCATGACTATTACGAACAAAGGAATGTATAATACGCCGATATTAAAATCGCCAACAAATGGAACATGTATCATGCTCTGTTCTAACCTGAAATAAAACCATAGCGCTCCGAGAAGCCCTATAAAAGCTACGACCATTAACCGTCGCGAAAACCTCAGACCCCCCGCGGCATAACCACCTTTTTTATATATCTGTAAAAGATCATCGAGAAGACCGACCAAACTTGCCGCGACCATTGTAGCCAAAGGCAGCCAGGTCTGATTGCGGCTCAAAAAATTAATTTTCTGTAAAACAGGACCGCCTACAAATAGAGACAAAAGATAAAAAATTATCGCTGTGCCCAAAACCGTAATCCAAATCAGTAAACCGCCCAGGCGAGGAGTACCTATTTCCTTTCCTTCGTGCAATTTGGCAAAAATAGGCGTGCCTGAACCATCAGGACTTTTTTGGCGCACCTCCTTGCGCCACATTTTGTATTTATACATGTAATGCGTGAGCAGAGGTGTCCAAAAAATTGCCGCGACAAAAGCAAGGGTGCTTAGGGCAAGAACCTTAATGATACTTGGGCCAAAGTCCGCGGATAGATACATGTGTGTATATATATTTACCAGTGATAAGCCTTGCTAAGCCATTCAAGTATGGCGCGCATGTCGCCGAAACGATCTTGAGATCCCAGAATCACGGCATAAACCACAGGCAAAGACTCCTTGCGTTCGATTGCGCTGGATTCCGGCGGCCGCCAAGCTACGACCAAAGATTGCCCGGCCTCATCCGTAAATCCGGTTTTGCCCGCAACAACGCCGGGAAAAGAACCTAACAGCCAATTTGAAGTTACAAAACGGTGATATATTTTGCCGTCCAGAGATCTGGTTTCATAAATAGATTTACTCAAGAGATTTTTTAGAGTCTCTATATTTAAATCGCTGCGGAAAATATTGATTATACCTTTTGCGGTAGCGTATTGACCGGTCTCATCCAAACCAGAAGGATTTTTGAAACTAGCATCATTAATGCCCATATTTTTAACCTCTTCATTCATCAAAGATATGAATTTATCCCGGCCCATGTATCCAGCTAAGGCTTCGGCGGCATCGTTACTGGAAGGCAAAAGAAGTGCGGCTAAGGCATCATAAAAACTTAAAGATTCGCCGGCAAAAAGATCACCGGCCTTGCCTTCGGTAGCTGCCGCCTCGGCGGATACTAAAATAGGCGCCGAAGGCGGTATATATTTTAAAGCAATAAAAGCGGTGACAAGCTTGGTCAAGCTTGCGACAGGTCTCTTTTCATTCTCGCCTTTGTTGAGAAGTATCGTATTGGTCTGCCCATCCAGAACAAAATAGCTTTGGGCAGTAATTTCAGGAATCTGGACCGACCAATCGCGAGCCGGGAGAATGGTTGGCGGCGGGGCAAGATAAGAAATAACTAAAGGCTCGGAATTATCCGGCTCGTCTATTTCCCCTCCTCCATTCTCCAAATTTATATCTACCGATATGGATTGCGTTAAGGAAGCCTTGGATAGAACTAAAGTTGAAGTTATTTTTGAAAGTATACGATTTACATCGGTATAAACTCCGACGATTATAAGCAAAAAAATGCCCAATAAAACCAGCGAACTTGAAAAATGCTGTTTAGAATTCATAACTGAAATTATAAAATGTGCCTTTGTTGTTCCCGATCCTTGCCAGGAATTACAACAAAGTGCATCTCTTCGAGTCTGAAGACTCTTCAGAACCTGAATGGCCTGAACGATCCGATCGAAGTCGAGGGACTATCTTAAATTATATTTCTGGTTTTTTAACCGACAATCCAAGCTCGCGTAACTGTTCAAAACTTACTTGAGCGGGGGCATTCATCATCAAATCGCGTCCATCACCGGTTTTTGGAAAAGCGATGACTTCTCTTATATTAGGCTGGCCAGCCAATATCATTACCAACCTGTCCATGCCCCAAGCGATGCCGCCATGTGGCGGAGCGCCGTAGTGGAAAGCCTCAAGCATATGGCCAAAATTATTCTGTATTCGTTCTTCATCAAAACCCATTATCTTGAACACCGCTTCAAGCGCTTCAGCCTTGTGGTTACGAATGCTTCCCCCACCTATTTCCCAACCGTTCAGCGTAACGTCATATTGCGTGGTAAGTATTTTTGAAATGTTCTTTTCGGTCAGCAAATCTTTCATAAATTCTGGTTTTGGCGCAGAAAAAGGATTGTGAGTAAAGGTCCAGGATCCATTATCGGTTTTTTCAAAAAATGGAAAATCAATCACCCAACAGAAAGCAAGAAGGTTGGGATTACTTTTATCTTTGCGCATGTCTGGTCGGTCGGTACCATATTTTTTTATCGCCTCGTCATAACTTATACGCGGAAAGGGCATTTCTTGTATTTCTTTATCAGGACAAATCGCCTTAACCAACTCTACCAACATGCGTTCATTCAAATTCATTACTTCTTCTTGGCCGACAAAACTCATTTCTAAATCCATCTGCGTGAATTCCGGCTGCCTATCTCCTCTGGTATCTTCATCGCGAAAACATCTCGCTATCTGAAAATATTTTTCAATACCTCCAACCATCAATAACTGTTTATATTGTTGCGGAGATTGCGGCAAAGCATAAAAACTTCCCTTATGCAGACGCGATGGCACTAAATAATCACGCGCGCCCTCGGGTGTGGATTTGGTCAAAATAGGCGTTTCTATTTCCAAAAACCCTTCTTTATCCAGAAAATCGCGTATAAATTTTATTATTCTGTGCCGGAGAGCCGTATTTTTATACCGCGTTGGGCGCCTAAGGTCTAAGTAGCGGTATTTCATTATTAATTCTTCGGAAACCTCTTGCATGGCCCGCTCATCAGAAATATCAAATGGCGGTGTTAAAGATTCGGAAATTATCTCTAAATTGCTGGCTAAAAGTTCAACATCGCCGGTAACCAACTCCGCATTCCTTGCATTTGCCGGCCTTTCGTTAATCTTGCCTTCTATAGCCACTACCCATTCGGAACGCAAGTGTTTGGCATTCTCATAAACGCCTAAGCCCGCTTCATCGCGGCTTGGCGCAAAAACAACCTGCAATATGCCGGTTCGATCACGCAAATCTATAAAAATTATTTTTCCGTGGTCGCGTCTGACATGTACCCAGCCAGCTACCTTAACCTGACGGCCTTTATTTTCTGTTGTTTTTGCTATGGGTATGCGTTCCATCTGCTAGTTGTTGCCCACGAGCCGCGCGAGTGGATGCAACAACTGCATCCCGAGCGCAGCGAGGGATTACTTTAGCCTCGCCCAGGGATTACAGCAACGTTGCATCTCTTCGAGTCTGAAGACTCTTCAGAACCTGAATGGCCTGAACGACCCGAGCGAAGTCGAGGGACTACTTTTATTATTTATATTTATTTATAGCATATATATATGCTATTGCGCATCCACCAAGGCCAGTTGTATCAGATGTTCTAATAATTCGGCGAAACCCAAACCTCTAGCTTGAGCCTGTTTTGGCAAAAGCGACTGATCGGTTAGACCTGGCAGAGTATTTATTTCAAGTATATGAGGTACGTTATTTTTTAAGATCATATCAACCCTCGAATAGTGTCGCGCGCCTATTGCTGCATGAGCCCTTAAAGCCGCCTCCCGTGCCAGCTCAGCCACTTTGTTGTCTATTGGTGCGGGAGTTATCTCCATGGTTTCTCCGGAATATTTTGCCGAAAAATCAAAAAAATCATGTTTAGGAGGAGGTATTATCTGCGTTAAAGGAAGCGCAAATATCTGCTTTGTTTTTAAATCCTCAAGCACGCCACAAGTAATCTCAATACCATCTATATATTCTTCCACCAAAATTACTGATCCAAATTTCCATGCTTCGGCCATTGCCGGCACCAACTGTTTGACATATTTTGCAAAACTAACTCCTACCGAAGAACCAGCCTGTGCAGGTTTAACAAGCCATGAGCCGTTTGGCATAACACGAATTATTTCCTTAGCTCTTTCTTCAGGCGGCAGAGAATTTTTAATCATAACCATGCCTTCAGGAATATTTAATCCTGATGCTCGAAAAATTACTCGGCTGATGGATTTGTCAAAAGCCAAGGCGCTTGCTCCCACGCGCGAGCCGGTATAGGGAACGCTGAAATTTTCCAATATGGCTTGCAAATGTCCGTCTTCACCCCATTGACCATGCGTGGCAAGCAAAGCAACCTTTATATCAGATAATGCCCTTTCTATGGAAACGGTTTTGCCGTCAACATGCCAATAGCCTTCTTTACTTACAATTATCGGTTTTATATTACGGTATCGCTCCGCCAAGACGCGCAAAATCATCTGCCCGGAATGAAGAGAAATCTCGTGTTCCGAGGACGGTCCGCCCATTATTACCGCTATTGACTGCGCCATGCTCTAATTTTCGCATAAAAAAAGCCGCGTAGCGAGCGCAGTTGGTAAAGCGATAAATAAAGCTTAAATGTCACCCTCTCGACAATTCTTTTCTTAAATTTTCCGCTTCTTGGAGTATAAATTTGGGGAAATCGGGCATGTACTCTTCCAAAAAAGCTAGTTTTATCTGGTCATCTAAATTGACATCGTGAAAAAGCTTTAAAAAGCGTTCGGCTACTTTCGGCGACATTGCGTCATGAGCGCGTTTTATAGCGCGCAAAAGAATAATATGCTGGGCATCGGCCGAAATCTTATCTCGGTCTTCTTCAGGAAGTAAATTAAATAAATCCAACGGATCGGTCATAAAAAATTAAATTTTTAAGCCCCGGCCTTAGCTTTTTCTGGCGAACCCTCAATCATACGCTTGGCCCAGGCAGGCGCGTCAGAATATAATTCGCTTGAAAACAGGTCCTTAACCACCCATTTCATTGTTTTTTCTATGGCCCACGTAAAAAGCCACAAGAAACTTAAGCCCAAAACGATCGCGCCGCCTTTAAGCGCTCCTTTGTCTATTTTACCCAAACCAGCTTTTTGCAAAAGAGCTTTTGCTGCCAGCATTGGAGCTGTTGGTGCAGCTATAACATATTGTTCATGATCATTAAGCCAATTTTCTATTTGGCCGAATTTTTGCCCAAGAGCTTGCATTTGCGGTGTTTCCTTAATCTTTGATAGTTTTTCTTGTACAGCATCACGCCTGCGCAATAATTGTTCAAGTGTGTATTCGCCTAAACTTATTTCTTCTTTGCCGAGCTTCGCCAATAAAATATCAGCCTCGGCTTCTTTAACCAATGCTGAATTCCTGAAAGCCGTCTTACTGAAAGCGGATATCGCTTCATAATCAGCGCCGTTCTTCCAGGCCAAAGTGTGTACTATACTCTTGACCGCTTCGTCATGAACCGCATCATCTTCAAGAAGTTTAAGCGCCACTTTGGCATTTTCCAAATTTCCTGCCCCGGCCATGTGCGCCGCAATCAATTTCAAGGCACGGTTTCGCTGTTCTTCATCTTCAATAAGCGCTGTCTTTAAAAGCAAGCCCGTGAATTCCCTTTTTGCTTTTTGGATTTTATATGCTTCAAGCCGTTCGGCAGAAATACCTTGAACGTCTTTCATAACGGCAAATCTATCAGAATGCAATACTTCATATTTTTTTCTTGCCTGCGCAATTTTAATTTCGGCCTTATCCATTTCTTCAGCTGAACCAGCTCCAAGCAAGTTTTGAGTGGTATCATTGAGCCTTCCTTTCGCTTGCCTTTCTTCGGTAGATTCGTATTTAGATATAACTTCCACCAAAGCGGAGTTTTTCAAATCACCCGCAGCCAAAGCTCGGTTGGCCAATCTTATTTCTTCACGCAGCTCATCCGCTGCTTTTTCGTCCATCCGTCCATTTTGAACCGCATCTTTCAAATATTCCACACCGCTGTAAAAAATGCCGCGAGCGTAAGCCTCAAATTCAAAATTATCATTTAACAAATTTATATGTTTCGTTTCCGTGACCGCATCGGATTCAACTATTATATTCTCGGTCTGAATATCCGGGTTTGAATCCGGTCTTTTTGTTTCTTTGTAAGCTTCTTGTTCGGGCATAGGATTCTCTGGATTAAACATATCTTAATTATAATATAAATTTCTTACTTTGTCAATAATTTTATCTGTTGGTTTCTCCGGGCACGAATGTTGCCGGACCGCTGGTATTTGCGGCAAGCTTAGAACGGCTGAATATCTCGTTTTCAACTTCTGCTTTGGGCCGGCCCCAGCGCATACGCGAAAGTTCTTTCAATGCCGCTATCGCATCCGGATTACCAGGACTTGGCGGAAACAATTCGGTATTGAACGGCAGGGTATTTTTACCGTGTACCATTAATTTCACATAATTACTGAAATTATCTATATTAACCAAATCTCGCTCATTAAAAACCGGGGCGAATTGTTTAACCAAAAACTCTGCATCCTTTGAACCTACACGGAAAGAAATTATTGATCCCACGTTGCCAAAAACAGCTTCGCGTATCTGATCGCTTAATTGCGAAATAAATTGATGAGCAATTATTAGATCCAGTTTGTATTTCCGCGCTTCGGAAAGAATAGTAGATATAGAATCGGTCGTGAAATTCTGAAACTCGTCCACATAAAGGAAGAAATCTTTGCGGTGTTCTTCGGCCATGCTGGCGCGGGACATGGCCGCCATCTGCATTTTGGCAACCAGCACAAGACCCAAAAGCGATGAGTTGACTTCACCGGTTTTGCCTTTAGAAAGATTGGCTATGAAAATCTTGCCGCTATCCATTATTTCTTTCAAGTCAAAACCCGACTTTGCCTGACCGATTATATTCCGCAGCATTTCATTCTCAACAAAACGGCCAACCTTGGAAATAAGATAACCCAACATTTCTGACTTATGAAACTCTGTAGTTTTAGCCATCTCTTTTTCCCAAAAAGCCTTGACCATGGGATCACGGACTTTTGCGACTTTGGTGGCGGCGAAGACTTCATCAGTAAAAATGCGCGGTATTTCAGCTATGGTACCCGGATCTTCGGCATCGGCCATTAGAGTAAGCATGGCATTGCGCATATTGTGTTCAAACATGGGGCCAATTACTTCTGGTGGAAACAACTTTTCAAAGATGCGGATCATTTCTTGCACCGCAAAATCTTTTTGCTCCGACGTTTTCCACTCAAGCATATTTAAGCCTATTGGTCTTTCTGTATCTGAGGGATCAAAATATATCACGTCTTCGGCTCTTGTACGCGGTACAATCGCAAGAACACTGTCGGCCAAATCACCATGCGGATCAATTACTCCAACGCCGTTCCCGGCAAGTATATCCTGACGAATCATTTCCTGCAGAAGCGTGGTTTTACCTGTTCCAGTTTGACCTACTATATAAAGATGTCTTCTTCTGTCTTCAATAGCCATGCGCACTAAGGTTTCTTGGCCGCGATAAATGTTACGGCCAAGGATAATACCTTCTTTGGACAAATCAACCGGTGGGGCAGACGGCCTAGCTTTAAGAAACTCTACTTTCGGCGTATCCAATGGAACGTTGGGAAAATGAAATATGCTGGCGATTTCCTCGGAACTTAAAGCGATGCTTTCTTCCGACCTGAATATCCTGAAAGCGTAGCGGAATAAAAGATTTTGCAAGGACTTGCCGCTTTTGCGCCTACTTCGGAAACTATTCAAATGCGGGTCGCTGAACTGCGCAAAAGCGCCTTCCATATGGATTAAAATCTCTTCGGCTTCGGGTTCGCTTGGCGCCGAAGCTATAAGTCGTATATTTGTATCAAAAAAAAGTTTTGAGCTTTTGTTTTCTACGGCTTTAATGATCTCCTGATGCATTGGGGTTATGGGTTGTTGGGATTCCGCAAACCATGGCGTACTTGCGTTGAGAGGACTCATGCGATTTTGTTGCTGTTGCGTTGCTTGGCGCTGCATTTCCTTATTGCTTTTGCCACCCAAAACTTTACCCATCTCGATTAAGACAGAATGAACGCTGACAGTGACTTCTCTTTTGGCTCTGAAGAAATCGTGGCCGCTTTTTTGCATTTGTTTAGCTATCCTTACACTCAACTTTCTTTTTCTGTTGCCGCCCGGTCGTACAACTAACTGTATCGCTGCGCCCTCGCCGGTCTCTTTTAGTTTGCTTAACGCGTTGGTTATGGTTTCTAAAGGATCTACTTCAAGATTACGGTAAGTTTTTATAGGAAGCGCCCAATGATTAGATAAGACAAGAGTTGCTCCGGCGCTAATGCCTTGCGGATGAAAAATGTTGTAATCGTTAATTGGCATTATTTCGGCATCAGGATAAAGGCCGTGCACGGCTTTTTCAAAGGCGCTAACCCAACGCCGTGGAGCGGCATAATAAAAAGTTATCTCCTCGCCTACATTTGGACTGGCGATCTCAAAAACAATATACGGCCGGCCCAAAATTAATCCTAATATCCCACGTTCGCGCATCTGTGTGATACCTGACAATAATTGTTCCATAATACCTATCAAATCCTTTTGGGATCTTTGTTGCTTTTCGCCTACTTCCCTTTCAGTAAAAACTCTGGGCAGTCGCACTCTTACCAAAGTTAAATTAAGCGCGCGTATTAAAAGATAGTGTTCGCTTAAACGAGAAAATATAAAATAACCCGCCAAGGCTAATATTCCGACGAAAATAAAAAATATCATATGTGCTTTACTCAAGTATTATTTTCTTTCTTTTAACCAATTCGTTGAAAAACATGCTGGTCAACGCGTCATGCAAAGAATCATAAACAAAAGGATCATTCAGACTTTTGACTACTTCAATGGCATGGTCAATACTTTGCTCAAGGGCAATATTAACCAAAATGGCAACCTGTTTGTCTGGAGAAATAGAAATAAGTTCTTCTTTGCTAGGAACTTTAGTTGTGCTTTGGCCCTGTTTCATTATCGGTTGCGCAATAAATTGGGGCGTCTTGGCGCTGATCATACGTTCGGCCACCGCCTCGCGCACTATTTCTTTTTCAGGCTTTTGTTCTTGCGTGCCACTCAAGGCCTGCCGCTTTTCTGCAAGCCTAGCCTCCAAAGCGGCTATTTCCTGTTCTATATGTTGCGGCTGTTCAGTCATTTTAATAAAAATGCTTAATTCCTATGTATATTATAACACAAAAGAACGATTAAACCGATTTTAGATTTTTATCTATAAACAAAAAGGACAAAACTGTCCCTAAAATAAAAAGCAGAATTATGATAAATTTCGCAATACCGGCAAAAATTATAGATAAAACTCCGGCCACGGATGTTATAACGAGCAAAAAAACTAAAATTTTCTTCTCGCTCCATCCGCGCTTAAGTAAACGATGGTGCAAATGAGTGGCATCACCGACAAAAATACTTTTGCGGCGCATAAACCTTCCGGCAATGACCCATAAGACATCTATTAAAGGTATGGCAAAAACCAAAAAAGTCGTAGCAACTTTGGCGCCGGCAAAAACCGACATAGCGCCCAAAATAAATCCTATAGCTATGCTTGAACCGCCAAGATATATCTTAGCTTTAGGAAAATTCCAGATAAAAAATCCGAGGGTGGCACCGGCCAAAATAGATGAAAGTATGGCTACCGGCGGTTGAAAAACGCTTGCTGTTAAGGACAGCAACGCCAAGATAATAAAAGCAATACTTCCCACTCCCGATGCCAAACCGTCTATTCCGTCCAGCCAATTGAAAGCGTTTGCGAAAACTAATAACCAGATAACGATAAAAATGGTTCCTAAGATTGGAATGGAGTCAACACCCGGAAAATTTACCTGCCATTGATCTAATTTTAAAACTCCGCCAAAAGGATTATTTATATAAAATAATCTGACGCCTGACGCCACTATTACAAAACAAGCGGCTAGTTGAGCATACAGTTGAGTTTGCCACGATAAAGGTTTTATATCATCAACTATTCCTACCACAATAAGGAGCAGGGTTGCGGCTATTATGGCGGCAATTATTTTGGTTATCACTAAACCTGGATAAAACACCGTTATAAGCACAAAGGTCAAAAATATCGCGGCCCCGCCAAGCATAGGTTTTGCATGTAAGCCTGCATGCCTACTCCCAAGTCTGCTTAAAACTTTTAACCGTAAGGCTAAAAAACGTATAAAGGCAGTTAACGATAAAGATAAAAAAATAGCTGTTATTGTGGGCAGGAAAATATAGCTGAAAAACATAATCTAAAATAACCTAAAACTAAAAGCGTAAAGCACAAAAGAATAATCCGTACATATAATCGAATGTTAAATTTTGCGCCGTTCTTTTTAATCTTTCGTTTTGCGGTTTGCGTTTTTAAATTCGATAGTTAAATCTAAGCAGAGCCATAAGCGCAATAAACAGAAAAATCTGTAATATTATTGGGAACACGTAAAATATATAAAATAATAAACCTTCGCGATTCTTAATAAAGATGGCGATCGCGGTATTCAAAACTAAAAGTACCAGCCCCAAAAACGGCACTATATACAAATTCTGCTGAGTACCGAAAATATCACTGCCGCTCAAAATAGAATAGTGTATCACGTAGGGTATTTCGGAGGGCGGAAATCCTCGCCAGACAATAATCCAAAGCGTTAAATTTATCAACGCGCTACTTAAAACCGAAGTAAAGAAAAGCGTATTTTTAGATTTAAGCTTTGTCAACTTCATAAATTTTTAGCTGCTTTCTTTCTTTTTCATCTAAAAGGCCCAGAATAATCTTGATCATTTCGAAAAGGAGTACACCGAAGGCGACGTAAATAGCCACGATACCTAAATCACCAAACGATAACGGCACTGTTTGCAGTATGGCTTGCAGGGGCGGTAGGTATATGGCGCTGAACATCAGGCCCAAACCGGCCAAAATAGCAGTAGGCATCCACGGGTTTTCCCATGGCTTGCTTTTCCAAATGGGTACACTCAACTTACGTATCGATAATATATAGAAAAGCGAATCAATGCCCGAGGCGGCAAAAACTATCGTGCGCGCCTCATCCAAAGGAATACTACCCTGCATCCAAATAAAAATACCTAACAGCAAAACACTAGTGGCTATACTAACACCGAGCATAAGAGCCAATGCTTGTAGGTTCACTATGGGCATGTCGCGTGGTGTAGGCGGACGGCTCATAACATCGTGCTCTCCTTTTTCAAAAGCCAAGGCAAAATTAGGCAAGCTGTCCTCAGCCAGATTTATCCATAAAATCTGCGCTGCCAGAAGCGGCAAAATGCCGGTGGGCACAACACCAAAAATGCTTAGTAGAAGATAACCACCAACAAGTATAATCTCTCCCACCGAATCTATAAAAAGAAAAAGTGTGGCCTTGCGTATGTTATCAAATATGACCCGGCCTTCTTTTATAGCTTCAACTATCGTTTCAAAATTACTATCCAGTAAAATAATATCCGAGGCTTCTTTCGCCACGTCTGCGGCTCCGCCTACGGCAATACCGATGTCAGCCTTCTTTAAGGCCGGAGCGTCGTTTATACCATCGCCAGTCATGGCTACGACTTCGCCTTGTGCCTGAAGGGCCGAGACGATTTTCAGCTTTTGATGAGGCAATACTCTTGCGTATAACCCGACATTACTTACTTGCTGGGCGAAAATTTCATCCGGCATACTTTCAAGTTCTGTGCCGCTTATAACCCTTTCGCCTTTTTCAAAAATACCTAATTTAGCCGCAACGTTTTGAGCGGTTAAAATATGGTCGCCGGTCAATATTGAAACTTTCACACCAGCTCTCTCCATATCAACTAACGCGTCTTTGGTACTCAAACGTAGAGGGTCTTCAATAACCGCAAATCCTATCAAGATCAGCTCTTCAAGAGGGTTATTTATGTCCTCAAGATGCAGAGGCGCGCCATCAACCTTAAAGCGGCGATATCCCAAAGCAATAAGCCTGTAGCCCTGTCCGCTTGATTCGTCGTGCTTTTGCATCAAACGTTCGCGATCCGCATCCAACATCGGGATGTTTAAATCTTTATGCATGAAAAAGCTTGCTGAAGGCAAAAGTATTTCAGCGGCGCCTTTGACGTAAATGGTCGTGCCTTCTTCTTCTATAACCAAAGCGGCCATATACCTATTAAGAGATTCAAAGGGCAGGATGTCTAAGGTACGATCCTTGCGCATGGAAATAATATCGCCGTGTCCAGCTTCGCGTGCTGCATGCAGTAAGGCTACATCGGTTGTTTCACCTAATATTTTTCCGCCGGGTTCAATTTGCGCTTCGTTGCAGAAAATGCCCGCTCTCAAAAGCATATCGCGTGTCGGCTCGCCTCCTTCAACAATAAAATCGACGACTTGCATTTGCCCCTCGGTCAACGTACCTGTTTTATCTACGCAAAGCGCCGTGACCGAACCTAGGGTTTCTGCGGCTACTAATTTTCTTATTAGTGCCTTGCGTTCTAAAAGGCGTCTCATGCCAACTGTGAGAATAATAGTTACTGCAACAACCAATTCGGCTGGTATGGCCGCAACGGCTATAGCAACCGCGGTAGCAAATATTTTAACAGGTGGAATGGCCGTAGATAATCCGATGATAAAAATTGCAGAAGCAATGCCAATAATGCCGACTGTAACAAAATTAGCCAGGTGCTGTAAACGTTTTTGCAACGGCGTCAATCCTTCTTCAAGCTCTACCAAACTTTGTGCAATACCACCCGCTTGCGTATTAATTCCCGTTGCAACAACAACGCTTAGACCATCGCCGCGGTTAACTATTGTTCCGGCATATACCATATTGGTACGGTCAGGAACAGAAGCGCCTTCGGCTATAACTTCAGAACTCTTCTTTATGGGCAATGTTTCTCCTGTAAGCAAGGCTTCAGAAATCTCGAGCATGTCGGCTTCAATGACTCGAGCGTCGGCGAGCACCCTCTCACCTGCTCTCAATATCAGAATATCCCCTGGAACAACTTGATCTGCCGGAATCATTATCAACGAACCTTCACGTATTATCGGAGCATCATACTTCACTAGCGCCTTCAAGGCCT
The DNA here is from genome assembly GCA_001822815.1 of Candidatus Terrybacteria bacterium RIFCSPHIGHO2_01_FULL_43_35. Lineage (GTDB taxonomy): Bacteria > Patescibacteriota > Minisyncoccia > Terrybacterales > GWB1-40-14 > GWB1-40-14. Next base: position 47,537 of record MHSR01000025.1, read on the forward strand.
CAATGGTGCGCTCAGACTTCAATTCCTGAAAAAATCCAAAAAATACGTTCACGAACAATGCTATCAGAATCACCAAAGAATCAAGGGGGTCTTTAAGCCAAAGTGTTATACCTGCGGCAATCAAAAGTATGACAACAAATGGATTCTCAAACTGCTCCCACAAAAAACCCACAATGGTATGCCTAGCTCCTTCGGGTAAGGTATTGGGCCCGAATTCTTTGAGCCTTTTCGCAGCCTCTGTATTATCAATACCAGCGCGCTTTGTTTTAAGCTGCGTTAAAACCTCCCTTTCGGGCAAAATATGCCAAGGTTTAGCATATATAGACATACACTTAATTATAAGGCTTTAAGGCACACCCTCAAAGCGCTGGTTTACCAGCCAAAAAACGGCCTCGTTTAGAAAATTTTACTATTTGTGGATAACTACACTATTATGTGCGTGTTAATATAAAAATGAAGCGAAAAAATCGCTTCATTTCGCTGGCTCCTTGCTGACTTTGGAAGTCAGGCTAATCCTTAAAATTAGTTTCGTGGGGCGAATAGAGGTTCGAATCCTCGGGAGCCAATTACACTTAAGTCACCTAAAAACGGGTGGCTTTTGTGTTTTTCCTATTTTGATTATAACACGAAAAAGGTTAACGGTTGTGGATAATTTTTACTGTATTTGTATTAGCCCGCCCGTGGCGCGAACTCTAAACATCGCTTTCTGTGACATTTCGGCAATGGTGCGTGCGCCTATATAACTCATTGTGGAACGTAAAGCGCCGGCCATCTGATCTATCAAATCTCCCACCTCTCCTTTTGCGGGGATCATTAAATGGTCACCTTCAGGAGTAATTTGCGCCGCACTCTGACTTAATACATCTTTGCCATCGGCTTGCTGCAGCGTAAGATTAGCCCCTAACGATGCCATGCCTCGGTAAAGCTTATATGAAAGACCATTCATGCCAACTATAGTTTTGCCAGGGGTTTCCTCGGTTCCAGCGAACATTGCGCCCATCATTACCGTGGAAGCGCCAGCAGCCAATGCTTTACCCAAATCACCCAATTCTCTGATGCCGCCATCGGCAATAACCGGAATATCATATTCTTTCGCGGCTTTCGCACATTCATAAACGGTGGTCATCTGACCGCCGCCAACGCCAGTAACTCCACGCGTCCTACAGGCATACCCCGGAGCTATGCCTACTCTTATACCGGCGGCACCTGCTTCAATTAACATTTTGGTTAAATCGGCAGTCATTACATTACCGCTTACTATATCAACATGCTTGAAAGTTTCGGCAAGATATTTAGTTGCGTCGGCGCATTTCTTCAAACCGCCATGCGCAATGTCTACCACCAACGCATCGGCTCCTGCTTCAACTAATTTTTCAGCCCGCTTGATAAAATCTTCATCGCGTATGCCCACCGCGGCAGCAACTCTTGGCCTACCTTGTTTGTCGCGCGCGGCCAAAGGATAACGCTCAACAAACTCTATATCTTTCTGTGTGATTAAACCGACCAGAACATCGTTTTCATCTACAAGCGGCAATTTCTCAATACGGTTGTCGTGCAAAATTTTCTTAGCCTCCCCCATAGTTGTACCCGGAGGCGCTGTGACAAGCTCGTGATGATTCATAACGTCTTTGAGCAATGTATTTCCTTCTTCGGACATCATATCGCGCGTGGTCGCAATCCCCACCGCTTTCCTATTTTCCATATTTTCAACTACGACAATCCCTCCCACGCCGTGTTCAGAAATAATATTACGCGCATCCTGAACAGTATGCTTGGGGGTTAAGACAACCGGATGTTCAATAATGAAATAGCCAGAGCGTTTCACTCGTGAAACCTCTTGAACCTGATAGTCAATTGAGGTGAAGCGCGGCAAAACTCCTATAGCGCCTTTACGAGCCAAGGCAATGGCCATGGCTGAACCCGTAACCGTATCCATTGGCGCGCTCACAAACGGTTTGTTTATAACTATTCGTTTTGAAAAATGGCTGCTTAAATTTATTTCCTTGCGGGAACCTATATCCGAAAATTGCTGCTCCAAATCAACGTCATTATATTCGTACGCCGGATCTTCCCTAAATTTTGGTCCATCTAATTTATTCATAAAATAAGTAAATCTTAACCGCTAACCATTATAACAGATGCGCCCACTCCAATTCCAATTTTGCCTTACTAGACAAAAAATAAGAACCTCAAAAAAACAAGCGGCGGATCTGCGAGCGGCCTTAAGGCTCGTTCCATTTAGCCGGAACGGCAATATCGTACGGAGGGATCCCTTGCAGACGCGAACAGACCAGCCGCTTGTAATCCTCCCTAAAGCTCCGACACAAAGACGAAACGATAAAGATCTTTAAGCTTATCAATAATTTGGGGCAGAGCCGCCACATCCTCCTTGCTACCCACATGCATAAGCACTATGCCGTTGGGACCTATTTTATCTACAACTCTGCTTACTATTTCATAGGAAGAATGGGTCCCTTGCCAACCCAAAGAATCAAGGGTCCAAGGTGTCGGTTTATAGCCCAAAGATTTAACTATTTCATCCGTATGCCGATTCCTCTCGCCGTAAGGATATCTAAATAACGGCTTGGCCTCATATCCTTTAGCACGGAATATGCTCTCGGTTTTCACTAATTCGGAAGTTATTTGTTCATCGGCTAGATTATCCAAGATGAAATGCGGGTGGTCATAAGTATG